>CAWEQF010000001.1:0-170000 GCA_963811195.1 uncultured Flavobacteriaceae bacterium
ACCGTTCGGCACATAGGTCCCACAACATCGTTCCTCAAGTATAAAGGCACGATCCCTTCCCGGCTAATCAATCCCATGGTAGTTCGAAAGCCTACTAAATCGCAATGCGAAGAAGGCCCCCGAATAGAATTCCCGGTATCGGTACCCAAACCTCCCAGGGCGAGATTGGAAGCCACCGCAGCTGCTGTGCCGCCACTGGATCCTGCCGGAACATATTCCAGATTATAAGGATTATGAGTAGTTCCTGCCGTGGAACTCTCGGTATGCATGGCAGAAAATGCCCATTCGGCCATATTGGTTTTTGCAATAATGATCGCTCCGGCTGCAACCAGTTTATTGATGACAAAAGCATTCTCCTTCGGAATAAAAACCTGAAGAGCCAGCGAGCCCGCCGTTGTTGGAAGGCCTTTAGCGTTAATATTATCTTTTATAACAATGGGAATTCCCTGCAGCGGTCGTAATTTTTTGGTTTTCTGATAATCTTCGTCCTGGGCTTTGGCAGAGATAAAGCCCCAGGATTAATAATGCTAATGGCGTTGATGGCCTTGTTTTTCTCTTTTATCGCTTCAATATAGGCGGCAACCAACTCCTGGCTGTTACATGTCCCGTCTTTATATGCCTGGCGAATTTTAGCTATTGTCAGCTCTTCTAAGTTGATCTTTTTTGATTGCTTTGTTTTTTCAACTCCGGAGATGCTTATAAATAACAGCAATAAAACGGAAAGGGTTTTTAGTTTGAGCATGGGAAATGAGAGAGGTTAAATTTTAATACCTGAGAATGATAAAACAATCGCTAAAATTAGATTAGTTTTCAAACTGCCATGGGTGTTTGTTGGTTTTCTTTTCTAAAGTAACAATTTATAATTAATTACAGGCTTGGTAAAATGTGGCAATTAGGGTGTTAAATAACCGGGGGAGGAGGAGAGGGATAGAGAGGTTTGAACTTTTGATTCAAGTAATTATATGATTTGACAGAAATACAGATAGGAACAGAAAGACCTAACAGGAATTCTTATCAATATATATAGCAGTAAATTTGAAAAGAGACGATTCCTAAACTGGTACATAAATCAACAAATAATTCCCCAAAGAGTTACAGATTTAGTGGCAACTTTTAATCATTTTAGACATTCCCTATATTTTTTTCTGAAACCACAGCCTCCTCTTTGTACTATAGCCTTAAAACCTTTCGGTTCAAAAAATTTACCAAACATTTTTTAAAAAGGTTTTAAAAAAGAAAAGCGGCTGCAGATGGAAATACAGATAAATTGATGAAATATTTGTATTTTTATTTTAATAAACTGTCCTCTTGAATAGAATTTCAGTTACCTGTGCCATTATAGAACAAGATGGAAAAATTCTCTGCGCACAACGCGGCGAAAAGATGAAGCATTCGCTAAAATGGGAGTTTCCAGGCGGGAAAATCG
Source organism: uncultured Flavobacteriaceae bacterium (assembly GCA_963811195.1). Lineage (GTDB taxonomy): Bacteria > Bacteroidota > Bacteroidia > Flavobacteriales > Flavobacteriaceae > Gillisia. Next base: position 1,427 of record CAWEQF010000001.1, read on the forward strand.
AGGAAGAGGAAAGTGCAATAATATGTCTTAAGCGTGAAATAAAAGAAGAACTAGGTGTAGAAATCAAAATTTTAGAGCGGCTACCATCAAATTTTCATATATATTCGAGTATAGAGATAGAATTAATCCCTTTTCGCTGCTCCTTACAAAGTTTTGAAATAGATCTTTTAGAACATTCAACCATCGAATGGCTACCAATCGAAAAACTGAAATATTTAGATTGGGCAGAGGCAGACATACCAATTGTAAAACATTATATTAAAAATTTTAAATGAGTTTTGAAACGGGCCTTTACGAACAGCTTATAACCAAATTGATTTCAAACAAACTTGAAGATGTAGATCTCCATAAATTTTATATCAGCGAAACTATTTTAGATAAAGAGGAAGCCTCTCAATATCTAAGTATTTATTTATCCCGGACTATTAAGTTTGCCCTAAATGAAATCAAGGAAAAAAACAGACCTCTACAGCAAATAGAAATTTCAAATAAAATTATTCATCTACTTGCCAACGAATTAAAAAATACTGATTTCACTGAAAATTTAATAGAAACTGAAGGTAAAATTCTTCAGGGTATTTTTAATAAGCAGAACTTTCAATTTTCTAATTTAGAAGAGCGTATAAAGGAAATTACCCCTTACACTCGCCTAAGCCAAAGTGAATTATTTACTGGAAACAACGTTGGAATATCCTTAGAAAGTGAATTAAGGAAAGAAATTCTTTCCGCAGATGAAATCTGTTGGTTGGTTTCGTTCATCAAATTTTCAGGAATAAGAATATTTAAAAAAGAACTTGAAGAATTTACTGGGAGTGGGAAAAAATTGAGGATCATTACAACTTCCTATATGGGAGCAACTGAACCTAGAGCTATAGAATATCTAGCGTCCTTACCTAATACAGAAATAAAAGTTTCCTATAATTCAGAACATGAAAGATTACATGCAAAAGCTTATTTATTTTTGCGGAATTCAGGTTTTAATACCGGTTATATTGGCTCGTCAAATATCTCACGTTCTGCTTTAACAAATGGGTTAGAATGGAATTTAAAGGTTACCACTCAGGAAATTGGCCATATCATAGATAAGTTTCAAAAAACATTCGAGACTTATTGGGAAGATACGGAATTTGAACTTTACCACAGGGGAGAAGATTGGGAAAAATTAAAAACCGCCTTGAAAAGACAAAGTTCATTTGGATCAAGCCAATTAACTGCTTTTTTTGAACTTCGTCCTTATCCTTATCAAGAAGAGATTTTGTCCAAACTCGAATCGGAGCGAGTAATTCACAACCGAAACAAAAATTTATTGGTAGCTGCAACAGGAACTGGAAAAACCGTTATTTCAGCTTTCGATTTTAAAAGGTTCAGAAAAGAGAATCCTCGCTCTAAATTTTTATTTGTAGCTCATCGTAAAGAAATTTTAGAACAATCTATAAATACCTTTCAGCACGTTTTGCGAGATTCTGACTCGTCCTGAATAAAGGCTACATAATTCTAAACAGTTATGTATAAAAATGACAGAATCACCAGACGGTACAGCGAACCATTCAAATTAAAAATTTTATCAGAACTTAGTACTGGGAAATACACAAAGTATGAACTAGGAAAACTCTATGGAATTGCTCCTTCCACTATTAATGAATGGATTAGAAAGTATGAACGTAAAGACTTAATGAACACAAGGGTTATGATAGAAACAAAGGATGAAATAACACGGATCAAAGCACTCCAAAAAGAAATTGAACAGCTTAAAAAACTACTCCTTAAAAAAGATATGGACCAACTGGTCGATGATGCATACTTGGAAGTAGCTGCCCAAAAGCTAGGCTACAAAAGTGTCCTGGAACTTAAAAAAAAACTAAATATCAAGCCTTAATCATAGCAAAGGAAAAAGCCAAGGGATTTGCTTCGTTATCCAAGATATGTGATTGTTTTGAACTAAAACGCGATGCTTATTATAAGTACAAATGCAGAGCTGATAAGCGAAAAGAGATCGAACAACATATAGTTGCTATCGTGAAAAGAAAACGCAAATCCCTTCCTCGAGAAGGCGTACGCAAGCTTATGAAATCCTTAAGCCAGGACTTTGAAAAACAGCAGTTAAAAGTTGGTAGGGACACATTATTCAATGTACTAAGAGAACATAAAATGCTGACATTAAGAAAGAAGTACAGTGCCAGAACAACCAATTCGTATCACAGGTTTTATAAGTACAACAACATTATTAAAGATCTAAAAGTAAACCGATCTAATCAAGTTTGGGTATCGGACATTACGTATATCAGAACTGTAAAAGGATTTTGTTACCTGGCGCTTATTACAGATATGCATTCAAGAAAGATTGTGGGTTATGACCTGAGTGATAGTCTGGAACTAAAAGGATGCGTGAGAGCGCTTAATAAAGCGATTTACCAAGCTAAAAACATCAACAGGGCTCATACATCATTCAGACAGAGGAATACAGTACTGCAGCAATGTGTACACCCAAATCCTCAAAAGAAAAAAGATAGATATTAGTATGACAGAAGAAAACCATTGTTATGAAAACGCGATGGCAGAACGTGTAAATGGGATCCTAAAAGATGAATTCTATCTTGATCAGGTCTTTACAAATAAAGAACACGCGAAGAGAGCTGCAAAAAATGCTATTAAATTATACAATGAAATTAGATTACATTTATCTTTAGATTACCGAACACCAAATATGGTATATAAATTAACAGCGTAAATTCAATTTTAACCTGTAGCCATATTTCAGGACAAGACATATAAATCCAGATCATTCTTTCAAATTTTTTTTTAATATAATACATTGTATAACTATGTATTTTGTTATACATTTGAAGTATGAATAAAATTTTTGTCGATAAATGGAAATCCCAGGTCAAAAAAGGAACGTTAACTTTTATTGTCCTGAACGTACTTCAAGACAACGAATTCTATGGTTATGAATTTATTGAAGAGGTTAAAAAACTAACTAAAATCGAAATCGCAGAAGGAACATTTTATCCTTTAATGAATCGATTAAAAAAAGAAAATCTTGTTACTTCTAAGTGGGTAGAACAAGAATCCGGGATTCCCAGAAAATATTTCAGCCTCACAGCTGCCGGAAGAAAAACTCTCGGAGAAATGCAGACATACTGGCAAGATTTATCATCATCAATAAAAAAAATATCCAAATGAAAATAAAGGAAATTCCATTTGAAGAGAGTTCTTCAAAACGTTTATATCTTAATTATATGAACAGGATTAAGAAGAAAGTTAAACCACTTTCTGCTACTGATCAAAAAGAAGTTCTACTAGAATTTAACAGCCACATTTATGAAGGTTTATTACAAAAAAGTCAAGGAAGCGAAATGGATAGACTTCTCGACATACTAGAGAGACTTGGTGATCCAGAAGAAGTTTTAAAACCCTTAATTGCAGATAAAAAATTAGAACAAGCAACCAGGACTTTTAATCCGGTTCATTTAGCGAAAGCCTTAATACTAAATATTACAACTGGAGTTTCCTATATCTTCTTTGTTGTCCTCTATTTATGCCTTTTTGGTTTTGTATTTCCTAATCTATGCTAAACTGCAAAAGGCCAGATGAAGTTGGCCTTTATCTTAATAATAATTCATTTATGGCACTTGGGAAATTGAATGAAAGTTATTTACAAAATCCAAATATCTCTGAAGTTCTGGGAAACTGGTTTATACCTGCAATGATTTTATCAATCGTATTTTCTTATTTCCTTATTACTCTGTTATTAAAATTTAAAAGATCAATCAATAAAGATTAAACAAATGAAAAACATCATCATCACCATCTCATTACTTTTTTTCTCTGGAATTAGTATAGCACAAAAACTGGATTCCCAAAAATTAGATAGTCTGTTTCAAATTCTGGCGCAAAATGATAAATTTATGGGGAGTCTTGCAGTATCTCAAAATGGAGAAATAATTTATGAAAATAGCATTGGCTTTATAAACCTGAAAGATTCGATAAAATCCAATAATAATACAAAATATCGAATTGGTTCTATTTCAAAGATGTTTACAGCAAGTTTGATTTTAAAAGCTGTAGAAGAAAATAAACTAAAATTGGATCAAAGTTTACAAGATTTTTTTCCTGAAGTCGCCAATTCAGAAAAAATAATTATAAAGAACCTGCTAAATCATAGTAGCGGAATTAAGGACTTTACCAGAACTGAAGATTATACTAACTGGAAGGGAGAAAAACAATCAAAAGAGAATATGATTGAAAGAATTTCGAGTTATACAAGTGAATTTTCACCAAATTCAAAAAGTGAATACAGCAACTCTAATTTTGTTGTATTAACCTTCATTCTCGAAAAAATTTATCAAAAATCTTTTGAAACATTATTAAAAGAAAAAATTACCAATCCTTTACATTTAGAGAACACTTTTTATGGCGGAAAAATTGATACTAAAAATAACGAAGCCTATTCATATTCGTATTTAGGAAAATGGATAAAGGAATCGGAAACTGATATGTCAATTCCCCAGGAGCAGGTGCAATTGTATCAACACCGGAAGATTTAAACATCTTTATTGAGAAATTATTTGATGGAAAAATAATTTCAAAAAATAGTTTAAAATTAATGAAGAGCATAGAGAATGGATATGGTCTGGGTTTATTGCGATTCCCCTATAATGATAAATGGAGTTACGACCATACGGGTGGAATCGATGGTTTTGAATCCGTAACAAGCTACTTTCCTGAAGATAAGCTTGCTATTAGCTTAACGGCAAATGGTGTTAACTATAATAAAAATAATATCCTTTTAGCCGTATTAGGAAGTTTTTATGGAAAAGGATTTGATTTGCCAGATTTTAATAAAATAAAACTGACTTCGGACGATCTAGAGAAATATTTAGGAACCTATTCCAGTAAAGAGATTCCTCCAAAAATCAAAATATCAAAACAGGGTTCATCTTTAATAGCACAGGCTACAGGTCAATCAGCATTCCCATTGGAACCGACTTCCAAAGATAATTTTATCTTTGAGCAAGCAGGAGTAAAAATAGAATTTAAACCAAGTACGGAAGAAATGATTTTAAAACAGGGCGGTAAAGAATTTCTATTTAGTAAGGAGTAAATAACAGCGTACAACATCGGTTCATCGCCAATAAGCGGCACCGTTAATAAGAAAATAATTAACTTGACCAACAAACCAATACTAAGCCGACAATTCCGCGTCCCGTACTCCGCCAACTTGCGATAACCGCAACCGTTAGCCACTATTTATGAAGATGTGCCTGAGTTCAATAACTTAACGCAACAAATCATAATTTTAGATTTGTTGTATGGAGCTAAAAAAACACCGGCGATTATCTCATAAAGAAAGGGTGATTATCCAGACCCTTTTAAAAGAAAATAAGTCCAAATCTTTTATCGCAAATAAGCTTGGTAGATCCCGATCAACTATTACCAGAGAAGTCAATAGATGGATCACTAAACCAGGTGAATATTACAATGCTGATATAGCTGATTATATTGCTAAAGACGATTACCTCAATAAAAGAAATAAGGACAAAATGAGTACGTATAAAAGGCTCTGCATTTATGTTTACAAAGGTCTTTTGAAAGACTGGTCACCGGAACAAATCTCTGGAAGAATTAAGGATGATTATCCCAATGATCCAGTGATGACCATTTCTCACGAAGCTATTTATCAGCACATCTATAATAAGCCACAAGCCCGGCTTAATTTAAAGCTTATTAAGCTTCTAGCTAGAGGAACACAGCGAAGAAGATCAAGAAAAAAACGTAAAGTAAAAGGAAGCCGGATTATCGATCAGGTCAGTATTGATCAGCGACCAGCACAAATTAACCTTCGAGAAGAAAGCGGCCATTGGGAAGGCGATCTAATGGTGGGAGCCAATCACAAAAGTGTAATAGGAACTATTGTAGAACGTAAATTTCGCTACACTTTAATTGTAAAATTAGACAACAAAAAATCAGATCACATAAGCAAAAAATTCTCCAAAAGCTTAAATCAAATGGATCCGATTTTTAAGAAAACGATGACCTACGATAATGGAATTGAAATGGCAGGACATAAAAAGATTACTCAGAAAACAGGGATGAAAATCTACTTTGCTCACCCCTATTCTTCCTGGGAAAGAGGTACCAATGAAAACACCAACGGAATCATCAGAAGGTACCTTCCAAAAGGAACAAACTTTAATACCATCAATGAAAGACAACTGAAAATTATACAGGACAAACTCAATAACAGACCCCGTAAAATCTTGGACTTTAAAACCCCACAAGAAATGATGGATCTTGAACGAAAAAAATTATTTTTGAATACCTAACCTTTAAACTACGCTTTGTTGCGTTACAACCTTGAATCCAGCAATAAAGTTTCCATATATTGAAACTTTTGTTTAATTTTGAATCAAGTTAATTTGATAAAAATTGGATGAAAGAAAAGTTTGAGGTAATCTTCTTAGATCAAGCAATTGATTTTGTAGAAAGTCTTGGTGAAAAATCTAAAAAGAAAATACTTTACAATATTGATAAAGCTAAGTATGTAAATGATCCTAAATTATTTAAAAAACTAAATGATAATATTTGGGAATTCAGAACAAAGTTTAGCGGAATTCAATATAGATTATTTGCATTTTGGGATAAATCTGACAACAAAGAAACTTTAGTAATTTCAACACACGGAATTATTAAGAAAGTAAGTAAAGTTCCAAAAGCCGAAATAGAGAAAGCAGAAAAAATCAGGATCGACTATTTAAAAGAAAAGTAAAAGTTATGGAAACAAAGAAAAAAATGAGAAGAATGACTTTAGACCAAATGAAAGATAAACATATTGGTGAAATTGGTTCTGAAGAAAGAGATAAATATGAATTTGAATTAAAATTAGATGTTCTTGGAGAAATGATTAAATCAGTTCGAAAGGAAAGACATTTAACTCAAGAACAACTCGGAGAATTAATAGGTGTGCAAAAATCTCAAATTTCAAAATTAGAGAGGAATGCTAAAAATGTAACTATTGAAACTATTTTAAAAGTATTCAAAGCATTAAAAGCAAATATAAAATTCAGCATAGAAATGGCTGATGGAGATTTTAAAGTAGCATAGTACAAGAAATACTACAGGTAACACCGTGTAACGCAAATGGCGTGTATTCCGCTAAAATTTGATAATTTAGAGACCAATCAGAAACAACTAAACTGACAAGTTCGCTTCCCTACTCCGCGCCACTTGTCGTTACACAAGACCGTTAGGCACAAGTTTTTAACATGTGCTTTCCTGAAATAGGTTGACTAAAAATTAGACAACTTATTACAATCGCTCATGAAAGAACAAAATCAACACTGTCGAAAAAATTCCTACAAAAAAGTAGGTTATGACCTCAAACTGATCATAATCGATCAGATCCAGAATGCACAGATTTCTATCAACCATGCTTCAGAAAAATATCAGGTTTCCAGGGCTTCTATTTATTACTGGTGAAAAAAATACAGTACTTTAGAACAACAGAAAAGAGGGATGAGCAAGAAAGACAAGATCAAAAAACTTAAAGAAAAGATCGAAGAACTGGAGTTTGTAAAAGACTTTCAGCAGGACATTATTGCCGATATGGAGCTTATTACCGGCGTCGATATGGCAAAAAAGTGGTTGCCCAAAACATTAGCAGAAGAGATCGAGAAAAAGAAACAAAACCGTTCAAAAGAAAATGGTTTGATCCAATGTTTTGGGATTTCTAAACAAGCCTTCTATAAACGCCTGAAAACTTACAACAGCAAACAATATCAGAAAAGTATCATCTGACAAAAATGTCCAAGGATTAGCAGATTTTATCCAGAAATGGAAAACTGACCAAAAAAACGCTGTTGAATTAAGGGAAAGTGTTGAACGATATCTTGGAAATGCGTGGATTGAAAAAAAGAGGATTTTGAAAAAGTCTACAAAATGTGGTCGGATTTTAGAGATTCTGCCATTAATGGAATTGGTGGAATGACAATCAACGAAAGACTTTATTGGTTTGGACTATTTGACCAATTTGATAAATCAGTAACACAGTCAGAAAAGGAAAATATTTATAGTAAATTAATGGCTGAAAAGTAAAAAGCACAGTTCATAATAACGTGTATAAAATTGCTTTTTAGGCTAAAACAGATATCTATCCAAATAAACGTTGTTAACAATGCAAAAAAAATCTAACACAAATGAAATACGCTGAATTTAATATTGACTCTGATAAAGTTGAATTCTTCAATTCTTTATTTGGAATTGAAAGTGTCCTTCTCAATGGAGAAAAAATTTCGAGAAAGTTTTCATTTTCTGGAACTAATCACTTTTTTAGTCACAATTCAATCGACTACTCTTTGGAAACCGGATTTAAACAAAGCAAAAAAGAGATAAAGATTGACTTTAAAGAAAACGGAAAAGTAATAGAATCCAGAATTCTAGAGGTTGATAAAAAACAAAGAATTTATTGGATCTTTATCGGTATAGCTTTAGGATTGGCAGGATATAGAATTCTAAACTTACTTATTGAAAAGATTTAATTAGTTGAAAGGAAAATTCGTAAAGCACTGTTTACAACAGTGGTTATCCCAAATTGCTTTGTTTTCAACTAATTTTAATAATTTAGAAACCAATTAATTTTTCAATCCTTTCGCTGAAAAATCCGAACCAGCAACTTGCGATAATCGCAAACCGTGGTGGCTAATTTTTAACGAGTGCATAAATTCTGTGGTAAAGAAACAAAGAACATTAATAATTAGAATAATATTGTTCATTGGAACAATTGTTTCCTTATACTTTGTTCCTTGGCCTATAGTAAAAGCTTGGATATCTCCATTACCTAAATCAGTTCAGGAACAAGTAAATAAAGCGACCGATTATGGCTTTGATGGAATTATTGTTTATGTAGATCAAAAAGACAAAAAGCCTGCATTTTATACAGCGGGTTATAAAAACAGAAAAAATAAAATACCTGCCGAGCCTAATTCATTGTTCAAAATCGCTAGTGTCAGCAAATTATATACGGCTGTTGCTGTTGCCAAACTGGTGTATGACGGACATATATCTCTAGACAAAACCCTCACCGATTATTTTCCAGAACTTGCGGGCCGAATTGAAAACGCTAATAAAATTACCGTGAGAATGATGGCTCAACATAGAAGTGGAATTCCAAATTATACCGACACAAAAAATTATTGGGTACATCCGAAACAAACCGACAATGAACGGCTGAATTTGACACTTGATTTGCCTGCCAAATTTAAACCCGATACAGATTATGAGTATAGTAATACTAATTACCTGTTACTCTCAAAACTCATTGAAAAAGTAACGGGTGAAAGTAAATTTCAATATACCAAAAAGGTGATTTTAGATCCGCTTAATCTAAAAAATACTTATGGCTCTATTCACGATGTGAATTTGAATGAAGTAATGAGTGGATATTATGTTGGTTATGAAAATGATTTAAAGACGGATGATAATGATGTAATGTTAGCTACGGCAGAAGATTTAGGTAAATTTATCAAAGCTCTAAATAATGGTTCTGTATTTAAAGATAAAAAGGAACAGGAAATCTATACCTCGATTTACAAGTATGAACATACTGGTTTGATTCCAGGTTATCAAACGATTGCCAAATATCATAAAGATATAGATGCTGTTGTTATTCAATTTACAAATACTGTTGACTTTGAAGGTTACAACTGGAATTTATCCGAAGTTATGTATAGTCGAATTGTAAAAATAATTAGAAACAAAAACTAGCCACAACATCGCATCCTATGAAAAGCAATAATAGGCTTCTCTTCCAAAATTAATATTTAAAATTCTTTATTTCAATAATTTATATTTTTTAATGCATTGGATTTTTGATGAAGCTTTGCTTCAGTAGAAATTCAATGCAAAATAACCCGCTCAGCATACTATTTGTGGTCACTTTGAACGAGCGTCACCAGCATTTCTATGATTGGTTAAATAAGTCTGTCATTAATTAATATTTATGCTACCACACCTATTTCATAAGGTATTTCAGTTTTTATTACGGCTTAGGTGCGACTCAACAATATGATCCTTATGAAAATCCTGTAGCATAACGAATTAATCAAACCCTCAAATATGAATATGTACTCAGACAAACCATAAAAAATACTACTTTAGCAAAGAAGATGGTTAAAAGAGCTGTGGCCATTTACAACAATAAACGACCATTTAAGCCTTAAAAAGAACACCCCAAATTTCGTTCATTTTAATAAAAATGTACCCTATCATTCCTACAAAAGGAATCAACAAAATTTAGAAATATTGACCATTTAAAATTCTAAAAAGTGAACCAAAAATGGTCAATCTATTTCAGTATAAAACAAACTCGGGCCGAAATTCAAAATTTTGCAGGTTGAATTACTAAATTAAAGTTGTGTAGAAATTGAAAAAAACAATTAAAACCTAAGAAGTGATTGGAATCTGCAAATTGAATACTCTAATTTTCAACAAAGATTATCCATCAAATCTAAAATTGTAGATTTACAGTAATACAACATTGTCTAATTAATGTGTTATGAAAAAACCATTTTATATATTCCGCTATATTAGTATAATATCAATTATTTGTTCTCTAATAGGTTCTTTCCTACTTTTTTTTATTGGTGCTTGGAAAATTTATAACGCAATTCAAATAGTATTTTTTGATTATATCCCAAAAGGGAGTGAACACTTGCATTTCACAGATAATGCAACAATATATATAATGAAATCACTAGATACATTCCTAATAGCTTTGGCACTCTTCATTTTTGCTTACGGTATTTTTACACTTTTTATTTCTAAGAAAAATGAAATTGATGACAATGGTATCTTAAATTGGATTAGTATACCCAATATTGGACACTTGAAAAATATCCTTTCAGAAGTTATAATTATTATACTATTTGTTATATTTCTTGAAGTCATAATCGAAAATATCCACAATTTGAAATGGGAATTTTTGATTATTCCAGTTTCTGTCCTTCTATTAGCTCTTGCATTGAAATTTTTAAGGTTAGATAGATCTTAACTATAATACTATTAAAGTTTGGTTACTGCTAGAATAAAGGGATTGGAGCAAGTTATTATAATAATGATGACTGTTTCATTACTATTTATAGCAAATGGGTTTTTAGGTCTAATTTTTGGAGCAAATTAGCTTGTTTATGAAGCATCTGGCTTGGCGAAAAAGTACAATATTCCTGATTTGGTAATTGGATTAACTAGTGTCGATTTTGCACTTCCGCACAAGAATTAATTGTTAATATATTGGCATTAATTGACGGACTTTCAGATATAGTTTTAGCAAATATTATGTGTACTTTCCAGAAATAGGTTTTCTACCATTAAATAACGCAACCTAACAAATGTCTCCATGGCGGCTATTTAAAATAAAACACTATTTTTAGAATCTAACAAAGTAAAATTAAGCGGACAAATCCATTTACTAAATATAAATACCAAAATTTACGTTACCATCAAGTGTTAGAAAAAATTTGACAAAGAAGAAGATTTAAAATAAAGCTCCGGCATAACATAGACAAAGATTAAATTATGAGGAAAATAATTTCATTTATGCATATTTCACTTGACGGCTTTGTGGCTGGCCCCAACGGGGAAATGAACTGGATTAAAGTTGATGAAGAAATTTTTGATCATGTTGGCAAGCGGATAAGCAAATGTGACACTGCATTATATGGACGAGTAACTTATGAGATGATGGAAAATTACTGGCCTACAGCTGCAGACAAACCGACCACGTCCAGGCACGACGTAGAACACTCCAAGTGGTATAGCAAAGCCCACAAAATTGTTTTATCAAAGACATTAAACGAAGAGGATTTCACCAATACAGAAATTATTAGTGACAATCTTTCGGAAAGAATAAATAAAATAAAACAACAAACGGGTAATGAAATCTTGCTTTTTGGGAGTCCAACAGCTACACATTCCCTTATGAAACAAAACTTAATTGACGGCTTCTGGTTATTTGTTAATCCAATTATTCTTGGGAAAGGAATTTCATTGTTTAAAAATATCAAGGACAAAATAGAATTAAAACCATTGCCCACTACTCGACCATTTAATTGTGGGGTAACTGAACTGAATTACATTGTGGACAGAAAATGAATCTGACTGGTGGAAACGCAGAGTGTCCGGCAAATCCCTGCGCACCGGGAAATAAAAGTTATTGACCGTAATCACGTCGCCATTGTGTACTACTTTCATAGAAATTTCTGACTCTTTAAGCCGAAAAAAATCTGACAAAAGTGATAAAAGTAATACATAAACTGAAAAACCAATCGTATATTTGCGATAACAAATATGAAAAGAAGTTTAGAACATATAGAATACAAGCAGGATACTGAAACTTTGGCAAAATTCGCTAAAGCTTTAGGACATCCCACACGTCTTGCAATTTTAAAGCATCTTGAAAATCAATCCTGTTGTTTCACAGGGGATTTGGTAGAGGTATTTCCATTGGCTCAATCTACCGTTTCTCAACATCTAAAAGAATTAAAAAACGCCGGTCTTATTCAGGGAGAACTGAAACCGCCTAAAATAAAGTATTGTATTAATCAAGAAAACTGGAACACTGCAAAATCTTTATTTCAGCAATTTTTTGACTGATATTTTTTTAATAATCGTATCGTCTATTGGCGATAAACAAATAATAATAGTATGACTAAAGTAATTAAAATATTAGGAACAGGTTGTCCAAAATGCCAATCCATGGCAGGTGTAGTTAAAGATGTAGTTTTAGAAAACCACATTGACGCCACCATCGAAAAAGTTGAAGATTTAATGGAAATTATGAAGTTCAACGTAATGACAACACCGGCATTAGTAATAGATGATGTTATTACAATAAAAGGCAGAGTGCCTTCAAAAGTTGAAGTTTTGGCGCTTTTAAACTAATTGAAACTAATCCCATGAACTATCATATAAAAGCTATATCCACTTCAAATCAGGATGCAGTTATTCATATTAAGCAATCAGATATAGGTTTCGGAACGACTTCAAAAACTTCTGATACCCTACCAAATCCTGCGGAATTATTCCTGGGTTCTTTTTCGGCCTGTATATTAAAGAATGTTGAGCGTTTTTCGAGTATGATGAAATTCACTTTTTCAAAAGCCACTCTTGAAGTCAATGCTACACGTCTTGAAAATCCCCCAAGGATGGACAACATAGTTTACAATTTGACAATTTATAGCAACGATAAAAAATTGAATACAGATTTATTAAAAAAGAACATTGAAAAGTTTGGCACCATCTACAATACCGTAAAATTGTCCTGTACCATTTCAGGAACGATTAACAGGATTGAAAATGTTTAAGTGGGTACAAAATATTGCAGATTGGTTCGTCTACGATGTAATGAACTTAAACAAAGGGCAACATTTAGCAGAAGCCCTCAACTTCTTTATTTATGACACCACAAAGATTTTAATACTTCTTTTAATCGTTATCTTTTTTATGGGAATTGTAAACAGTTACTTTCCCATAGACAAGGTTAAAAATTATTTGTCACGGAATAAATTATACGGATTAGAATACCAGATGGCAAGCCTTTTTGGCGTGGTAACGCCTTTCTGTTCCTGTTCGTCTGTTCCTTTATTTATAGGCTTTGTAAGAGGTGGAATTCCTTTAGGTGTTACCTTTTCATTTTTGATTACTTCTCCATTGGTCAATGAAGTTGCAATAGGACTTTTTGTTGGCTTGTTCGGTATTAAGACAACAATTATTTATGTGATTAGTGGAGTTTTATTAGGAACTATTTCCGGCGTAATTCTTCAAAAATTAAAATTAGAGTCCTATTTAACACCCTGGGTAAAAGAAGTTTTAGAAACCGCACAAAAAGATCAGGATGCCTTTATTGTTGAAAAACAGACTTTAAAACAAAGATTACCTACAATTTGGATTGAAGTGCTAAAAATCCTGAAAGGCATTATTCCTTATGTAATAGTGGGTATCGCTATTGGCGGATTAATCCACGGTTACATTCCGGAAGGATTTTTTGAAAATTATATGGCCAAAGATAATCTGTTCGCAGTTCCAATTGCTACCATTTTGGCTGTACCCATGTACTCTAACGCATCAGGCGTTCTTCCAGTAGTTCAGGTATTGGTTGCTAAAGGTATTCCCTTAGGTACTGCAATCGCTTTTATGATGGGAGTTGTTGGTCTTTCTTTGCCAGAAGCAATGCTCTTAAAAAAAGTTATGACCTTAAAACTGATTGCCATTTTTTTTGGGGTCGTTACGCTCTGCATTATCATTTCAGGATATTTGTTTAATTTACTTTTATAAGCTGGAAAATGCAAAAAGGCAGTGGGGAATAATATATATAATCAATTGCACGTATTGAGTATTCAGAAAAATATTGTGGATTTTCATCTGGTTAGTTTTCTTTTATTAATTTAATCCTACTAATGCGAATTTCACACTCTCAACCTAATCCGAAAGGAAAAAAGAATAATGCGAACAGCTTTAACAATATTGATCGGAATACATGGGAATTATCCATTTATTAGGATTTTTTAAAGCATTTGATATATCCCATTTTAACACAATCTCACACCCGGTTTCCAAAACTTTCGGGATCTTATGGTTATTGGCCTTTATTTTATTTGCTATAACTATATTTCTATTTATTATACAATCTAATTACTGGTGGATAATTGGAACTACAGGAATAATCCTTTCCCAGTTTTTAATCATCAAATATTGGAGCGATGCCAGATGGGGAACAATAGTAAACCTGGTTATTCTTGTTGCTATCATAATGGCATATTCAACTTTCAGCTTTAAGAAAAAAGTCAGGGATGAAACAGCCAAAATGTTCGAAAATTCCAGTATTAGTGATAGAAATATTCTTTCGGAGCAAATGATTTCGGACTTGCCTATAAGTGTCCAGAAATGGTTGCTGAATAGCGGAACAGTTGGTAGAGAAATTATTTATAATGTTTATTTGGAACAAGATTTACAAATGTTGATGAAACCAGACCAAAAAGATTGGAGTCCTGCCAATGCCAAACAATTTTTCACAATTGACCCACCTTCCTTTAATTGGTTTGTAAGTCTGAATATGAATCGCATCATAAATGTGAAAGGGAGAGACAAATTTGAAAATGGACAAGGAGAAATGACAATTAAAATGTTTTCAATCTTTCCAATTGTAAATGCAAAAAATGATGTAAAGGTGAATCAGGCAACGTTGCAGAGATATTTGGCTGAAATTTGTTGGTTTCCTTCAGCCTCTTTGAGCCCAAATATAAAATGGAAGACACTGGACACCTATTCTGCCCAGGCAACGATGGAGTATAATGGAACCAAAGGTTTGGGTACCTTTTACTTTGATAAAAATGGAAATTTTAAAAAGTTTGTGGCAATGCGTTTCAAAGACGCTAAAGATATTCACCCTACCGAATGGACCGTGACCGCTACCAAAATCGAAGAACGAAATGGAATAAAAATACCGGTTGAATGTGAAGCAAATTGGAAATTAGAGAAAGGAAATTGGACTTGGTTAAAACTAAAGTTAACCAACATAACTTATAACGTGAAAGAAATGCCTGTAGCAAACAATAAAAAATAACAAGCCATAGAGGAAGGCCTGCAAAGGGTGCTTCCAAGCATCAATACTATATAGTTAATTACTTTTTTTCTTATTTTTAGATTTCTTTTTCTTACATTTCAATAAAGAGCATTCCCAGGACATAATATACTAATTACAAAATAATAGAATATGAAAAGTCTCCTTACAGCATTCGTTTTTACTGGATTTTTGATTTCCTGTAATTCAACAGACAAACGGGAAGATACAACCAGGAAATCCTCTGAAACTGAAACTTCAATGGAAGGTGTGGTGAGTAAAGACACTATACAATTGGACTCAATTAATACCGATGAAGCCTTAATTGCAACAGCATTAATGGCCGCTCCTAAAGAAAGTCGATCCGGATGTAAAGTAATTGGATATAATATGGCTGGTAAATTTGTTACTCTGAAAGAAGGTGATAATGAATTTATTTGCCTGGCAGATAATCCCAATGAGGAAGGATTTAGTGCAGCCTGCTATCATAAGGACCTGGAACCCTTTATGGCCAGAGGAAGAGAACTAAGAGCAGAAGGAAAGACCGGACAGGAAGTATTTGATATCCGTGGAAAAGAAGTAAAATCAGGTAAAATCGTCATAAAGCCAGGATTAACTCTACAAGTCTATTACGGTCCAAAAGCATTATATGACCCTGAGACCTCTAAAGTTAAAGGAGCTCAATACAGATATGTGGTTTACATGCCATGGGCTACGGCAGAATCTACCGGTTTACCTACAGTTCCTCGGGCTCCAAACCAACCCTGGCTTATGCAACCGGGAACTCATAGAGCGCATATTATGATTACACCATTAAAAATGGAGGGAGAATAGTTATTTTCCTTCAATTGAGAGGCCAATGGATAGGCATAAAAGTTTTAAATATATAAGTCCTAAGAATATTCGCCTATGGATTTATTTTTAAACCATAAATATTTCCTTTTCCCTGCTTTCTAACAACACATTTCTTCTCCGACATAAAGGAGTTCCGGAGCATTATTTGTTTTTATCCTGGATTAATAACTTAATTCTACTTAAAAAAAATTAAACATTTTTAATCTTTATCTTTCTTACTACCCATATCCTTATTTTCTCTATTCGTTAGTTGTTTAACCACATCGGGATTCTTAGCCATATTTTCCATAAACGGTTTAAAAAGATCGATAGGAATAGGAAAAAGAGTAGTGGAATTATTTTCGGCTGCGACTTCGGTTAAAGTCTGCAGGTAACGAAGTGTTAGTGCGCTGGGTTGTTCAGAGAGTACTGCGGCAGCCTCGGTTAGTTTTTGAGAAGCCTGAAATTCACCTTCCGCAGCAATTACTTTTGCTCTTCTGTATCTTTCAGCTTCTGCCTGTCTTGCCATGGCCCGTTGCATTTCCTGTGGCAGATCCACTTGTTTAATCTCCACATTTGATACTTTAACACCCCATGGATCGGTATGGGAGTCGATAATTTCCTGCAACTGCAAATTTAATTTATCCCGTTTAGAAAGAATTTCATCTAATTCAGATTGTCCCAGAACACTCCGAAGAATCGTTTGGGAAAGTTGCGAGGTGGCATAAAAATAGTCTTCTACTTCAATAGTAGCCTTTTCAGAATCCACTACCCTAAAATATACCACCGCATTTACTTTCAAAGTTACGTTATCCAGGGTGATAACGTCCTGGGTTGGCACATCGTGAACAATTGTTCGCAAGGTCACTTTTTTCATTTTATCTATAAACGGAAGGAGGATAATAAGGCCAGGCCCTTTGCTTCCTCCCTGTGTAACTCTTCCTAATCGAAATACAACCGCACGTTCATATTCCTTCAGAATTCTTATTGAATTAATTAGAATGAGAAGCACGAAAAATAACAGAACATAAATTGGAATCATGGTCATCAAATTTTTATTTGGTTACTAAAGGTACGGATTTCACGGTTAGTTTAAACCTATTAATCTCAATAACCTCTACGTCGGTTTTAGCTGCAATAGTTCCCTCACTGGCAATGGCATTCCAAAATTCTCCGTTTACTCTTACTCTACCTTCAGGTGAAAGCTCTTCCATTGCAATTCCTCTTAATCCTATTAAGGTTTCAATTCCTGTTTTTCGTTTGCCGAACTGAGCTTTCAAACCAAAAAAGACCAGGAATATGAAGAACGCTGAAGTGACTACTACAGAAGTGATAAGCACAGACCAGGAAATATAAAGTACATCGATGGAAGGGGTTTCATCAATTAAAAACATAGAGCCCAGGAACAAACAAATTACACCACTGATGGATAATATGGCATAGCTCTGAAATTTTATTTCCAACACAAAAAGGATAATCCCGGTAATAATTAACGCCAGCCCCGTAAAATCAATAGGTAAAACAGACATGCCATAACCTGCCAATAGCAAACAAACAACACCGAATATGCCCGGAACAAAACCGCCGGGGTTGCTGAATTCAAAAAACAAGCCCATTAAACCCAGAAGTAAAAACGCATACATCAAATTGGGGTTACTCAGAAAAGTCAAAAACTTTTGTTTTCCGTCCATTTCTATGATTTCAACCTTTGCCGTAGCTGTGTGAAGGGTTATCTCTTTTCCGGAATTAAGATGAACAGTTCTGCCTTCTATTTTATTGAGCAATTCCTTCAGGTTATTAGCCTTTAAATCAATTATATTATTTTTTAATGCCTGTTCTGCAGAAAAAGAGCGGCTATTGGTAACCATCTGCATAATTAATGTGGTGTCTTTCCCTCTATGCTCTGCAATGGAACGCATAAACGCTGCTGCATCTTGCGTCATTTTCGCATTCATAACAGAATCCGGTACGCTCCCTTCCAAAACAGGATGAGAAGCACCGATATTAGATCCGGGACTCATTGCCGCGATATTTGCAGCCAGCGCAATAAAAGCTCCGGCAGAACCGGCATGTGCACCCGACGGTGCGACAAAGGAAATCACGGGAATGGGTGTTTTTATTATTTCCCCTACCATTTTTCGGGTAGGATCCAGCAAACCTCCGGGCGTATTAATTTCCAGCACCACACAAACCGCATTTTCTTCAACAGCTTTGTGGATCCCACGATTAATATAGTCGGCTGTGGAAGGATAAACAGGTCCATTTAAACTCAAAACAACTACTTTCTGTGCCCGGGCAAAGTTGCTAAAGGCCAGGAGGGCCAGGAGAAGACAGTATATTCTTAAAGAGAAAATTTTCATTACTTCGAGCTATTTTTGAAAAAAAACCTGATTATCCAATATATCGAAATTCACAGTTTATAAATATTGAAGTTAAATAGGTGTGAAATACTCGAATTTTAAGCCTTAATACACCTATTTCTTAACCAGGTTAAGTAAATATACGGATTTCCGGCAGTGTGAGCAGCGGTTCAGAAAACATTCCTTCCTTTCTAAGGCTCCGAATTAAAAAAAAATGTAATATTTTTAGGGCATAAGCCTAATATTAGGAGCGCTGTAAGCGATGGACAACCTATAAATACCAACGGGTTTGCCCCAACAGTTGAAACCTGTTCTTCCACAGGCGGAGCAGGTTAATTGTTACTGTAGGCTTATGGCTTAACGGTCCTATTCAGTTAAAAAGCAATATCCATCTGATGGTGGAAAGAAGAACATTTAAACCCTTTACACCTAATCCTACTCAATATTTAATGATCAAAAGTTTCGGCACACAACTTAAGTATTGCCAATGCTTTTCCCATATACTGTTACGACCTTGAAAATATCGTGATTTCGGTGGAGGAATTATTGCCGGTGCAGGCGAAAGCTAGCGACCGGTAAAAAAGTCGAAAACCACAGAGTCTCAATGGAAAATGCTTTTTAAATAAAACAGGCTGAATAAATATGTGTATTCAACCTGTTTTAAAATATTAAATAATGAAAACTAGATGGAATAAAATTATTCCCCCATTTTTTCCAATCCTACTCTTAATTGTTTAGCACCATCACAGCTTTTACATTTACAAATTCATGCAATCCAAAACCACCGTGTTCTCTTCCAAATCCTGAATTTTTTACGCCCCCAAAAGGCATGTTTGGATAGGCAAGGCCAAAAGAATTAATATGTACCATTCCGGTATCAAAGTGCTTTTCAGCGAGCTCGATCGCTTTTTCTTCATTTTCAGAAAATATTCCCCCTCCCAGGCCAAATCGGCTATCGTTAGCTATTCTCATGGCATCCTCATCATCTTTTGCATGGATAAGGGAAGCTACGGGACCGAAAAGCTCATCTTCATAAGCCGGTTGTCCGGGTTTAACATTTCCCAGAACTGTAGCTGGATAATAATACCCTTTTCCTTCCGGAATTTTACCTCCGCATAAAATTTCAGCTCCATGCTGCACACTTTTTTCTACCTGATCGTGTAATTTTTCTCGCAAGTCTTTACGTGCTATTGGTCCCATCTGGCTTTCTTCGTTTGTAGGATCTCCTGCTTTCACATTCTTCATTTCTTCCACAAAGGCTTTTTTGAAATTTTCGTAAACCTTATCTGAAACAATAAATCTTTTAGCGGCTACACAGGTTTCTCCATTATTATAAATTCTACCTTGTACACAAAATTTCACCGCTTTCTTTAAATCTGCATCTTCCAACACAACATAAGCATCGTTAGATCCTAATTCAAGAACGCTTTTTTTAAGATTTTTCCCGGCATTTGCACCTATGATTTTACCGGCCTCGGGACTACCGGTAAGTGTTACACCACGAACAAGATCGTTCGCAATTATAGCGTCAGACTGATGATGAGAAATTCTTAACACACTAAAAAGGTCTTCAGGTAAACCGGCTTCCTTGTAAATCTTTTCAAGTAATAAGGCAGATCCTGTTACAGATTCAGCATGCTTTAATAAAATACCGTTACCCGCCATAAGACTGGCGATAGAATAACGAATTACCTGATAGGTAGGAAAATTCCAGGGCTGAATACCATATATTACACCTACAGGAGAATACTTTACAAACCCACGACCTCCGCCTGGCAAATCTCTTTCTTCATCTTTTAAGTTTTCAGGTCCGTTTTTGGCTGTCCATTCGCAAATACCAGTACAAAGATCAACTTCCTGCTCTCCTTGTTTTAAAAGTTTACCCATTTCTGAGGTCATAAGTTTTACAAGTTCATCTTTATGATCCTGAAGGCTTTTACCAATAGCAGCAATAACTTTCGCTCGCTCTTCAGAAGATTTTTGTTTCCACTTTAAAAATGCGGCATGACATTTCTTTATCGTGTCATTCACTTCTTCATCACTCATTATTGAATAAGTGTTAAGCTCCTCCCCTGTTGCGGGATTAATCGTTTTTAAACTTTTCTTTTTTTCTTCAGACATAATCAATTTTTTTCTTTCTATTAAGATACCTCATAATGCGTAGAACGCTTTTTAAAATGCTGTTAAACCTTATTTAATAAGGTAAACTTTAATAAGTGTCGTTAAAGTTTTACAAAAAAATAAATGGGAATTACGGTTTTAAAGAGAGTTAAACGGGTTTTATTTTTTATTTTAGTGCCTCAAATTTTTAATTCAAATTTACTTTATGAAATCTTTCAAATTGCTTCCGTATATCGCACTGGCAATAGTAATTACAGCTTGTGGTGATAAGAACGGAAGTTCAAATACAAATCAAACTCAAGACACTTTGGCTACGAATCCCTTTATGCACCCCAGTGATCTGCCTTATGGTGCGCCAGATTTTAATAAAATTAAAGACAGTGACTTCAAACCTGCTATTGAAAAAGGAATGGAGGAACAGCTTAATAAAATAGAGGAAATAGCTAATAATTCTGATGCTCCCACATTTGAAAACACGCTGGTGGCCATGGAAAAAAGCGGACAAACACTCGATCGTGTTAATGGGGTATTTAATTTACTTACCGGGGCGAATACCAATCCGCAGCTACAGAAAATTCAGGAGGAGGTAGCCCCCGAATTTGCTGCTCACGAAGACGCGATTTATTTAAACGATAAATTATTTCAACGGGTAGAAACCCTTTACGAAAAGAAAGACAGCTTAAATCTCGATCCGGAATCAGAGCGCTTAATTTCCTATTATTATCAGCAGTTTAAACTTAAAGGTGCCAATCTTGGAGAGGATAAAACCCAACTGAAAAAGCTTAATGAAGAAGAAGCAAAATTAAGTGCTCAGTTTACCAATCGCCTGCTTGCTGCTGCTAAAAAGGGAGCTCTGATAGTCGACGATAAATCGAAACTGGAAGGACTAACCAACAATGAAATTCAGGCAGCCGCACAGGATGCTGAAGGCAACGACATGGCCGGAAAATATCTGCTCCCATTGCAAAATACTACGCAGCAACCTGCTCTCCAGTCTTTAAAAAACCGTGATGTACGCCATGAATTATTCAATCATTCCTGGACACGTGCAGAAAAGGGTGACAGTACCGATACTCGCAAAATTATCTCCCGCCTTGCAGAAATAAGAGCCCAACAAGCACAATTGCTGGGATATAAAAATTTTGCTGCCTGGAAACTTCAGGACCAAATGGCAAAAACTCCTGAAAATGTTATCAACTTTTTAGATAAACTCGTAAAACCTGCTACTCAAAATGCAAAAGATGAAGCTGCAGAAATTCAAAAAGTAATCGATAAAGAAAAGGGAGGCTTCAAATTACAGCCCTGGGATTGGAATTATTATGCCGAAAAAGTTAGGAAAGCCAAATACGATCTAGATGAAAGTCAGGTGAAACCTTATTTTGAACTTAATAATGTACTTGAAAATGGCGTTTTTTATGCAGCTCATGAACTTTATGGGTTAAGTTTTAAAGAGAGAAAAGATATTCCGGTATACCAGGAAGATGTTAAGGTTTATGAAGTGTTCGACAAAGACAGCAGTTCGGTGGGATTGTTTTACGGAGATTATTTTAAAAGAGATAATAAATCCGGAGGTGCCTGGATGAGTAATATTGTTGGGCAGTCCAAACTATTAAATACCAAACCTGTAATTTATAATGTATGTAATTTCACTAAACCTGCACCGGGACAACCGGCTCTTATTAGTGTTGATGATGTTACCACAATGTTCCATGAATTCGGCCACGCGCTGCACGGTTTCTTTGCCAGTCAGCAATATCCAAGCCTTTCCGGAACCAATGTAGCCCGCGATTTTGTAGAATTCCCTTCCCAGTTTAATGAGCATTGGGCCACATACCCAAAAATCTTTCAACATTTTGCTAAACACTACAAAACCGGCAAACCTATGCCCCAGGAACTGGTAGATAAAATTAAAAAAGCAGCTACCTTTAATCAGGGTTATGCACTTACCGAACTCCTTGCTGCGGCAGAACTGGATATGCAATGGCATACCATTAAGGCCGGAGATAGCATTAAAGATGTAGATAAATTTGAAGCTGAAGCTTTAAAAAGAACTCATCTGGATTTAAATGAAGTTCCCCCAAGATACAGGTCTACTTATTTCCTTCATATTTGGGGTAATGGATATGCTGCGGGTTATTATGCCTATCTATGGACCGAAATGCTGGACGACGATGCGTACTCCTGGTTTGAAGAAAATGGAGGCCTTACTCCCGAAAATGGTCAGCGTTTCAGAGATATGATCCTTTCGAAAGGAAACACCGAAGACTTTGCACAGATGTTTGCCAAATTCAGAGGTCACGCGCCTGATATTACTCCCATGCTCAAAAACCGGGGACTTATAAAGATGTAGTGTAAAAGTTCAAATTTCAACTTAAGTAAAAATAAAAAGCTGCCTCATTAAATGGGGCAGCTTTTTGTTTATTTTAATAAAACTCTTCATAAATCTTTATAGAAGAATTTGAAAAAAAAAGAAGCTGACTAAGAAGTATAAAAAAACGTCATTCTGAACTTGTTGTAGGATCATAAAAACCTGAAAATCAAGATTAAATTAGAAGCTGAAATAAATTCAGCTTGACGAAATCCCACTTTTTAAACGGTCTCTTTTAATTGTGAATTTTGCAACTAATCCAAAACCCGTGGGATTAAACTCCCAATGAAGGATTAACGAACCAGTTTTTTGTATTTAATACGCTTCGGCATTAGATCTCCGCCAAGTCGTTTTTTCTTGTTTTCCTCGTATTCAGAAAAACTTCCTTCAAAGAAATACACCTGGGAATCTCCTTCGAAAGCAAGAATATGAGTACAAACTCTGTCCAGGAACCAACGGTCGTGAGAGATTACTACCGCACAGCCTGCAAAGTTTTCCAAACCTTCTTCCAGCGCACGCAGCGTGTTTACATCTAAATCGTTGGTAGGCTCATCCAGCAACAGTACATTTCCTTCTTCTTTTAAAGTCATCGCTAAATGAAGGCGGTTGCGTTCCCCTCCCGATAGCTTGCTTACTTTTTTATTTTGTTCGCTGCCTCCAAAATTGAAGCGGCTTAAATAGGCGCGTGAATTTACCTGTCTTCCCCCCATCATAATAAGGTCCTGCTCGTCGCTGAAATTTTGCCAGATAGATTTTTCAGGATCTATATTGGTGTGGCTCTGGTCTACATAAGCGATTTTTACCGTATCCCCTACTTCAAACTTACCTTTATCGGGCTGCTCTTCGCCCATGATCATTCTGAAAATAGTGGTTTTTCCGGCTCCGTTTGGCCCGATGACTCCTACAATCCCGGCTTGTGGCAGTTTAAAATTAAGATCTTCGTAAAGCAGTTTATCGGCAAAACCTTTACTTACTCCCTGGGCTTCAATAACATTAGTTCCCAGGCGTGGACCATTCGGAATATAGATTTCCAGCTTTTCGTCCATCTGCTTCTGGTCCTGGCTCATTAACTTATCGTAATTATTCAAACGGGCTTTCTGCTTGGTTTGTCTTCCTTTTGGCGACATGCGTGCCCATTCCAATTCTCGTTCCAGTGTCTTTTGACGTTTGCTGGCCTGTTTTTGTTCCTGGGCCAGGCGCTTGGATTTTTGATCCAGCCAGGAAGAATAGTTTCCTTTCCACGGAATTCCTTCTCCGCGATCCAATTCCAGGATCCATCCGGCCACATTATCCAGGAAATAACGGTCGTGAGTAACTGCGATCACCGTTCCTTTATATTCAGATAAATGATGTTCCAGCCAGTGAACAGATTCTGCATCCAGGTGGTTGGTGGGCTCATCCAGCAGCAATACATCCGGCTCCTGCAATAAAAGGCGGCATAAAGCTACGCGGCGGCGTTCCCCACCGGAGAGTACTCCTATTTTTTTATCGGGTTCCGGAGTTCTAAGCGCATCCATCGCGATTTCGAGCTTGGTGTCCAGTTCCCAGGCATTCGCAGCATCAATTTTATCCTGCAATGCTGCCTGCTTATCCATAAGCTTTTGCATCTTATCGGCATCTTCGTATACTTCAGGTAAACCGAACATGTCGTTTATCTTGTTGTATTCATCTAGAATGGCAACGGTTTCTGCGGCACCTTCCTTTACTACTTCCAGCACGGTTTTTCCATCATCCAGTTCCGGTTCCTGTTCCAGATAACCCACAGAATATCCCGGAGCAAAAACCACGTCTCCCTGGTAATTCTTTTCTACCCCGGCAATGATCTTCAGCAAAGTAGATTTTCCTGAACCGTTTAATCCCAGGATTCCAATTTTTGCTCCGTAAAAGAAACTTAAGTAAATATTTTTAAGAACCGGCGTGTTTGCACCGGGATATGTTTTTGTGACTCCCGACATCGAGAAGATCACTTTTTTATCGTCTGCCATTTTTGATGTTTTTATTTAAATACTATTATAAGAGAAATAACCCAATCTCCCAAACCACAAATATCCTGATTTTATAGATTATTTTGAAGGTGAAGTTCTGAAATTTAAGAAGAATGCAAGCCCAACTCCCTAAGTACGATTAATAATTGCCCGGTGTGGTACGAAGTGTGTTCCAGCACCAGTAAAACTTCCCGAAAAAGAGAGTTGTCGGTATTAGGTCGCACCGGTTTCATCAGCTCGTTTTTCTCATCCAGCACAAAATCGCAAAAAGCAGTTCTCTCTTTCAGATAGGATTGTTGTAATTCTTCCCATTCATTTTTACTTTGCGGAGACTGGTTTTTTGGCCAATAATCATCGGGCCAGTTGTACGAACTATAATCTTCTTCGGTACAATATTCCAAAATGTCTTTTTGGGCAAATCGAATATGATAAAAAAGTTCGTAAAAAGAATACGGCAAATTCCCCGGCCGCATCCCAAGTTTTTCAAAAGTTACTTCCTTCAACATTTCTTCTAAGGGCATAAAGGCTTCTCCACCCTTTACATGTTTTACAAGTTGCTCCCTAATTTTAGCAGTCTCACTCATACTCTTCCTTTCAAAGCGTTAAATACCCACGACATCACAAAAAATCCTATTCCCACGGTAGAAAACCCTATAGCATAATCTTCATACTTCAATACTCCCAATAATACCAGGGCAATGCCTATTAACAACATAGCAAAAGATGCCCAGGCAAAAATCGTATTTTTGTTCATTCCCATAAAAACTTTATTAATTTAGGCGCATGAACCGGGCTTTCCACTGTATTCCCTTTCATTTCATTCCAGAGAGATGCCGCTGCAATCCCTTGCGCGCCTTCTTACAAATATCGGGTTTTATTGATTTATTTCGGTTATAAAATTCTCTCGATTTTTGTATTTTAGCCAAGATACAAAAGCTATCGGTAATTTTTTTTAAAATATCCCTTACTTTTTATCGCATTAAAAGATAATTTTCAAAAAAGAAAAAGTTCAGAAAAAGAAAAAAACTAAATACACATTTATGAATATCAGCTTCAATAAAAATGAAGATCATAATAAATTACTGGTTTCCGATTTAAACCATCGCTTAAAGGAAATAAAACTAGGCGGTGGCGAAAAAAGGATTGAAAAACAACATTCCAAAGGAAAACTTACCGCCAGGGAGCGTATCGATTATCTGCTGGATAATCCTAAAGATGCGATAGAAATCGGTGCTTTTGCGGGAGACGAAATGTACCAGGAACACGGCGGTTGCCCCAGCGGAGGCGTGGTGGTTAAAATAGGCAACATTTCAGGAAAACAATGTATCGTAGTGGCAAATGATGCTACCGTGAAAGCCGGAGCCTGGTTTCCCATCACTGCCAAAAAGAACCTGCGTGCCCAGGAAATTTCCATAGAAAACAGATTGCCTATTATTTATCTTGTAGACAGCGCCGGGGTTTATCTTCCCATGCAGGACGAAATATTCCCCGATAAAGAACATTTTGGACGCATTTTCAGGAACAACGCGGTCATGAGCAGTATGGGAATCACACAGATTTCTGCCGTCATGGGAAGTTGCGTGGCAGGAGGAGCCTATCTTCCTATTATGAGCGACGAAGCGCTTATTGTAGAAAAAACCGGAAGTATCTTTTTAGCCGGCAGCTATCTGGTAAAAGCTGCCATTGGCGAATCTATAGATAATGAAACTTTGGGTGGCGCAACCACTCATTCCGAAGTTAGCGGCGTAACAGATTACAAAGCAAAAGACGATAAAGGTGCGCTGGATACCATCAAAAATATCGTAGATAAAATTGGAGACTATACTCCTGCAGGCTTTAGCCATAAAAAACCGGCGAAACCTAAAGAAGATCCTAACGAAATCTTTGGAATTCTGCCTAAAAAGCGAAGCGATCAGTACGATATGCACGAAATTATTAAACGACTCGTAGATGGTTCGGAATTTGAAGAATATAAAGAAGGTTATGGCCAGACCATTATTACGGGTTATGCCAGAATAGACGGCTGGGCAGTGGGCATAGTAGCTAACCAGCGTAAAGTGGTAAAAACCAAAAAGCTGGATGTAGGCAACCAAAGCACCGGTGGTGAAATGCAGTTTGGCGGAGTGATCTATTCAGATTCTGCCGATAAAGCAACGCGATTTATAGCCAACTGTAACCAGAAAAAAATTCCTTTGGTGTTCCTTCAGGATGTTACCGGATTTATGGTAGGCAGTAAGAGCGAACACGGTGGCATTATTAAAGACGGTGCAAAAATGGTGAATGCCGTAAGCAACTCGGTAGTGCCAAAATTTACTGTGATTATAGGAAATTCCTATGGGGCAGGAAATTATGCAATGTGTGGTAAAGCTTACGATCCACGACTAATTGTTGCCTGGCCAAGTGCAGAACTCGCTGTAATGGGCGGCACCCAGGCCGCAAAAGTACTGGCACAAATAGAA
Organism: uncultured Flavobacteriaceae bacterium; assembly: GCA_963811195.1. Taxonomy (GTDB): domain Bacteria; phylum Bacteroidota; class Bacteroidia; order Flavobacteriales; family Flavobacteriaceae; genus Gillisia. The sequence goes on from CAWEQF010000001.1 coordinate 29,167, forward strand.
ACCGCTTCAATGCAGAAAAAGGGCGAAGAAGTAGACGAGAAAAAAGAAAAAGAGGTATTCGATAAAATAAAAAATCGGTACGATAAACAAACCTCTCCTTACTATGCCGCAGCAAGATTATGGACAGATGCAGTCATAAATCCGTTGGATACCCGAAAATGGATTTCCGCAGGAATTAAAGCTGCTAACCACGCTCCTATTACAAAAGATTTTAATTTGGGAGTTATTCAAACTTAAATAATTTCGATAAAATGAAAGCGTCATGCTGAACTTGTTTCAGCATCTCAATCGCACATCACAGACCCTGAAACAAGTTCAGGGTGACGATTCAGGTAATTACAATATTTGGCTGATATACAATAATTTAAAGCTAAAAGTTATACAACTTAACTATATATTTTTATGAAAAAATTATTTTTAATTATCGTTATTTGTTGCCTAACAGGATTTGCAGCTTCAGCACAAGTTTTAAGCAACAAGCAACAAAAGTATACCGAAGCAGACAGCCTTCGGGGATCTTTACGCCCGGAGAGGAATTTTGACGTGTTGAAATATCATCTTCGGGTAAAGGTGAATCCTGACGAACAATATATTTCAGGATATAACACCATCACTTTTAAAGCACAGGAAGAATTACCTGTGATGCAGATCGATCTTTTTGAAAATATGAAAGTGGATTCCATACTTCATAATGGCCAAAAACTGGAGTATAACAGAAAATTCAACGCCGTCTTTGTTACTCTCGATAAACCTCTTCAGAAATCGGTTAAAGACTCGGTCCAGTTTTATTATTCCGGAAATCCTATTGTGGCAAAAAACGCTCCCTGGGACGGCGGATTTGTATGGACAAAAGATGAAGACGGGAATCCGTGGATTGCGGTTGCAGTACAGGGAATGGGCGCAAGTGCCTGGTATCCCAATAAAGATCACCAAAGTGACGAGCCCGAAGAAGTACTGGAAGAAATTGCCGTGCCTAATGGACTAATGGACGTTGGAAATGGGCGTTTTGCCGGGAAAGAAGATTTGGGGAATGGGTACACTTTATGGCGCTGGAAAGTTTCGAATCCTATTAATAATTACGATGTGGTGGTAAATATCGGTAATTATGCACATTTCCATGACAACTACAAAGATCTTGATTTAGATTATTATGTGCTTCCTTATAATTTAGAAAAGGCAAAAAAACAATTTCAGGAAGTAAAGCTAATGATGGATTGTTTTTATAAAAAAGTAGGGCCTTACCCTTTTGAAAGCGATGGATACAAGCTGGTGGAAACTCCTTATCTGGGGATGGAACATCAGAGTGATGTGGGCTACGGGAACCATTATAAAATGGGCTATCTGGGCCATGATCTTTCCGGCACTGGAATTGGCTTAAAATGGGATTTTATTATCATTCACGAATCGGGTCACGAATGGTTTGGAAATAGTATCACCGCAAAAGATATTGCCGATATGTGGCTGCATGAAGGTTTTACAAGTTATATGGAATCTATTTATGTGGAATGCCGTTGGGGCAAAGAACAGGCCCTGGAATATTTACAAGGCCTGCGCAGCAATATTAAGAATGATAAGCCTATAATTGGAGATTACGGAGTAAACAATGAAGGAAGCGGCGATATGTATTACAAAGGCTCTAATTTGTTGAATAATATAAGAAGCATTTATAATAATGATGATCTGTGGTGGAAAACCATCCAGGATTACGCGGCTAAATTCCGCCATAAAACTATTACCACCCAACAGGCTGAAGATTTTTTTGATGCTCGGACAGAGGTTGACTTAAAACCCGTTTTCGATCAATACCTTCGCAATACGGCTTTGCCGGAACTTCAGTTTAAAAAAGAAGGAAATTCTTATGCTTACAGATGGCAGGCAGATGTTCCTGATTTTAATATGCCGGTAGATGTTTTTATAAATGGAAAGGAAAAAAGACTGATCCCAAATAACAACTGGCAAAAAATAACCCAGGAAGTAGACGATAAAAACGATATTAAAGTAAACGATAAGAAGTTTTATATCGCAACAAAATTTGAAGATTAAAAATCTCTCAAAATAAAAACAGAAGCCGGATTAAGTTTAAAAATTATTTAATCTGGCTTTTCAATGTATTCTCCCTATGGATTTTGCCATTAGGAGTTTCTTCAAATTTTTCGATTAAATATATTTTTTTGGGTTTTTCATATTTGTGCAGCGTTTCCAGGTTTTCAACCTCCCTTTTTAAATGCTGTAAATAATCTTCAGAAAAATCGGTTTCTACAAAAAGCACTACTTTCTGGCCTAATGCATCATCTGGTAAAGAAGTAATAAAGAAACGCTGGTCGATAATCTGGTTAAGCTTTCGTTCTATTTCTTCAGGAAATAACTTAATTCCACCGGAATTAATAACATTATCATACCTGCCTTTCCACAGGAATTTTTTATAGGTTAGAATCTCCACCATATCGTTGGTTACCACAATATCTTCAGCCACTTTAGGCGCATTTACAATTAAACACCCTCGGTTATCTGTAGAAATCTGGATATTTGGAAGCAACTTGAAAGGAATTTCTTTTCTCTTTTTCTTTTTAGGATTTAACCTTTTTGCCGCGATATGCGAAACGGTTTCAGTCATCCCGAAAGTCTCGTAAACCTTGGTTTTTAAACCCTGTACCATTTTTTGGAGATTGGGTGCCACTGCACCTCCCCCAACAATTAATTTTTTTATTAAATGAAGCCTGGCTATGGAATTATCTAATTGAAATGGCGTCATAGCACAAAAATCATAAGTTTTAAAAACCTGGTCCAGGGGATTTGATGAAGGAGGAATAGAATCCAGTTCCCATCCTAACACCATAGCTCTCACCAACATCATTTTTCCGGCTATATAATTAACCGGCAAACACAATAAAGCGGTAGATTTCTCGGGTAGTTCAAAAAATTTTGCAGTGGCAATTGCAGAGTTAACCATATGCTCTTTCCTAATCCTGAATTTTTTAGGAGTTCCGGTAGAACCTGAAGTTTGTACAGTTAAGTATTCGGAAGGATTTATCCAGTCCAGTAAAAAATGCCCAATTTCTTCTTCATGAGGTTCCCCTTCTTTAATAAGATTGTAGGCAATATTCTTTAACTCAGAATTAGAAAAATGGACTTTATTAAATTTAAAGTCGGAATGTGTCTCCGGAATTTTATACTTATTATCCATATCTTCAATACTTAACAAAAATTTGAAAAGAACAATACTAATTTAACTATTTTTATTCAAATTTTATATTATTATTCCTGATCATACACAACCAATGGCTTCTCTACTTTCCCCGTTAATTTTTCTTTCCAGTTATGCCATTTATATTTTTTAGCAAGCAATAACACAAAAAGCGGATATACTACAATTAAAGGCAAAAACACATCGTAACCTGCCGATGGGCTGGAAACATCTTTTAAAATCGATTCGGTTTGAAAAGCAGTCCAATCGGTAGTTACCAACAAAGCGATCACTAAATTATTGGCTGCATGAAACCCAAGAGAGAGTTCCATACCTTCGTCCATTAAAGTAATGATACCCAATAAAAAGCCGGTTCCGATATAGGAAAACATAATTATATCCCCCAGTTTTGAAACTTCAGGATTAAAAAAGTGAAGGCCACCAAAAATAATAGAAGTTAACAGTAAAGGCAGCCATCTATTTTTAAAAAGAGCACCAAATCCCTGCATTAAATATCCGCGAAAAAGATATTCTTCAAAACTGGTTTGAAGTGGTATAAATATTATGGCGATCATAAATAAAATAAAGAAGGAACGGGGATGGAAATTAAGCACATAATTTCCCGGATTCACCCAATAATCAAGAAGGGTAGAGATTATTAAAAAGGCGGCGATCACGCCAAATGAAAAGAAAATTCTTCCCCAGTCTATCTTAGGTCTCGAGGTTGTGAGGGCCCTAATAGGCTCCTTGTGCAGCAATTTAGCCACCAGTAAAATTCCAACTAATCCCACAGCATATGTTAAAAGCAGAAGAAACAGGGAATAATTAGAATCAAGTAAATGAAGCATTTGGGTTTGGTCCATATTCAAAACCTTATAACCACCTTTCAAAAATATTGCGATCGTTAATGGAATCTGACCCAGGATAATAGCTGCAATAATGATTAAAAATCCCACAATATATCGCCAGAATTCATAACGGTATTTAAAAATTTGCTCTATAAACATGCTTTTTCATTATAAATTAAAATCCCAGTTATTCCCGGGATTATACCAAATTTCACCTTTTTTAATTTCTAGCGGACTCTCAAAATTGTTTGTATATAAGCCGCCCGTTCCAAGCCCTTGCGGCATTGGGGAATTTTGAGTAAATGTCCACTGGCTTATGGCGTTTAAGCCCACATTGCTTTCCAGCGCACTCGTAATCCACCACCCTATGTTCATTTTTTCAGCCAGGTCTTTCCATTCATTTGTACCCCGATAACCGCCAATAAGGCTGGGTTTAAAGATAACATATTGAGGATTTATAATTTGTAACAAGTGTTGCTTTGCATCCGGTTGAAAAACTCCAATCAATTCTTCATCTAATGCGATGGGAATGGGAGTGTTTTTGCAAAGTTGTGCCATTTGCTCAGGTTGTCCCTGCTTTATGGGTTGTTCTATACTGTGCAAATCGTAATCGCTTAATCTCTTCAGTTTTTCTAAAGCTTCGGAAGAAGAAAAAGCTCCATTGGCATCTACTCTTAATTCTACATCATCCGAAGAAAATTCCTGGCGAATATATTTCAGTAAATCAAGTTCGGCTTCAAAATCAATGGCACCAATTTTAAGCTTTATACAGTTAAAACCTTCTTTTAGTTTGGTGATAATTTGCTTTTTCATAAAATCTTTTTCCCCCATCCATACAAGGCCATTAATAGGAATACCTTTTAAACCCGAAGTAAATTGCGAAGGAAACAAAAGAAAGGGGGTTTTAGAATAGAGGCTTTTAAAAGCCATTTCTACTCCAAATTGTATGGAAGGAAAATCTTTTAATTTTTCCCACAAAACATCCGGACCTAAATGAATGTTTTCACAAGTCCATTTTAGTTTATCTTCATAATCTGTACGATCATCGATACTTAGGGAACGAAGGAGACCGCATTCGCCCACCCCTGTTTTATCATCCTTTTTAAGAATAATAAACCAGCTTTCTTTAGAGGTAAGAATACCCCGCGAAGTACCGCTGGGGCGTTTAAAATTTAAAATATGTTTTTTATAGGTTGCGGTTATCATTTAAAGATAGCGTGCTTTGCCTGCTTTATAATTCAATACTCTCTCCGATTTCCAACAACATTAAATCCTTTCCTTTTTCATAAAACTTGCGTTTTGCCTCATCATGATCTATTTCAATATACCCGAAAGTATCATAATGACATCCCAGAATCTTATCGCATTTTACAAAATCGCTGGCGATAATTGCATCGTCTACTCCCATGGTAAAATTATCTCCGATAGGAAGAACGGCCAAATCAAGATCTGTGTTCATCCCGATTAATTTCATATCCATAGTTAAGGCAGTATCGCCGGCAATATAGATATTTTTATGTTCGCCTTCAATTACAAATCCGCCTGGCTGTCCGCCATATTTTCCATTGGGAAAAGAACTGGAGTGAATGGCATTTACATATTTTAGTTTCCCAAATTCAAAATCCCAGCTTCCGCCGTGATTCATGGGATGCACTTCAATCCCTTTTTCTTCGTAATGATTGGCGATTTCATAATTGCTCACAATAACGGCATCGGTATTTTTCGCGATTTCTTCAGCATCAAGCGTATGATCCTGATGGGCATGAGTAATTAAAATATAATCTGCTTTAAGGTCTTTTATATTGATTTTATCTTTAGAAAATTCATTTCCGCTAATAAAGGGATCTACAAGAATATTTAAATCCCCAATTTTTATTCCCAAAGAATTTTGTCCGTAAAAGGTAATTTTCATAATTCAATTGATTTTTCTTAAAAATAAGAATTGACAAGGGATTTCGCAGAAAACGAATAATATATTTTTGTTAAATTTAAGACTTGATGAAGCTATATTATCAATCCTATCCCAAACAAAAGAGCTATTAAGAAAGTGGTTAAAGCTAAAATTTTAAGCTCAGGATCCAGAAGCATAGGGTTTTCATTTTTAACCACTCTGCGCAGGTGCAACAACAAAGGAATAAACCCTAATAAATAAATAAAATCATTCCATTGAAAACTGGTAAGAACAGAATAAACCACCAGGCAAAATATGGCACTTATAATTAGGAAATAATGATAATTTTTAGCTTTAACATCTCCCATTTTCACGGCTAATGTGATTTTCCCAGCTTTTTCATCAGAAGCCCGATCCCGCATATTATTTAAATTAAGCACGGCACTACTAAGAAGTCCTATAGCAAAAGCCGGTAACAGTACTTCCCAGGTAAGTTTAAGGGAATAGAGAAAATAAGAACCAAAAACGGCTACAATTCCGAAGAAAACAAAAACAAAAATATCCCCCAGCCCCATATATCCATATGGATTATTTCCAATGGTATATTTAATAGCCGCGGCAATCGCCGCAAGACCTAACATTAAAAACAGAAAAGTATACAAAAGGTATTCTTTTCCGAAGGAGGAATAAATAAGAAGGATGGACATAAGCAACGTGGCAAGAGCCGTAACCAGAATTCCCTGCTTCATTTCCTTATGGGTGATTAATCCGCTTTGGATAGCTCTAGCCGGCCCTATTCTATCATCATTATCGGTTCCTTTTACACCATCCCCGTAATCATTGGCGAAATTAGATAATATCTGTAATCCCAGTGTAGTCCCCAGGGCAAGACTGAAAATAACGATATTAAAATATCCCTCCTGAACGGCGATTGCAGAACCCACAATAATTCCTGAAATAGATAAAGGAAGTGTCCTAAGGCGCGCAGCGCTTATCCAAGATTTTACTGCTCTCATTTAATTCATGATTTTTACTAGTAATTCTTTTAGCAAATCGCCTTGCGATATATTTACTGCCCCCACTCCCTTTCCTTTGGTATCGGCTTCTCTAATGTAAGTAATGATAGAACTCACCTTTTTCATAGGATAATTTTTAGCAGCCAGCACATAATCCTTTACAAAATACGGGGATATTTTTAAATATTTCGCTACGTTGGCTTTCGATTTATCAGACAGCCCGTGGTACTGCATTACCTGTGAAAAAAAAGAAAAAAGCAGGGAAGTGGTTACCACCATAGGATTGTCTCTGGGATTCTGAGAAAAATAATTGATAATTCTATGCGCTTTTACCGTATTTTTTTCTCCAATGGCATTTCGAAGTTCGAAATTGTTGAAATCTTTACTTATTCCTATATTTTCTTCAATAACTTCGGGAGTAATCTCGTTTCCTTCAGGAATAATTAACTGTAGTTTTTCCAGCTCATTATCTATTTTCCCAAGATCGTTTCCCAGAAATTCCACCAGCATCTGGGCTGCCTTAGGAGAAATAGAATAATTGCGGGATTTTAATGTTTTTTGAATCCATCCTCCTACCTGATTTTCATAAAGTTTTTTTCCCTCGTAAATCACCCCGGTTTTGGCGACCACTTTATAAAGTTTTTTACGTTTATCTATTTTCTTGTATTTGTAGCAAATCACCAGGATAGTGGTAGGTTGAGGATTTTCGAAATAATTCTCCAGTTTTTCGATTGTTCTGGATAAATCCTGCGCTTCCTTTACAATTAACACCTGCCTTTCTGCCATCATGGGATAGCGTTTGGCATTGCTTACTATCTCTTCTACATTGGTATCTCTGCCATAAAGAACCATCTGGTTAAATCCCTTTTCTTCTTCCTGCAAAAGATTATCTTCAATATAATCTGCAATTTTATCGATATAATAAGGTTCCTCTCCCATTAATAGATACACGGGTTTTACAGTTCCGGTTTGTATGGCTTTTACGATAGCAACAGCTTCTTCCATCAATAGAAATTTTAAGGCTTTATCTGCAGAACAGATTTAAAAAATGAAGAGAAATTCGTTTATTTGATCTATGCAAAAACTGAATTTCCCTGAGTATACTTTTCGCTTCAAAAATAGCGAAAATAAAATAGCCGTTTTTGATGAAATCCGGAAAAAATTTATAATTCTTACTCCCGAAGAATGGGTACGCATTCATGCAGTTCAATTTTTAATAACCGAAAAAGGGTTCCCTAAAAGCAGAATTAATGTTGAAAAACAGCTTAAATTGGGCAAATTAACCAAGCGTTACGATATTGTGATATTTAACCCGCAGGGTGAAATTCAGTTAATTGTAGAGTGTAAAGCACCTTCAGTAAAAATATCGCAAACCACATTCGACCAAATCGCCCGTTACAATAAAAGTCTGGACGCTAAATTTTTAATGGTCACTAATGGCCTGGAGCACTATTACTGTAAAATGGATTATGAAGGAGAAAAATATCAGTTCTTAAAAGAGTTACCGGCTTTTAGGAAAGGCCAGATCTAATAATTCTAAGTACTTTTGGAATTCCAATATTTTAAACAAAAATGACTATAGCTGTTGTTATTTTAAACTGGAACGGACTTCAGTTACTGAAGCAATTTTTACCCGACGTTTGCCGCTTTTCTGAAAAAGCAAGTATTTATGTGGCAGATAATGCATCTACCGATTCTTCGGTAGAATTTATACATGAAAATTATCCGGAAGTAAAAATCATTCAGAATTCAATAAATGGCGGATTTGCAAAAGGCTACAACGATGCGCTGGCCCATCTTTCTGAGGATATTTTCATCCTGCTAAACAGCGATATCCAGGTAACCCCTCATTGGCTGGATGCCTTTATGGAAATTTTTAAAAAAGATGAAAAAGTTGCCTGCATCCAGCCAAAAATTCTGGATTTTAAAAATCCCAACAAATTCGAATATGCGGGGGCCGCAGGAGGATTTCTAGATAAGTTTGGATATCCTTATTGCCGCGGTCGTATTTTTGACTGCCTCGAAGAAGATTTGGGACAGTACAACAATGAAACAGAAATTTTCTGGGCTAGTGGTGCCTGCCTGGCAATACGAAGCAAAAAATATTTTGAAGCAGGCGGGTTAGATGAAGATTATTTTGCCCATCAGGAAGAAATAGATCTTTGCTGGAGATTAAAAAATCTTAGATATAAAATTGTGTTTACCCCAAATTCCACAATATACCATGTGGGTGGGGGAACTTTAGACAGTCTTAATCCACGAAAAACCTATTATAATTTTAGAAACAGTCTTTATAGTCTGGTTAAAAATGTTCCTTCCCATCAACTTTTTTCTACACTTATAATCCGAATGATTTTAGATGGAATTGCGGCTTTTCAGTTTTTATTTAGCCTTAAAGGGCGTCATTTTTGGGCTGTTTTACATGCGCACCTGAATTTTTACTCTCATTTGCCGGTGCTGCTAAAAAAACGGAGGAAAATCATCTATAAAAACAGGTATTATAATATAACTTCCATAGTTTTTGACAGATATATTAGAGGAATAAAAAAATTTTCAGATTTGTAATCTTTGCGGGAGAAATACTAGTTTATTGGCACAAGATTTGATACTTTTGAAAAATCTAACAAATTAATCTTAAATACCCATTATGAAGAAAATCATGCTATTATCGGCCACAGCGGCGATGTTACTTTCTTCTTGTGTTTCTCAAAAGAAATACGCAGAGTTGGAAAGTAATTACAAAGAAACTAAAGACCAGCTAAATTCCGCGACCGTTAAACTCAATTCCTGTTTAGACGAAAAGGAGCGCATGGCAGAAAACATAAAAACCATGAGCAATCAAAATACTGCATTGCTTAACAACATTGGTCATTTGTCTGTTCTTTCCAAAAAAGAGGCCGAAAACCTTGAAAGTTCTTTGGAAAGTATTAAAGGAAAAGATCTTAAAATTCAGCGTATGCAGGATGCCCTTACTAAAAAGGATTCTGTAACTCTTGCATTGGTTACCAGCTTAAAAGGAGCTTTGGGTAATTTTAATGATGATGATATTCAAATTAACGTAGAAAAAGGTGTTGTTTACGTATCCATTTCCGATAAATTATTATTTGAAAGCGGACGCTACAATGTTTCTAACCGGGCAAGGGAAGTACTTGGTAAAGTGGCTAAAGTTGTAAATAGTAAACCAAACATCGATTTCATGGTGGAAGGCCATACCGATGATAAGACCATTAAAACCAATTGTATAGATGACAACTGGGATCTTTCTGTAAAACGAGCTACTTCTGTAGTAAGGATTCTTCAGAATGATTTTGGAGTATCGCCTGAAAGAATGACCGCTGCCGGTAGAAGTTATTATGTTCCTGTAGCTTCTAACGAAACTGCTGAAGGTCGTGCTCAAAACAGAAGAACACGTATTGTGATCCTTCCTAAATTAGATCAGTTCTACGATCTTATTGAAGATGGAATGAAGAAAGCGAAATAATATATTTCAATTATAAATAAAAAAGCCTCTGCAAATGCAGGGGCTTTTTTTATTGTTCTTTTTTGGGTCTTAACTTCGCTCGACCTGACAACATAAGAGATTACATGATTTCTACACTTCCTTTTCCTTCACGAATTATTTGGGGAGATGAAGTTGTAAGATCTATGACGGTAGAAGGAATATTATCACCATAGCCCCCATCTATTACAATATCCACCAGGTTATCCCATTTTTCAAGAATTAATTCGGGATCGGTGGTGTATTCAATTACCTCATCCTCGTCCCGTATAGAAGTGGAAACAATTGGATTCCCTAATTCGTGAACAATATTCCTGCAAATATTATTATCCGGCACGCGTATTCCTACAGTTTTCTTTTTCTTAAAAACATTAGGAAGATTGCTATTTCCAGGCAAAATAAAGGTATAAGGTCCGGGAAGGCATCTTTTTAGGATTTTAAAAGTAGGAGTATCGATCTGCCGAACATAATCTGAAAGATTGCTTAGATCTTCACAAATAAATGAGAAATTGGCCTTTTCGAGTTTTACTCCTTTAAGTTGGGCAATTCTTTCCAGTGCTCCCGTATTGGTAATATCACATCCTAAACCATATACCGTATCGGTAGGATAGATAATTAATCCACCGTCTTTAAGAACATCTACTACTTTTTTAATGTCCTTTGGATTGGGGTTTTCTTCGTAAATCCTTATTAGTTCAGCCATAATTCAAATTTTTAAACTTGATAGAATTTACAAATTTTCGGGCATTTTAGGCGAAATGGAGTTTATTAATTTTCGCTTTCTACTTCGCTCTCCAGTTTTAGCAATCCGGTGCCATTTTCCTGCTGTATATAAAGTGCTTTATTACCTGGTGTTCCTTTACGGGTTACCTTTCGATCCTTTAGAAGTAATGGAGATTGTTCTTTCAAAAACTTCTTTCACTTTCCCTTCAGCGGCGCCATTCCCCCACTTCCAGGTTACTTTTGTACCTTTCTGTATCATCTTTTTCCTTTCAATTTAAAAAATTTTCTTTCTTAAATTAAATCTATGGAACAAATGTTTACGACTGTATAATTACTTTAAAATTAACGAGAATATATGGAAGGAAGGAAAGTCCTTCTTTAAAAAAAATAACTTTAACGAAATATTTAATCCATATGAAACCCGTGATCTTTCGGTAGGCCCAGCTTCTTGATAAAAGCATTCCAGCGTGGGTCGCCCCACAAGTTTTCCATTTCGGGATTATTAAGAATTTCCAATAGGGAACCATCTTTATTTTCAAAAGCAAGATCCAGCCATTTAAAAGCTTCGTCTTTGTTCTTCCTAAAAGCATAGACCAAGGCAATATTAGGCCAGGAATCATTGCCATAACTATTTACGAATTCTACTAACAAACTATCTGCTTCCTGCTTCCTGCCCATGGCAAACAATATCATGTTTTTACGATATAATTTCCAAAAGGGATCAGTTTCTTTTTCAATTTCCCCAAGGGCTTTAATGTAATTACCTTCATATAAGTAAGAAGTGCTCATTACGCTATGAGCTGCTGCTGCTCCCGGATAATGCAATAAAAAAGTTCTAAGTGACCCTTGGGCCTTCTCAAAGTCTTTCAGAAATTGATAAGTGAGGCTTAAATTCATGTAATTTTTATAATCCAGCGGGTCCAGTTCTATGGATTTTAAGCGTAAAGACAATGACTTATCCAATTTTCCAAAATATAACGCGATATTGGCGGTAATATTCGTAACTAAACTATTATCAGGAGAAAGTGCCAGCGCTTTTTTAATATTTTCGGAAGCGTTATGGAAGTCAAAATTAACCATCTGATCATAAGCTAACTGTGCATAACCATAGGCATAATTTGGATCTATTTGAATAGCTTTTTTAGCAGTATTCATCAAGTTAGAGATATTTTCATCACTAATTGCTAGCGTGCCATATTTATATATTTCATTTAAATTTGATTTACTTAAATAGGTCCAGGCAGGGGCGTAGCTGCTGTCTATGGCTATAGACTGTCTTAATATTTCTCCTGCATTCTTATTGGCTTCTGCTGTACTCTGCAAGGATAGTTGTTTTGCCTGAAGAAAAAGGTTATAGGCTTCGGGATTTGCGGTTGCGGAGGCGATATCGCCAAGTAAAGTAATCTTTAGCTGTCGTGCTACCCTGCCCGCGATCTCATCCTGGATCTTAAAAATATCGCTCATCTCACGATCGTAGGTCTCGCTCCAGATATGGCTACCATTATTGACGTCAATAAGCTGGGCCGTAATACGAAAGGTGTTGCCAGATTTACGGATACTACCTTCCAGGATATGGGAAACCTGTAATTCTTCTCCTATTTGTTTGATGTTTTCTTCCTTGCCTTTATAGGAAAATGAAGAGGTCCTGCTGATCACTTTTAGATCCGGTATTTTGGCCAACAGGTTCAGGATTTCTTCACTGATGCCATCGCTAAAATATTCCTGATCCTTCTTTGGGCTCATATCGGCAAAGGCGAGCACGGCGATGGATTTTTTATCCTCCAAATTTTCAGCAGCCATTGCCCGAGTGGTTTCAGTAGATCCGGTAAAATGGAAAATTCGATCAGAAACCAATAATACTACTGCCAACGTTAGTCCAACGATAATGAAATTATTCATCTTCTTACCAGTGGAAGTTACAATGGAATTTTCCCGTTCCACTTCCCTGGTTTTTTTAAAACCTTCCGGAGTCCATTCAAAAATATAGGCGAATACGATCCAGAGAGGAAAACAAATAATTAAAACTATTAGTGTATTTCTTATGGCTTGCTGTCCTAAACCTATCGCAGGAAACAATATGGAAGAGGCCTGAATAAATACCCAGGAAAATATTAAATAGGAAAGAGCAGCCTTAAAAACATTTCGCCGCCTAATCTCATTAATTATTCTTTTCAAAACCAAGATGGAATTAATTAACTTAACAAACTTAAATGTAGTAATTTTTATGTTACCTACTTCCCTGTTTTTGAATGAAATACCACTGTGAAAATTATTGGAGGCTCATTATAAAAAGATCGATGAAAAATGAGTTTATGAGTCAATTTCCCTGAATAGTATTGTAAGGATGTATGGATGTAATGACTTCCCTTAAACCGAAATAAATATCACCAGGTGATACAGACGATTTAGGGTTATTTAGAGCAACTTCAATTTTGCAAAACGAAGGAGTAATTTTTTAATCCCTCCGTTTTCAAAATCGATTTCTGCCTTTTTATCCTGGCCAACTCCATCTATTTTAAGAACTTTCCCTCTTCCGAAGCGAATATGTTCCACTTCATTTCCCTCTTCCAACTGTATAACATCTTTGGCCGAGGCTGTGGAAGTAGCGCCGGATGGGCGAAGTTTACGCAGCTTGCTAAGCTGTTCTTCGCTGGGTTTATGGGCAGGTGGCGGGGTTCCTGCTTTTGGTTTATTCTGGCGGAGCTTGCTTTTATCTACATCTCCAAAAATATCGGTATCTATTAATGGTTTATACTTATAATCATCCTGCGGAATCATATAATCCATAAATTCATCGTCTATTTCCTCAATAAATCGGCTGGGTTCGGCATCTACCAGTTTTCCCCAGCGATACCGCGACTGCGTATAAGTTAAATACGCCTGTTTTTCAGCACGGGTCAGGGCGACATAAAACAAACGCCGTTCTTCCTCGAGTTCTGTGCGGGTATTCATACTCATCGCAGAAGGAAAAAGATCTTCTTCCAGTCCCACGATATATACGTAGGGAAATTCCAGTCCTTTTGCCAGGTGTATGGTCATTAAAGCTACCCGATCCATATCTCCGGTATCTTTATCCATATCGGTAGCAAGAGCCACATCTTCCAGGAATTCAGTTAGAGATCCGTTGGCATCGGCAAGTTCTTTTTGACCTTCCACAAAATCGCGAATCCCGTTAAGCAATTCTTCAATATTCTCTATTCTGGCTACCCCTTCAGGAGTTCCGTCTTTTTTAAGCTCCTGAACCAGGCCGGTCTTTTTTGTCACGGTGTCGGCTACGGTAAAAGCATCGGCGTTTTCGTTCAAAATGGTAAAACTTCGAATCATATTTACAAAATTCGACAGTTTATTGCGCGTACCCGAATTGATTTTTAATTCCAGATGATCCAGGTTTTCTATTATTTCATAAATAGATTTATCGTATTTATTGGCAGCTATCGTTAATTTATCTATCGTAGTTTGCCCAATTCCACGCGACGGATAATTTATAACCCTTTTTAAAGCCTCTTCATCTTTGGAGTTTATAAGCAGACGTAAATAAGCCAGCACATCTTTAATTTCCTTACGCTGATAAAATGAAAGTCCCCCATAAATTCTGTACGGAATTTCACGTTTTCGCAAAGCATCTTCCATCGCCCGGCTTTGGGCATTGGTTCTGTAAAGAATTGCAAAATCCCCATTATGCAAGTGTTTTTGCATCTTATTCTCAAAGATAGAGCTCGCAACAAAACGTCCTTCTTCCCCATCTGTCAACAGGCGGTTTACAATAATTTTCGCACCTTCGTCATTTGCGGTCCAAACTACTTTTTCAAGCTTGGTTTTATTCTTATCGATTATAGAATTGGCCGCATTTACAATGTTTTTTGTAGAGCGATAATTTTGCTCCAGCCTGTACATTTGCACATTATCGTAATCTTTCTGAAAATTCAGAATGTTATTGATATTGGCCCCTCTAAAGGCATAGATACTCTGCGCATCATCGCCCACCACGCATATATTCTGAAATTTATCTGACAGCGCCTTCACAATCAAGTATTGCGAATGGTTGGTATCCTGGTACTCATCTACCAGAATATATCTAAACCTGTTTTGGTATTTCTGAAGTACCTGCGGAAACCTGTTTAAAAGCTCATTGGTCTTCAGCAACAGATCATCAAAATCCATCGCGCCGGCTTTAAAGCAACGGTCTACATAGTTTTTATAGATTTCCCCGAGCCGCGGTTTTTTAGACATGGCATCGGCTTCCTGCAATTCCGGATTTTGAAAATAGGCTTTTACGGTAATCAGGCTGTTTTTATAAGAAGAAATTCGGGAATATACCTGCTTGTATTTATACACATCTTTGTCCAGCCCCATCTCCTTGATGATTGCTGAAATAAGCCGCTGGGAATCCTGAGTATCATAAATGGTAAAATTGGAAGGATATCCTAATTTATCGGCTTCATGCCGAAGCATTCTTGCAAAAACGGAGTGAAAAGTTCCCATCCACAGATTTTTTGCCTCGCTGCTCCCCACAATCTGGGAGATCCGCTTTTTCATTTCCCGCGCCGCCTTATTGGTAAAAGTTAATGCCAGAATATTAAAAGGATCTACTCCCTGGTTCATAAGATAGGCGATACGATAGGTGAGCACCCTTGTTTTTCCAGATCCTGCCCCGGCGATAACAATCATGGCTCCATCTTTTTGCAGCACGGGGGCCTTTTGCGCATCATTTAATTCGGCTAAATACGATTCCAATTTTACTTTTCCTTTTAAGGCGTGAATTTAACCAAAATTAGCCTTAAACTAAAAGTGAAGGAAACTTACTTTTAAACATTTCAAAAGCATATTATGTGAAGGCTGATATTTTAAATATCTTTATCGCTTATAGGGGTAAAAATTCTAATTTGAACAAGTGATTTAAAATGAACGATAATTATTTAATTCAACTGCTGTTTTTTCTTTTACCAACAGTAGTAGTAGGGCTAATTTCCTACTATTTCTTTAAAATGCATATTGCTAATGAAGATAAACGGCGAAGATTTTTACTGCGACAGGAAAATCAAAAGGGGGCATTACCTATTAGATTGCAGGCATATGAACGAATGGCCCTTTACCTGGAAAGGATTTCCCTGGGTAAAATCCTGATACGTATCAAACCCGGAAATCAGGATAAACAGGGATATGAAAACCTATTAATACGAACCATCGAACAGGAATTCGAACATAATATCGCACAACAAATTTATTTAACTTCAGAATGCTGGAATGTGATTCGCACTTCTAAAAATGCTGCCATCAGCATTATTAGAAAAACTGCACAATCTGAAAAATGTGAGTCTGCCAGCGATTTAAGGGAAATACTTTTATCTAATCTTATGGAACAGACGGATCCTACTGAAACCGCTCTGGGATACCTTAAAAAAGAGGTACGTAAAATTATATAATTACAAAAGAGTTTTATAGGCAAGGTGCGATCCCGGTTTCTTCTGTGCGTTTTTATCCCTGGCGTATTCAAAACCCTGTTTCCACCATTTGCTCATCGCTTTTTTATTGAAAACAAGCGAATTTTCGGTAAGTTGTACCGGTGTGTAATAAGTGGTTAGTTTTACTTCTTTATTTAAAGCAGCAAGTTTACCTTCCACCACATCGTGATATTCTACCTGATCTAATAAAAATCCGAAGAGATTTATCATTAACGAAAATGGGTTTTTACCCAGCACTTTATTGTATTCCATATTTTCGGCTTCCAGGATAATGGCGTCCACTTCGGTGGCGCCACGGCGAATAGCTTCCCGGATAGGAACCACGCAACCTAATCCTCCGTCGGCATATTCATAACCATTCTTGGTAGCCAGACTCATAAAAGGAATATAATTACAACTAATCCATATCCAATCACAAAAATCTTCATAATTAAAATCGTGGATAGATTTATATTCCACCCTATTTCGGGAAAGATTAGAAACAGTTACCACAACATCTTTCGCTTTATTTTTTATGATTTTAAAATCTTCTTCAGAAAAATTTCTTTTTATATGCCTTCGTAAGTTCTTGCTTTCACCAAATGTTCTCTTCTTTTTAATAAACTGCCAGAACATATTAAAGTAATTAATGGTCACATATTCGCGACCCTCTTTCTTTTTTACGATGAAAGGATTAATACTGAAAATTTTACGCTGGTTCACATTGGTATATATATCATATACTTTTTTGATATTTCCATCGGCCAGATGCGGAATTAATAAACTGCCCGTAGATGTTCCCAGAAAAAGATCGTATTTTTTTCCTTCTTCCTCCATTAAATATTGGGCGACACCGCCAGCAAAAGCGCCTTTACTGCCACCTCCGGATATTACGAGTGCTCGCATTAAGGTTCTATTTGATTAAGTTCTTCATTTTTGTGCTGCGCAAAGCTGTAGCCACTTTCCCACCAACTCTCCATCTTCTTTTTATCAAAAATAAGTGAATTCGTGGTTAAAACAGTAGGTGTATAGTAAAAATTCACAATAGCATCCTTATTCGCAGCGGCAAATTTCCCTATTCGGATATTCTGATTTTCAATACGATCCAGCATAAACGCAAACAAATTGGTGATTAACGCGAACACATTTTTAGAGGGCAGCCTGTTAAAATAAGTTACTTCGGTTTGTAGAATTATGGCATCAATTTCTGTAGCTCCCCTTTTTTATGGCTTCTTCAATCGGAACCATAGAACCTAAACCCCCATCTGCATATTCGCAGCCATTTTTTAAAACCAGGCTCATAAAAGGCGCATAATTACAGGAAATCCATATCCATTCGCAAAAATCTTCATAATTAAAATCTCTTATCGATTTATATTCCACCTCGTTCATAGAAAGGTTGGAGACGGTGACCACAATATCTTTCGGACTGTTTTTAAGTTCCTCAAATTCCGCTGGGCTAAGGGTTTCTTTAATAAGTTCTTTTAAACTCAGGCTTTCTCCAAAGGTTTTTTTACCTGATATAAAATTCCTGAGCACATTAATGTGGTTAATGCCTATTTGCTCGTAGCCGTGTTTCTTTTTAATTAAAAACGGCCGATTGCTAAAGATGCTGCTTTGATTTACCGAAGTATAAACTTTTTTAATTTTCTCGGTTTTATTGAGGGCGAGATGAGAAATAAGAAGGCTGCCCGTAGAAGTTCCCAAAAACAAATCGTAATCCCTGCCAAGAGTTTCAATAAGATACTGCGCCACTCCACCCGCAAATGCGCCTTTACTTCCTCCGCCAGATATTACCAATGCCCGCATATTAGTTAAATCTTTTACTTAAAAATTGCCATTCTTCCGGGGATAAATCTTGCTTTAAATTTTTAAACCTGGTATTGTATTCCGGTACTTCCAAAAGTTTATCCAGCAGTTCCCTGCAAAAATTTCTAAATCGGGTAACGGGATGCCGGGCCCCTTTTACCAGATCGATTAAATTATGATCTCGAAAAGCATTAATTTGATAAAGGTACCCAAAAGCATTCTCTCTAACTTCATAAGCCCAGTAAGTGTGGGTATAATTAGAAAGTTCTTTGTAATATTCTTCGGTTTTACCGGTATCTACCTCGGGAGTTACTAAATTAATAGCAAGCCATAACATATGCACATTCTTATTTAAAAATCCATTTATACCTTTGGTTTTATTTAAAAGGGCTGCTGTTTCATCGGGATAGGCGAGCCAAAGTTTCAAGAGTGCATTTTCTATGGTAACGTAAGATTTATCTTTTAAAAGACTTTCAAAATCGGGTTTTAATTCCTTCGGAATGGTATCCATACTTACGGCGATTGCCTGCCTTACATATAAATTGCCGGTTTTAAAAGCCTTTTTATAAAGTTGAATTGCCGACGGAGAATCATTTCCCGACAGCTGATGCACGGCTTCCTGCCCCAGATAATCGTTTACAGGAAAATCCAGCGCTTTATTTAACTGCTCCCATTTTTGTTCCAGGGGCACTTCCTTTAAAGCAGCGAGTTGCAAATAGTTTTTTATAAACGCCGATTTTTTAAGAGATTTTAAAGCATCTGTAGCTAAAAAAGCAGATTGTTCCAGCCAGTTTTTTCTGAAATCAGTTAAATCTTTTCCCGAAGCTTTTTCCATTTCGGCTAAAAACTCAGCAGTACTTACATTTTTAAATGCATATTTATCCAGATAATTTTTAATACCTGCCTTAAAGGCCGAATCTCCTATTTTTTCTCTTAAAATATGAAGTGCCCAGGCTCCTTTTTGATAATACGTAAGCGAACTGCCCTGCTCGCTTAAAATCGCCTGGCCCTTTCCTTTATCGCTTACATCTTTTAGTTGCTCTGCAGTCTGGTAAAGTTTCCAGTAATAATAATCATCGCCAAAGAGTTCCCTTTCGGCCAAAAGAGCATAATAGGTGGCAAAACCTTCCTGAAGCCAGTGATCGCTTCCCGAGGTTTCCGTAACCAGATCACCAAACCACTGGTGCGCAAGTTCGTGCGCATTAACATTTACAAAATTTCGGTCGTTATAGGCGATGGAATCCACCATTAAAGAATTTGAAAATATGGTAGTACTGGTATTTTCCATTCCTGAATATAAAAAATCCTGCACCGGGATTTCCTTATAATTCTGCCAGGCATAAGGATAGCCAATTTCCGACTGAAGGAAGTCGAATATCTTTTTAGAATATCTATAAGTAGGTTCTACTTTTAAGGAGTCCCGCAGATGATAATATAAATGAAGAGGCACTCCTCCGGATGTTGTAAGATCTTTAGAAACATAATTTCCCGCAGCCACGGCTACCAAATAACTACACATAGGCTTTTCCATAGAATATTTCCAGGAGGTTAAGGTGTCATTTAATTTTTCTTTACCTAAAAATTTCCCATTTGCAATAACATTATAATGGCTATTGAAATTAATTTTTAGATTAAAAACCGTTTTTTCTCCCATATCATCAAAACTTGGGAGCCAGTAAGAAGTATATCTCCCCTGCCCCTGTGTCCATACCTCTTTGGTAACCTCTAAACTATCCGGTACATTCCAATTTATAAAATACATGGTTTGCGAAGGTTTTACAGAATAGCTCAAGGCAAGTCGGTTATTTTTTGAAGGTCTGAAATGTGATGTAATCCATATCCTTTTTCCATTGTTGGTAAAGCTTGCCTTTTTTCCATTAAGCCTGACATTGGCAAACTTCATATTTTTAGCATCAATAAAAATAGAATCGGTTTTAGCAAGAATATCAAAACTATAATTTACACTCCCTTCTACTTTTTTCAATTTCGGAAAGATATTTACTTCAGCATCTATATTTTTAAAATCTACATTGCCTGTCTGATTTACATAGGGTACATTTTGAGAAAAACAGAAGAAGCAATATAAAAAGCTAATTAGCAGTAGGCTACTTTTCATAAGGGAGGATTAAAACTTCGGCAAAATACAAAATACCTGCAGAAGAATAAATTTTAAGAAATGATGGTTATTTATAAGTATGAATATAACTGAATTTTTTAAATTCCCATTTCGTTTACGCGAATAAAACACGATTTTTATACCTTCGTTTTCATGAATGCCAATCTTCTTCAAACCCCTATAGATTATCTTAAAGGTGTGGGGCCCAACCGTGCAGAATTACTTCGGAAGGAATTAAGCATTCATACCTATCAGGATCTCATCAATTTTTTTCCTAACCGTTATCTGGATAAAACCCGGATTTACAAAATAAAAGAACTTCAGCAAAATTCTTCCGAAGTACAGGTAACCGGCAAAATTGTACATATTAAAACGGTGGAACAAAAAAGAGGCAAACGCCTTGTGGCCGAATTTGTTGATGAAACAGGCCGAATGGAACTGGTTTGGTTTCGGGGTCATAAATGGATAAAAGAAAACCTGAGACTAAATACACCTTATGTTATTTTCGGGAAAACCAACTGGTATAATGGCCTTTTTAGTATGCCGCACCCAGAAATGGAACTGGTAGAAGAACACGAAAAAAGCCTTAGAACTGCTATGCAACCGGTGTATCCTTCTTCAGAAAAACTTGTGAATAAAGGAATTACCAACAGGGTGGTAAATAAACTGATGCAACAGTTATTTATTGAAACCAAAGCAAAATTTTATGATACACTTTCTGAAGGTTTAAAAAAGGAACTTTCTCTTATTTCAAGGAGTGAAGCACTTTTTAATGTGCATTTTCCCACGAGCCAGGAAATGCTGGCAAAAGCACAATTCAGATTAAAGTTTGAAGAATTATTTTACATCCAGCTGCAATTATTAATAAAGAACCGGCTTCAGAAACAACGAATAAAAGGTTTTGTGTTTGATAATATAGGAGAGCATTTTGGCGATTTTTATAAAAATCATCTTCCGTTTGAACTTACCGAGGCACAAAAAAGAGTCATTAAAGAAATTAGAAGCGATCTTGGCAGCGGTGCCCAGATGAACCGATTGCTGCAGGGAGACGTGGGTTCCGGAAAAACCATCGTAGCGCTGATGGTGATGTTAATCGCATTAGATAATGAGTTCCAGGCATGTTTAATGGCACCTACAGAAATCCTGGCCATTCAGCATTACCAGGGTTTAAAAGAAATGTGCCGGGAATTGAATATTTCCATCTCCTTACTTACCGGTTCTACAAAAAAATCGAAAAGGAAAATTATTCATGAGAATCTGGAAAACGGAAATCTTCATATTTTAATAGGAACCCATGCCCTGCTGGAAGATAAGGTTCAATTTAAAAACCTTGGACTGGCCATTATAGACGAACAGCATAGGTTTGGCGTGGCACAACGGGCAAAATTATGGAAAAAGAACCATTTGCCCCCACATATTCTGGTCATGACCGCCACGCCTATCCCACGAACCCTTGCGATGAGCATTTATGGCGATCTGGATATTTCTGTGATAGATGAACTCCCACCGGGCAGGCAGGCTATAAAAACCGTTCACAGGTATGATAATAATCGGCTTAAGGTTTTTAGGTTTATAAGAGATGAAATTAAAAAAGGGCGGCAGATCTATATTGTTTATCCTTTAATTCAGGAATCTTCTACCATGGATTATAAGGATTTAATGGACGGGTACGAAAGTATTGCCCGGGAATTCCCAATGCCCGATTTTCAGATTTCCATTGTACACGGGCAAATGAAACCGGCAGATAAAGATTATGAGATGCAGCGCTTTGTAAAAGGAGAAACCCAGATTATGGTGGCCACCACCGTGATTGAAGTGGGTGTAAATGTTCCCAATGCCAGTGTAATGATTATTGAAAGCGCCGAACGTTTCGGGCTTTCACAGCTTCACCAGCTAAGAGGGCGGGTGGGCCGTGGCGCAAAACAAAGCTATTGCATATTAATGACCAGTCATAAACTTTCTGAAGACAGTAAAACCCGCCTGCAAACAATGGTTTCCAGCAACGACGGATTTGAAATTGCTGAAGTAGATTTGAAATTACGGGGTCCGGGAGATTTAATGGGAACCCAGCAAAGCGGTGTACTAAACCTTAAAATCGCCGATATCGTAAAAGATAATCAGATTTTAAAAACGGCACGATATTACGCACTTCAAATTTTAAAAGAGGACCCTAATCTTCAGAAAGACGAGAATAAAATTATTAAATACACTTATAATCAGCTTATAAAACATAAAAACATCTGGAACTATATTAGTTAACACTCTTTGCCTTCTTCTTTACCTGCAAACTGAATTCTTTTCAATAAACCCATCATTTATTTCACCCTTAAAATACTGAAAATGGGGGTTTTACCCTTGGTTTTATCATTTTTACGTTCTTCATCGATAAAGTAATAATGTTATCGAAAAGATCACATTAAAAATATAATCATATTGGTTTTTACATAATTTCACTGTCCTTTTATTAACAAAAAACCTACTAATTATGAAAAAAATCTACTATTTATTATTTCTTGTAATAGGAATAATAGCTTGTTCTAAAGACTCTTTAACAACCGACGCAGCACAGTCTTTAAAAGTAGCTGATGCCAAAACCCATGTGAATGTTGTAAGTTCCTCTGTCACGGATCCCGAGCAGGTATGCGCCGGAGTGGAAGCAGAATATTGTGTGAACATTCCCCAGGCTTACAAAGGAAATGGAGATTCTAAAACTTCAGAAGTTCAGGTACAGTTATATGATGAGACCTCAGCGGAATATATACAAATCGCTCATGGGAGCGTAGATACTCAATTTTGCTTTTCTTACACCTTTGATCTTGCCGGCACCTATAATTTGAGATATCAATACGCCGGTGGCCAGGGTCAAAATAATTTTACTGTTATAGTAGATAATTGCGACGGAGTATGCACTCACGGGCTGGGATGGTGGAAAAATCATAGCAACGACAATCCCGGAAATCAGGAAAATTTATGGCCGGTTTCTTCCCTGGATTTAGGATCTGTTAATTATACCCAGAATCAACTAAATGAAATATTCGATCAATCCGTTCAGGGAAACGGCTTGGTTTCTCTGGCTCATCATTTAGCTGCAGCTAAACTAAATATTGCAAATGGAGTGGATGGTTCATCAATTTCTTCTGTAATTACAGATGCTGATGCTTTAATTGGCAGTCTTGTTGTTCCACCGGTTGGAGGCGGGGAACTAACCACTTCTGAAGTTGGAACGTTGAAAGATGCTCTCGAAGCATTTAACAACTCCAATCCCTGTGAAGAAGAGCTAGACTAACCAATCAATTCAACTATATTTAAAAGAGGCAGTAGACGCCTCTTTTTTTTTAAAAAAAATGGAATTTATAAGGGAAATTCCCCGTTTTGGGTATACCTGCACTTCGCAGGAGAAATATTAAAAAACCGATAATCTTTCATTAAAATTCCCAAACCCTGTCTGGTTAATATTAAATACATAATTACCTCAGGCTTTTACTACTATTCTTCCTTTAAGAACCTTTTTCAAATTTATTTTAACATCTTGAATATCAGTAACATGATATAAATAAATCCATAAATTTATAATACAACTAAAAATCAGATATTATGAATTTAAAATCAATTTTCAGACCTATGATGAGCTGTATACTCATCTTATTTGTGAGCATAACTTTTGCTCAAACTGCTCCCAATACCACTCTCGATGAGGCTATTTATATGGAATACCAGCAAAACGGAGTGGATAGCGCTGTTAAAAAATATCAGGATTTAAAATCTAAAAATGCTTCTGAATATACCTGGGATCAATGGGCGTTAAACAGAGTTGGATACCACCTAATGCAGGACGGTGACCTGGATAGTGCAGAAAAAATTCTGAAATTAAACATGCAGGAATATCCTGATGCCTCTAACCCGGTAGATTCGTATGCAGAAGTTTTATTGGCAAAAGGAGACAAAGAGGCCGCTAAAAAATATTATTCACAAGCGGTAGCTATGGGCGAAAAAAGCAGCATTCCCGATGAAAAAAACCGGATATTAAAAAATTCTAAAGCACAACTCGCTAAAATAGAAGGCAAAAATAATCAGCTCGATTTTCTGAAGGGAACCTGGCAAACAACAACCACTGGTTATAATGATGGTAAAGAAGCTGGAAAACAAAACGGGTATGATGTGATGGATTTTAACGATGATCATACCATGATGACCGTCCATCATTTAGATAACAATAAACAAAATGTGGGACAGCGAATCCTGGTCTATAATGCAAGTAAAGACGTATATGATATGGCTTATTTTAATCCTGAAATCTTATCTGGAATTACGACTTCCTATATGCAGGTAAAAGAAGCCGGAAACGGGCAATATGAAATGATAGAAACCTATAAAGACGATTCCGGAGTCGAGAAAAAAGCCAAACATAATTTAATTAAAAACCAGGATGGCAGTATCGACTGGACCATTTATGAAGGAGATAATTCCAATAACTGGAAAAAAGTAGTAGCCATGAATCTTCATAAGGCAAATTAATCTTCACTTTATAAAAATAAACTACGTCGAGGCAAGCCCACTATGTATTAAATAAGAAAATATTTCTAAATTCGAGACAAGTTTCGAAACATTTAAATCTCGATTATCGAGTAAACTAAGAGGCCGCCGGCCTCTTTTTTATTTTTCGTAATTCTTTCTAAATTTAGTTTGAAATTATGTCAAAACTATTCGTAATACTATCTTTGCTGCCTGAAAATGTAATACATGAAAATTTCCTATAACTGGCTAAAGCAATTTATTAAACTTCCTAATGGTCCTGAAAAAACGGGGCAGCTTCTTACCGATCTTGGTCTGGAAGTAGAAGGTATTTATAATCTTCAGAGTATTAAAGGAGGCTTAAAGGGGGTGGTAACAGGACATGTTCTTACCTGTGCTTCCCATCCTAACGCGGACCGGTTGAATCTATGTACGGTAGATACAGGAAACGGAGAGGTTCTCCAAATTGTTTGTGGCGCTCCTAATATTGCCGCAGGACAAAAAGTTCCCGTAGCAACTGTGGGAACTACTTTATATGATGATGAAGGAGAAGCCTGGACTATAAAAAAAGGGAAGATCCGAGGAGAAACCAGTAAAGGTATGATTTGTTCGGAAAAAGAACTTGGACTTGGAAGCAGCCATGAGGGCATTATGGTTTTAAAAGACGACCTTATTCCCGGAACTCCGTTAGCAGAAATTTTTGAAATTGAAGACGACCATATTTTTGAAATTGGTCTTACCCCCAACCGTGCAGACGCCATGAGCCATTGGGGCGTAGCCCGCGATCTTAAAGCAGGGTATCAGCAACAAGGATTAACTCTGGAATTAATCACTCCCTCTGTGAGTAAGTTTAATATTGATGGAAGAAGCCTGCGAATCCCTATTAAAGTAGAAGACGCCAACCTTGCTCCTCGCTACTGTGGAGTTACCGTCTCCGGCATAAAGATCGGTGATTCCCCTACCTGGTTACAAAACCGCCTAAAAGCAATTGGGATCAATCCTAAAAACAATGTGGTAGATGCTACTAACTATGTAATGCACGAGTTAGGGCAACCCCTTCACGCTTTTGATGCCGGTAAAATTTCCGGAAATGAAATCCATGTAAAAACGCTTAAAGAAGGTACCAAATTTGTGACTTTAGACGAGGTTGAAAGAGAATTAAGCAGTGATGATCTCATGATATGTGATACCGAAAAACCTCTTGCCATTGCAGGTGTTTTTGGAGGATTCCACAGCGGAATTTCAGAAAACACCACCAAAATCTTTATTGAAAGTGCATATTTTAACCCCGTTAGCATTCGTAAAACCGCTAAACGTCATGGGCTAAATACCGATGCTTCTTTCAGATTTGAAAGAGGTATCGATCCTAATATTACCGAATATGCACTTAAGCGGGCAGCTTTACTGGTAAAAGAAATTACCGGCGGGGAAATTACCAGCGATGTTGATGATCTATACTTCAAAAAAATCGAAGATTTCCAGGTGTTTCTCACTTTTGAGAAAGTAAACAAACTTATAGGCCAGAACTTAGAAGAAGAAACCATAAAGTCCATTCTGGCTTCGCTGGAAATAAGGGTGAACAATGTTACTGAAACAGGAATGGGACTTACCATTCCTTCTTATC
This sequence comes from uncultured Flavobacteriaceae bacterium, assembly GCA_963811195.1. Taxonomy (GTDB): domain Bacteria; phylum Bacteroidota; class Bacteroidia; order Flavobacteriales; family Flavobacteriaceae; genus Gillisia. The sequence continues at coordinate 55,830 of CAWEQF010000001.1, forward strand.
GTGTAGATGTTAAGCGTGAAGCCGACGTAATTGAAGAAATCCTTCGGGTTTACGGGTATAATAATATTGAATTTGGCACAAAATTTAATGCTTCGGTATCAAATTCTACCAGATTTGAAGATTATAAACTTCAGAATATTATTAGCAGTCAGCTGGTAGGACAGGGATTTTATGAAATTATGGCCAACTCTCTAACAACTCCGGCTTATCTGAAATTAAGCGATCAGCTTAAGGAAGAAAACAGCATCGAGATGCTAAATCCGCTTAGCCAGGATATCTCTGTAATGCGACAATCGCTGTTGTTTTCTGGATTAGAAGCTGTTAGCTACAATGTTAACCGAAGAAAATCTGATCTTAAACTTTTTGAATTCGGAAAAACTTACCACCACTATCAGAGTGGCAGGATTGAAAATAAGCATTTGAGCGTTCTTTTTTCAGGAAAAAGATTTGCTGAAGGATGGAACACTATACATCATCCAGGAAATTTCTTCTACCTGAAAGGAATTATTCAAAATATACTGGAAAGATTGGGAATAACTGATTGTAAAGAAGGAAAGTTTAAAACCGATGTATTATCGGAAGGATTATCCTATAGCTTCGGAAAATCTAAACTTGTAGAGTTTGGCGTGGTAAAACGATTTGTTTTAAAAGCTTTTGACATTCAGCAGGAAGTTCTATTTGCCGATTTTAACTGGGATGCAGTTTTGGAAGTTGCTAAAAATCAAAAAATTACCTTTAAAAATATTCCGAAATTCCCAGAGGTTAGGCGGGATTTCGCGCTGTTGTTAGATAAAAATATAGAATATAGCCAGATAAAAGAACTGGCCCTGCAAACCGAGAAAAAACTATTAACCCATGTAAACCTTTTTGATGTATACGAGGGCAATAATCTTCCGGATGGCAAGAAAAGTTATGCGGTAAGTTTTAAATTTCAGGATGAACACAATACGCTTACCGATAAAAAAATAGATAAGATCATGAAAAAACTTCAGTATCGTTTTGAAACTGAACTGAAGGCAGAACTCAGATAGATTCCTCCCTTCATTAAAAAATTAAAGGCCATCCTGAAAATTCAGAATGGCCTTTTTTTGTAGGCTATAACAATTTAATTAAGGCAATAAAACTGTGTCTATCACATGAATTACACCATTGCTTTGGTTAACATCTGCAATAGTTACCGTAGCCACATTTCCCCCAGCATCTTTTAACTGAAGATTTTTACCATTCATCATAGCGGTTAATTCTTCGCCCTGAACGGTTTTAAAAGTAGCCTTCCCATGCCCTTTTTTAATCGCAGTCATAATATCGGCAGCACTAAAATTACCGGCAATTACATGATACGTTAAAACCGCCTGTAATTTCTTCTTGTTTTCAGGTTTTAACAAGGAAGCTACCGTTCCCTCAGGAAGTTTATTAAAAGCTTCGTTAGTAGGAGCAAATACGGTAAAAGGCCCGTCGCTCTCGAGAGTGCTAACCAAATCCGCAGCTTTAACGGCAGCTACTAAAGTAGTATGATCGTTAGAGTTAACGGCATTTTCTACAATATTTTTACTGGGATACATGGCGGCACCTCCAACCATTTTTGTGTTTTCCATGTTTTGGGCAGAAAGCGAACCCGTGATAATAAAAGCTGAAGCCAATAAAGCCGCAGCCAAAAATTTAAACCTTTTCATACTTTTTAGTTTTAATGTTACCCTTATATAAACGTTATATATTTCTGTCCGGTTTTTCATATTTATAAGAATTAGCAGAAGTTTAACAGCCGTTTCACTTTACAAGCCACTATAGTTTTACTAGTTTAGTAAAAATTATTTAGCTGTTTTTAATTGGTTATCAATTAATTAATTTTGGCATTGTAAAGAAAATGATGATGAAAATTAGCCGCACACACATTCCCGATAAAATTTTAAAAGCCCGAGACCGAAGAATAAAAGAACAGGAATTATTGCAGGAAGTCCAGGAAATTTTCAGTAATGAAGCTGCAAAGGACGAAAGAATTAAACAGTCCCTGCTGGAAGATGAGGAGGAGGATTTCTCTATTAAATTTACTATAGATTTACTGGAGACCGGCAAAATCTATCATCTTTCTGATATTGAAAAAATCTGTATTCAGTATCGGCTAAGATTCTTAAATACGTCACTATATAAAGGCGATTTACCTTTGGAAGCGGTTTCAAAAATAAAATCGCTGGAAAAACAACACCAAATAGACCTGAAGGGTTTTAAAATCATGGCGCCTGCAAACCTCTTCAAGTTAAAAAATGCCGATGATCCCTTGCTTTTTGCCCCTATAGGAAATCAATATTACTATTTAATTCATTCCTGGGGTAAAGATTTACATCCTTTACGAAAATTGCTGATGTGGCCTTTCCGGGATTTGGAAAATTTCATGGTTCTCCTGGTAGGTTTGAGCTTTGCTTTTACAGCGATGGTTCCCGACGGCTTATTTACTAAACACGAAACCACAGCCGAGTTTTTTATGATTTTCTTTTTTATGTTTAAATGGGTGGCGGGTATCGCGCTTTTTATGGGCTTTAAAAAAGGGAAAAACTTTAGCGCTGCGATCTGGCAAAGTCGATATTTCAACGCGTAGAACGTTAAACTCTTTTTAAAAACCCTTTCCTTCTGTAAGCTATTATGTAAATTCAGCCTACAATAATTTAACTATGGAAAACCAGGAAAATTACGAAAGAGTGTATACAGGCTCTGAGACGAACGTACAATATCTTCAGGAATTATTTAATAAAGCGGGCATTTCCTCGAGGGTCCGTAATGATTTTGATTCCGGATTAAGAGCCGGTTTTGGCGGAGGTATGCCCGGACAGGTACAGATTTTTGCAGTAAAATCTCATTATGATGAAGCGCTGGCAATAGCCAAAACTACCTTTCCCGAGGATTTCACCCACGCAGATTAATAAAAGACGAGCAAAAATTATGCTTTTACAGCATACATTTTATCCCGCTGTTCTTTAATTTTCTTATCCTCCATATATTCATCAAAGGTGATATAACGATCTATCGCTCCATTGGGAGTTAATTCAATTACCCTGTTAGCCACGGTTTGAGCAAATTCATGATCGTGAGTGGTAAACATCACAGTGCCTTTAAAATTCTTTAATGAATTATTGAAAGCGGTGATGGATTCCAGATCCAGATGATTCGTGGGTTCATCAAGCATCAGCACATTTGCCCTCATCATCATCATTCGGCTTAACATACATCGTACTTTTTCTCCACCCGATAAAACCTGTGCCGTTTTTAGAGCCTCTTCACCACTAAAGATCATTTTTCCCAGGAAACCACGAATATAAACCTCTTCTCGCTCTTCTTCGGTTTTTGCCCACTGGCGCAACCAGTCTACCAGGGTAAGATCGTTTTCAAAAAATTCTGAATTATCTAAAGGAAGATAGGATTGAGAGGTGGTAACTCCCCAGGAATATTTTCCGGATACCGGCTGTTGATTGCCGTTTATAATCTCGTAAAAAGCAGTAGTCGCACGGGAATCTCTTGAATAAACAACAATTTTGTCCCCTTTTTTAAGATTGATATTAACATCCTTGAAAAGAGTTTCTCCCTCTATTGAGGCTTCCAGGCTTTCTACATTTAAAATCTGATCGCCCGCTTCTCTTTCTCTTTCAAAAATAATAGCCGGATACCTTCTGCTGGAAGGTTTTATTCCTTCAATATTAAGCTTTTCTATCATTTTTTTACGTGAAGTCGCCTGTTTGGATTTGGCTACATTCGCACTAAACCTTCTAATAAATTCCTCCAGTTCCTTTTTCTTTTCTTCAGCTTTTTTATTTTGCTGAGAGCGTTGGCGGGCTGCTAATTGAGAAGATTCATACCAAAACGTATAATTCCCGCTGTAATGGTTAATTTTTCCGAAGTCGATATCTGAAATATGAGTACACACCGAGTCTAAAAAGTGACGGTCGTGGGAAACCACGATCACCGTGTTGTCGTAATTGGCAAGGAAATTCTCCAGCCAGATAATGGTTTCGTAATCCAGATCGTTGGTAGGCTCATCCATAATAAGAACATCCGGATTCCCAAAAAGTGCCTGCGCGAGCAAAACCCTTACTTTTTGTTTTCCGTCCAGATCTTTCATCTGGGTATAATGCAGGTTTTCATTAATACCAAGATTAGAAAGTAAGGCTGCCGCATCGCTGTCGGCATTCCAACCATTCATTTCTTCAAACTCCACCTGCAGCACTCCTACTCTTTCTCCATCGGCATCGTTAAAATCTTCTTTTGCATAGATTTCATCCATCTCCTTCTTTATCTTATACAAAGGTTTGTTGCCCATAATAACCGTTTCTAAAACGGGATACTCATCATACACATTATGCTCCTGTTCGAGAACAGACATACGTTTGCCGGGTTCTAAGAAAACCCGCCCACTGGTAGGTTCAGATTTACCGGAAAGTATTTTTAAAAAAGTGGATTTCCCTGCTCCATTTGCGCCAATAATCCCATAGCAATTCCCTTGGGTAAAGCTGGTATTTACTTCATCAAACAACACTCTTTTTCCAAACTGCACCGAAAGGTTAGAAACTGATAACATATTTTTATTTTTTAATCTTCTGAAATTGGGCGCAAAAATAACCATTATTGCCCACTTGATAAAACATTAACGTTTTTATTAATCCTTTTAACTATGGCTTAACATCGGCAGATTATCACACATTATATATTTGTTAACACTTTAACGCTTTTTTCTGTTTCCCTCAACGAATGAGAGTTCACATATTAATTTTATTAATCGTCTCCTTTTTTCTATTTTCATGTAATAGGGATAATGCAAATTCAAATACCATATATATTGGCGGTCAAATTACAAATCCTACCAGTAAATATGTAATTATATCTAAGGATGGAAAGAGCCTGGACACCCTCACCCTTAATAAAAATAACGAATTTGGGGGCGTATTAAAAAACACCAATGGTGGGGGATTAATGATGTTTAAGCATCCGCCGGAAAATCAAATGGTTTACCTTGAAAAAGGTGATAGCATTCTGGTATATTTAAACACTCTTTCTTTTGATGAATCCATTAATTTTAGTGGAAAAGGAGCAGAAAAAAGCAACTTTCTTACCAATTTATATTTGCTGAATCAAAAAAACAATGATCTTGTACTTTCTTATTATAAAACCAAACCCCTGGAGTTCGCACAAAAAACAGACTCTATAAGAGAACACCGGCGTTCTCAATTAAACAGGTTGAACGAGAAGTATAAATTCTCCAGGAGTTTTTACAAACTGGCTAACACCGCCATCAATTATGAATATTACGATTTACGGGAACGCTATCTGTTTTTAATAAGAAAATATTATCACGAGTATGTAAAAGATATTCCGGCAGATTTTGAGGCGTACCGACGTAAAATTTCCTTTAACAATAAAAATCTTCAGGATTATTATCTGTATCTGAATTTCATCGATGATTATCTGCGCACAAAATCTGTAGAATACTGCGATCAACATCACCTAAAAGACAGGGAGTGCTACAACCTTAATAATTTCGATAATATTAAAAGAAGGATGCTTTTAGTGGATTCTCTTATTCAGAATAAAAATATCAAAAACAATTTCTTAAACCGCTTAGCCGCACAGGGAATTATATTCGCGCATAATAAAGAAAATATCCAGGGAATTCTAAATATACTTTCCCAGATTAATTTTTCAGGAAAACAACAAAAGGATTTGGCACAAATGGCCATGATCCAGCAAAGTTTACTACCGGGAAATAATATTGGAAATTTGAAATTGATAAACACGAAACAGGATACTGTTTTGCTAAAAAATATCACCCGCAAACCCATAATAATATACCCATGGGCAGTTAATTATCCCTCACATCATCTCTGGCAACACAAAATTATACAGGATTTAAGAGAAAAATATCCTGAAGTGGAATTTATAGGGGTTAATATAGATAAAAATCAAAATCAGGATTGGCTAAACGCCATACAGAACAACGGTTATAACTCTAACTATGAATTTCGCCTTGGACAAATAAGGATTAATGAAGAACTGCTTAGAAATTATATTAACAAGCTCATTTTTATAGATCCTCATGGGATCATAAAACAGGAAGATGCCCAATTAAATTCTCCCGAATTTGAAGATAAAATTTTGGAATTTATTAATAGTGAATATTGAAATATCTACCCCCTACCCTAGAAAATGGGTGCCGAATAATTCCGGCACCCATTTATATTCATAAGAGAACTTAAAACCTATTTATTTCCCTTTTTATAATCATCCAGGAATTTTTTTAATCCAATATCTGTAAGCGGGTGATTTAACAGACCTTCAATGGAAGATAGAGGCCCTGTCATAACATCGGCTCCAATTTTAGCACAATCAATCACGTGCATAGTATGTCTTACCGAAGCTGCCAGGATTTGTGTTTCAAATCCATAATTATCGTATATAAGGCGTATTTCAGCAATAAGGTTTAACCCATCTGTAGAAATATCGTCAAGCCTGCCAATAAAAGGAGAAACATAAGTTGCTCCGGCTTTGGCTGCAAGTAAAGCCTGTCCTGCAGAAAACACCAGGGTACAGTTGGTTTTTATTCCTTTGTCGCTAAAATATTTTATGGCTTTTACCCCTTCTTTAATCATAGGAACTTTTACAATAATCTGTTTATGCAACTTTGCAAGTTCTTCACCTTCACGAATAATTCCGTCATAATCCGTAGCAATAACTTCGGCGCTCACGTCTCCATCAACAATCTCACATATTTTTTTATAATGAGCGATAATGTTCTCTCTCCCGGTAATTCCTTCTTTAGCCATTAAAGAGGGATTGGTAGTAACGCCATCTAAAACCCCTAGCTGCTGGGCTTCTTTAATCTGGTCTAAATTGGCGGTATCTATAAAAAATTTCATAGTAATAAGTTTAAATTTTTAAATCGTTCTGGTTTTCACAAAACTACAATTTATAATGCTTAAGCAACATTTTCTCGTACATTTTATCTGGTAAAAATCGCTTAAGCGCAACTGAGAATTTCTGAATAGGTTCGCCAACTTTATAATGTCCACGGGGATTTTTAAGCTGAATAATTTTGTATATAAACTGCGCCATAAGTAACGGATCTTTCCCGTGATCTACATGCTCGTTCATAATGGCAAGAGTATTTTTGTAGGCTTTTTTATAAGGAGAATCTTCCAGAACCGGTGCATGATATCTTCCAGAAGCAATATTGGTAGCAAAATCGCCTGGAGCAACGTTGGTCATTTTAATATTGAAATCTTTTAGTTCCATCCTAAAAGCTTCGGTAGTAAGTTCCAGAGCACCTTTTGTGGCAGAATAAATTCCGCGGTACGGCAATCCCATATATCCGGCGATGGAAGTAATGTTTATAATAAGCCCATTATTAAGATTTCGCATCTGCGGCAATACGGCCTTAATGACGTTTAGAGGACCAAAATAATTGGTATTAAAAGCTTTTTTTATTTCAGAATCGGGGGTTTCTTCAATCGGCCCTGTAATTCCAATTCCGGCATTATTAATAAGAATATTAATTTTTCCTTCTTTCTCCAGTAGTTCCAGTATGGCAGTTTTAATACTGTCCCGGTCTGTAACATCCATTTTTAATAATGGAAACTTAGAATCCTTTATATTTGAAGGGCTCCGGCTGGTACCATAAACTTTATAATTTTTAGTTACCAGAAAATCACCAATAGATTTTCCAATACCTGAGGAACCACCTGTAATTAAAATTACTTTGGAAGAAGAATCTGTACTCATAGATCACAAAGATGCAATAAAAATTCAAAAAAAATCGGTACCGATTTATGGGAATATAGCCAGGAGAAAAACGGGATAATTAAATGGAGCTAAAATTGCGGGTAAGAAAATAGAGGGTACAAAAAAAGGCAAGCGACCCACATCACACCGCTACGACCGCCTACCCTTGCTGCGTTCCCGCCCTGGGGGAGTTCAGCAGGAGCTGGTTGTGTGGGACTTGCCGGGTGCAAATATACAATCTTTGACCTATTTCGCAAGCATTTTTTAATCTGAATTCTTTAATTTAGCCGCACTTAAAAAAGTACTATTTTCATGAAAAAAGTTAACCTCCTGTTTCTCTTATCTTTAATTTTCGGAATATATTCCTGCGGAAGTAATTCGGGAAAAAAAAACAATAATTTCCATCTAAAAATTACAAATGCTAAAAAATCATATCAACTGGGAGAAAAAATCCAGGTTGAGATTGAAAATCCCAATGCGCTGGAGATAGACTCCACTCAGTTTTATTTTGAGAATACTTATTTACAGAGTTCAAATAATTCAGTAAATATTCAACTGGAAAATCAGAAGTTGGGAAATCAGGAAATAAGAGCAGTAGTTTACTATAATGGAAATAAAGATACGCTCCAGGCCCCTGTAAAAATTTATAACAATAAGCCTCCACAGTTGTATACGTATAAAATTATTAACAAATACCCGCATGACCCTAAAGCATATACTCAGGGACTGGAATTTTTGAATGACACTTTATATGAAAGTACCGGCGAGTATGGGCATTCTTCTCTGAGAAAAACCGATGTGAAAACCGGAAAAGTATACGATGAAATCGAACTCGAAAATCAGTATTTCGGAGAAGGTCTTTCTATATTAAATAATAAACTTTACCAGCTTACCTGGCAAAAACATATAGGTTTTATTTACAGCCTGAAATTAAAAAAAGAAGGCACCTTTCAATTCAATCAAAGTAAGGAAGGATGGGGATTATGCAATAACGGCGAACAGTTTTATAAAAGCGACGGGACAGAAAAAATATGGATTCTAAATGGAAAAACTCTCGCAGAAGAAGATTATATCCAGGCAACTACAGATAATTCCATCAATTCAAAACTGAATGAGCTGGAATGGGTAAACGGTAAAATTTATGCGAATTCCTATCAATATCCGGGGGTGGCAATTATAAACCCTGAAAATGGCGCTATAGAGGGAGTCATCGATTTTAGAGGGCTGATAGATGAAATAGGAAATAAAAAAGATCTTGATCTTCAAAACCACGTGCTTAACGGCATCGCCTATAATCCAAACAGTCATAAACTTTATGTAACCGGTAAAGACTGGGATACCATTTTTGAAGTAGAACTTGTAAAAGAATGAGCCATACACCCGAAATATTTACACAATCCATCAGGGTTTCTAAAAATGACCTGGATGAACAGCAGCATGTAAATAACGTTCAATATTTGCAATGGGTACAGGATGTTGCGAAAGCTCATTGGCAAAAAAGGGCATCTGAAGATGTTCAGAAAAAATATTTTTGGGTGGTTATTCGCCATGAAATAGATTATAAAAAACAGGCATTTCTCAATGACGAATTGCTGGTACAAACCTTTTTGGGAGATCATACCCACGTTACCTCAACCAGAATGGTCACCATACTTAATAAGAAAAATAATGAGGCTGTTATCCAGGCGAAATCTACCTGGTGTCTTATGGATTCTGTAACTAAAAAACCCGTAAAAATTTCAGAAGAATTATTACGGGTTTTTTATCAGTAACTATTTTCTAAAGTTCCAGAGCAAACTTTTCTACGGCCTGTATGGTTTTATCCAGATCTTCATACGATAATGCATCTGAAATAAACCATGTTTCAAAAGCGCTGGGAGCGATATAAATTCCACTGTCGAGCATCGAGTGGAAGAATTTTTTAAAAGTATCGTTATTTCCTTTCGCTGCCGATTTAAAATCGGTAACAGGTTCTCCGCTAAAATGAACAGAAATCATGGAACCAACCCGATTAATGGTATGGGTTATTCCATTTTCTGCAAGAACTTTGGCCATTCCTTTATGCAGATATTCTGTTTTTTTATTAATGCTTTCAAAAATATTTCTGTTTTCATTAAGCTCAGTGAGGATGGCATATCCTGCAGCCATAGCCAGCGGATTCCCGCTTAAAGTTCCGGCCTGATAAACAGGCCCCACCGGCGCCAGGTAATCCATAATCTCCTTACGTGCGGCAAAAGCTCCTACCGGAAGCCCCCCGCCAATTACTTTGCCGAAAGTTACAATATCGGCATCCACATTCATAAGTTCCTGCACTCCGCCGGGCGCTAGCCGAAACCCTGTCATTACCTCATCAAAAATCAACAGGATATTATTTGAAACGCAAAGTTCTTTTAATCCCGACAGGAAATTTCCTACCGGGGGAATACAGCCCATATTTCCTGCAACCGGTTCCAAAATTATAGCGGCTATTTCGGCTTTATTGGCTTCAATTAATTTTTCTACACTTTCCAAATCGTTGTAATCTGCCAGCAAGGTATCTTTCGCTGTTCCCTGGGTAACACCAGGACTATTGGGACTACCAAAGGTAACTGCGCCACTCCCGGCCTGGATTAAAAACGAATCACTATGACCGTGATAACATCCGGCAAATTTTATAATCTTTTCTTTTTGAGTAAATCCACGAGCCAGACGTACCGCACTCATACAGGCTTCGGTTCCTGAATTCACAAAACGAATTTTATCGATGTTCGGCACCATGTTAACCGCTAATTCGGCTATTTTGGTTTCAATTTCGGTAGGGGCACCAAATGAGGTTCCTTTTTTAGCTTTTTCAATTACAGCATCCACCACTTTTGGATAGGCGTGACCTAATACCATAGGTCCCCAGGAATTGATATAATCTATATATTTATTCCCGTCGGCATCATATAAATAAGCTCCTTTCGCCGATTCTAAAAATACCGGGTCTCCTCCTACTGCCTTAAAAGCTCTTACCGGGGAATTTACTCCTCCGGGAATAACCTGGTTTGCCGCTTTAAAAAGTGTACTGCTTCTTGTATAATTCATAAAATTTTGATTCCTCATCGAGGGTTTAATTAAACGAGGCTTGCCCCGAAGTTCTTGATTTCTTATTTTACAGGTTCTAAATACAATTCCTGCCCGACAGATATAATATTATTGGTTAAACCATTATATTGTTGTAACAATTCTACGCTCAGATTATATCTTTTCGCAATTGAATATAACGTGTCTCCTTTTTGTACAATATAAATTCTCGCCTCCGGGTTCGCCACAATTACGGGTTCTTCATTTCTTCGGCTTCTTCTCTTTCCTCCCAACACCTCTTCATCCAGACGATAAAGCTGGTATCTTTCTATTAAATCGATAAGTTTCCCGGGATATCGTCTGTCTGTAGCATAACCATCTGTACGGAGACCTCTTGCCCAAGCTTTATAATCATCGACATCTAAGTCAAACAGGTCAGCATATCGACTTTTCTGAAGAAATAAAGAATGATCCCTGTAGGAATATTTCGCCAGTTTATATTTTCTGAAACATTCATGGCGTCGATCATCGTCATGATAAATTTTTTCCCCTGTCCATTCGTGGCATTTTATTCCGAAGTGATTATTAGCTTCCAACGTAAGTTCACTCCTGCCAGCTCCCGACTCCAGAATTCCCTGTGCCAGCGTAATACTCGCCGGAATATGATATAAACGCATTTCCTCCTGTGCAATAGGTCCAAAATCCCGAATATAATCTTCAACCAGATCTGCATAGGTTTTAGTGGGAAGTTCTCTTCGCACATTATTATCTACCTCGGCAGGAGTATTGCTATTACGTTCTATTCTATTTTCTTCTCTGCGGGAAATTGTTTTTTTTCTGCTTCCGCAGGAAACCATAAAAAAACCAAAGAGTACTAAAATTAGAAAGTGCTTATTTCTCATTCTAAACATCGATTAGGGGTAGATTCTTTTTTAAAAGCACGTGATTCATACCTTTTATTCCCTGAAGACCTCCGGTATGAATGGCTAAAATACGGGAATTTTGAGGAAATTCCGATTTTTCAATCATCTCCATAATTCCAAAAACCATTTTGCCGGTATATACGGGATCTAAAGAAATTCCATACTGTTTTTTAAAATTATTAATAAATAGAATCAGGTTTTCAGAAACCTTGGCATATCCTCCAAAATGATAGTCCAATATCAATCGCCAGTTATTCTTAGTCGTAAATTTTTTAATCTCTTTCTGCAAAAAATTTCCTTTTAAAGCCGGAAACCCAAGGACTTCCTGATGCCTTGCAGAAGCATTAATAATTCCCGAGATCGTGCCTCCGGTTCCCACCGCACAGGCGATATAGTCGAACTCTTTATCTGAAGAAGTTAAAATTTCTTCGCAGCCTATAACAGCCAGATCATTAGTACCTCCTTCGGGAAGAACGTAAAAATCACCAAATTTATTCCGTAGTTCTTCTAAAAATGCCGGATCTGTTTTTTTTGAATATACTTCGCGAGATACAAAATGCAGTTTCATTTCGCAGAAATTTGCAAAATTTAAGGTGTCATTTTCCTGAAGTGTTTTCGATAAATTTTCGCCCAACTCTTCGCCCCGAATAATGCCAATGGTATTTAAGCCCGCAATTTTACCTGCAGCAGCGGTAGCAGCGATATGGTTGGAATATGCACCTCCAAAAGTAAGCAGCGTTTTTTTATGTTGAAGCAAAGCCGCTTTAATGTTATACCTGAGTTTCCTGAATTTATTTCCTGAAACCTGCGGGTGGAGCAAATCTTCACGTTTTATATAAAGAGAAACATCTTTATGGAAACTGCCTATCAGGCAATTTTCTGAAGAAGGAGCGTTACAATCCAGAAATGTTTCCATGCTGCAAATATTCAAAAAAGAAGTGACTTTTCCATCTTATAAATACGCAAGAAAAGCCCAGTATTTTCGAGATTTTAAATACTGTAAATTATTTTCGTTTTTATAAGCTTCCGCTTCAAAAGAAATTAAGCGGTAAGCCTTTCTTGAATTACCCGTTTGGGCATACCGAAACACATATTCCAGTAAATACCAAACATAGAATGGCAGTATAAGTAGTTCCCGCTGTTGTTTTAAATGAATTTTTTCATGATTAAGAAAGAGAAAATCTTCTTTAAATTTTCTGGAACGTATAAACAAAAACGGCCAGATGCTTATACCACTAAATCCCTTAAAAGGCACAAATTTGTTCACTACAACAATCATTGCATCAAGGTAAGAAATTGTATTTTTGTAGCATGAGCACTTTTAATCGAAATATTCCTTTGGAAGAAGGAGATTATTACATAACTCCGGAAGGTTACAGATGCTTTACTGAACAATATCTTTTAAAGAGGGGCTATTGTTGTCAAAGCGGCTGCAGACATTGTCCTTATGGGTTTAATAAAAACACAGGTAAAATCGAGAAATAAATAAACAAAACATATGAATTTTAAAGAACAGCTTCTTCAGGGAATTCCTTCAGAATTACCATCTGTAAAAAAATATGATCCGGATATTAATCATGCCCCAAAACGCAAAGATATTTTAACCGATGAAGAAAAAAAGTTGGCTTTAAAAAATGCATTACGCTATTTCGATCCTAAATTTCATAAGGAATTACTTCCGGAATTCCGGAAAGAACTGGAAGATTATGGCAGGATATATATGTATCGTTTTCGCCCTGAGTACGAAATGTATGCCCGACCGATACAAGAATATCCTGGAAAATGCACACAGGCGAAAGCTATTATGCTCATGATTCAGAATAACCTGAATCCCAACGTTGCGCAACATCCTCATGAACTTATTACTTACGGTGGGAATGGAGCTGTTTTTCAGAACTGGGCACAGTACCTGCTGGTAATGAAATATCTGGGAAATATGGAAGAAGACCAGACACTGCCCGTTTACAGCGGCCATCCGCTGGGATTATTCCCCTCTTCTAAAACCGCACCCAGAGTGGTGGTTACCAATGGAATGATGATTCCAAATTATTCAAAACCAGATGACTGGGAAAAATTCAACGCACTGGGAGTAACCCAATACGGGCAAATGACTGCCGGAAGTTATATGTATATTGGGCCGCAGGGAATTGTTCACGGTACCACTATCACAGTTTTAAATGCGCTTCGGAAAATTAAACAAACTAAAAATAATACGGCTTTATTTGTTACATCGGGATTAGGCGGAATGAGCGGTGCACAGCCTAAAGCCGGAAATATTGCTGGGTGCATTACGGTATGTGCCGAAGTAAACCCTAAAGCTGTAAAAACAAGGCATTCGCAGGGCTGGGTAGATGAAGTGATTAGCGATCTTGAAAATCTTACCCAAAGGGTTAAAAAAGCAAAGAAAAATAATGAAGTAGTTTCCATCGCCTACCAGGGAAATGTAGTAGATGTATGGGAATATTTTGATAAAGAAAATATACAAATCCAGCTGGGAAGCGATCAGACTTCCCTGCACAATCCCTGGGCAGGGGGCTATTATCCCGCCGGACTCAGTTTTGAGGAAGCCAATACACTTATGTCTCAAAATCCTTCCGAATTTAAGGAAAAAGTTCAGGAGAGTTTACGAAGGCAGGCAGCTGCTATAAACAGTCACTCTGAAAAAGGAACCTATTTTTTCGATTATGGAAATGCGTTTTTACTGGAAGCTTCCAGAGCTGGGGCGAAAATTTATAAAAATGAGAACGGGGAATTTGTAAATTCTTCGAAAGTAAAAGAAGGAAAAGCCTGGGCATATCCATCGTATGTGCAGGATATTATGGGACCTATGTGCTTTGACTATGGCTTTGGACCCTTTCGCTGGGTGTGTGCTTCAGGAAAAGAAGAAGATCTGGATATTACCGATAAAATAGCTGCCCAGGTACTTGAAAATATTAAAAAAGAAGCCCCTTCAGAAATTCAATCCCAGCTTCAGGATAATATTCACTGGATTAAAAATGCAAAAAAGAATAAGCTGGTAGTAGGCTCCAAAGCTAGGATTCTCTATGCCGATGCCGAAGGCCGAATGAAAATAGCCAGGGCTTTTAATGATGCGATCGCCCATGGAAAATTAGGAACCGTAATCTTGGGAAGGGATCATCACGATGTATCCGGAACCGATTCCCCCTACAGAGAGACCTCTAATATTTATGACGGATCAAGATTTACGGCCGACATGGCTATACAGAATGTGATTGGAGACAGCTTTCGCGGAGCTACCTGGGTGAGCATTCATAATGGCGGTGGTGTTGGCTGGGGAGAGGTTATTAACGGGGGATTTGGTATGATTCTTGAGGGTAATAAGGAGTCTGAAAATAAAATAAAATCTATGTTGTTTTGGGATGTAAACAACGGATTGGCTCGACGTTCATGGGCGCGAAATCAGGAAGCCGTATTCTCGATTAAAAGAGCGATGGAAATTGAACCAAAATTACAAGTAACATTGCCTAACTTTGTAGACGACACTTTATTTTGAGAGCGTTAACCAAAACCTTTAAAACCTGATTTATGAAATTCTTAAAAATTACCACAGTATTTCTTTTCCTGGCTGTAGGGCTAACCTCCTGCGACAGTGTAAGAGTTGCTTCTGATTATGATCAGAATGCAAATTTTAATCAATACAAGACATACGCTTTTTTTAAACCCGGGATAGATAAGGCAGATATCTCTGACCTTGATAAAAAAAGAATTTTACGGGCCATAGATGAAGCCATGAGCGCAAAAGGATTCAGCAAATCTCAGAATCCCGATTTGTTAGTAAGCATCTTTACTAAAACTAAAGAGAACATTAATATTTACCAACATAATTATGGATATGGTTATGGATGGGGATGGAATCCCTGGTATTGGGGAGCCGGGGCTAACACGGTAAATACTACCAGTGAAGGAACTCTATATATTGATTTAATTGATGCCAATCAAAAAGAACTGGTTTGGCAGGGAATGGGAACCGCAGCCCTTGCTAAAGAAGTAAACAAAAAACAGGAACGAATTAATGAGATTGTTCAGAAAATTCTGGAAAAATATCCTCCCGGAACTGTAAACTAAACTTTTTAAAAACGCCTTATAACAGGCGTTTTTTTATGTTTTTCCCTAAATAAATTCTAAGTCTTGTTTTCTATCTTTACTAAGCGATTTTGTATCTTTATAGCACCTGAAATTTATTGAAATGCTTGAGAAAATTGAATCTAATGAAATTCTGGACAGACTGCCTGCCCACCTAAAACAGTTCATAAAACCTCAAAATTATGAAGCCTATAATGCCATAAACCAGGCAGTATGGAGGTATGTTATGCGCAAAAATGTAGACTATTTAAGCAAAGTAGCACATACATCCTATCTCGACGGATTAAAACAAACAGGCATTTCTATAGACAGCATTCCAAATATGTATGGAATGAATAGAATTTTAAAAGAAATTGGCTGGGCAGCGGTGGCGGTAGACGGTTTTATTCCTCCTGCCGCTTTTATGGAGTTTCAGGCTTTTAATGTGTTGGTAATTGCCAGTGATATACGGCAGCTAGAGCATATAGAGTATACCCCTGCACCCGATATTATTCACGAAGGTGCCGGGCATGCTCCCATTATTGCCAATCCTGAATATGCCGAATATTTAAGGAGGTTTGGAGAAATAGGCTGTAAAGCCATTTCCAGCGCTAAGGATTATGAAATGTATGAAGCGATTCGCCATTTATCCATAATAAAAGAAGCCGAAGATACTCCGGAAGAAGAAATAAAAGCAGCCGAAAAAAAGGTAGATTATCTTCAGAATAATATGGGAGAAGCTAGTGAAATGGCACAAATTAGAAACCTTCACTGGTGGACGGTAGAATATGGATTGATTGGCACCTTGGAAAATCCTAAAATTTATGGCGCCGGACTTTTATCCTCTATAGGGGAAAGTTCATGGTGTATGACCGAGAAAGTTAAAAAAAGACCCTATACTCTGGAGGCTGCAAATCAGGAATTCGATATTACAAAGCCTCAGCCCCAGTTGTATGTTACCCCGGATTTTGCACATTTAAGCCTGGTTTTAGAAGAATTTGCAAATACTATGGCCCTTAGAAAAGGAGGTCTGGAAGGCCTGAACAAACTCATAAACTCCAAAAATTTGGGCACCATTGAATTAAGTACCGGGATACAAATTTCAGGTGATTTTTCGAAGGTGATTTCGCATAACAATCAACCGATTTATTTTCAAACTACTGGAAAAACAACACTCGCATATCGAGAAAAAGAACTGGTAGGACATGGTACTCATAATCATCCTGAAGGATTTGGCTCTCCTGTGGGTAAACTAAAGGGAATTAACCTTGCTATAGAAGACATGAGTCCACGTGATTTAAGGGCGTATGATATCTATGAAGGAGAAACCATGAGCCTTGAATTTGAAGGAGGAGTCGTTGTAAAAGGTGAGATTATAACCGGAACTCGTAATCTACAGGGTAAAATTATTCTTATAAGCCTTAAAAATTGTACTGTAACTTATAAAGATGAAGTTCTTTTTAAACCTGAATGGGGAACTTATGATATGGCGATTGGAAAAGAATTAATTTCTGCCTTTACAGGCCCCGCAGATCCTCTCTCATTCGATTTAATTACCCACACAACCTCCAGCACTACAATTAAACCCAAACTTACACCAGAAAAAGAAGAACTGGAATCGCTGTACCAGGCCGTTAAAAATATTCGCAATGGCGAAAACACGAAGTTTTCACTAGAAGCGGTTTTCGAGCTACTTAAAATACATCACCCCAAAGACTGGTTGCTTTCTGTCGAGATCTATGAACTAGTTTTTGATCGTGAACTCCAGTTAGCTAAAGAGGTGAAAGCACATCTTCAAAAAGTGAAGGAAGAGCGAACCAATATTGCCCATCTAATAGATGGTGGAATAGAATTAATAGAAAAAGAAACCGCGATTGCCTAGAGCTTAATAGTTTCCATTTCCCGGTCATTATTTATAACATTCCCTTTATACTCCAGTTTCCATCCCATGGAACTCGTTAAAATATATATTTTCTGAAGTTCACTAACAAGACGGTTTTGAGCATTCGACTTTAATGCTGAAGTCTCAATCTTCTTCTGAAGGGATTTTTCAATATTCTGATGAATTTTGTTATAATCTGAAGCATCAAACTGATTTAAATAATCCTGGGAAACATCGTAATATTTTAAATGAGGATTAATCGATATTTCCTCCCTGGGAATAAAAGTTATATTTAAAATCTTGGCATCCGGGTCTATATTTGTTCTAAGCTTGCTTAAGTCGTATGAAATACTCACTTCGGCGTTAACCACAATTAGCGCCTTCTTATTTGCAGAAAAAATATCCAGATAAAACTTTTTAGAATCCTTATAGGTATAAACCTGGGCGAAATTCCCCTCTATCACCACAAGTTTTCCCACATTTCTAATCTGTGTTTGTATAAGTTCTGTATTTTCCTGCAGGCGGTCTTTCTCCTGTTTATAGGATTGAAAATATTTATATCCAAAAAACACTACCAGCAGCAATAGAAGTATTAAAATGAGTTTTTTCATAATGCGATTTAAGGTAAAATACGCAAAAATTAAACAAGAAGGAAATTAATGAAAATTAATGGAAAGTTATTAAAATACAAATGGACGGCCCCACCCGTCCATTTGCTTTTAATTCTAAAATCTACCCCAACAAATTTTAGAAATTTTGCCTTGATAAATAATTACTTAAGTTTTCTTAATTATAATTACAGTTTCAAAGCAGCAATAAAAATACAAAAAAAAACTTCATACCCACAAGAAAAATTACCGTTTTAGACATTAAATTTGTGCTAATCAGTTTATTAGGCAATGTTAAATCTTTGTTAAGGCGGATGAATAAAGGGAAATATGTCCAGTTGTTAAAAGATAAAAATTATATTTATGACGCTTATTATTTTTTAAAGCGTAAGAAAAAACTTTCTAAAAGTCAAAATATGAAACCTTTTGTTTTAGAGATATTATCTTATTTCTCAGGGTATTCACGAATTTTTTATAAGCTTCAGAATTTTTATTAAAAGGTTTATGAGAAAGAGCTTTTTGTATACTTTCAACCTCCTGTAATAACCCTGCTGCTTCCGAAGAAAACCAGGCCTTCACAAATCTTTCCCAGATATACTCGATGGCTAGGTTAGAAGGGTGAATTAAATCATCTGCATAAAAGCGATAATCCCGTAATTCATCGGTTAAAATCTCATACGATGGAAAATACGAAACTCTTTCCTGTCCTGTCGCTTCATTTAGGGCCGCTAAAAGATGTGCTTTACTAATATTGTTTTCAATTAACCCATCCTTAATATGCCTCACGGGGGAGACATTAAAAATTACATTAATTGAGGGATTAAGCTTTTTTACTTCTGAGATTATATTTAAAAGTGAAGATTTTATTTCGGCTACAGACAGTAGTTCTCTTGAAAATTCATTTTGTGGAATTTTGTGGCAATTGGCGACAGTTTTTTCGTTCTCTTTTAATTTATATACCCGTGAAGTTCCTAAAGTAATTATTAAATGTGAAGCTCCTAATAGATATTCCCGGATATTACGCAGCGCAAGATTAAGTTGGTTTATAAGCTTTTCTTTTACAGGATTACTTAATCGGGAATGAGCGTCAAAACAATGCCAGCGCTCATTGTGCAGGAAAACATCTTTTTCAGAATATTCAAAATCCCGCAAGGAATTTAAAATGAGTTTCTCGATAGCCGCAGGATGATAAAGAATCCCAAAAGGATTGCTAAGGTTTCTAAGCTTATAATAATCGAGTTTTTTTGTGATATTTTCAGCAAAACAGGAGCCCAGCAAAAGTATTTTAGAAGAATAATCTATTTTGGGTTCCTCAGACTTTATCGATACAGGCGTTGTAAACTCCATAACATTTTATTCTACAAATTTCCTTGCGTTTTGTAACGCCTCTCCAATTCCTGCCGGGTTTTTACCTCCCGCAGTAGCAAAAAATGGCTGGCCTCCGCCCCCGCCCTGTATATATTTCCCTAATTCCCTTACCACATTCCCCGCATTAAATTTGCCTTCTGAAGTAAGTTCTTTAGAAATATAACAGGTTAAAATCGCTTTCCCATCCTGGGCAGAAGCAAGTAAAAGAAATAAATTTTCAGAATTTTTACCAAGTTCATACGCGAGGTCTTTAACACCCGCAGGATCTAAATCTACTTTTTTAGCCAGAAAATCAATTCCGTTTACGGTCTCAATTTCTTGCTCTAAATCGATTTTTAAATTTTTGGCCTTTTCTTTTAAAAGACTTTCTACCTGCCTTTTAAGAGAAGTATTTTCATCCTGAATATTTTTTATGGATTTTACAGGGTCCTGTACGTTTTTCAATTCAGCTTTAATATTTTCAAGAACTTCAGCCTGGGCTTCAAAATAATTTTTTACAGCATCCCCGGTAATCGCTTCAATCCTTCGCACTCCGGAGGCAACTGCACTCTCAGAAAGTATTTTAAAATACCAGATATCACCGGTATTTCGCACGTGAGTTCCGCCGCAAAGCTCCATAGAACCGCCAAACTTTATCGCCCTTACCTTATCGCCGTACTTTTCTCCAAACAGGGCAATGGCACCCTGATCGATAGCCGACTGATATGTAATTTCACGTTGTTCATTTAAAGGAAGTTTTTCTGAGATTTTCTCATTTACAAAATCTTCGGTGTCTTTTAGTTCCTCATCGGTCATTTTGCTGAAATGTGAAAAATCGAAACGCAAATGATCTTTATTTACCATCGATCCTTTTTGCTGCACATGCTCTCCCAGAACTTTTCGCAATGCCTGATGCAGCAAATGTGTAGCCGAATGATTAGCCTGTGTATGAGCGCGATTCTTCTCGTTAACCACAGCCGAGAAAGAATTATTTATATTTTCAGGAAGCTTATTGGTAAAATGAAGAATAAGATTATTTTCTTTTTTAGTATCGATAATGGAGGTTTTTACGCCATCCTGAGAGACCAAATACCCTGTATCTCCAACCTGTCCGCCGCCTTCAGCATAAAACGGAGTTTTATCCAGCACCAGCTGATACATTACTTTTCCCTTCTTATTTTCAACTTTTCGATATCGGGTAATTTTCACCTCGCTCTTCAGCGAATCATATCCTATGAAATTCTGTTCACTATTTTTAGAAAGAATATTCCAGTCTCCTGAAGTAGTGGCAGAAGCGGCACGCGAACGGTCTTTTTGTTTTTTTAATTCGGAAGAGAACTCCGCTTCATTTAAACTATATCCCCTTTCCTTTAAAATAAGCGCTGTTAGATCTATGGGAAACCCAAAAGTATCATATAATTCAAAGGCTTTTTTTCCGGAAACTTCTTTTCCTTTGGTTTCCTTCAGAATATTATCCAGCAATACCAATCCCTGATCCAGGGTTCTTAAAAAAGACTGTTCTTCTTCCTTTATTACATTCTCACATAATTGCTGCTGAGATTTAATTTCAGAAAAGGCATCGCCCATTTGCGCACTTAAGGTTTCTACTATTTTATAAATAAAAGGTTCTTTTATATCTAAAAATGTAAATCCGTAGCGAATGGCCCTTCTTAATATTCGTCTTATAACATATCCTGCCCCCGTATTAGAAGGCAACTGCCCGTCTGCAATCGCAAAAGCCACGGCTCGCACATGGTCTGCAATTACACGAATAGCGATATCTGTTTTTTCTGAAGAACCGTATTTTACGTCGGTAATCTGTTCAATTTTATAGATAAGGGGAGTAAAAACATCGGTGTCGTAATTCGATTTTTTACCCTGCAATACCATACACAAGCGCTCGAAGCCCATCCCGGTATCTACGTGCTTTGCCGGCAATTTTTCAAGAGAACCATCAGCTTTCCGGTTAAATTCTATAAATACCAAATTCCAGATTTCCACCACCTGGGGATGGTCTGCATTTACTAAATCTCTTCCAGGAGTTTTTGCTTTTTCTTCGGCAGATCGCAAATCCACATGGATTTCAGAACTTGGGCCACACGGGCCCTGATCGCCCATTTCCCAAAAGTTATCTTTTTTATTTCCGAAGATAATTCGCTCTTCCGGCACTATTTTTTTCCATAACTCCAGGGCTTCAGTATCCATTTCGAGGTCTTCATTATCCTTGCTGCCCTCAAAAACAGAAACGTATAGCAAGTCTTTATCAATATTAAAAACTTCAGTGAGTAATTCCCATGCCCATTCAATGGCTTCTTTCTTGAAATAGTCTCCAAAACTCCAGTTACCCAACATTTCGAACATGGTATGATGGTAAGTATCCATTCCTACTTCTTCCAAATCGTTATGTTTCCCGCTAACGCGTAAACATTTTTGAGTATCGGTAACACGGGAATATTTAGGTTTGGTATTTCCTAAAAAATATTCTTTAAACTGATTCATTCCCGCATTGGTAAACATTAAAGTGGGATCATCTTTAATAACCATAGGGGCTGAAGGAACGATCTTGTGCGATTTCGATTTAAAAAATTCTAAATATTTTGAGCGGATATCCTGAGATTTCATAGTTCCAAAAAAAGTCTGAAAATTATTATATTGTGTGGGTGAGAAAACAATTTTTATATTTGTTCGTTTCTCATAACCAATTGCAAGGTTTTTGCAGTGTTATTTCCCTGCAAAAATAGTATAATTTTAATTTATGTCTAAGGTTAAATATTATTACGACAGCGAGACCCTTTCTTATAAAAAGATCGAGCAAAAAAAAGGTCGAAAACTGGGAATTGCGCTGTTAAGTGTGGTAGGTTCTTTCCTTGCCGGTTTTATTCTGCTTCTTATTTATTTGAATATTCCCCAAATTGAAACTCCCAAAGAGAAGGCTCTTAAGAGAGAACTGCAAAATATGCAGCTTCAATATGGGATTTTGAATAAGAAAATGGATCAGGTTCAAAATGTATTATCAAATGTTGAAGACAGAGATAACAATATTTACAGGCTTTATTTTGAAGCCAATCCCATTCCCGAAGAGCAGCGAAAAGCTGGATTTGGAGGGATAAACCGCTATAAAGATCTTGAAGGTTACGAAAATTCCAAGCTTATTATTGAAACCAATAAGCGAATGGATATTCTTTCCAAGCAACTGGTAGTTCAATCTAAATCGCTGGACGAAATTGCCGCTCTGGCAAAAGAGAAAGAAAAACTATTGGCTTCCATTCCTGCCATTCAGCCGGTTAAAAATGAAGATTTACGGCGTATCGCATCTGGATATGGATGGCGATCTGATCCTTTTACCAAGGTAAAAAAGTTCCATTACGGGATGGATTTCTCTGCCCCACGCGGAACCCCTGTTTATGCCACCGGAGATGGCGTAATTGCTCGCGCCGATAACCGCGCAACAGGTTTTGGAAACCATATTGAAATAGATCACGGATTCGGGTATCGTACTTTATATGCCCATTTATATAAATATAATGTGAAAGTTGGCGAACACGTTAAGAGAGGAGATTTAATAGGATTTGTGGGAAGTACCGGCCGGTCGCAGGGAACACATCTTCATTACGAAGTTTTTAAAGATGGAGAACACATTAATCCTATCAACTTCTACTACGGAAATCTTTCTCCTGAAGAATATGACAGGGTTCTTGAAAAGGCCCAACAAGAAAATCAATCGCTGGATTAATGAGAATAGACCTTCCCGAAAAAAGATATTATGCCATAGGCGAAGTAGCGAAGGCATTCGATGTGAATACCTCCTTAATCAGGTTTTGGGAAAAAGAATTCGAAGTTCTTAAGCCCAAGAAGAACGCCAAGGGAAACCGGCTCTTTACTCCAACCGATATTAAAAACCTTGAACTTATTTATCATTTGGTAAAAGAACGCGGGTTTACACTGGAAGGCGCAAAAATCCATTTAAAAGAGGAAAAGAAGAAAACTCTCACTAACTTTGAAATTATACGTAAACTTCAGGGATTAAAATCTGAACTTATCAAAATCAAAAACCAACTTTAATATGAAAAAAGGGATTATTTGGATAATCGTAATCGTTGTCCTTGGAATTATTGTTTATAGCCTCACAGCCGGATTTAATAACAAAGCAGTGAGTAAGCAGGAAGACGCTAAAAATGCATGGTCTAATGTTCAGAGCGCGTATCAAAGAAGAAGCGATCTTATTCCAAATTTGGTTAATACGGTAAAAGGAGCAGCCGATTTCGAAAAAAGCACACTTACCGACGTAATAAACGCTCGTGCCAAAGCTACTTCCGTTAATATAGATGCAGGGAATTTGACTCCTGAAAAAGTTCAGCAATTCCAACAGGCGCAAAGTGGGGTTTCTTCAGCTTTATCTCGTTTACTTGTAAGCGTGGAAAGATATCCGGAACTTAAAGCCAACCAGAACTTCCTGGCGTTACAGTCGCAACTGGAAGGAACCGAAAATCGAATTAATGTTGCCAGAGATCGCTATAATGAGTCGGTTACCGAGTATAACAAGTATATTAGGATATTCCCGAATAATATGTTCGCAGGAATGTTTGGTTTTGATCCTATGACTCGTTTTCAGGCAGATGCGGCAGCCCAGAATGCACCAACCGTAAATTTTGGAGATAAAAAAAATGAGTAAAATTGAGAAGTTTTTAACCAAGGACGATGAAGAGGAAATCGTAGAGGCCATACGAAAAGCTGAAAAAACTACTTCCGGAGAAATTCGTGTGCATATAGAAAAAACCCATGGCGACAAGGATATTTTTGATCGTGCCATGCAGGTTTTTCATCTGCTTAAAATGAACAATACCAAACAGGAAAACGGAGTTCTTATTTATGTAGCCGTAGAGGATCGAAATTTCGTGATCTATGGCGATAAAGGAATCAACGATGTGGTTCCAAATGATTTTTGGGAGAGTACCAAAGATGTGATTGTTTCTCATTTTAAAAATGAAAA
Organism: uncultured Flavobacteriaceae bacterium; assembly: GCA_963811195.1. Taxonomy (GTDB): domain Bacteria; phylum Bacteroidota; class Bacteroidia; order Flavobacteriales; family Flavobacteriaceae; genus Gillisia. The sequence continues at coordinate 80,466 of CAWEQF010000001.1, forward strand.
TTACAAACAGGGATTAATTGATGGAATTTTGAAAGCCGGGGAGCAGCTTCAAAAACATTTTCCCTGGGATGAAGATGATATTAATGAACTTCCCAATACTATATCAAAAGGATAAATGCTTACATTAAAACCTCGTTTTCTCACTCTAATTTTCTTTATTCTTACAGTAAGTTTCCACGCTTATTCTCAACGGGACATTCCTCCAAAACCAGATAAGCAGACGAGTGTTTATGATGAGGCAGATTTGCTTTCTTCTTCTGAAGAACAGCAGCTGGAACAAAAGCTAATTAATTATGCCGATACTACTTCTACGCAAGTGGTAGTTGCCACTATCAATTCTCTGGAGGGAGAATATATTGGGACTTATTCAGCAAAATGGGCCCATGCCTGGGGAATTGGGCAAAGCAAAAAAGATAATGGATTATTGGTTCTGGTATCTAAAAATGACCGCAAAATATGGATTACTACGGGCTATGGGCTTGAAGAATACCTTACAGATGCCAGGACAAAACTGATTATTGAAAACATCATTTTACCCGAATTTAAGCAAGGGGATTTTTATTCAGGATTAGACAAGGGAACGACGGCAATATTCCAGGTGCTGGCAGGAACTTTTAAAGGAGTTCCACAGCATAAGGGAGGTTCCGGCGGAATTCCGGTAAGGTTAATTATTTTCGGACTTATTTTTCTGGTATTTATTGTTTCCGTATTCCGAAATAAAAACAAAGGCGGCCGAGGTGGCCGGGGTCGCAGAGGCTTTGGGCTTATGGATGCCATTATCCTTAGCAGTCTTGGTCGCGGAGGCTTTGGCGGCGGATCTTCCGGCGGTGGCTTTGGCAGCGGCGGTGGCTTTGGCGGCGGAGGCGGTTTTGGTGGAGGCTTTGGCGGCGGCGGCTTTGGCGGTGGCGGTGCCGGTGGAAGCTGGTAGGTTTTAAGCGATAGGCTTTAGGCTTTAGGCTCTAAGCGGTTGGCAAACTGCCATTGGTGATTCTTGGTATTCGGGAGTCGTAGCTTATTTAATGAAAATGCTCAAAATGAAAATATCAGGAAAATCCATCAAGACATTTATTGGTTCTAAAAACTATAATATTTCCCGGAATTTTTATCTGGATTTAGGATTCGAAGAAGTCATTACGTCTAAAAAAATGTCTTATTATCATATTGGAGAATTTGGATTTTATTTGCAAGACTATTATGTAAAAGAGTGGATTGATAATTCAATGATTTTCTTTGAAGTGGATGATTTGGAAAACACTTTGAAGTATATTCGAAGTTTGAAGTTGACAGAAAAGTATGAGAATGTTAAGTTATCTGAAATAGTATCTAACGAATGGGGAAACGAATTTTTCCTTCACGATCCTTGCGGCATATTATGGCATTTCGGAATTTTTAAATCTGAAAAATAATAATAAAAAATTCTTACAACAATTGTTATAAAGTAAAAATTAAAACAGATAAAAATGAATTATTTTGAAATCCAGTTCTCTGGCAGAACGATGTTATTACTTGGAGGCTTGGCCACAGTTGTATTTTTTATAATGGTTTTTTGGCTGATTTTTAAGTGGGCGAAGCACTCTAAAAAGAAATTTAAATAAGAAAAGGATTCTTCTAAATTAAAACCTAAGGCTGCAAGGCTATTAAATTTTTCTAAAAACTCCTCCCCTTTTAAAAATTAATGCCTCATAAACCTTCTTCCTCCCCGATCATTGGGATCCTGTCCTCCAAAATTCTTGATTTTATAGGTAAAGCTTAGCATCACATATCTTTTAAGGATTAGACTATTTGTATCCTGAATATAATCGTCTCCCACTGTTCTTCGGGTAGAAACATTCTGATCGAGCAAATCGTAAACTTTCACTTTCAACGTGGCATTATCTTTCAAAAACTGATAGCCAAGACTCATATTCCATAAAAGGGACGTATTATCGAAGCCGGGTGATACATTTCCGTAGTAATTATAACTTATATCATTTCCCCACACCACATTTTTCGGCCAATAAGTTGTTGTTTCTAAAGAAATTCTGTGATTTATAAAATTTTCATTCCTATCAGGGTTTATATCATAATTTACTGAATTATAAGTTAGCTGATATCCAGGATCTATAGAAAAAACATCGGTTTTTGCCCAACTAAAGCTTATTCCCGGACTCGCTGTAAAACGTTTTGCGTTATACAAAACCCCATTGGTAAAACCAATATTTTTATCGTAATTCGCATTCATTCCAAGACGGTATCTAAACTCCCGCTCTTCTTTTTTAAGGCTTTTAGTATAGGTTAGCCCCAGGTTAGAGTTTACTGCTCCATTTACATTGGTATAAGTAGTTGTACGAACCAGATTTTGGTCTACTGTGGTAACCGGTACCACATTATCATTCGTAAAAGTTACTGAACCATAACTAAAAAATCCGCTATGGCTGGCAAAATCGAAATTTCTATAACCGCCGCGAAAGGTTTGCGAGTAGGTGGGCCTTAGATCTGGATTCCCAATGATAATATTTAACGGATCTGTACGAATTTCTACGGGTTGCAGCTGCTGAATGTCAGGTATGCCCGCATCGCTCCGGTAAGAAAGAAAGACACTTTTTGAACGCTCGATAGAATATCGAACATCAGCTCTTAAAAACAGATTATTATAAGTGTTATTGAAGGAGATATCATTCAATAAATTATCATTCTTCAACGTGGTATTCAATAATCCAATTTCACTCCCAATACGCCAGCTTTCTCCTTCGTAATTAATACCTACATTAGGAATATTTTTTTGACTTCTCACCCTGAAGTCGTTGCTAAGCTCGTTGTTTAAAGTGGTGTACATACCGCCGTTTGGATCTTTATCGTAAACCAATCTGGAATTTCTGGAACTGGTAGTGGTAAAATCGTAACTGGCATCTAGAAATAACTTCTCCCTAAGCACAAAGCGCTGAGTAACTCCCAGAGTATACTCATCGTTGCTCTGATCTTCATTTATATATTGATCCTGAATAGTGGTATTGGTAGCAAGCTGACTTTCTGAATAAAAATAATCGTCATTAGCCTGGGATTTATTGGTATTATCAAAATTCAATTCCAAATAAGCGCCACGACTTCCAAATTTACGGATGGCATCTAAACGGTTGCTGAAATTTTTGCTTACTAATTTTTCATTATCTGATGTGGTAGTTGAGTTAATGGTTTCACCTGCTTCATTTAAAGATTCAGCCGATTTATAGCGGTGTGAATTTCCGGAATTCGTATTAAATTGGGGGGCTATAGAAATTCGGGTTAAGGTATCGGGGGTAATTTCTACCCGTACATTTGCCCTGTTACTGTCGTTTATTAGATTACTGGAACTATTGCTGTTGTAATAAAATCGGGCGTTGGGAAGTATATTTTCCCGTTTTATTTCAGTTCGGGTATCGGTATTATTTCTGCCATAAAAATAATCGGCTGTTACATCAACTTTCTTTCCCCATCCATCAACAAAATTTATTCCTGCTGTTTCCGCTTTTGTAATCCCATCATTAGCCCCAAAATTATTGCCGTTTATTCCGAAAGATCCATTGGAGTTAAAGGAAATACTTCTCGCATTACGTCCCATCATATCAAAAACCTCATCAAAACTAAAACCGGAACTATTGATATTATTGGAACTCGCCAGTACACTTACTCTGAGTTTATCTTTAAAATAATTTCCTATTCCGCTTAATTCATAACGATCATTGGTACCACCACCCGCAGTAGCCCGGGCAAAATAGCCTTTATTTTTATCTTTTTGAATAGTGATATTTATGGTTTTATCATCGGGATTTCCGGCTTTCCCAGTAAATTCTTCGCTTTTGGTCTTGGTATCTGTAACCTGGATTTTATCGATTATTTCTTTTGGAAGATTTTTAGTAGCTATTTTAGGGTCATTCCCAAAAAACTCCTTTCCGTTTACCAGTATTCGTGATACCGGTTTCCCATTTACAGTAATGTTGCCCTGGGTGTCTACTTCTACTCCCGGCAATTTTTTCATAAGTTCTTCAAGATTTGCATCCTGGCGGGTATTAAAAGAAGCAGCATTAAACTCCAGAGTATCTTGTTTTACGACTACCGGTGGGCGATCTCCGGTTAAAGTGATTTCTCCAAGCGAATTATCGGCCACATTTAATTTCACATCTCCCAAAACAAAATCTGATTTATTCTTAATGTCGATTTGCCTTCGAAACGGCTGATATCCATTATAAGAAACAAAAAGATTCAGCTTTTCATCAGTCGTAGAACCTATTAAAGTGAAATTTCCCGATTTTTCAGAAATCGTATAAGTCACCAGCGAACTATCTGTTACCTTTTGCACATAAATAGTAGCCGATTCCAGCGGAGTTCCATCGTCAGCATCTAAAATTTTTCCTGTGATTTCAAACTTTTGCGCGCGAACACTAAAGGCGGCTATAAAAAGGAGGGAAAGTAAAATATATTTCATTAAAAATTGATGTAAAATTAAAAATGGCCTTAAAGCGTATAGCCTTTAGACCATTTGAATGATAAATAGTTTAATACTACTTATTTTTTCCTGAAATAAACCGAAACCGGCACTCCGGAAAAATCGTATTTTTCTCTTAACTGATTTTCCAAATACCTTTTATAAGGCTCCCGAACGTACTGTGGCAGATTACAAAAGAAAGCGAATTGGGGTTGTGGTGTTGGCAACTGCATACAGAATTTGATTTTTACATATTTCCCTTTCCACGCTGGCGGCGGATAATTTTCAATTATGGGAAGCATGGTATCATTCAACTCGCTGGTTTTAATTTTTTTGCTTCGGTTTTTATAAACTTCTACCGCGGTTTCTATCGCTTTGTAAATCCGTTGCTTTTCAAGCACCGAAATAAAGACGATTGGTACATCGGTAAATGGTTCTATTTCCCTTTTAATCGCTTTTTCGTATTCCTTAAGAGTATTGGTTTCTTTCTCCAAAAGATCCCATTTGTTAACCAATATTACAATTCCTTTTCTGTTGCGTTGTGCAAGCCAGAAAATATTTTGTACCTGGCCGTCAAATCCGCGGGTAGCATCCAGTAATATTAAACACACATCACAGTTTTCGATTGCACGAACAGAGCGCATGACAGAATAGAATTCCAGATCTTCCTTTACTTTAGATTTTCTCCTAATTCCAGCGGTATCCACCAGGTTAAATTCAAATCCGAAGCGATTGTATTTAGTATCTATAGAATCGCGGGTAGTACCGGCGACATCGGTAACTATATACCGCTCCTCTCCTATTAAAGCATTTATAAATGATGATTTACCCGCATTTGGCCTTCCTACTACCGCAAATCTTGGCAATTCGCTTTCCTCATCATCTTCCTCTTCAGGCAATGCTTCAACAATCGCGTCTAAAAGATCTCCTGTTCCACTACCGCTGGTACTGGCGATGGGAAAATAATCTCCCAATCCCAGGGAATAAAATTCCACAGCATTTTCCAGTCGTTTAGAATTATCGACCTTATTAATTACCAGAAATACAGGTTTACTTACTTTCCGTAATAAATTGGCCACATCTTCATCCATTCCGGTGATCCCGGCTTCTACATCTACCATAAAAACGATGGCATCGGCCTCATCTATAGCCAGTTTAACCTGCTTATCTATTTCAGCTTCAAAAACATCTTCACTTCCTAAAACATACCCGCCGGTATCGATTAGTGAAAATTTCCGGCCATTCCATTCAGATTTTCCGTAGTGACGATCACGTGTAACCCCGCTTACAGAATCCACAATGGCTTCTCTGCGCTGAATCAAACGGTTAAAAAAAGTAGATTTCCCTACATTAGGCCTTCCCACTATGGCTACAATATTGCCCATATCAAGTATTCTTTAATTAATGTGCGAAATTACTGCTTTTTAATTGAATTATAATCAACCTTATCCGGAACTGTAGAAAATCAGTTTCAACCCCGCCTAAAGGCCCGGCAGGCTCTCTTTAGAATGATAAGGGAAAACCACGAAAGTAGAGGAACGAGAATTTGTGGAGGAAAAATTCAGAAGAAAATTTTAGAACCTATAGTTAAAACCTAACAGCCAGTTGTTATCTATATCTTTATTAAAAGTAAGATTCATATGTTCCTGTTCATATGGAGTAGTAAAAATTAAGGTGCTGCCAATACCTACCACTGCACCGGCAAGAATATCGTAGCCGTCATGTCTATCTGCATTCAACCTGCTGAAGGCCGTATAGCCTGCCAGCAGATACGCCGGAATGCTGTATTTAAAACCGTATCTTCTATGGATAAAGGAGGCTGACTGAAAAGTTGTAGAAGTATGCCCTGAAGGAAAGGCCCTCTTACCGTGCTGGTATGGCCTGTATTTATTTATGGTAACTTTTAATCCAAAAGTTACTGCTTCATTAAGCGCAAAACTTTTTGTGAATTGCCAAAATCCTTTTTTATCATCCTTAATCAAGGTAGTAGCTGCGGTAGCAGCAGGAATTACAACCAAAAGCACATTTCCAGAATTTTCAATAAATTTACTGTTATGCTTTATTAGCTGGGAATAGGCGATCGAAGAATGTAATGAAAAAAGCAGCAGGACTACTGCAAATAGGGATTTTTTGTAAACGTTATGTACTCTCAAAATTGATTCTAAATTATAATTTTTGTAAACCGGATGCAAAGGTATTGGAATTATTAAAACTGTTCAATTCCGGAATCTTTAAATCTTCATAAATTTATGTGGGGAAAGAAGAAAGTAAAAATCCTGATGGGAATTGAACAGTTTTAATACCAACTAAGCATTAATCCTCGTCATCTTCTTCATCGTTGGGTTCTGATTTTTTAATATTACCGGAGGAATCTAATACTACCTCCATTTTGTTCCCATTATTCTTTATTTCATATTCATAAGATATACCCTCAGTGTTCTCCACTTTAAATACATGGCTTATGGTCGCGTCTGGGTAATTAGTTTGCAATGCATTGTTCACCACCTCCGGAACTTCATTTTCCTGAATTTCCTCTTCAGTTTCTTTCCAATTTCCATCCGGATCGTAATTGGCAGACATTTCTTTACCGTTCATTTTAAATTCTGCTTCCCACACATTACTTCCTTCTTTGCCCCAGTTTACGTTTTGAGCGTTAGGAAATTTCTGATTAAAAGCGTCTTTAGCTTTTGCTGGGACGTTTTTTTGGGCACAGGCAGCAAAAGATACAATCATTGCCACAAATGCCAGTCCGATTAATTTTTTCATCATTATTAGTTTTAAAATTATACTATAAACTTAAGGGGGAAATCTAAAGATGGTATTAAGGAACACTAAATTGATTTAAGATGGTAACCGGAAGAAAACATTAATTATTTTTAGGGCCAAAAAGCACAGGAGCAATAACCTTCAATTTTTTTAGTTTTAGACTGCCAATTCCTATTGTTATCTAATAAGCTAAATGTAAGCACTTTACTTTACATTCCGTCTTAATAATACGTTATTTAGGAGAAAGATTAACGTTTTGAAGAATTCTTTACGAAAAAACAAAACACTGTAAGTTTAATAGTAAATTTTCCATTTACCCATTTCTGAAATATTCTTAAAATTCTTCAGTAAATACTGAAGGGAATCGTTAACCGGATTTTTTTTCCTCTCTATGAGTACATTTCCAGGTTGTTGTAAAAGCTGTTTAAATTTCCGGATTCCTTCTTCAGTCCTTACATCTATAAGGTGTTTTTTAAAATCTATACCTTCCTCAAAACGGGTTTCCCTATGGGTATTAAAATTGCCATTTTCTATAGTGATAATTTTCTTCTGAAGATAAAACGAAGCAGAAGGCAATAAATAGTCGTACACCATTACCTCTTTCATCTCCGGTTTATTTTTCTTCAAAAATGAGGTGATCTCCTTAATGGAATTAATAGTATCAGGGTTATTGTTCCCAAAAATCGCATAGGTTAAAATTAGGCAGCAACTAAAGGAAAACCCTAAATACAAAAGCCTGTATTCTATCTTTAATGGCAGATACCGCAGCAAAAAGAAAATTGAAGCGATAGCTACCGCAACTAAAGGAAGTGCAAACCGGAAATCCATATGGATTTCCTTAAAAAATCGGCTGAACAACAATCCCGCTAACAATAAAGCATATAAAGCAGTATAGATGCTTAGGAAAACTTTAAGCGTTTTTTCACTGAAGGTATACAACATATGGCCGGCAAGTAAAGCGACAAAACAATACATCGGTAAAATGTACATGATCAATTTTGAAGAAAATGCGGAAAAAAGCAGCAGAATAATCCCCGAGGTAAACACTAAAATCGCCGCCACAGGATTAGGTTTAACTACTGTTTTATACTTTTTTATCAGACCCCTAATTACAAAAATCAACCAGGGAAAACCAATTACGGGCGCAAGCAAAAAATAATACCAGAAAGGTTCTGCTCTATGGAATTTTTCGGCAGCAACCGATCGTTTTACTATTTGATCTTCAATAAAATAATTCCACAAATCTGGAATATCTACAATAATGGCTATAAACCAGGAAGCTGAAATTGCAAGCAACAACAAAGTTCCTAAAACCGTATGTATGGATATTTTTATTTTTTCTTTATAAATAATCTTCCAGCACAAAATAAAAACTATTCCGGGTAATAAAACCACCGGACCTTTGGTAAGAAAAGCAACCCCGAGAATAGCATAAAAAGCATATAACCAAAAAACCGAACCTCCTTCTTTTCGTTTAAGCCAGAAATAGATACTCATTATTATAAAAGTAGTGAGATAGGCATCTGTAGTAAGATTACGGGAGGCGATAAGAACTACGGGAAATGTAAAATAAATTAATGCTGAAGCAAACGCGGTCTTTTCATCCTTAAAGAGCAACAAACCTATTTTGAAGACAAAGAAAATCTGAAGAACTAGAGCGATACTAAGAAAGAACCGGGCTGCAAATTCAGTATACCCAAAAATTTTATAGCCAAAAGCAGTAATATAATAGGTTACCGGCGGCTTATGATAATGTTGAATGCCTAATAAATCAGGATGCAGATAATCGCCGCTCACCGCCATTTCCCTACCAATTTCAGCATATCGTGCTTCGCTGCTTTCGGTAAGTCCCCAGCTGCCGGAACCTATATTCAACACAACAAAAACAAGAGCTAAAATCAGGTAAAATCTGGTTTTCATTATTTTTATTTTTTGAAGATTTGCAAAATGTAAAAATTTATCACGGGCAATTCTCTAAACTTTTCTTCGTATAAATACCATATTTCGGCTATACATTATGATCCCGAAAATGTGTCCGGCCATTAAAACAGGATCAGATCTAAAAATAGCATAAATAAGGATTAAAGAAGATCCGGCAAAACTCAATATCCAAAATCCCAAAGGAAGCGTAGACTCTTTTCTTCTTTCAGAATATATCCACTGGTAAATAAATCGTAGGGTAAAAATAAGTTGTGCGGCAATCCCTAAATATAGCAGCCACTGCGGAATATCATTATTATGAAACAATCTGTTTACATCAATAATATTATTATTGAATCCCTGAATTACCACCAAAATTGGAAATACATAAAGAAATATCCTAAAGGCTTTGTGCAGTTTTTGCCATTCATTTTGCAGCTGAATATTACGAATGTATATGAAATAAGTTAAACTTTGCCCTAGCATAATTGCAAAATCACTACGCAAATAACCATAGAAGAACATTAAAAAAGACGCCAGCAAACTCATTTTCCAAAAACCCGTAGGTGTAAGGACCTTTTTGCTTTTTTCAGAAAGTATCCACTGGATAATGGAGCGGCCAGAGAACAAAAGCTGCGCCAGGAATCCAATCCCGTAAATCATCCAATGACTCATCCTTTATCTTGCACTCGGTAATTAATATATTTTCTCTTCATCCAAACATAGGCAAAACAATCCATCAAGGGCCCAAACATCCTGTTCCAGAGGCCATATTTACCGGTGCCAGCAATTCGGGGAAAATGTTTTACAGGAATTTGTTTTATCCTGCCGTTCTGCAAAAGAATCATGGCCGGTAAAAACCTATGCAGTCCTTTAAACATTGGGATTTTCTTGGCGGCATCGGTTTTTATGATCTTTAGAGGGCACCCTGTGTCGTCCATTCCGTCATGTGTAAAAGTCCTGCGGATTCCATTGGCAATACGAGAAGACATATTTTTCACAAACGAATCTTTGCGCTCTACGCGAACACCGGTAACCAATTCATTCTCCCCAATATGTTCCAATAGTAAATTGAAATCCATGGGGTCTGTTTGTAAATCTGAATCGATATATCCTGTTAAAGGAGTTTCTACATAATCAAATCCCGCTTTAATGGCGGCACTTAGCCCGCAATTGGTTTCGAAAGAAATAAAAGTAAAATCGGGATTCTCTCTGCAAATTTGCGCAATCATTTGCTGGCTGCCATCCACAGAGCCATCATTTACAAACAGCACTTTGGTAGGGACGTGGGCAACTTTTATATATTCACTTAACTTCTCCTCTACTCTTCTAAGGTTTCCCTCTTCGTTATAAACGGGTACAATGATGGTAAGTTCAGAACTCATTACTTTTTGCAAAGTTAGTCTTTTAAAAAATGTTAAAATAAAGCTAAAACCTTAACTTTATCTAAAGACGGCAAAATTCGAAAATATTACTGACAATCCTGTATTTTCGAGCCTCAATTTATACTTTTACACTTTCTAACCTATTTTTAGCCTTTTTACTATGAAAATTTTAGTTACCGGAGCTGCAGGATTTATTGGTTCCCACATGTGTGAGCGCCTGTCTTCACTGGGATACCAAGTAACGGGACTCGATAATTTTTCCGATTATTACAATGTGGAACTTAAAAAGGCGAATGCGGCGGCTCTTCATAAAAAAAACATTTCAGTAATAAATGAAGATCTTTGCTCCGGCGATCTTTCTAAAATACTTCCTTCAGACATACATTATATTTTTCATTTTGCGGGACAGCCGGGAATTTCTAAGGATTCTACCTTTGAAAGTTATCAGCAAAATAATTTTATTGCCACTCATAATTTATTGGAATATGCCCAAAAACTTCCAGATATTAAGATGTTTGTGAACATAAGTACCTCATCGGTCTACGGTTTACAGGCCACTTATGCCGAAGATGAAGAACCAAAACCCGCATCAGATTACGGAGTTACTAAACTTGCGGCCGAACAACTGGTACTTTCCAGAGCGAGATTAGGCATTCTAAATAGCTGTTCTTTACGCTTATTTTCTGTCTATGGCCCAAGAGAAAGACCGGATAAACTTTTCACCCGCCTTATAGACTGCGGAATAAATAATAAAGAATTCCCTCTTTTTGAAGGCAGTAAAAACCATCTTCGCAGTTTTACTTTTGTTGGCGATATTATAGACGGAATTCAACGCGTTATTGGTCGTGAAGAAATTTGTAATAATCAGATTTTTAATATTGGAACAGAGGCAGAATGCAGTACAGCAGAAGGCATTCAGGCTGTTGAAGAAATTTTGGACACCACTATTCTTTTTAAAAATTTACCTCCCCGCAGTGGAGATCAGTTAAAAACCAATGCCAATATTTCTAAAGCCAGAAGATTACTGGGTTACAATCCAAAGACTACTTTATTAGAAGGTGTAAGCCAACAAATAGAGTGGTTTAAGAATTCGATACTTCAGCTTCCGGAAAATTAATGGTAAATATGTGTTTGTGAGAAGAAAAATTATAAGTGATGCGATAATTATAAAAATCGCAAACTTTCTTCACAATCGCCAGTCCCAATCCGGTTCCCGGTTTTCCCCCTTCTCCTTTAAAAAATCTGGTGAACAATTTTTCGGAATTTTGTAGTGGTTTTTCTCCTTTATTAGCAACAATCAACTTTTTATCCTTTACCAAAACTTCAATTACCCCTTCTTCCATACCATATTTTAATGCATTGGAAAGCAAATTATTGAAAAGTATTTGTACCAGTTGTAAATCTGCAAATAAAACAATTTCAGCTTCAGCAGAAAAGAGGATTTCGCGGGTGGCAATCTCTCTGAAATTTTGGATATTCTCTAATACCAGCGCATTTAAATCTATATTCTTAGGATTTATAAACTGTCTGTTCTCGATTTTAGTAAGCAGGACCAGTTTCTTATTTAGCTGCGCAAGACGCTGGATATCCTTTTGTAACGAGGCAAGATTATTGAATTGTTCCTGTTTAATACCGGAACTATTTAAAAGGTTTTCAATTTTGGCTTGCATAATTGCCAATGGAGTCTGAAGTTCGTGAGAAACATCTTCAGTAAACTGTTTTAATAACTGATAATCTGAAGTAACCTTATTGGTAAGGGCGGAGATTTCATCTTTTAACTCACTAAACTCCAGAATATTGCTATCTTCCAAAACGATAGGAGATTCAGATTTTACAGAAAACTCCTTCATCTTTTTTAAATTCGTAAAAAAGGGTCGCCATAATATTTTGTTCCAGGCTTTGCTAAAATAAAATTGAAACATAAAAATTGCCAGAATAATTACTAAAAAAGAGAAGAGAATAGCCAGAGAAATATTTTCAGATTCTACTACCATACTTCTAACAATAATCTGGTAGTTCCTGTTATGGATGGTTGTATAGGATGTTAACTCCCTAAATAGTTCTGTTTCATTTTGAGAAGGATCAAAAATTACCGTATCCTTTAGTGTTTCCTCTTTAAGGCGGTTAACCTCCTTTACTTCAAAAATGGGGGAAAGTGCTATAGGGTTTCCTTTATCTTCTAAATAATTTTCCAGGCGAAACCTGCTAGAATACAGCTCTTCTTCCATTTCACCCTCAATAAAGTAATTGATATAAAAGTACAACAGTACAGAACTTAAAATCATAAGAACTGTACTTATGAGAATAAAAATCCTGGAAGTTTTATTAAGAAGCGATATTTTTTCCGTTTTATAAGCCATTTACTCCTGAGTAAATTTATAACCTGTACCGTATACGGTTTTAATGTAACGCATTCCCAAATCCTTCATTTTTTTTCGCAGATTATTTATATGCACGTAAATAAAATCGAAATTATCCAGAATATCGCTGTGATCGCCCCATAAATGCTCGGCAATTATTTCCTTGGAAAGAACCCGGTCCTTGTTCGTAATAAAAAACACCAGCAGATCATATTCCTTTCGAGTAAGTTCAATGGGAGTTCCATTAATTAAAAGACTTCTGGCCGCGGTATCTAAAGTAATCTCGTTAAAATGAATGAGCTCACTGCCGCCGTATTTTCCCCGCCGAATTACCGCTTTTATTCGCGAATTAAGTTCTGCCAGGTGAAAAGGTTTAGTAAGATAATCGTCCGCTCCAAAATCCAGTCCTTTAAGTTTATCTTCTAGAGAATTATTTGCCGAAATTATAATAACCGCCTGCATGATTGTTATTTTTTTTCATCAGTTTCAGGATCTCCAATCCGCTTCCGTTCTTGAGATTAATATCCAGCACCACCACATCATACTCGTAGAGTGAAATTTTATAGGAAGCCTCTTCAAAATCCACAGCGGTTTCACAAATATTGGCATCCCTTTCCAGATAGGTGGCAATGGATTGCTGCAGGGCAAGTTCATCTTCTGCAATTAATAGCTTCATAATTCTGAATAAAACGTAAATATAAAACCTGATTCTAAATAGATTTTAAAGATACTTATTATTAGAAATCTAAGTAAACAGCTGTTACAAAACCCTTAAATAATAAATTAGATTTGTAAAGAGTTCTTTTAAATCCTAATTTTGAGAATTCAGATCACGGTTATATTGCATTTGCCCCGTGATCTTTAAGGTTTAACAATTTTTTTAACACCCCTTACATATTGTTAATTACCTTTAATATAGTTATTCGCAATTATGGCTAAAAAACTTAATGAATTAGAAGCTACCGCGATCTGTGGTAACGATATTAGCTCATCCTGTCTTTATGTTTCTGCACTTGCAATTTTTTATGCGGGCCAGTACGCCTGGATTTCTTTATTGATGGTTGCAGGAGTGCTATTTCTCTTCCGAAAAATTTATGGAGAAGTGGTAGGCGCCTTACCTTTAAATGGAGGAGCATACAATGCTTTACTTAACACTACAAAAAAATCTACCGCTTCCCTGGCGGCTTCACTTACCGTGTTATCCTATATGGCCACAGCAGTAATTTCTGCGAGCGAAGCGGTAAAATATGCCTATAGTATTTGGGATGTTATTCCCATTTTGCCTGTAACGATAGGCTTATTATTAATATTTATGGGTCTGGTAATATTAGGTATTGGAGAATCCTCGAAGGTGGCAATAGGAATCTTTCTCTTTCATTTAATATCATTAACGATTTTATGTACTTTTTGTATCTATTATTTTTTCACTCACAATTTTGATACGCTTATTGCGAATTTCAAAATGCCCGTAGGCGGCTCTATTTCTGCGGCTTTATTCTTCGGATTTTCTGCGGCTATGCTGGGAATCAGCGGATTTGAAAGTTCTGCGAACTACGTAGAAGAACAGAAAAATGGAGTGTTTCCTAAAACCCTTAGAAATATGTGGATTGTGGTGAGTATTTTTAATCCTCTTATCGCATTCCTCGCTTTGGCCCTGATTCCTATGGACGTTGTGAATACCAATCAGGATGCACTATTATCCTTTCTAGGTGATATTTCCGGTGGAAACTGGCTTTCCTTATTAATTGGTATAGATGCAGCATTGGTATTAAGCGGGGCGGTATTAACCTCTTTTGTAGGAGTTGGTGGTTTAATGGAGCGTATGGCACTGGACAGAATACTGCCAAATTTTCTTCTGAAAAAGAATAAACGTAACAGTTCTTATTTAATTTATATCTTATTCTTTATCCTTTGTACTTCAATTTTATTTGTAACCGAAGGTGATCTAGCCAAACTTGCCGGGGTGTACACCATCGCCTTCCTTTCAGTAATGGTTTTGTTTGGAATAGGGAATTTTCTTCTGAAGGTAAACAGAAAACGACTGCCCAGGCCGGAACGAGCAAGCTGGCTCGCTCTTTTTGTAGCTATTGCGGCGGTAGCTTCTGCCATTGTTGGAAATATTGTGCTAAATCCAAGTTACCTTGCGATTTTTATTCAGTATTTAATCCCAACCTTGTTGGTGGTTTTCTTTATGCTTTACAGGAACTATATCTTTCGCGGATTTTTATACCTTCTTAAGTACACTTTTCCGAAGAAAAATAAATTCTTTAATACCCTTAATAAAAAGACAAAATATTCCTTAGCTGAATTAAGTGGCCAGGAATTCGTATTCTTTACTAATAATGATAATGTAGAAACCCTTAATAAGGTAATGCAGTATATTAAAAAGAACGAGACTACCCGCAAATTAAAGATTGTAGCAGTATTAGATGAGGGCGTAACCGTTGCTGAAAATCTTAAAAAAGATATTGAAGTTTTGGATAGAGCCTATCCCGATATTCATATAGAATTTGTAGAAGAACCCGGAAAATTCGGACCGGAAAAACTTAAAGAACTCTCAAAGCGGTGGGGAATTCCTATCAATTTTATGTTTATTGGTTCTCCCGGGGAGCGTTTTGCGTATACCGTGGAACAACTTGGAGAAGTCCGCTTAATAATTTGATTTTTGAATTTACCGATAAATAATCGGGCTATTAAAAAGACCGCTTCCACGGCAGGTGCAAAAGGTACCTTTGCCTTTTAAACATCCGGATTCATAGCTGTAATAAATTCTGAACTTTCTAAATGTTCTTCCTGGTGTGCCATAAAGTACCCGTTATTCTTTAATTATCTTCAGAATAGTAGGCAATACAATTAATAATAAAGGCAAGGCAAAAACCATCCCTCCAATAACCGCTATAGCAAGCGGCTGATGTAATTGCGCTCCTGCACCAAATCCCAAAGCCAGCGGAATAAGTGCCATTATTGCGGCAAAGGCCGTCATTAGTTTTGGCCGGAGTCTGGCAGCAATAGCGTATTCAATTTTTTTCTCGTGACTAAGCGAGGGATCTACTTCATTATATTGCCTGTACGTAAATATAGAATTTTCCCCAATAATCCCCACGATCATAATAATACCCATATAACTTCCCACATTAAGGGGCGTTCCTGTAATAAAGAGACTTAACAGGCAGCCCGCCACTCCAAAGATGGCAATAAATACAATGACAGCCGCGATTTTCAGTTTTCTGAAGAGAAATAAAATAACTACAAATACCAATAAGAATGCGGAAATTAGAATGGTTAATAATTCCTGAAATGCCTGTTGCTGTTGTTTGTAAGAACCGCCGTATTCAATATGAAAATTAGCGGGTAGGCTTATATTTTTTGAAATCCTTTTTTTAATATCTGTAAGTGTAGAACCTAAATCCCGGTTGTTTAATCTGGCAGTAACCAGACCTACGGTTTTTTCGTTTTCCCGATTGATCTCCGCCACTCCTTTTTGGGTTTTTATTGTGGCAACTGTTGAAATTGGCACCGAAGCTCCATTGGGAAGTGTTATTTGCAGATTACGCAGGTCATTAACAGAATTTTTAGTGGTGCCCGGATACATCATCCGTATATTTAAAACCTGCACATTATCTATCATAGAACTTACAACTGTACCTTCAATATGTGTTTGGACCTGCAATTGAAGATCCGAGGCGGAAAGTCCCGTTTGGGCGAGGATTTTATTTTTGGGTTGAACCAGAATTTCAGGCCCCGCAATAATGATCCCATCAAAAACATCGGCGGTACCTTTCACCTGTTCAATTTCACCGGCTACTTTTTTTGAAATGTTCTCAAGTTTATCTTTATCGTCGCCAAATATTTTTATTTGAATAGGTTGCACTGAGCTCATTAAATCGCCGAGCATATCTGAGATCACCTGCCCAAAATCTACTTCCAGTTGGGGTACCTGAGCTTCGATTTTCTTTCGAATTTCATCGGAAACCTCTGTCGTAGATTTTGAACGGCTATCCTTCAGTTTTATCAGGTAGTCTCCACGATTAGGCTCTGTTATAAAAAATCCAAGCTGCGTTCCTGCTCTGGCCGAAAAAGCTTCAACTTCCGGCTGATTCCTAAGAATTGTGTTTACTTTATCCAGCATATTCCCCGTTTCATCTAAAGTTGTTCCAGCGGGACTATTAAAATCCAGCACGATACTTCCTTCATCCATTTCAGGAAGAAATCCGGAAGGCAATTTAGAAGGAATTATAATGATGATGGCTACGCAAATAAGGGCGAAAACAATTCCAATTACAGGTTTTTCCAGTACGGTATGTATCCATTTAGTTTTAGGTTCGTGTTTATGAGAAACATCCTTGTTGCGCGCAAAAACAATAGAAAGTACGGGTACTAAAAACCAGGTAACAAAAAAGGAACAGCCTAGAGCGATGATCATAGTAAAAGCCATTACCTGAAAATAAGCTCCTGCAACCCCGGTCATCATAATAAACGGAATAAAAATTACCAGCGTACTTAAAGAAGAGCCTATCATAGCCGGGAATAAATTGGAGATCGCTTCACGAGCACACCAGGAAACAGATTTCCCCTGGTTCTCCTCCCTAATCTTGTGTATTTGTTCAATAATTATCACCACATCATCTATCATAAGGCCAATTGCTGCCGCGATAGCACCTAATGTCATAATATTAAAGGTGTAGTTTACACCATCCAGCACAATCAGCGTTAATGCGAGAGTAACCGGGATGGTAAAAACCACGACCATACTTGCCGAAAATGATCTTAAAAAGATAATGACCACAATTAAAGCCAGTACCAAACCTATCCAAAGTACATCCTTTATACTTTTAATACTGGATTTTACAAAATTTGCCTGTTTATAAAAGGGAACCAGCTTTACTTCCTTCGGAAGAATTTTTTTAAGTTCTGAGACCTTCTGCTCCACCTGGTTATTTACTTCTATTAAATTGGCTTTTGGTTGTTTTATAATTCCCACCAGAGGAACATCTTTCCCGTTAGCGATTACCTTTACATAAGACTTTGCCGCATGCACTTTAATATCGGCGATATCTTTTAGCTGAATAACCCGGTTCGAATTGCTTTTAACCACAATATTCTCGAGGTCTTGAAGATTTTCAACAGCATTATCGGTAAGTGTTAAATACATCCGGTTATAATCTGTAAGATAGCCATTGGATTGCAGGACGTTCGAATTTTTCACCGCGTCCTGCACCTCGCTCAACGAGATCTTAAGAGTATTAATAGCATAAGGTTTAAGAACAATTTCATATTCTTTATCCTTCCCTCCCATAACTACAACATCTGCCACCCCATTGGTAGCCGCCAGATAGGGTCTTACCTGATATTGAGCGATTTTTTTTAGTTCCACCTGAGACAGGCTTCCATCTCCTTCTATAGAATATCCCATTACAGGCAAAATGGAGGGATTCATTTTTTCTACAGTAAAACTGGTATTGGGCAGAATATTCCCTTTTGCCTGCTGGATATACGATTCTATCTGCGATTTAGCGGTATTTATATCCATATCCCAGTTAAGAAAAACCGAAATTTCAACACTTCCGCGGGAAGTAGTACTCCTGATATAATTTAATCCCTCTGTTCTTCTTATCGCATTTTCCAGCGGAATGGTAACAGCAGTCATCATTTTTCCTACCGGTTGCTGTCCGGCATCTGCAATAACCTTAATTTTAGGAAAAGTTATGTTGGGAAATAATCCTGTCTGAAGATTTTTATAAGTAAAAGCTCCCGCCGCCAGCAATAAAAAACCAATGGCCAGAACAGGATATTTATATTTATGGAAGGTGTTTTTCATTATTGCTCGACACTTACTTTGGTAGAATCCTGCATTTGATAGCTTCCATCGGTAATTACACGGTCATTAAGCTTAACCTCCTTAGATTTTATTTGTACCAGTGAATCGGTCTGTAATAAAGGAGTCACTTCTTTTTTAAGTGCCAGGGAATCGCTTACAAGTTTCATAACCCAAAATTTTGTTATCAATTCATTGGTTTGAAGCGCTTGTTGCGGAATCGTAAGCGCATTATTTGCTTCTTTTGAAACTATGCGCACCTGTACATTTAAGTTTTCGGGAAGGTTTGCATTGGGAAGACGAATCAAAAAATGCTGGGCCTGTCCCAAAGAATCAATACTGGTTAAAGCGCTCGTTACTTTAGCTTGAATTTCCTTTTCTCCACTTAAAATTACGGTACAGGGGGTTCCTACTTTTATCTTATCATGATATTCATATGGAACACTTACCTGAACTACCAGGGTACTGGGCTGCGAAACAGTAGCCAGAATATCTCCTTCAGACACATAATCGTTGGGAACCACTTTTAATTTGGTAAGTATCCCGGAGGCATTACTGGTAACTGTAAGGGGTTTAGAAAATTTTGCGAGGCTGCTATCAATTTTTACGGCGTCTTTTAATGCGTCCTGTTCTTTGGTGCGAATACTCGCGAATGCCTGTCCTTTTTTAATATTATCGCCTCTTTCAAAAGGCATCCATGAAATATAACCGGTTACACTTGACCTAATATCTTCTCTTTTCTGGTAACGCGTAACCCCATTAAAAGTTAAATACTCTTTAATATCCTGCTTTGTGACCTTCGCTACTTTTACCTTAATGGGTGCAGTAACAGCAGTACTTTCCGAAGAATTGTTATTACAGGAAACCAGCGCCAAAAATATGAGGGTAATAAGAAATAGAAAATGGTGATTTTTACTCATAATTTACCAGTTTGTAGCGTTATATTCATTTTTAAGCAACCAGAGATTGGTTTGCATTTGTAATCTGGTTTCCTGGTTCATTTTATAGTTTTGAACCACATTTAAATAATCGATTATCGAAACTTGTCCCTGTACCATTTTCCCTTTATAAATTTCAAGAATATCGGTTTGCTTTTCCAGTTGGGCATCTATAAGAACTATTCCTTTTTCGATGGAAATTATTTGTTCCTGCAGGCTCTGCAAAGTATTCTCAAGTTTAATTCTATTGTTTTTACGATAAAATTCAAGATTATCGTACTTGAGTTTATTTTGCAGTACTTTAATTTTTTTCTGGCCGCCATCATAAATGGGAACAGTAAGTTTTAACCCGGCACTAAAGCCAACATTATGGGGTATCCGGCTCACTTCAACAGCATTTAAGCCTGTATTTCCATAAACTGAGACCTGGGGTTTATATTTATTCTCAAAAACTTTTTCTTCCGCGGCAATTTGCAGGCTGTCTACTTTATATTTTTGTTGATAATGATACTGAAGTGTATCCAGATCCCACGAAACAGGATTGCTGTTTTTGGAATTGGAAGGATTGTAAATGCTGTCGTTCACATAATTATTGGGAGTCAGGAGGCTGTCTGCCGCCAGACTTGCCGGGTAAATATTCAGGCGTATTTCGGGCGCGGTTAGTTCGCGAATTGTATCTCCTTGTATTCCGCTGGCATTATTAAGTTGAAGATAATTGGCATTCAAATCGGTTTGTATTTGCTGAAGCTCGAGTTTTTTATTATCGATATTAAGCTTTAATAGCAAATAATCACTTTGCATTAAAATACCGTTTTTCACCAGTACTTCTACTACTTTCAACCTATTTTCGAGATCGCTTATAATATCGCGGGTAATTTTTTCCTTCAGCTGAAGATGATATACCTGGATGTATGCATCGGCAATATTTTTTTGAAGCCGATGTTTAATTTCTTCCGCAGAAATCTGCAGCGATTTATTCTTCAATTTATTCTGAAAAAGCAAATTTTGGGCCTTCGCCCGGTTAAAAATATTTTTGGTAATATTAAGCTGCGCAGAATATAAAGCCCCGTTAGAAACGGGCTCGGCATATCCATAGGCATCCAGAGAAGGGTTAGTGGTAATATCTATAAATTTACCGTTATTATTAAAATACGGCGCCACCATTACTTCAGAAGTTACATCTACCTTAAAAGAATTATTTTGAACCTCTATAAGTTTATTCTCCAGCTTACCTATCTGCTGAAGGTTTTGATTTTCAAGAAGGGAGGGATTGTTTTTTTGGGCGGCCTTTAAAAAATAATTCAGGGAATTATTCTGTGCGTAACCACCTAATGTTAGTAATAGAAAGATCCCAAAGATTAAATTTAATTTCACCCGGTAATATTTTGACCTAAAATTAAAATAAGTTTCTAAAGACTTTCTTAAGTATTACTTATATTTTTTAAAAAACCCAAAATCTAAACCTACTTGGCCGGCAACACGTAGTAATAAATGGCAACAAAGTGGCAAAACGTTCCCAGAAGCACAAAAATATGAAAGATCGCATGGTTGAATTTAATCTTATCAAAACTAAATAAAACCGCTCCCACTGTATAAGAAATTCCGCCGGCAAAAAGCCACAGCAACCCTTTGGGAGTGAGCTCCTGCATTAAGGGTTTAATGGCAAAAACAATAATCCATCCCATAACCACATACATAATGGTAGAGATTGTTTGATATTTGCCGGTATAAAAAAGTTTAAGGACAATCCCCGTTAAAGCCATACTCCACACCACTCCAAACACAATCCAGCCAAAAGCTCCCTGCAATGTAACCAAAGCAAAAGGCGTATAAGTACCCGCTATTAACACATAAATAGAAGCATGGTCCAGAATGTTCAATCTATACCGAAGCCGGTGCGATTTAGCGCTGTGGTAAAAGGTAGAGGCCGCGTAAAGTAGGATCATACTGGCTCCAAAAATACTAAAGCTTACCAAATGAATGGTTTTACCTAATTCTTCAGCTCTTAAAATAAGTAAGACCAAGCCCAGAATACTGAGACCAAATCCCAGCCCGTGAGAAAAAATATTCAGTTTTTCCTCTAGCGGCGGGTAAAAAGAATGTTGATATTTTTCATGCATAGCTGCAGGAATAGTCGTTTTTAAATAAAATAATAACAAATTTACCGCTGTAATTTGTTAAACAATATTTCCTGTTAATTTATAAGCCATCAGCTTATTTTTCTGTTTCAGAAATGTTAAAGTTAAGATTTGATATCCTGGCATATGAATTTTAAAGCCTCCACAAATTCTTCAGCCTTAACAAAAACCTAAGATAAATTTCTTCTGAAGATCATAACTTTATAAAAAAAAGGTAACAGATGAAGGTTTTTATAGGATGTTCCGGATGGAACTATAAAGAATGGCGCGGAAAATTTTATCCTGAAAAGTTAGCTCAAAAAAACTGGCTGGAATATTATACCAAACAATTTAATACGGTTGAAGTAAATAATACATTTTATCGGCTTCCGAAGGATTCTACCTTAGAAAAATGGAAGAAAACTGCGCCCAAAGACTTTAATTTTACCCTGAAAGGCAGCCGTTATGTTACTCAAATGAAAAAACTAAACGATCCCGAGGAAAGTCTGGCAAAGTTTGAAGCTGCTGCCGCAGTAATGAAAACCAAACTGAGTTGTATTTTATGGCAACTCCCTCCCAGCCTTCATCGAGACGACGAAAAACTCATCAATTTTTGTAAAGCTTTAAAATCTAAAAACCATAATGTAATAGAATTTCGCCATATCTCGTGGTTTACAAAAGAGGTATACGATATTTTAAAAAAATATAAGGTGAGCTTCTGTTCCATTTCCAGCCCCGATTTCCCTGAAGATATGATTGTAACCAATAACATTGGGTACGTGCGATTTCATGGAAAAGGAAAAAAATGGTACGATTATCATTATTCTAAAGAAGAACTGGAAGAATGGCACCAAAAAATCAAGAATTGTGATGCCGGAGAAGTCTACATTTATTTTAATAACGATATGCATGCGTATGCTCCCGAAAATGCAAAACAGTTAAGAGAAATGTTCGGTAAATCCGGCTAAACATTTAAAAATGTGTTGATTAATATTTGTTTATAGGCATCGTCATCTGCTTTCAGTTCCCATTGTGCAGTATAACCACATTAAAAGAATTATATTCTTAAATTTTCTTTATCATCCTTTTAGAATAATAGATTATTTTAGCCAACATTATTTTTAAGTATACAAAAAATGCCCAGACCCAATACCATCAATCTAAAAATGCGCATTATTCACCGCTATCTCGGATTTTTTTTAGCAGGAATAATGGCTATGTATGCCCTTAGCGGTATCACCATGATTTTTAGAGACACCAATTTTTTAAAAATAGATACAGAAATTACCCGCAAAATTCAGCCTCACGCCAATGCGGAGGAACTGTCTAAAATCTTAAGAAAAAGAGACCTTAAGGTAACAGAAGAAAACCAGAACACCATAAGTTTTAATAAAGGCACTTACAATAAACAAACAGGGGTAGCTACTTATACGGTAAAAGCATGGCCTTCCTTTATAAATAATATAACACGCTTACACAAAGCACGAACCGCAGATCCTCTTTTCTTTTTTAATGTGTTTTTTGGGGTATCCCTTCTATTCTTTGTAATATCCTCCTTTTACATGTTTATGCCCAAAACTCCCATGTTTAAAAAAGGCCTTTATTTTACTTTCTTCGGAATTATTCTTACTATTATTCTGTTGTATGTTTAATTGTTAGGAATGGTAAGAATGTTTACCAAAATATAACATTTGGCCCAGCTTACACTGAAAGGAAAGAGTGCTTTCTTTTAAAATTTATTTTATTATATCTTTAAAATAAATTTTACGTCAGAAATAAAAATCATGAAGATCAAATTCCTCGTTGCCCTCTTTTTCCTTTTTATCCCTTATTTATATTCTCAAACCATACTAAAACCTCAACAGGTTTTTGATGGTGAGAACCTTCATAAGAACTGGGTAGTAGTGGTAGAGAATAACCATATTGCCTATGCCGGTGCCGAAAATGGATATTCTATCCCGGAGAATGCCCAAATTATTGAATTGGCGCATAAAACGCTTATGCCCGGAATTATTGAAGGACACTCCCACATTTTACTGCATCCATATAACGAAACGGGCTGGAACGATCAGGTTTTGAAAGAATCGCCGGTGGAAAGAGCAATCAGGGCTACCGTTCACGTAAAGAATTCTTTAATGGCCGGAATTACAAGTATGAGAGATCTGGGAACCGAGGGTGCCGGTTATAGCGATGTTTATATTAAAAAAACCATAGAAGAAGGAATTATTCCGGGCCCGCGATTACAGGTGGCCGGCCCTGCTATTGTGGCCACAGGAGCGTATGGCCCTAAAGGTTTTTACGATGCTGTGCATGTTCCTTTAGGCGCCGATGAAGTAAGCGGGAAAGAGGAAGCGATTAGAACTGCCCGAAGACAGCTGGGTAACGGGACCGATGTGGTTAAAATTTATGCCGATTATCACTGGAAACCCGACGCTCCTTCAATGCCCACTTTTACTGTGGAAGAGATAAAAGCGATGGTAGATGTTGCAGAATCTGCAGGAACCTATGCTACCGCTCATGCTATTACAGCCGAAGGGATGCGAAGAGCCATTGAAGGCGGTGTGGAAACCATTGAACATGGCGATCATGGAACTCCCGAAGTATTTCAGCTTATGAAAGAAAAGGGAATAGCCCTCTGCCCTACGGTTGCTGCAGGCGATGCAATTGAAAGGTATAATGGATGGCGTAAGGGAATAGATCCCGAACCTGAAAGAATAACTTCCAAAAAAGAATCTTTTAAAAATGCTTTAAAAGCAGGCGTTACTATTCTCTTTGGAGGGGATGTGGGAGTTTTTACTCACGGCGAAAATTACCGCGAGATGGAACTATTGGTAGAGTATGGAATGAAACCTATAGAAGTACTAAAGTCAGCTACTTCTATAAATGCCAAATACTTTCATATGGATAAACTGGGAAACCTTAAAAAAGGCTATTTGGCAGATATTATTGCTGTTGAAGGAGATCCCTCACAAAATATTAAAACCATGGAAAATGTAAGTTTTATGATGAAAGATGGTCATATCTATAAAAATGAATAAATTTTGACGACTCGCAAAAAACATTGGGAGACTATTTATAACACAAAAAGCCCTAAAGAGGTTAGCTGGACCCAGGAAATACCTACCACATCCCTGGAATTTATTGAGGCTTTGAAGCTCTCAAAATCGGCAGCGATTATAGATGTTGGCGGTGGAGACAGCAAACTGGGGGATTTTCTTCTCGATCGGGGCTATACCAATATTAGCGTCCTGGATATTTCAGAAAAAGCTTTGGCAAAAGCTAAAGCCAGGTTAGGAAAAAAGGCATCTAAAGTAGAATGGATTGTAAGCGACATTCTTGATTTTACCCCAAATAAAAAATATGAAGTATGGCACGATCGGGCAGCTTTTCATTTTTTAACTGAAACTTCTCAAATAGAAAACTATCTGGAACTTGTAAAAAAAGCGGTCTCAAAAAGTTTAATTCTTGGTGTTTTTTCTGAAGAAGGACCTACTAAATGCAGCGGACTTGAAATTAAGCAATATAACGAACAGGAACTTTCCCATACTTTTTCAGATTTCAAAAAGGAAAAATGTATTAAAATAAACCACACCACACCTTTTAATTCTCAACAAAATTTTCTTTTCTGTAGCTTCAGCATAATTTAATAAACTCGATTTTTAGTTTTGCCCATCCCCCTTATTTTAGCAGATTTTTAACTGGCAGTTCTATCGGACTATTTTATATTGGTATCACTAACCAATTATTGTAGCATGGATTTACATACTATAGCCATAATTTCATTAATAGTAGGCGCGATTTGCGCTTTAATTATTTTAATTGACATACTCGCCGGGCATCCCCAACACATGATGATTATGAATATTGTATATCCGGTAACCGGATTATACGCGGGACCCCTGGCTCTTATCGTCTATTTTACTTTGGGCAGGGAATCCACCAAAAAAGTGGTGATGACCGCTAAAGAGAATAATGAAAAACCACCCAATAAAAAGAAACCTTTCTGGCAAAGTGTAATTGTAGGTGCTTTGCATTGCGGCAGCGGGTGCACTTTGGGAGACATCGTAGCCGAAAGCCTTTTATTAATATGGCCTTTAACCCTGTTTGGAAAAAAAATATTTGGAGCCTGGGCAGTAGATTATGTGCTGGCGTTTGCAATAGGAATACTCTTTCAATACTATTCTATAAAACCAATGAAAAATCTTTCACCCAAAGAAGGACTTAAAGCCGCAGTAAAAGCAGACACACTCTCTCTTACCTCGTGGCAAATTGGAATGTATGGATGGATGGCGATAGCCACCTTCGTAATTTTTAACCATGAACTGGAAGCTTCCAAACCCCTGTTCTGGTTTATGATGCAAATCGCTATGCTCCTGGGGTTTGTAACGGCCTATCCCGTAAACTGGTTCTTACTGAAGAAAAATGTGAAAGAGATAATGTAGCTTATTCGTTTTAAATAGAATAACTAATCCACAAAAAAAAATATGAAAATCTTAGTAATAGGCGGCACCGGCACCATTGGCAGGAAAGTAGTAAAGGGATTAACCGGGAAACATGAAGTAATTGTTGTTGGAAAAACTTCAGGCGATTACCAGGTGGATATTGAAAGTTCTGAAGCTATTAAAAAACTTTTTAGCAACCTAGGAAAAGTAGATGCCATTGTTAGTATAACAGGAG
This sequence comes from uncultured Flavobacteriaceae bacterium, assembly GCA_963811195.1. Taxonomy (GTDB): domain Bacteria; phylum Bacteroidota; class Bacteroidia; order Flavobacteriales; family Flavobacteriaceae; genus Gillisia. The sequence goes on from CAWEQF010000001.1 coordinate 106,885, forward strand.
AAGCAAAATGGGATGCATTTAAAAATTTAACCGAGGAGGATTTTTATATAGGCATTAAAAGCAAACTTATGGGCCAGGTAAACTTGGTTAGAATAGGCAAAGATTATCTTAACCCGAATGGCTCTATTACGCTCACCACGGGAATATTAGCCGATTTTCCTGAAGATAAAACCAGCAGTGCTGCCATGGTAAATGGAGGGATTCATAGTTTTGTGAAAGCGGTCGCCCTTGAGCTTGAAAATGGAATTCGTATAAACGCTGTTTCTCCAGATCTTGTAGAAGATGCGGCAGAAAAATATCAGGATTTCTTTCCCGGTAGCACTCCGGTCTCCATGGAAAAAGTAATAAATGGATATATAAAAAGTATTAAAAGCAAATTAACGGGGCAAATAATAAAAATTAACGCTTAATACAACACACACCCCCCTGTTTTTTTTGATTATTACTTAAAAAAGTTATCAACAACCATAGATACCCCCTAAATTTGAACAAATAGCAATTATTTCTGTTTATTTTATGAAATTCTAAAAAACTTCTTTCCTGCATCGTATTCCTTGATTTTTTCTGATTTTGTCTTTAAACTTTCTACCCTAAGTGTTATCAATTTTTTAGCTGTCAGAAGGCCTTCCGCTTTTATTCTTCTCTTCCTTTTTTAATTTAGCCGCTTTAATTTCAATAAGAAATCTTATAAATAAAGACTAACATGGCTAAAAAGATGAATTTTCTCGTTTTAGGAATCCTTGTGTTAATAAGCGTTTTTTTTAGCACACAATATCAGGAAACCACCTTCAGCAAGGCGATAGATACAGGCGATACCGCCTGGATGATCGTTGCCAGCGCCATGGTTCTCATAATGACCTTTGGACTTGCCTTTTTTTATGGTGGAATGATAAGCCGCAAGAACATTATATCTACAATGCTGCAAAGTTTTGTGGCTCTTGGAATAATTAGTATTGTGTGGGTACTTGTAGGTTTTAGTCTTGCCTTTGGGGACAGTATTTATGGCATCTTTGGAAATCCTCTTACCTATTTTAATTTCCGGAATGTTTCTATTTCACCGAATCCCGATTTCGCCCCGACTATACCATTTCTGTTATTTGCACTCTTTCAGCTTAAATTTGCTATTATAACTCCTGCCCTTATTACCGGTAGTTTTGCGGAACGTATAAGATTCAGGAGTTATATTCTTTTTATGGTGTTGTTTTCCATCTTTATTTATTCTCCACTTGCGCATATGACCTGGCATCCCGACGGCCTTTTTCATAAATGGGGTGTTTTGGATTTTGCCGGTGGCACTGTTGTACATATGTCTGCCGGATTCGCTGCTTTGGCAGGAGCGATGTACCTGGGAAAAAGAAAAAATATTTCTGAAGATCCTTCCAATATTCCTTTTGTAATTCTTGGAACAGGCCTGCTCTGGTTTGGCTGGTTCGGGTTTAATTCAGGCTCTGCCTTTGGAGCCAATGGAGATGCGGTAATCGCTTTCGCGAATACAAATCTTGCATCGGCTACCAGTATGATCACCTGGATTTTCTTTGATAGGTTTTTGAACAGAAAAATGTCGGCGATGGGAGCTTGTATTGGTGCCGTGGTAGGTCTTGTAGCCATAACACCTGCAGCAGGATATGTTACTCTTGGGCAAAGTATCTTTATAGGGTTTGTAGCTGCATTGGTAAGTAATCTTGTTATACGATATAGCAAAAAAACCACTATCGATGATACTCTTGATGTTTTCCCCAGTCATGGAGTGGGAGGAATTGTAGGTATGATCCTTACCGGGGTGCTGGCAAAAGATAAAGGCCTTATTTATGGCGATCCTACCACATTTTTATATCACCTTTTAGCACTGGTAATTGTGGGGCTTTTCACCTTCTTCGGAAGTTTACTATTATATAAAATCACCGATCTTATTTTACCCTTAAGAGTTAAAGAAGACCATGAAAATACGGGGCTGGATCATTCTCAGCATGGGGAAAGTATCAGGTAAAAAGTATTTAATCTCGTATTTTCACCTTTACATCTTCTGTCTTAATATCCGATAACAGGCTTAATTTGCCTTGCTGATAGAGCTCATCTAAAGTGCCTAAATCGGTGTTCGGATCTGCAATGGTATAGTTTTTATAATCTACAAAACGAATTCCGTTTATAACCCGAGGGTTATATGCGACTCTAAAACGAATTCCGGTTTTATCCTCATGAAACTTATAGGCTAAATAATCTACAGTAAATTTCTTTTTATGTATCCAGTACATAAATTTATCATGGTGAGCGCCACCCCCTCCTTTTTGCTGAAAGGTAATTTTAATCTGATAATAAGGTTCTCCATTTATAACGGCATCACCTGCCAAACTTTTATTTACGGCTTTATCATTCAATCCATAAGGCAAATCGGCAAAATAATGGACGGAATTAACACTACTCCCAAAATTTCTGGCTGTAGAATCGGGAACTTTTACCAGGGTATCATTCTTAAATCGCTCAAACCCTGTATTGCTTAAAACATCGCGATACGTATTTCCCAGGGTATCTTTAGAAGTTCTCTCTAAATGAAATTCCCCTCCATTGCGAATACTTTTATAATAGTTTTTTCGGAATTTAAATTCGATGGTTGCTTTTTTATAAAGGGGACCTCCCGCACTATCAATAGCTGTATTTATAATTTCATTGGCAGTCAATCCCTGTTTTTTTTCCTGGCAGGAAGCCAGTGAAAATACTACTGCCAGTAGAATAAGATATTTCATAAATTTTTTTACTTGTTTCAAATATAATCAAAAAAGCATAAAAGAAAATCTACATGTCTGTCCTGTAAAAAATCTTAAGTAAATTATAAGATGGTTTTTGCCTCGAAATTGAAAAACCTGTTAAAAATTATACAAGCGCCGCCTGCTTTCTAAACAAAGCTTCCTATTTTTGTGCTAATATGAAGAATAACATTAACATTAAAAACCGAAAAGCAAAGTTCGAATATGAATTTCTGGATAAATATACCGCCGGAATAAAATTGGCCGGTACGGAGATAAAAGCCATCCGGGAAGGAAAAGCATCTATTGCCGAAAGTTTTTGTGAATTTAATAATCACGAGCTCTTTGTTATAAATATGCACGTGCAGGAATATTCTCATGCCAGTCACTTTAATCATGATCCCAAAAGCGAACGAAAGCTTTTACTGCAGCGCAGAGAATTGCGAAAATTAGAGAAAGAAGTTAAGAATTCTGGGCTTACCATAATTCCGTTACGGCTTTTTATAAATGACAGAGGCCTTGCTAAGCTTCAAATTTCACTTGCCAAGGGAAAAAAAATCTATGATAAGCGCGAAACCATAAAAGACCGTGAAAGTAAACGCCGTCTCGATAGGATTAATAAAGAATATCGTTAGTATTTATCTTCAGAAAGAGATTCTTTTATGACTTTAAGAAAATTTGTATTTTTTACTTTTCTGCTAATGGGCTTCCAAAATTATGGCCAGATAACCGGAAAGGTAACCGATGAACATAACGAAGCCCTGCCATATGTAAATATTTATATGGCAAATGGTGCCCGGGGAACCAATACTAATGAGCAAGGGCAATATCAATTGGATATTACCCAACCGGGGAGTTACGAGATTGTTTTTCAGTTTTTAGGCTATCAAACCCTTCACAAAAAAGTAAATATTCAGCAGTTTCCCTATATCTTAAATGTTTCATTAGCTTCTGAAAAGACAAATCTTCCGGAAGTTACCATAAACTCAAAAGAAAATCCTGCAGCCGTTATCATGCATAAAGCAATCGCGCACCGGGAAGAAAATTATACGAAAATAAGTGAATACACTGCCGATTATTATTCCCGCGGATTATGGCGAATGAAAAATGTTCCTGAAAAAGTATTGGGCCAGGAAATAGGTGATTTTGACGGGGGACTGGATTCTACAAGGAGCGGGATTATTTATTTAAGCGAAACAATTTCGAAGATCGCGTTTAAAGCTCCCGATGATTTCAAGGAAAAGATTATCGCCTCGAAAATAAGCGGAAACGATAATGGTTTCAGTTTAAATTCGGCACAGGAATCCAACTTTTCATTCTATAAAAACACGTTGGACATCAACGCCAAAGTGGTTTCCCCGCTGGCAGATTACGCTTTTAATTATTACAACTTCCTCATGGAAGGTACATTTTATGATGATTACGGGCACCTCATCAACAAAATAAAAGTGGTTCCTAAAAGGGAAAACGATCGGGTTTTCTATGGCGATATTTATATTGCAGAAGATTCCTGGCAGTTGTACGGCGTTAAACTTCAAACCACAGGTAAAGCCATTCAGTTTGCTCCCATTGAAACCTTAACATTCAGCCAAAATTTTAAATATTCAAAGGAAAATGATTTCTGGATAAAGATCTCTCAAACGGTAGATTTCACCTTTAAAATGTTAGGAATTTCCGGCGATGGAAGATTTACGGCTGTTTACAGTAATTACAATTTCCATCCTAATTTCGACAAAAAGAGCTTTGGAAACGAGATCCTTTCCTTTGCAAAAGAGGCTAATAAAAAAGATTCCCTGTACTGGAAAGATATCAGGCCCATTCCTTTAACCGATGAAGAATTAGTGGATTATCATCGTAAAGATTCTATTCAGCAACTTCGAAAAAGCGAAAAATACCTGGATTCTGTAGATGCAGTTTCAAATAAATTTAGCTTTAGCAATGCGATATTTGGCTATACTTTTAACGATTCGTACGCCAAAACGAATATTCATTTTTCCTCTCCCCTGCTGGGCACCAATTTTAATACGGTACAAGGCTGGAATTTAAACGAATTGATAAGTTACACGCAACACCAGGGAGAAAATACCGGGAAATATTGGAGTGTTTACTCCAACCTTAACTATGGATTTAATGACGATCGCTTACGAATAACCGGAGGTTTTCAGAAAAAATTCAATAATTATTCTAAACCCGTTTTAACTGTTTCGGGAGGAACAGAAACCGCCCAGATAAATAATACTATTCCTATTCCCGAGCGACAGAATACGGTTACTACCCTTTTGTTTGAGAATAATTATATGAAAATTTATGAACGTTCCTTTGCGCGACTTCAATATGTACAGGAGGTTTTTAACGGATTCCAGCTTTATTCAGATATAAGTTATCAGTGGCGCCAGCCGCTTTACAACACTACAGATCAAACCCTGTTTAACCGAAGTAATCACGAATTTACTTCCAACAATCCGTTGCAACCTCAAAACCCGGGAACTTCAGCATTTAAGAGCGATGAGATTTTTAAAATTGAATTAAGAGGAAAAATAAATTTCGCTCAGAAATTTATGAGTTATCCCAACACGAAATTGCACGAAGATTCCAACAAATACCCCACGCTTTATCTGGCATACGAGGGGGGTCTGGGATCTTCTATGGAAGGTGGCGATTTTAGTGAATTCAAGGCAGCTGTAACCCAGCATATTCCGGTGGGAAATAAAGGGATTTTCAGCTATAATTTTAAAGGAGGAACTTTTATAAATGCCGAGGATATTTCATTTCTGGATTACCAGCATTTTAATGGGAACCAGACCTTTGCAGATGATGCCCATTATTTAAACAAATTCAACCTGCTTCCTTATTACGGCTTCAGCACCAATAAACCTTATTTTGAAGCACATCTGGAACATGACTTCCAGGGATGGGTATTAGGCAAAATCCCATTGCTTAATAAACTGAATTACAACCTTATTGCCGGCGCAAAATTATTGACCATTACCAATAAAAAACCTTATTCTGAATATTCTGTGGGAATCGATAATATCGGGATCAGTAAATTCAACCTTTTTCGGGTAGATTATGTAGTTTCAAAATATAATGGACAGACAAGCAGTTCTATTGTCGTGGGCCTTAAATTTTTAGGACTTCTCGAAGCCAATTAAACAATTATGGTTTGTTGTTCATTGATTATAGTTTATTGATTAAGGTCCCATCGAGCGTAGCCGAGATGTCATTCTGAATTTGGAATTTTAGAGTTTGGAATTTTTTCATCCCTTATTTTTCATTGCTAATTGCTTACAACCTAATTCTTATCTTCCAGAAGCGGTACAAACCTAAAGTCGCCATATTCTTTTTTATCGAATTCTTTTTTAGATTTTCGGGTAAAAACCGTCATCGTCTGCACATTTTCGCCCACAGGAATTACCAGCTTCCCTCCTATTTTTAACTGGGCCAGCAAAGGATTTGGCACAAAGGGCGCGCCGGCGGTAACAATTATTCCATCATAAGGAGCATATTCTGAGAGGCCTTTATACCCATCGCCAAAACTTAGATGTTTGGGTCTGTATCCTATTTTTGAAAGAAAAAGTTTCGTCTTTTTATAAAGTTCCAGCTGGCGTTCTATGCTGTACACTTTGGCTCCCATTTCGCAAAGAACAGCAGTCTGATAGCCGCTACCCGTGCCAATTTCCAGAATGGAATCGCCTTTTTTAACCTCCATAAGTTCTGTTTGTATAGCGACCGTGTAAGGCTGCGAAATAGTTTGATCTGCAGCAATAGGGAAAGGTTTATCCTGATATGCATGATCTTCGAAACTACTGTCCATAAACAAATGCCTTGGAATTTTTTTTATGGCTTCCAAAACACGTTTATCGGTTACGCCTTTGGCAGCCACGATTTCAGCCAGATGTTGCCTTTTTCCTTTATGTTTAAATGTATCTTTAAGCACTTTTGTAGGTTTTACGCCATAAAAATAAACAAACATTCTTAAGCCTTCCACACAGATTTTAAATATTATTTAACGATTGCACTAATCTATTTACAATCAAAATGGTATTGGCTTTAGCGCTAGAAATGCTATTTTTGTGAAAAATGTAAAACACATGCTTAAAGCAGGCGTATTCGGGGCGGGACATTTGGGAAAAATCCATTTAAAACTGCTGCAGGAATCTTCAAAATATGAACTGGTAGGATTTTATGATGCTAACCGGGAAATTGCCGAAAAAACCGAAAAGGAATTAGGGTATAAAAGTTTTAATTCTCCGCAGGAATTAATAGATGCGGTAGACGTTGCCGATGTGGTAACCACCACTATTAAACATTTCGAGATCGCTAAGCAAGTTATCAAATCTGGCAAACATCTTTTTATTGAAAAACCCATTACTTCCACTTTTGCTGAAGCTGAAGAGTTGATTGCCCTTGCAAAGAAACATAAAGTGAAAGGCCAGGTAGGCCATGTAGAAAGATTTAATCCTGCCTTTAGAGCGGTTTCGCATAAAATCGATCAGCCTATGTTTATTGAAGCGCATCGCCTGGCCGAATTTAATCCGCGGGGAACCGATGTTCCCGTAGTGCTGGATTTAATGATCCACGATATCGATGTGATTTTAAGCGTGGTACAATCGAAGGTAAAGAATATTTATGCCAGCGGAGTTTCGGTAATAAGTGAAACCCCTGATATTGCAAATGCGCGCATTCAGTTTGAAAATGGCTGTGTGGCCAATTTAACCGCGAGCCGTATTTCGCTTAAAAATATGCGAAAAGCCAGGTTTTTTCAGAAAGACGCTTACATTTCGGTAGATTTTCTGGAACGAAAATGTGAAGTGGTAAAGATGAAGGATGCTCCCGAAAAACCCGATGATTTTGCGATGATCCTTCAGAATGCAGAAGGAATTCAGAAACAGATATACTTCGATAATCCAAAAGTAGAACCGCATAACGCGATTTTGGATGAGTTGGAAACCTTTGCCGACGCTATAGAAAATAATACCACACCTATTGTAACCCTTCAGGAGGGCGCCGAAGCACTAAGGGTTGCGAATCAGATTATAGAAAGTTTTGAAAATTAATTTTTCTTTTTTTTAGAAAAGAAGATAAAAATAACAACATGAAAAATATTGCAGTTATAGGTGCAGGGACTATGGGTAATGGAATTGCCCATACTTTTGCCCAATTTGGCTATAAAGTAAACCTCATAGATATTTCTAAGGAAAACCTGCAGAGGGGAATGGATACCATTTCGAGGAATCTTGACCGAATGGTTGCCAAAGAGAAAATATCTGAAACCGATAAAAAGAACACCCTTAAAAATTTAACTACTCACATAGATATTCCAACGGGAGTAAAAAACGTGGATCTTGTGGTAGAGGCCGCTACCGAAAATGAAGGTCTAAAAATGAAGATTTTTGAACAGCTGGATAACAACTGTTCTGAAAAAACTATTCTTGCTACCAACACTTCTTCTATTTCCATCACTAAAATCGCTTCTGCCGTTTCCAACCCGGAACGAGTAATAGGAATGCATTTTATGAATCCTGTTCCGGTAATGAAACTGGTTGAGATTATTCGCGGTTATAATACCAGCGATAAAATTACCAACAGCATTATGGAACTTTCCAAAAAACTGAATAAAGTTCCGGTTGAAGTAAACGATTACCCGGGCTTTGTAGCCAATCGTATCCTTATGCCTATGATTAATGAAGCCATTGAAACTTTATACAATGGCGTGGCCGGGGTTTACGAAATTGATACGGTTATGAAACTGGGAATGGCGCACCCAATGGGGCCGTTGCAACTTGCCGATTTTATTGGACTGGATGTATGCCATTCTATTCTGGAGGTGATGTACGACGGATTTAAAAACCCTAAATACGCCGCCTGCCCATTGCTAACTAATATGGTGCGAGCCGGAAAACTGGGAGTAAAATCGGGAGAGGGATTCTATGATTATTCCGAATCTAAAAAAGCCGAAAATATTTCTTCCCAGTTTAGTTCATAAATCTGTAATAGTTTGGCTAAAATTTTCCCTTTTAAAGCGGTAAGACCGCCCAAAGATAAGGCTGCGCTTGTGGCTTCCAGACCTTATGAAGAGTATACCGTGGGCGAACTTACTGCACAGCTAGAATATAATCCTTATTCTTTTTTGCATATTATTAACCCCGGCTATAAATATCAGCAGGAGATTACCGGTGAAAAACGTTTCCAGATGGTTAAAAACCGATATCTGGAATTCAAGGAAGAAAATGTGTTTATTCAGGATAAAAAACCCGCCTATTATTTTTATAAGATTGTTACCCGAACCGATACTTTCTGCGGAATAATTGCCGCTGCGAGTATTGAAGATTATGAAAAGAACTGCATCCGGAAACACGAAGATACTATTTCTTACCGGGAAACCATGTTTAAGGATTACTTGAAAATCGTAGGGTTTAATACCGAACCTGTACTTCTTACCTATCCGGATTCCACAAAAATTGAATCGCTGCTTAATACGGCGATGAAAAAGGCTCCAGAATATGAATTTTCCACTAACAATAAGGAACTTCATTGTTTATGGAAAATTGAAGAAGAGGCCTTGGTAAATCAGATAAAAGCAGAATTCGAAAAAATGCCCATATTATATATTGCAGATGGGCATCACCGCAGCGCATCTTCGTATCTGCTCGCCCAGGAATCCAAAGAGGCAAACCCGAAGCATACCGGGGAAGAACCCTATAACTTTTTCATGAGTTTTTTAATTCCCGAGAGCAGCCTTAAAATTTACGAATATAACAGGCTTATAAAAGATTTGAACGGCCTTAGTAAAGAAGATTTTCTGGTACAGCTCGATGAATGGTTTAGGATTGAGAATCGCGGAACCGAAATTTATTCTCCTTCCAAAAAACACCATTTTAATATGTATCTTGAGGGAGAGTTCTACTCTCTTTACCTTCGCAAATCCCTCTATAATTTCACCGATTCCCTGAGCCGACTGGATACCTATATTTTATTTGAAAAGCTGCTGAAGCCTGTTTTAGGGATCCATGATCTTCGGAATGATGAACGTATTGACTATATCCACGGGAAGAATGATCTTCTGGAAATGAAAAGTCGAATAGATAGCAAAGAATTTGCAGTAGGCTTCGGAATGGTACCTATAACTATAAATGAAATAAAACAAGTGTCTGATGAATGCCTAACTATGCCCCCAAAAAGCACTTATATTGAGCCAAAACTGAGAAGCGGTTTAACTATTTATGAGTTTTAACCCTCCGCGAATTATCGGCATAACTGGAAATTTAAAATTGCTTACCGCCTTAATATAGTATTGCACGTGGGTATTTGATTAACTCAAACCCGCTTTTAACACTCTTGCGCAGACATTACGCTTTTATTTCTAAGAGATTTTTCTAAATTTACCACATGGACATTGCCAAAAACATTAAAAAATATAAAGACGAATTAAAGGAAGTAAGCCTTGTTGCTATTTCCAAAACAAAGCCTAACGAAGATATTTTGGAGGCTTATAATGAAGGACAACGAATTTTTGGAGAAAATAAGATTCAGGAAATGACCCAAAAATGGGAAAGCCTCCCCAAAGATATTGAATGGCATATGGTTGGCCACATTCAAACCAATAAGGTAAAGTATATGGCACCGTATGTTTCTTTGGTTCATGCGGTAGATCGTTTAAAAGTGCTGAAGGAAATCAACAAAGAAGCGGCTAAAAATGATCGTTGCATAAAATGTTTACTTCAGATTAAAATAGCCGATGAAGACAGCAAATTTGGAATAAGCGCTAAAAAAGCCCGGGAAATTCTGAATTCAGATAAATTTAAAGAATTTAAAAATGTAGAGGTTGTGGGACTCATGGGAATGGCAACTTTTACTGAAGATATGGAACAGGTTAAAAAGGAATTTTTATATTTAAAACAAGTTTTTGACGATTTCAGGAAAGATTTTCCTCATTTTGAAGTACTTTCCATGGGTATGAGCGGCGATTACAAAATCGCGGTAGAAAGCGGAAGCACCATGGTTAGAATTGGAAGCGCCATTTTTGGTGAACGAAATTACAAATAGCTAAACTGCACCAGTAGTTTAGAACATTGCACTGCTTTTAGAGAGCCCTTATCTCTCTGTTAAAGAGTTGCATTATTAGATTAAAAGAATGTTGAAACACTTAATTATTCCGTCCGGGAACTGAAAAAATATATGTACGCGATTTTAGATATAGAAACTACCGGCGGTAAGTATAATGAAGAAGGAATTACCGAGATTGCTGTTTATAAGTTTGACGGGCAAAAAGTAGTCGATCAATTTATAAGTCTGGTTAACCCGGAACTGCCCATTCAACCTTTTGTGGTAGGCCTTACCGGTATAAATAATGAAATGTTAAGGCATGCTCCAAAATTTTACGAGGTAGCCAAGCGAATTGTTGAGATTACTTCAGATTGCATTCTGGTTGCACATAATGCCAAATTCGATTACAGAATTTTACGATTAGAATTTAGAAGACTGGGCTTCGAATTTGAAAAAAAATCCCTTTGTACGGTAGAATTATCGAAAAAACTCATCCCGGGACAGCCTTCCTATAGTTTGGGAAAACTGGTACGCTCGCTGGGAATTCCTTTAAGTGACAGACACCGCGCCAGTGGAGATGCACAGGCAACGGTGAAATTGTTTAAAATGCTGCTGGCAAAAGACAAGGAAAAGGAAATACTTAAGAAATCGGTTAGAAATGAGCCTTCGCGGCAAATGGATACCAAGCTTATTCGAATTCTGGATGAACTTCCGGCCACTACAGGTGTGTATTATCTTCATAATGAAGAAGGGGATATTATTTATATAGGAAAAAGTAAAAACATAAGAAAAAGGGTTAATCAGCATTTTACCAACGACCATCATAAGGCGAAAGAGGTTCAGAAGGAAGTTTCATCGGTTTCCTACGAGCCTACCGGGAATGAACTTATCGCGCTTTTGAAGGAGAATGAAGAAATTAAACTCAATAAACCAAAATATAATCAGGCTCTTAAAAAATCGATTTTCACCTATGCCCTATATCAGTTTAAAGATGAAAACGGGTATATTAACCTGAAAATAGGAAAAGCAGATTCCCGGAAAAAAAATATTACCACGTTCACGAATTTACAACAGGCAAAAAATGTGTTGCATACTATTGTGGATTCCCATCAGTTATGCCAAAAACTTACCGGTTTGCACAGCGGAAATGGCAATTGTTTCAGCTACACTATAAAATCCTGCCGTGGAGCCTGTATTGGGGCAGAAACTCCTGAAGAATACAATGAACGGGTAAGCGAGGTAATAGATAAATACAGTTTACAGGACAGAAATATTTTAGTGATAGATAGAGGCCGAGAGGTAGATGAGAAAAGTGCGTTACTGGTAGAAGAAGGCAGATTTAAAGGAGTAGGATATTTCAATTTAAATTATCAGCTTAACAATATCGATATTGTGCGTTCTATAATTACTCCTATGAATAATGATCGGGATGCGCAGCATATCATCCAGAGTTACCTTCGTAAAAACAAGAAAGTTAAAATTATTCAATTATCACTAAATGACTAAATTATTATCGTTCCTTCTTCTTTTATCAATTTCGGTTGGATACTCACAGGAGTTAGGAATTAATACCACAGATGCAACAGTAACCTTTGGCGATCTTAAGGCTACAATTTATCCCAAAGACAGTACTGCCAATGCTTTTTATATTCATGAGAACGGTTTTAGCAGGTTTGAGGATGGGCATGATTATAATATCCTAAATAATTATATAGCCAAGATAAAAATCCTGAATAAAGATGGCTATAGCCAGGCAGATATTGAAATCCGCCTGTACAAGAATGACAGCAAAAAGGAAACCCTTAAAGATTTAAAAGCCACTACCTATTACCTTGAAAATGGGAAGATCAGCTTTCAAAAAATTTCTCCCAATCAAATATACACTGAAGAGAAAGAAGATTATGATCTTGTAAAATTCACCTTTCCGGCACTTCGTCCCGGAGCTGTGGTGGTATATAGTTATCAGAAAGAATCCCCTTTTAAGTTCAAATTTAAAACCTGGTGGTTCCAGGATGAAATTCCTAAGGCTTATAGCCGTTTTGAAACCAGTATTCCCGGCAATTATAATTATAATATAAAACTTGTAGGCGGGTTAAAACTAGACAGCCATACCGGCGATGTTATCCCTAATTGTCTGAATTTAGGCCCTACAGTTTCTTCAGCCAGTTGTTCTCATAATGTCTATATTATGAAGGATATTCCTGCGTTTATCGAGGAAAGCTATCTTACATCTGCCAGAAACTATATCTCGCGCCTGGAATATGAACTTATTGAATTTACGCACGTAGATGGTTTTGTAGAAAAATTTACACGGGAATGGAGCGATGTAGATAAGGAAATTAGAACAGGCAAAGGTCTGGGAAGGCAACTCAGGAGAACTTCCAGGGTAGACGAGGTGCTGCCCGAAAATGTGCGTTCTATGCCCAATAATCTCGAAAAAGCAAAAGCTATTTACCAGTATGTTCAGAATAACTATAACTGGAATGGCGAGACAGGAATTTACGATGATTTTAATATAAAAGATATTCTGGAGGAGAAAACGGGAAATGTTTCGGCTATTAATATTTTGCTTCATAACCTATATGCCGAACAGGGTTTTAAGGTTTTGCCTGTTATAAGTTCTACCCGTAGTAATGGAACTCCTACCAAATTATATCCCGTACTTACAGAGTTTAACTACTTTCTGGTACAATTGGATCTGGAAGGAAAAAAATATTTACTGGATGCTACCGGCAAGCATCTTGATTTTGGAGAGATTCCTTTTAAAGCTTTAAATGGCCAGGGTAGACTATTAGATTTTGAGAATGAAAGCAGCTGGATAAAGCTAAAACCACAACATTATTCTGCAATTTCCTTTAGGGATTCCATAGAGGTGGGAGCAGATGGAAATTCCAAAGTTCATTCTTTAGAAACCTTAAGCGGTTACCATGCCTTGAATGGCAGAAAACAACTGGATAAATATTCCGACGATGAAATTTTCAGCAAAATGTCCTCACATCAGGAAAATGTGGAGGTAACCGACGTAAATGTTATAAACAGAGAAAAAAATTCAGAAAAGCTGGAATTCAATTTTTTACTCGATAAAAAAGCTCCTTTAACCGTTGGCGATAAAATTTATTACAATCCCTTTAGTTTTGGCTTTTTTGATAAAAACCCGCTTAAACTAAAAGAACGAACCTATCCTATTGATTTTGGATATAGGGATTCCTACATTTATATGGTGCATTTAAAGTTGCCCGACAACATGGAAATCCTTGAGTTGCCAAAACAAAAACTGCTTCGGCTTCCTGATAACGAAGGAGCCATACAATTTACTGCCCAGAAAATTGACGATAAGAATGTAAATATTTTATATCGGGTAACCTTTTCAAAAGCTATTTACCCCGCCGAATATTATCCGTATTTAAAAAAGTTTTTTGATGAAGTTCTTAATCTTCAAAACCAGTCTTTTATTGTACTTAAAAAAAATCCCTAAAGAGGTTACCGGAAATAAAATCCTGAATCGTGAGCAAAAAATACCTTATAAGCGTGGTAGGACCTACGGCTATAGGAAAAACAGCATTAGGGATTCGCCTTGCCCAAAAATTTAATTCAGAAATAATTTCTGCAGATTCCCGGCAGTTTTTTAAAGAGATGAATATTGGTACCGCGGTTCCTTCGGAAGAAGAACGCAATGCAGCTCCTCATCATTTTATCCAGCATATTTCTATTGAAGAAGAATATTCGGTTGGCGATTTTGAGCGGGAAGCACTTAAGAAAAGCTCAGCATTATTTCAAAAACATCCGATTTTAATCCTGGTTGGCGGCAGCGGACTTTATATAAAAAGCCTGGTGGAAGGCCTTGATGATTTTCCGGAGGTCGATCCTTCCATCCGAGAAAACCTGAATCGGGAACTGGCAGAAAATGGCCTGGAACCACTTCAGGAACAGTTAAAAACCCTTGATCCTCTTCAGTATAAGCAAACAGATATCCAGAATCCGCATCGGGTAATTCGAGCGCTTGAAATTTGTTTGGGCACCAAAAAACCATATTCTTTATTTTTAAACCGGAAAAAAAACACTCGTGATTTTGAAGTTATCTCCATAGGTATAACCGCACCACGACAGGAAATCTACGACAGGATTAATAAACGTGTTGGCCTCATGATGGATGCCGGTCTTTTAGACGAAGTGAAATCGCTTCAGCAAAAAAAACATTTGAATGCATTAAATACTGTGGGCTATAAAGAACTGTTTTTATACCTGGAAGGGAAAACCACTTTAGAAGATGCGGTAGAAGAGATTAAAAAAAATACCCGCAGATTCGCAAAACGCCAGTTAACCTGGTTTCGAAAAGATAAAAATACCAACTGGTTTGACTACAGAACTCCGCCTGAAGAAATCGTGGAATTTATAAA
The DNA here is from genome assembly GCA_963811195.1 of uncultured Flavobacteriaceae bacterium. Taxonomy (GTDB): domain Bacteria; phylum Bacteroidota; class Bacteroidia; order Flavobacteriales; family Flavobacteriaceae; genus Gillisia. The sequence goes on from CAWEQF010000001.1 coordinate 122,069, forward strand.
GGCAAAAATCGCTAATTCTTAATCACCCTAACGATTTTCATTCCTTTATTGGTAGATAATTTTAAAGTGTACACGGCTTCTTCCAGCCCTGTAATATCCATATTATAATTGGTGGTGCCCTGAGGAAAATCTTTAATCAAAATATTTCTACCCCGCATATCATACAGCTCGGCCCGATAAAGGTCAAATCCCGGCGGAACATAGAACTGAAACTCGCCCTGCGTGGGATTGGGATACACAAAAATGTACTTTTCTTCCAGCGGATTGCTGTTACAGTCGCCGGTTACCGTTACCACAGCAGTTGCCGTAGCAGTATTTCCCAAGACATCTGTGGCAGTTAACGTTACAGTATTCTCCCCTATTTCCTTGCAGCCAAAAGAAGATTTGTCAAGGCTTAACTGCACCTGCGAACAATTATCTGTAGTCCCGATGTCTATCATTGCAGGAGAGATCGTTACCCTGCCCTCCGCGTTTAAAGCAACTGTAATATCTTTGGTTACCGGCTGCGGCGGAAGAAGGTCCTTTACCACAACGTTGATCTCACATTCTCCGCTGTCACTGCCATTGGAATAAGAAAGAAGTACAGTATTTTCACCGATATCGGCACAGGTAAATTCGGTTTTATCTACGCTAAAAGTATAGCCGGTTCCCGAACCTGTAATTAAATCGGAAGCAGAAATGCCCGCTTGCCCGTTTTCATCAAGCTCCACCGTAACGTTATCTTTACAGCTAAAATCGGGTTCACTGGGATTTTGGGTATTCACCATAATGCTTACCGTAGCTTCTTCAGAATTTAAAAGTCCATCATTGGCAACATAGGTAAAAGTATCGGTTCCGGTATAATCGGTATTGGGAGTATAGGTAAAGGAACCATCTGAATTTAAGGTTAGTGTTCCGTGGCTGGGTTGATTTTGAAGAATAGCCTTTAAAACATCATTTTCGGCATCGGTATCGTTATTTAAAACCCCTTCGGAAGAATTAACGGCTAAAGAACTGTTTTCATCTACCTGATATTGATCGTTATTGGCAACCGGTTTATTATTAGTTCCGCCTGTACTGCTCAGATTAACGGTAAAATTACAGGTAGTGGCATTTCCGCTTTCATCGGTAACAGAAAATTTAACCTGGATGGATCCGTCTTCAGAATAAGTGGTTCCCGGCGCAGGAGTCTGATTGAATTTTAGGTTTTGAAAACTTGTACAGTTATCGCTTACATTCAGAATTTGAGAATAATCAGGCAAATTATAACTTCCGTTATAAGTAACATTTATGGGAGTGGAACATTCAATCATCGGACTCATGTTATCTTTAAGTTGAAGCGTAAAAGAACAGGAAACAGTTTGTCCATTTTCTTCAGCAGTAACTAACACCTGAGTATCTTTACTAACGACTGTTCCGGCTTTCGGCGTTTGGCTATAGGTTGCCGTATTGCTGCTTATAGTAACATCTCCTTTAAAATCGGGTACTTTAGCCTGGCAGTTTGCATCTTTATAAATGGTGGTATCTTCAGGACAACTTATTTGAAGAACTTCTTCCTGCGTTAGTTTTACCATAAAGCTACATTCTGAAATGTTTCCAGATTCATCTACAGCCGTAAGTTTTATTAAAGTATCAGATTGAATTACAGTTCCCTTTGCCGGATTTTGAGTAACCTGGGCTATCCCGCAATTATCGGCTGACATTGGCCAAACGCTGTATAATCCGGCAACGTAAAACCTGACTGGCAGGATCATAATTTTCGGTCTGGTCCGGCGGGCAGGTAATTGAAGGGTCTTCAGCATCTGCTACTGTAACTTTAAAATTACATTCTGAAGAATTTCCCGAAGGATCTGTAGCAGTATAAGTTACAGTGGTAGTTCCACCCGGAAAAATATCTCCGGTTGGGCCGGGCTGGATTTAAAGCAACCGTTACTTTTCCTGAATTATCGGTCGCAGTGGGAACTGTATAATTTACTAATTGCTCCGCATTGGCCGGCATCGTTATCCTGGGAAATATCTGAAGGGCAATTCTCGAAAACAGGCGGCTGTGTGTCTTTTTCGGTATTTACGGTTACTTTAAACTTGCAAATAGCCTGGTTTCCGGCAGCATCAGTGGCAACAAAAATAATGTTGGTGGTACCAACCGGGAATTCACTACCCGAGGCGAGGCCCTCGGTCCTTTCTATAGTGCCGCCCGGGCAATTATCTGTAAACGTTGGAGTTTCATAAGTTATAACTTTACTGTTTTGTCCCACCGGAACGGTCGCTGTTATATTATTGGAACAGGTTATAAGCGGATTTTCCGCATCGATAACCATTACCTGGAAACTACATTCTGAAGTGTTGCCTGCATCATCGGTTGCCGTGTAGGTAACTTTAGTAGTGCCAACCGGGAAAGTATCGCCGGGAGCCGGACCATCTTTTAGAGAAACAGTGGGATTTCCTGAATTATCGGTCGCGGTGGGAAGCGGATAATTTACAACGGCCCCGCAAATTCCTTTATCGTTGTTAACAGAAATAGCTTCAGGACAGGTAATTTCCGGTTTTACGGTATCCTTTTTTTCATTTACCGTAATCGTAAAACTACAGGTATGGGTATTTCCGGAGGCATCGGTTACCAGAAATGTATTTACGGTATCTCCAATAGGGAATTCTGAGCCTGACGCCAAACCGGCGGTTCGTTTCATGGTTGCCGAACAATTATCTGTAAAAACAGGAGGATCATAAGTAACCACTTTTCCATTGGCACCAAAATCGGCAGTTACCGTAATATCAGCAGGACAGGTAATTACAGGATCTTCGTTATCTGTTACTGTTACATTAAAACTACAGGTTGCAGTGTTATTTGAAGAATCTGTAGCCAAAAATGTCACTTTTGTAGCGCCCACCGGAAAAATTTCTCCGGATTTCGGACCTTCAGTTTGATTAACTTCTAAATTCCCATTTTCATCTGAAGCGGTGGGAGTCGCAAAAGTTACGTTGGCCCCGCAGATTCCCGGATCGGTATCCACATTAATAGCTGAAGGGCAATTGGCAAAAACAGGAGGCTGGTCTCCCGCTTTTACCGTTATTGTAAAACTGCAGACATCAGTGTTTCCATAGACATCGGTCGCGGTAAACTCTATTGTTGATGTTCCTATAGGAAACTGACTTCCCGACGCAAGTCCCGTTCGCTTTAGCTTGGCGCCGCAATTATCGGTAGCGGTTGGAGCGGTATAGTTTACCACCGCGTAATTTTTACCGGGATCTGTAGTTGTAGTAATATTTGCCGGACATTCGGAAGATTACCGGGCCAGAAAAACTATCAAAACTCGGCGTTCGCTGGTAAATTTCAAGATCGAATTCCAGATTGCTAGGGATACCTAAAAAATTAAAAAAAATATCTGCATTATCGAGGTACAATTTATCGCAATTACCAAAAGTAAGATCGACGGGAAAATCTACATGATCTACAAAAGAAATTTTATAAGCTACCTGATGGACTATAAATTTTTACTACAAAATCTTCATTTTTTATACCATCCCTTATTTGTTTGGAAACACTTAAAATAAGTATAAGAAATCATCAAAATTATTAATAAACTCTCCAAAATTTATCCTGTCCGTATACTCAATCACATGAATATAATCAAAGTCATCTAATCACAATACTACCGGGAGATTGTATATTAGAAAGCTTTCCTTTTAAATTGAGATTATTATCAAAAATAAGTACTGCCGGATTGCTATGGATCTGGCCTCACTCACATAAATTTCTTTTTTTGAATTTACCGCTATTCGAAAACGGAATTTCTACATTGCTTGTTTCGGCTTGCGATACCATCGGTTTTATTAAAATTTGTAGTCTGCTGAAGGGGTGCTTTCCGACCCTGCTTACCATCATTATATTCGGCTACATAAACATAATCCTTCATCCACATCAATTCCCATAGGACGGAAATAAGAAGTGTAAAGTGGATATTTGAAGAAATATAATTACCTTGCGGATCGAAAACTTTAATTTTGCCATTATCGTTATAAGTACTGACCACCTGCTAAAAAGTCGGCTATATATATATATCCATCTTCATCTATGGCAATATCTAGCGGGTTATCTAACTGCCCCGAAGGTATAAAGCCCGATTGTATTATATTTCCGTTTGCATCTCTCTTATCTACTCCATTTCCGAAGGATAACGTATATACATTTCCCTGTGAATCTGTTGCTATAGCTATGGTAAGATCTTCTGTATTTGCTCCTGTAAGACTTACAAATACAGTCGGCAAATCTTTATAATCTTTCCAGGAATATGATGGAGGTTGTGTGGCAGGAATAAATTGGGCAAATAAATTTCCTGTATTTAACAAGATAAAAACAATAAACAGGAATGACCGCCTCCCATTTAAGACAAAGGGGCGAAGAACTTTTTTAGGAAAACAATTTGGTTTCCAGCTCATTCCATTTAGGGCTTTGGCGGTAAATATACTATCAAAAGTATAGAATTTACGTTCAGGTTCTGTTAACATTTAAATAGGAAAAGACCGTACAAAAGGGAAATATTAACATAACAGCAATGATTTCTCCTATGCAGGAAAAATAGTTGCTTTTAATATTCCTATTGTACAGTCTTTTTAGAAACTGAAATTAAAAAGAGGTTAAGCCTCTTTTTCTTCCTTATTTTTTACTACCAGCCGGAATCCTTCTCCATGGATATTCAGGATCTCTACGTTTTCATCTTTTTTAAGATATTTACGCAGCTTGGCGATATACACATCCATACTTCGGGAAGTGAAATAATTATCGTCCCTCCAAATTTTTGTTAGTGCCAGTTCGCGGGGCATCAGGTCGTTTTCGTGCAATGCCAGCAATCTTAGCAGTTCATTTTCTTTTGGCGATAATTTGAAGGTTCTTCATCGTTGTAAGTTAAGAACCTTAACTTGGAGTTAAGATGAAAACCACCGATCTGGAATTCAAATTGCTTGCTGTCGGCGACGCTATCGGTTGCTTTGCGTTGCATAATGGCTTTAATCTTCATTAGCAGCACCTCACTATCAAAAGGTTTATTTAAATAATCATCTGCTCCTACCTTGTATCCTTTTAGCACATCTTCTTTCATCGCTTTTGCGGTTAAGAAAATGATTGGAACATCTTCATTCTTATCGCGAATTTCCTTAGCTAAGGTAAATCCGTCTTTATAAGGCATCATGACATCCAGAATACAAAGATCGAAATCATCTTTTTTAAACTTTTCAAATCCTTCCATTCCATTTTTTGCGTGAGTGACTTCATAGTCATTCATGGCTAAATAATCTTTAAGTACGGTTCCAAAATTCGGATCGTCTTCAACTAGTAAAATTTTCTTGTTTTCAGTTTCCATATACTATGTTATTAATGGTAATTTAATTATAAATGTACTTCCTTTTCCCTTTTCGCTCACCACGGTAATAGTGCCGTGATGATCTTCAAGGATTCGTTGTGAATATGCAAGACCCAGACCGTGGCCTTTCACATTATGTATATCTCCCGTATGTTCACGGTAGAATTTTTGAAATATTTTTTTCTGAACTCCCTTACTCATTCCCACACCCTGATCCCTGACCTTCATCACGATATAATTCCGAACATTCTCGGTATAAATATCTATTTTGGGGGCATTTTCAGAATATTTTATCGCATTATCCAGAATATTAACCACCACATTGGTTAGGTGAGCTTCATTTCCCAGCAACGAGGATTTTAAAGCGCCAAAATGGTGTTGTATGTAGCCGTTTCTGTCCTCAACTATCAAGGACACATGGGTTATTGCCTCCTCTATAATCTCATGCAAATGAACCCGTTCCTTTTTAAGATCCAGCTCATTTTTCTCCAGTTTTGAAATCTGCAGGACATTCTCTACCTGCGCATGCATCCTTTTATTTTCATCTCTAATCATTTGATGGTATCTTGCCACCTTCTCTTTATCATTAATAATTTTAGGATTCTTAATTGCATCGAGTGCCAGATTGATGGTTGCAATAGGCGTCTTGAACTCGTGCGTCATATTATTAATAAAGTCTGTTTTTATCTGCGATATCTGTCGCTGTTTAATCAATTGGGTTAATGCGCTGGAATAAGCTATTACAATTATTAGGGTGAAAATAATAGAAAGAATCGCCATCAAGGTGACCGAGGACAAAACGAGTTTTTTCTTTCCTGTAAAATTCACCATTAACTGATATTTACTTTTTCCTGAATTACTTACAAATAACGGTACAGAATAGGTTGCAGGATAGCTGGGTGAGAAATTACTGGAATGTACTTTTGTAGCCAGCGAATTACTGTAAACCGCATACTCAAATTCTGTATTTAGATTAAAATTTTTAAATTCTCTTATCAACAAGTTCTTAAGTTCCTCTTCCGAAATCCTTTTATGAATAGGAATTCTGGAAGTGTATTGCGTAATATAAGACCTAAGCATATCCTTTTCTTCATCGGTCATTTGCATAAGCCTGTTAATTCCCTGGCGAGCAGTAAGACGATTGCTGTCGGGAGTATTTTTATCTAAAAGATCGGCAACTTTTTTATTTATCAGCCTGTAAAATTCTATACTATCCTGGGCCGAAGTCAAAAAATCTGATGAAACCTTATAATCTTCTTCCACAATTCCTTCGGACATAAATCTGGAATCCTCATTTATGTTATTGAAATATGCTGAAAGTCTTTTTTCATTAAATCCTGCCGAGGAGGTATCGCTATTGCTGAATTCATACCAAAAATTTTCTACCTCCTTGTTTTGCAGTTTTTTAGAAACATTTATTAACGCCTGTTTAGCATTATAAGAAAACTGTTCCTCTTTATCATCTACCGTGCTTTTAATCCAATATCCTTGCACGAAAATTATACCTATTAACGAGAGGCTCATAAGTACAACAAGAAGTAGGAAAAGCTTTCTGTTCATGCCTCAAAAGTAAGATTTTAACATTTAGAGATTAATTGATTTAACCAAATGTTAACATAACAAACCCTAATTTTTACTAGGCTTTAAGAGAATCTCATGAATATTTCGCACTTGTTTACGAGTTGTATTGATATCTGCATTTTTAATATGGAAATCGGCAAGTTTTAATTTCTCTTTATCGCTCCACTGATTCCGAATCCTGGCTTCAATATCTTTCACCGAAGTTTCATCTCTTTTCAGTAACCGTTCCATGCGATCCTTATAATTTGCCGTCACCACAATTATTTTATCACATTTTTTATATCCCCCGCTTTCAAACAAAATAGCGGCTTCATAAATTATATAAGGCGAAGATTGTTTTTGCAGCCACAGGTTAAAGTGGTTGCTAACGGCAGGATGAACAATAGCGTTTAATTTTTCCAGTTTAGCAGCATTGGTAAAAACATGGGAAGCCAGAAATTTACTGTTAAGCCGGGAATTAGTATAGCTCTCTTTCCCAAAGGCAGAAATAATCTGGGATTTAACCTTTTGTGACGTATTCATGAGTTCCCGTCCGGCCTCATCGGCAATATACACCGGAACTCCTAATTCTCTAAAAAAATTAGCTACCGTGGTTTTTCCACTTCCAATTCCGCCGGTGAGTCCTATAATCCTCATTTTTTAATCACAAACTGAATTTTTTTCTCGTTTAATCGCACATTCGTAACAATATCCGGTTGTTGCACCACCTGCGCTATTAAATACCCATCACCATCCCGCGCATTCTTAAGGTCTACCACCACTCTAAAATCCATGGGTTTTACAAGATCAAATTTCTTAAGGCTTACCTGATAATATACAAGCACCTCCTTGGGAAAAATTACTACTGTGCTGTTATCGGGAACATTCGTGGTTTCAATAGGGATTTTCACTTTTCCCTCAGTAAATTTATCGATGCTAAGACGGTAACTCACCTCCTGTGTATAAAGATTCACATTACCCAATCCACTGGTATCCAACGCCACACTTCCCTCTAGGTCCTTGCTCACATTCGTAATTCGTAAGGATTTAGTAGAAATCTGGCTAAGGGTATCAAGTATTTTTTTTGGGCCACTCACTTTTACGGAATCCGGTTGAAGCACCACCGGCTTAAGCGCAGAATACCCTACAGCAAACGAAAAATTGATATTAGATACTACCTTTAAGGTTTTTACACCACGCTGCTGAAAATCTATATTTAAAGACGGCTGCAAAAAACTCGCATTTTCGTAATCCAGATTAAGTTGGGCAAGAATCGCCTGTTTTTGTTGTTGCAAATCAAAAACCAACTGGTCTTTTTTCTCCACCGCTTCATTCATATCAATTTTGATTGTGGGAGGTACAATTTTATGAAGGGCAAGGTTAAAACCTTTATCCTTTATTCTAATTTGAAGAGTTTTTGGTTTCGAATCCAGTAAAATCTTATCCTTTGGAACATTAATATAGGTAATGGGGAGTTCCATTACCTCCGTATAATCCTTAGAAAATTGCATGAAAACCCAGATAATCGCAGAAAAACCAAGAAAAAACAAAAAGGTTTTTAAAGGCCCTTTTTTAAGTAGGATTTTATCTGAACTCATAGATCTATATTTTTTTAAAAAACAAAAACGGAAAAGCCCTTTCGGGAGGGATTTTTAAAACCTGAAGTTTCCAGACAGCCTTTAAAAACCCCCATCCATATCCATAAAACTGAATAAATGTAGCTACTATAGCAGTAATACCAATATAGAAACTTTTATTTTTAATAGCAGCATCTATTCCTATCAATACACAATATGCAATATAGAAGTATAAAAATATCCAGATTCCCCCTATAGCCATAACCAGCGAGAATAAAAATCCTACAAGAAACAGGCTGGGAAACCAGTAAGTTATTTTCGCCGATTTAGGATGCCATAAATTTAGAACAGGCCGCACCAATCCAAATTTATAAACCTGTAAATAAAATTTATTCCAGTTAATGCGACGTTTATGAAAAACATAAGCTTCAGGGATCAAAACGGTTGAAAAACCTAATTTTTCAAGCCTTAACGACAAATCGGGATCCTCACCGGGATGAATAAATCCAAAACCTTTAGAAGTTTCAAATGCCTTTTTAGAGAGGCCCATATTAAAACTTCTGGGCTGAAATTTTCCTACCGCTTTTTTATTACCCCGAATTCCACCCGTAGTAAAAACCGAAGTCATTGCGTAATTAATGGCCTTCTGAAGTTTGCTGAAATTTTCGTGAGCCGCATCCGGGCCTCCAAAGCAATCTGAAAAATTTTTGTCCAGGTAACGGTTTACTTCAGTTAGATAATGGGATGGAAGGATTACATCGGAATCCAGGATAAGAAAATAGTTGCCTTTGGCCTTTTTCATTCCAAAATTACGGGAATCGCCGGGACCGGAATTAGGCTTAAAATAATAGCTTATCTTCAGTTTATCCCGAAATTTAGAAATTACTTCTTCCGAAGAAATGCTGGAACCGTCTTCTACAATTACCACTTCAAAATCACCTTCGTAATCCTGTAATACCAGGCTCTCCAGCAACTCCTTCGTTTCCCCCGGACGGTTATAAACAGGAATAATAAAGGAATAGCTTAAAGGCATGTGAATATGGATACTGCTTCTACAAGTTCAGCAAAGCAAAATATATGTTGGATTTCTTCAGCTTAAGAAAGAAAAAAGTTTATTCTTTATCTTTCATAAATGTTTCCATCACTTCCTGGCTAACACCCATATTGGAAAATCCCCCATCATTGTATAAATTCTGAAGAGTTACGCGGCGGGTAAGGTCTGAAAATAATGTAATAGTGTAATTAGCACAATCAAGAGCGGTAGCATTCCCCAGAGGCGACATTTTATCTGCATAGGCAATAAACCCGTCGAAACCTTTTACTCCCTGTCCTGCCGTAGTTGGTGTTGGAGATTGAGAAATAGTATTAACTCTCACTTTTTTATCTTTTCCGAAGAAATATCCAAAACTACGGGCAATAGATTCCAGATAGGCTTTATTATCGGCCATATCGTTATAATCCGGAAATACGCGTTGGGCAGCCATATAGGTTAAGGCTACAATACTTCCCCATTCATTCATCGCGTCTTTTTTGTATAGTACCTGCATAGTTTTATGAAAAGAAACCGCCGACACATCCCATCCTTTAGCAGTAAAATCGTAATTCATATCTGTATAATGTTTTCCTTTTCTAACATTTACAGACATTCCTATAGAATGCAGTACAAAATCAAGCTTCCCACCCAAAATTTCGGTGGCTTTATCTACTAATTTTTCAAGGTCTTCCACACTCGTAGCATCTGCCGGAATAACTTCAGAACCTGTTTTTTCGGCAAGGGTATTTAAGGTTCCCATTCGCATAGCAATAGGAGCATTGGTTAGTACAAATTTTCCTCCTTCGGCATGAACCTGCTCTGCAGTTTTCCAGGCTATAGAATTTTCATCTAAAGCTCCAAAAATAATTCCTCGTTTTCCTTTTAGTAGATTGTATGACATGTGTACTTTTTTATTGGTTGTTAATTTCGACTGGTAAAGATAACAAACTTGCTTTAATTTAGTAAAGATTTGGCGTGCTCAATGGCCGATTTGCTGCTGGTGTCGCCCCCGAGCATAAGCGCGAGCTCCTCTACTCTTTCTTCGGGCTGTAATTCTGAAATTCGCGTAACGGTCTTATCCTTTAAAGATTCTTTGAAAATTTTAAAATGACTGCTGCCTTTTCCTGCGATCTGCGGCAAATGCGTAATCGCGATAACCTGCATAGTATTTCCCATATTCTGAAGGATATTACCCATTTTTTTAGCAATATCACCGGAAACCCCTGTATCTATCTCATCAAAAATAATGGTTGGCAAATTGCTTTCTTTAGCAAGGATACTTTTAACTGCCAGCATAATTCGCGATAATTCACCTCCCGAAGCTGCTTTTTTAATATCGGTATAAACACCGCCTTTATTGGCCGATAATTTCCAGCTTAACTCATCTTTTCCTGTAGCCAGAAATTCCTGCTGCTTTACCAGATCGATCTTTAATTTGGCATTTGGCATCCCCAAATCTGCAATCCTGCTTTCTACCTGCTTAATAAAGCCGGGAATTATCTGGTTTCGTCGAGAATGAATGTGCTCTGCAATGGTATTAATTTCATCTTTTTTGCCCGCGATCTCCTTCTGAAGTTTTTCAAGGTTCACCTCTGCATTTGTGCTGAGTTCCACTTTCTCCTGTAATTCTTTTAAGATAGATAAGAGCGCTTCTACATTTTCGGCAGAATGTTTTTTCTGAAGATTATAAATAAGCTGTAATTTCGCATTTACCGTTTCCAGTTCTTCCGGATTGGCTTCAATTTTATCGAGAGAATTCTCCATTTCCAGCACAATATCATCCAGTTCGATAATCGCGCTTTGTACACGTTCCTGCAAACCGGCATATGTATTTGAAAATCTTGCAATTTTAGACAAATTACTGCGAACTTCTTTTAAGGTAACCAGGCTACCTATTTCTTCCTGCTGAATCATATTCACCGCGGTTCCCAAATGTTCTGTAAGGGTTTCCACATTGTTCAGCTCTTCATAACGCTCTTCCAGTTCTTCCTCCATACCGGCTTTAAGCTGAGCCTCTTCTAATTCATTCAATAAAAACAGGTTGTAATCGTATTCCCGCGCGGCCTGCGCCTGATTTTCCTTTAAATGGGCAAGATCCTGATGGAGTTTTTTATAGTTTTTCAGCTCTTTTTTATAGGCAGAAAGCAACGCTCCGGTTTTGGCTAAGGTATCGATTACCTGAAACTGATATTGGTTTTCGCCCAAACTCAAGGTTTGATGCTGCCCGTGAACATCTATAAGCAAATCTCCCATCTGCATAAGCACGGGGAGAGTTACAGGAGTGTCATTTATAAATGCTCTCGATTTGCCCGATGGAAGTATCTCCCGGCGAATAATGGTTTGAGCTTCATAATCCAGATCTTCCTTTTTAAAAAAAGACTGGAGATTATAATTGGCAATATTAAACACCCCTTCAATAATACATTTATCTTCGGCGCTACGCATTGCGCTGTAATCTGCGCGTTTGCCCAGCAGCAAACCCAAAGCACCCAGCATTATTGATTTTCCGGCCCCGGTTTCACCGGTAATTATCGTAAACCCTTCCTGAAAATATATCTTGATATCTTCAATAAGAGCATAATTTTTTATCGATAAAGAGTGTAGCAAATTGTGTGAATTTTAAGCTAAAGATACAAGAGAAATCCCATCTGTACCAAACTGAACTAAATAAAATATTTACTAAAAAACACTCTCTCCCAGGACAACAACAGGCAGTTAAATACTTGAGAAAAATGAGGGGAATTTATAAATTCAGAATTTTATATTGCTCCAGTTTTCAGAATTTAGCGGGGCAATTTTATTTAAAGTGTCTACAAGATCACTTATGGGAACCGAGGGGCCACCGCTAAAAATCTGTTCTATTTCCTGTGTTTTGGCATCAAAAAACACCCGATTAAGTAAAGAATTTGGACGGGTATCATTCATTTTTTTTAAAGAAATAATGGCATCTGCAATTATCTTTTTTCCCGCTGCGGGATCTTTATACATAATATCCAGGCCTAAACGGTGGTAAGCGTACATGGTATTGCGGTAATCTACAAAGGCATTTGCCAGTAAATCTGCATTTAAACGATAGCGGGAATGAGATCCGTCTGAAGCTCTCCAACCTGCAGAATTTTCCTGTTGGGCGGTATTCACGATGCGGTTGGCTTCTTCAAAATAAGAAGTGCCTCCTTCTTTTTGAAAGGTATCTGCATCTAATCCCAAAATGGTATAAGCATAATAAGAAAGCACCGAAACCAGATTGGAAGAAAAGTTATTCTGGCTATACACCAGGGGTTCGAAATCCTGATATGTAAAACTAAGCTGCGTATCATTAAAGTTAAATACAGGAGTGATCATGGTAGAGCCAAATACCGGCCGGGAAGACTGCACTTGTATGGATCCCGAGAAACTATTGTTATCGTAACTATTAATGGTTATAAAAACACTGCAATTAATGCGTTCTTCCTCATTAAAATCAGTATTGGTCCATTTGGTCTGATTCATAAATTCTATTACAGACTGCTTTAAATTTTTAAAAACAGCCAGATTGCTCTCCCCTGTTTTTTCTGCATTAATCTCCACATCACACTTCAATTCCTGTGCTTTTAAAAGAAACACGGTAAAAAAAGCAGCGATAAAAAGAATTGTTTTATTCATTGTAAAGAGCTGTAATTTCTGAAATAATGTCCTGCGCCACTTCATTTTTAGGTTTAAGCTCAAAATTCTTTATTTCATTACGAGAAGTAATAATAGTGATTTTATTGGTATCTTTTTTAAATCCTGCGCCTTTATCCTGAAGGGAATTAAGAACGATAAAATCGAGGTTCTTACGCTTCAGTTTTTGAGTGGCATTTTCAACCTCATTATTGGTTTCCAGGGCAAAGCCAATTAGCTTCTGATGGGTTTTTTGCGCTCCCAGAGAAGCGAGAATATCGATGGTGGGCTCAAGTTCAATTTTTAAAGACTGCTCCTTTTTCTTCATTTTTTGAGCCGAAACCATTTTGGGCCTATAATCTGAAACCGCAGCCGCGGCAATTACCACATCTGCAGTTGCATAATTTTGCTGTACCGCTTCATACATTTGGGCGGCACTGGTAACGCGGATAAGATGAAGGCTGGGATCTTCTATTTCAAGATGGGTTGGCCCCGAAATCAATATCACCTCTGCCCCACTCTTTAAAGCGGCTTTTGCCAGTTCGTATCCCATTTTTCCGCTGGAATGATTTCCAATAAAACGAACCGGATCTATAGCTTCGTATGTAGGCCCTGCTGTAATAAGTACTTTTTTATTCCGAAGTGGGAGGTTTTTCAGAATATCCTTTTTAATAAAAGAAATAATATTTTCTGGCTCTGCCATTCTGCCCGGGCCACTTAATCCGCTTGCCAGCTCACCTTTTTCTACAGGAATAAGAATATTCCCATACGATTTTAAAGTGTTTATGCTCCCGGTGGTGGAAGGATGCCTGTACATATCTAAATCCATGGCCGGAGCAAAATATACAGGGCATTTTGCCGAAAGATAAGTCGCCAGTAGGACATTATCGCTGGTGCCACAGGCCATCTTGGAAAGGGTATTGGCAGTAGCGGGTGCTATAAGCAGAAAATCGGCCCAAAGGCCGAGTTCTACGTGATTATTCCATTGGGCATTTTCATCTTCTTCATTAATAAAAGAAGATATTACCTCATTTTTTGACAGGGTAGAAAGCGTGAGTGGAGTTATAAAATTTTTAGCCTGGGGCGTCATAACAACGCGCACCTGCGCACCTTCTTTTATAAACAACCTTACTAAAGAGGCAGTCTTATATGCAGCAATACCAGCGGTAATGCCTATAAGAACTTTTTTGCCCTCCAGCACACTCATAATTTAAACTTCTTCGGAAGCGTTCTTGGTATCGCGATAGTAAATTTTATCCTCTAACCATTCCTGCACTGCCAAAGAATGTGGCTTAGGTAATTTTTCATAGAATTTAGAAACTTCAATTTGTTCTTTATTCTCGAAAATCTCGTCCAGACTGTCGTTATAGGTAGCAAACTCGTCTAACTTCTCTAAAAGTTCTTTTTTTATTTCAGAATTGATTTGAGTAGCACGTTTCGATATTATTGAGATAGCCTCATAAATATTATCGGTAGGCGCATCTACCTTATTTTTATCAATAGTAGTAGTATTGATTGGCGCATTGATTTTCTTTAAATCCATCATGGTATTAAAAGTTTTTTAATCGTGAGTCAAGATCCTGGAATTCTGTTTGTAACTGGTTGTAGTACTCACTTCCTTCAGGATAGTATTTTATGTAATTATCGTAATATCCTTTTGCCGTATTTAAACGGTCTTTCATTAACACTTTATAACTGTTAATCGCCAGTTGGTACGCAGAGGCAAAACGGTAATAAAAAGCCGCTTCTCTAAAAGGCGATCCCGGATATTCAAGAATAAAGTTATTAAAAGCTACAATCGCAGCTTTATAATTTTGTCCCGGAATTCCCGCTTCTCCGGTTACATAATATTGTTTTGCAATTTCAAAGGCTTTCTTTTCCAGCTTTACCTGTAAATCTTTTACCAGCGCATTTACTTCCTCGGCATGAGCTCCGTTTGGAAACTGATCTATATATTTTTGAAGTTCGGCTATAGCCTTATCGGTTTGAGACTGATCCAGGTCGTATCGTGGTGAAAGAAAATAATAACTTTTTGCTTCTTTAAAGGTTGCTTCTTCCAGTTTTTCGCTCTTCGCATAAGTCTGCGTAAATTTTTCAAACTGATATCCAGCGAGATAATGATCGCCTAAATGATAGTATGTATCTGCATATAAAAAAGAAAGTTTTTCACCCTGAGGTTTCCCTCTGTACTGGGGAACGATCTGATCTAATAAACGAAGGGCTTTTCTATATTCAGTTTTACTGCTATCCTGCTGGGCTTTATTATACAGCTCCTCGGCCATAGTATACTTTTTCCCTGTATCCTTGCTTTTAAGCACCTTTTGATACTCACTACACGAAACCAGCATTAAAACTGCAGCTACTAACAATAAACTATTTCTCATTCTTTGTAAAAACATCTGGCAAAAGTACTCTTTTCTGTTATATTATAAAAACTTTAGAAGCAGGCATATTATTGCCCGGTTAACGCAGTTTATAAGGATTTTAAAAATTCCTGGATTTCATTTTTTAATTTCTCGGAAACCTTAACTAACGGAAGCCTGACGGTATCTTCGCAAATTTCTTTAGAATGAAGCAAGGATTTTATACCCGCAGGGTTCCCTTCAGCAAAAATCATATCGATAGAAGGAGCCACTTTATAATGAAGTTTATAAGCTTCCTGAACCTTCCCTTCCAGGCCTAATTTTACCATTTTTGAAAATTCTGAAGGCAACCCCTGTCCTATCACCGAAATAACTCCGTGCCCTCCGGCTAATACCATCGGCAGGGTAATCATATCATCCCCAGAAATTACCAGAAAATCCTTTGGCACGATGGAGATCAATTTCATTGCCTGTACAATATCTCCCGCAGCTTCTTTAATTCCAATTATATTTTTACAATCTTCTGCAATGCGCTTAACGGTGGCAGGTAAAATGTTGGAAGCGGTTCTTCCAGGAACATTATAAACGATTATAGGCTTCGGAGTAACTTCATTTAAAGCTTTATAATGCTGATAAATCCCTTCCTGGGTAGGTTTATTGTAGTATGGAGAAACCGATAGAATAGCTTCAAAATGGGAAAGATCTGCCAATTGTATTTCCTCGGCTACTGCATTTGTATTATTGCCACCAATTCCTAAAACCAGCGGAAGTCTATCGTTATTAACTTTTACAATGGTATCTATAACCAGTTTTTTCTCTCCCTTAGAGAGCGTAGCACTTTCTCCCGTAGTACCCAGCACCACCAAATAGTCTATCCCATTTTTTATCTGGTTTTCTACCAAACGGGTTAATGCTTCAATATCTATAGAAAGGTCATTTTTAAACGGAGTAATTAATGCTACTCCGGTTCCCATCAACTTATTCATCATTAATTTTTAACTGTTTTAAATAATTAATCAACTCATTTCTGAATATTGGGGCATCATCACTTTTAATAACCACATCCAGAAGTTTGTTTTCCCTGTTACCTGCTTTAATTCCGGCATGAACGCTGGCGGTTAAGAGCTGAACAAGCGAGTTGTTTTCTTGCGCAAAAGTAATAAGTAAATCTGCACCCTCAGAAGAAATCTGAAGGAAATGAGCATTTTTTACTTCGCCGCTTATACTTACCTCTTTCCAGGTAACAATTTCTTCTGATCTCTCAATTTCTTTCCGATGTTTTTCGGAACTAATAACTATTTTAAAATCGCCAGATTTAATCTGTAAATCTTCCTTCAATAATCTTAACTCTTTTAAAGCTGAAATATTGGCCACATCTACAATTAGCGAAACCTTCCTAAGGGGAAAAGAATATTGATAAGGAACAGGGTTTTTACCGGCTTTTTTTATTTTTTCCCTGATAGAAAGGGATTTCAGACCTTTAAGGATCATGACTTCAAAATATATGGCAGATTAAATAGGGCTCAAAAGTACCATATTTTTTTCGGGGGTTTTAAAAAATATAACCACAAAAACTGCGAAGGCAGCTCTTAAAATTCCTTCAGCCATTTCCACACTTACATCCCGCAGATAAAAGTAACCCATATCTCTTAAAATGGCTGCAAATATAATAGCCAAGACCATAACGCTAAAATAAACCGATTTACTCGAGTAGGAATTTACATAGTAAAGAAAAGCACAAATGCCCAACACCAACAAATTAAAATAATAAATAGAGTAGAAAAAAAATATATTATCGCTTAAACCGGTTTTCATTTTTAGCAGATGCAACGTGAGCAAGAATCCATTTACTCCAACAATTAATAAAAAAATGATTAGCATTAAAGTGCTAAACTTTTTCATGGTTATATATTTTGAAGCTTCCAGGGTTAGCCCACTAATAGCTACTGTTGCAAAAACCAGCGAAATCTCGGTATTGTGAAATTCAAAGTGCCCAATCCTGAAAAAATAGGCCAGAGTATAGAAAATTAGAAAAATGCACAAGTACTTCCCTAAATTTTTACAGACGCCCATATACCTAAAAAGGGCGAGCGGTAAAAACAACCATTCGGTAAGATCTTCCAACCAGAAAATATTATTATATACAGCAAATAATTGGATAAAAAGAAGACCGCAAAACGCCGGTATAAAAAAGGAATTAGGTCTCATGTTTTAAATTGGAGCGTGCTAAAAATAATAAAAGGAATGAAAATTCATTAATAATTTTTAAGTTTTTTAAGAAATGTTGAAACTATTATTCAGGGTGGTTTTCCTCATCAAATTCTTCAATAACTTATAAAAACTATTTACCTTTGGCATTCTTAAATTGAAATTTCAATGAATTTGAAACATTTATTCTTCATTGTCTTACTGGTTTTAGTCACATCTTGTCAAAATCATTATACACCGGTAAAAATTACAGGAAAAGAAATCCCCGTAACATCAGATATAAAACCGGACACCGCCATTCAGAATTTTATAAAACCTTATTCTGAACATATTAACAAAACTCTGGATAGCGTTTTGGCCTATAATCCTACAAACCTGGACAAACATGCCGGTAAAACTGAACACCGCTCTGGGAAATTTAATGGCCGATATCGTGTACGAACAAACCAATCCTGTTTTTAATAAACGTACCGGGAAAAACATAGATTTTGTTCTCCTGAATTACGGTGGAATAAGGACTTCTATAGGAAAAGGACCTGTAAATGCGAGAACTGCTTACGAACTCATGCCCTTTGAAAATGAAGTGGTTATTACCGAGCTCAGCGGGAAAAAAGTACAGGAATTGTTGAAATATCTTGAAGATGCCAAAACGGCACATCCGGTAAGCGGCATCCAGATAAAAATGGATAAGAATTTTAAAGTTATAAGCGCAATGGTAAAAGGGAAGGATATTGACCCCAATAAAAATTATTATGTTGCCACCTCAGATTATCTTCAGCAGGGCGGCGACAGTATGAACTTTTTTAAAGACCCTGTAAATCTTTATAGATCTGATTATAAAATAAGAAACGAAATTATAGATTATTTCAAGAAAGTAGATACTATAAAAACCAAAGAAGACGATCGTTTTACCCAGGTAGAATAGCTGCTGCTTTCAAAATTATGTATTCATGAAAAGAAGAAATTTCATTCAGCAAACCGCAGCTTTCGGTTCCTTGTTGGGACTAGGAGGAATAGCCATGTCCTTTGCTGAAAATCATAAAAAACATATTACCATACTTCACACCAACGATGTGCACAGCCATGTAGAGCCTTCAAGCCCGAACGATCCTAAAAACCCGAATATGGGTGGCGCCGCAAGAAGAGCTACCATTATTAATAAGGTAAGAAATGAAAACCCTAATACCCTGCTTTTTGATGCCGGAGATATTTTTCAGGGCACTCCTTATTTCAATTTTTACGGAGGCGAAGTGGAATTCAAGCTTATGAGCATGATGAAGTACGATGCGGCCACCATAGGAAATCATGATTTCGATGATGGAATTGACGGGTTATATGCGCAGCTTCCCAATGCAAAATTCCCTTTTATAAATTCCAATTACGATTTTAGTAATACCGTCCTGGATGGGCAAATTCTTACTCATAAAATATTTCAAAAAGACGGGGTGAAAATTGGAGTTTTTGGCCTGGGAGTAGAATTAAAAGGTTTGGTAACAGATAAACTTTACAAAGAAACTAAATATTTGGATCCGGTAGAAGTAGCCCGCAAAATGATCAAATTATTAAAGGAAGATAAAAAATGTGACCTGGTAATTTGCCTTTCTCACTTAGGATACGAATATGATACCGATAAAATTTCGGATATGAAACTGGCCAAAGCTACTTCCGGAATAGACCTTATTATTGGAGGTCATACCCATACTTTCCTTAAAAAACCAACCATTCAAACCAATGCTGAAGGGAAAAAAGTTTTGATCAATCAGGTTGGTAGTTATGGTTTATATATGGGCCGTATCGATTTCTTTTTAGATGAAGAAAACAATATTGATGATTCTAAAGGAGTAAGTATTAGTGTGTAATTTCTCTGTACAACACTTAAAAAGTATAGGTTTCGACTCTGCTCTACCGGACAAAGTCTAAAATAATTCAAAATAGAAAGATTCCTTCTCTTTTTTCTATTCTCTATTTTCTTTTTTCTACTCCAGCATTTTTAAGAATTCCTGTTCGTTTAGCATTTTAATTCCCAGTTTGTCTGCTTTGGCCAGTTTGCTTGGTCCCATATTTTCACCGGCCACCAGATAATCTGTTTTAGAAGAGATCGAAGAAGAAACTTTACCCCCATTATCTTCAATTAATTTTTTAAGATCGTTTCGGGACATTTCAAAAACGCCTGAAATCACAAAAGAATTTCCTCCTAATTTATCGGTCTGGTTCGCAAGTTTATCGGCAGAAATTTCCAGTTGCACACCATATTCCTTTAATCGTTCTATCGTTTTCCTGTTGCTTTCGGTACTAAAAAATTCGACTACACTTTGGGCGATCCGCTCCCCTATTTCCTCCACTGCAATCAATTCTTCTTCTGAAGCATTCTCCAAAGCCTCTATACTTTTATAATGCTTTGCCAGTTTTTTTGCCACTGTTTCCCCAACATACCTAATTCCCAGGGCAAATAATACACGCTCAAATGGAATTTCCTTAGATTTTTGAATTCCTAAAATAAGGTTATCGGCAGATTTTTCTGCCATTCGTTCCAAAGGCAAAATTTGTATTTTTTTAAGTTCATACAAATCGGCATAATTCTCTATAAGATTTTCGTTGACCAGTAAAGCGACAGTTTCTCCGCCCAGTCCTTCAATATCCATCGCTTTTCGGGAGATAAAATGCTGAATCCTGCCTATTATTTGCGGGGGGCAACCGGTAGCATTCGGGCAATAATGAAGCGCTTCACCTTCCACTCGTACCAGTTCGGTTCCACATTCAGGACAGTTCTCGATATATTTTGTCGGCCTTGAATCCGGGTCTCGTTTTGTAAAATCTACCCCCACGATTTTAGGAATGATCTCGCCCCCTTTTTCCACAAATACACTATCGCCTTCTCTTACGTCCAGTTTTTCTATCTGATCGGCATTATGAAGGGAAGCTCTTTTCACGGTAGTTCCTGCCAATTGAACGGGAGCCAGGTTTGCAACCGGAGTAATAGCTCCTGTTCTCCCTACCTGATAGGTGATTTTTTCCAGAATAGTAGTTTCCTGCTCGGCTTTGAATTTATAGGCCATCGCCCAACGTGGCGATTTAGCAGTATACCCAAGCTCATCCTGTTGCCGTAAATCATTCACCTTTACAACTACCCCATCTGTTTCATACGGCAGATCATGACGGTGTTTATCCCAGTAATTTATATATTCAAGTACCTCTGCAGTACTTTTTTTAAGTTCAGATTGCTGCGGAACTTTAAAACCCCATTCCCTAGCCTTTTTTAGGCCTTCAAACTGACTGCTAATTTTGATTTTAGAGCCGGCAATTGTATACAACAAGCAATCCAGTGGGCGCCTGGCAACTTCTGCACTATCCTGTAATTTCAGGCTTCCCGAAGCAGTATTCCGTGGATTCGCATATGGTTCCTCGCCAGCTTCCACTCTCTCGGCGTTCATTTTGGTAAAACCCTCATAAGGAAGCACAATTTCACCACGAATATGAAATTTATCAGGATAATCGCCCTTCAACTTTAAAGGAACGGACCGAATGGTTTTCACATTATTGGTAACATCGTCTCCCTGGAATCCATCTCCCCGGGTTACAGCCCTATCCAGTTTTCCGTTTATATACGTAAGGCTTATGGAAGCTCCGTCATATTTTAATTCGCAAACGTACTCGACCTTGCCGTCAACCAATTTCTTTATTCGCGTTTCCCAGTCTTCCAGTTCTTCTTTAGAATAAGAATTGGACAAAGAATACATTCTTTGTTCATGGACCACGGTGGCAAAATTCTTGGTAACCGCGCCGCCAACTCTTAATGTAGGCGAATTATCATCAGCAAACTCCGGGTGTTTTTCTTCGAGTTCCTGAAGTTCTTTCAGCTTCATATCAAAATCATAGTCGCTGATCTCCGGTTTGTCTAAAACATAATAATTGTAATTATGTCGGTGCAATTCTTCTCTAAGCTGATTTATTTTTTCTGCGGTGTCCATACTGGTATTGCTATTTTTATCTCAAGACAGGCGTGCTTAGGTCTGATTTTTATTCATCCATTTAGGAACCTGTGCTGGTTTGAAATCCTGCATTTTCTGCAGAAGGTTTTCAATATCTTTTTCAACCAAAACGAGCTCCATGTTTGAAGAGCGCAACAGGCCTTTTTTTACCATTTTCTCCATCATTTCCAATAAATCATCGTAATAACCGCTGCTATTTAAAACGCCGATGGGTTTTTTATGAAGCCCTAACTGCCCCCAGGTTAGTATTTCGAATAACTCTTCCAAAGTTCCAAATCCACCGGGTAAAGCGATATACCCGTCGCTTAAATCGTGCATGGTAAGCTTTCGCTCATGCATATCTTTAGTAGTAATCAATTTTGTAAGGCCTGAATGAACCACTTCTTTGGTCTTTAAAAAATCGGGGATTACGCCTGTAATTTTACCTCCATTTTCCAGAACTCCTTTGGCAACTTCGCCCATAAGCCCGAGTTTACTTCCGCCATAAATTACCTGAATACCTTTTTGGGAAAGAATCTGCCCTATTTCATAAGCGTCTTCTGAAATAACGTCATCGTTGCCAATACTGCTGGCACAAAAAATGGCTATACTTTTTAACTGATTGTGAATTATTGACAATGTTGCTTCATTTTAAATATTCTTTATTATTTTTTACTGAAATTAAATTATATAAAAACCATAAAAACATTTCGACTCCGCTCGATGCGACTATGTTTTAATATTTAATTCCAACTTCCTTTTATCATTCTGAAATTTCCGAAAATATCTTTTTTAAGCTCTGTTTCAAAACCTTCTTTTTTCAAAAGCAATTGAGTTTCTTCGGCTAAATATTGATTAATTTCAAAATATAATGCTCCCCGGTTCTTTAATGCCAATTTCGCTAATTTCGTAATTTCCCTGTAAAATAATAAAGGATCTTCATCTTTAACATACAATGCCGTTTCCGGCTCAAAATTCAGCACATTGGCCTGCATCTTCTCTTTTTCAAGCTCTCTCACATAGGGCGGATTCGACACGATTATATCGTATTTTCCCTCAATTTTTGAGATCTTTAAAACATCTGCTTTTTTGAAATTTACTCCCGCCTTATTTATTTCGGAATTCATCTCTGCTATTTGTAGTGCTTCTTCAGAAATATCTACCGCCGTAACTTTTGCAGCAGGAATTTCCTTTGCAAGACTAATGGCAATGCAACCGCTGCCTGTACCAATATCTAATATTTGCGGATTGCCACGAGGCGTATTTATTTTAAAATCATCTAAGATCCATTGCACCAGTTCCTCAGTTTCTGGCCGGGGAATCAATACATTTTCATCTACTTTAAAAGTATATCCAAAAAATTCCTGCTGTCCCGTTATATATTGGATTGGGTTATGGGATATAAGCTTTTGTCGCGCCTTTAAAAAAAGCTGTTCTTCTCCCGTGGAAAGTTCTCTATGCGGATTCATTGCTACCTCCAGGCGCGACATTCCCAAATATGCCTGAGTTAAAATGGTAAAAAAGGAATTTATTTCAGATTCAGGATATTCCTCTTTTAGAAATTTGTTGAACTCTATTTTAAAATCTGATATTCGCATTTATTTAAATAAATTTTATTCTCCCGCACTGTTTAACTCTTTAATCATCCACATGGTACAATTGTAATGCCCGGTATTTCCTAAAGGTTTTTCCAAAGATTTAAATCCGCTGCGGCCATACAGTTTCCTGGCATTTTCCATATAAGGCAGAGTTTCGAGATAGCATTGGTTAAACCCTTTGGATTTAGCATATTTAATACAAATTTTCATCATTTCTGCCCCTATTCCTCTTCCTCGGGCTTCATTTAAAAAATACATTTTCTGAAGTTCACAAACTTCCTCTTCCAAACCTGTTAAAGGAGCTATTCCCGCACCGCCAATTATTTTTCCGCTTTCTTCCACCACGAAATATTTTTTGCGTTCTGGCAAATAGCAACTATACATATCATCCAAAGCTTTATCTTCATAAGCGGTGCCCACTTTTGGCACACCCATTTCCACTAAAACTTCTCTCACAACTCCGGCAATCTGCTGATTATCTTTTGGTTGAATTTCTCTTATTTTGTAGGTACTCATTCTTGTAATTAATCTTATTTTAGAGGCGTGAATATACACGAAAAATACATAAACAGGTGCATTCAACTAGCCGAAAATGGGCTTGGAAATACCTATCCCAATCCTTTGGTAGGGAGTGTGATCGTGTATAATAACCATATAATTGGAGAAGGCTGGCATCAAAAGGCGGGTGAAGCTCACGCCGAAGTAAATGCAATAAATTCTGTCACAGATAAATCGCTGCTTAAAAAAGCCACTATTTACGTAAGTCTGGAGCCCTGCAGCCACTTTGGTAAAACTCCACCCTGCAGCGATTTAATTATCGCCAGCGGAATTAAAAAAGTGGTAATAGGAAATGTGGATCCTTTTGCAAAAGTAGCGGGTCGGGGAATTAAAAAACTGATAGATGCCGGTTGTGAAGTAAATGTGGGGATTCTTGAAGAAAAATGTTCTGCTTTAAACAAACGCTTCTTTGTATTCCATCAAAAAAAACGCCCTTATATCATTCTTAAATGGGCGCAAAGCGACGATGGTTATCTGGCGCCTACCCACAAAATAGAACGAAAGCCTGTATGGATTACCAATAAATATTCTAATCAATTAGTTCATAAATGGCGAAGTGAAGAGCAGGCAATTCTAGTGGGAACTAATACTGCCGTGGCCGATAATCCCAAATTAAACACGCGATTATGGAAAGGCAACGATCCGGTAAGACTAATGCTGGATAAGAACCTTAGAGTTTCTAAGGATTCTGCCCTTTTGGACGGAAGTATAAAAACCATTGTAATTCATGACCAGGAGCTGGAGGAGCTGGCAGAAAGCAGAAAGGTCATTTCTGAAAATATTCAATATAAAAATATTGATTTCGAAAAAAACATCGCTTCACAGATATGTGAAATTTTATATAGTCAGGAATTACAATCGGTTATAATTGAAGGCGGCACCAGGACCCTTCAGACTTTCATAAATGAAAACTGTTGGGATGAAGCCCGAATTTTCTCGGGAAAAATCCGGTTTGAAAATGGTATAAAAGCACCGGCTATTCATGGAACTTCTATAGAAAGATTTACGATTGACGATAACCGGCTTCAGCTACTAAAAAATTTTTCTCAAAAGAAATAGATAAATTCAGAAATGATAAAAACTATAATTTTCGACTTTGGCGATATCTTTGTGAATCTCGATAAACCGGCTACCCAACGCAAATTAAACGAGTTTGGAATGAAAGAGTTTACTAAGGAAACACTTCAGAAAAACAAGGCTTACGAAAAAGGGGAAATTTCTACTCCAGAATTTATTAAACATTATACCCAGAAGCTATTTCAACTTTCAGAAGGAAAATTTATAGACAGTTGGAATTCGGTCCTGCTGGATTTTCCGGAATACCGATTCGATTTTATAAAAAAGCTTTCCAAAGAAGGAAAATACAAACTCATTTTGCTAAGCAATACCAATGAAATTCATATCGATTGGATAATCGCGCACGTTCCTTTTTTTGAAGAATTTAAAAGCTGTTTTGATGAATTTTATTTATCTCACGAAATACATTTCCGGAAACCGGACGCTGATATATACCGTTTTGTTTTGAAAGAAAACAACCTTAAACCGCCGGAATGTCTATTTATAGATGACACACAAGTAAATACTGAAGCCGCTGCGCAACTGGGGATCCGGGTATGGAATCTAAATCCTGAAAAGGAAGATATCACTCAGCTCTTCGAAACACAAAAGGGATTGTTTTGAAAGATACTTACCAAACAATTTCTAAACCCTCACCAGAAGTTTTATTCAAAGATAAAAACTCTAAATTTTATGGCTACGCTTTTCCGGTTTCTTCAGAAGAACAGGTAAAAGAACGTTTAGAAGAGTTGAAAAAGAAGCACCACCAGGCCCGGCACTGGTGCTATGCCTGGCAAATAGGGAAAGAAGAATTCCAGTATCGGGCAAACGATGACGGGGAACCTTCAAATTCGGCAGGAATGCCTATTTACGGGCAAATTCAGTCTTTTGAAGTCACCAATATTTTAATTGTTGTGGTTAGGTATTTTGGAGGCATAAAATTAGGAGTAGGTGGACTGATACAGGCCTATAAAACCACCGCACACATGGCTCTGGAGGCCAGTAAGATTGTAAAAAGAACGATAGATAAGGTGTTTCAGGTTCATTTTGATTATCCTGAGATGAATTTGGTAATGCGGCTAATCAAGGAACATAATTTAAAAATTGTGAGTCAGAAGTTGGGAATTGACTGTAAAATAATTTTTAACGTTAGGAAAAAAGAAGCCAGGCTCGTGAAAGAAAAATTTGAAGCCCTTCATAAAACACAATTAACATCTCTCGAATAATTAACCCAAAACGTTTAAAACCTTTTAAAAAATTATTTCTGAAGTTTATCCAGAATATTTTGAGGACAACGAATCACCTTACGGCTATGAGAATCCATAAAAACCAGAGAAGTAACCGCCGTGGTAATTAATTCTTCTTCATTATTGAAGATAGAGTAATCGAAAGTTATTTTAACCCCTGGTAATTCCCGTAACCGGGTCTCTACTTTCAATAAATCATCAAACCTTGCAGGTTTTATAAAGCGTGTGGACATTTCGTAAACAGGGAGCATCACTCCTTGCTTTTCCATAGTTTTGTAAGAAATACCCAGGGCCTCAAGCCAGTCTATCCGGGCCATTTCGAAGTATTTGGCATAATTCCCGTGATGCACCACTCCCATTTGATCGGTTTCGGCATATCTAACTTTAACATAGGTATGGTGTGTTTTCATATAAAATAAATACAGATTTTTAAGTAGGTTTTTGTACATTCATAGCCGGAACCTAGTATGCATAAATTTTTCTTAAAATTCAATAGGTAAATGATTTTTTTTTCACCTAAATTGTTCACATATTTGTTCCGACAAGATTAAAGGAATTTAAAATCTTCCTTGAAAATTTAACCTAACTACTAATCCTAAATACCCTGACCAAAAGCATGTCAAAAACTGCGCAATCAGTTTGGAATAGCTGCCTAGCTTTTATCAAAGACAATATCACTCCTCAGGCCTATAAGACATGGTTTGAGCCTATACAAGCAGTAAAACTTACCGATTGTGCACTAAGCATTCAGGTGCCTTCTAAATTTTTCTATGAATGGTTAGAAGAACATTATGTAAAGCTACTGAAAGTTTCTTTAAATAGGGAGCTTGGAGAAAAAGCGAAACTGGTATATATTATAAAAATGGAAAATACCTATGGGAATAAGCTTCCCTTCACCGAAAAAATTCCCAGTACTCAGCGCAGTCATATGGTTTCTCAGGAGGTAGATGTGCCGGTTAAGAATAGGAATCCGGAGCTTAAAAATCCTTTTATTATTCCCGGAATAAGGAACGTGAAAATTGAATCCCAGCTTAATCCAAATTATAATTTTGAAAATTTTCTGGAAGGCGATTCCAACCGTCTGGCAAGATCTGCAGGAAAAGCGGTTTCTAATAAACCGGGAGGAACTTCTTTTAATCCCTTATTGATTTTTGGAGGTGTAGGTTTAGGAAAAACCCATTTAGCACATGCGATTGGGGTTGACATAAAAGATAAATACCCAGATAAGACCGTTTTATATATTTCTGCTGAAAAATTTACCCAGCAATATATAGAATCGGTAAAGAAAAATAATCGTAACGATTTTATACATTTTTACCAGATTATAGATGTATTGATCGTAGATGATATTCAGCTTTTATCTGGGAAAGCAGGAACCCAGGATGTATTCTTTCATATTTTCAACCATCTGCATCAAAACGGAAAACAGGTAATTCTTACCAGTGATAAAGCGCCGGTAGATATGCAGGATATTGAACAACGGCTTTTATCCCGATTTAAATGGGGATTATCGGCAGAGCTTCAGCATCCGGATTTTGAAACACGGGTATCCATTATAAAATGTAAATTATATCGCGACGGGGTAGAAATGCCGGAGGATATCATTGAATTTTTAGCCAACAATATTAAAACCAATATTCGTGAGTTAGAAGGTGCTATAATTTCTTTAATAGCCCATTCTTCTTTCAATAAGAAAGATATTACGCTGGAACTGGCTAAAAAAATCGTAGACAATTACGTTAAAAACACCAAGCGGGAAGTTTCCATAGATTACATTCAAAAAATAGTGAGCGATTATTTCCAAATGGATGTAAATACTTTACAATCAAAAACCCGAAAAAGACATATTGTACAGGCAAGACAATTAGCGATGTTCTTTGCTAAAAAATTCACTAAGGCCTCGCTTGCCAGTATTGGCAGCCAGATAGGAAAACGAGATCATGCAACCGTACTACACGCCTGCAAGACAGTCGATAATTTAGCAGCTACCGATAAGCAATTCAAAAAATTTGTAGAAGACCTGAACAAAAAACTTACACTTTAATTTTTATTTATGAAAACGAAAGTGTTAATGGTGTGTCTGGGAAATATCTGCAGATCACCGCTTGCCGAAGGCATTCTTAAATCGAAAGTAGATCCCGAAAAAGTGTATGTAGATTCTGCAGGAACCGGAGATTACCATATAGGGCATCAGCCCGACGAGCGTTCTGTGCATACGGCTAAAAATTATGGTCTTGATATTACAGACCAACGGGGAAGGCAATTCAGTAAAAAAGATTTTGATAATTTCGATTATATCTATGTCATGGATATTTTTAATTATGATGATGTCATGGCACTTGCCCGAAATAAAAAGGACCGGCAAAAAGTAGAACTTATTCTAAATAAAGTTTTTCCGGGGGAACGAGTAGATGTCCCGGATCCATACCAGGGAGGAATTCAGGGATTTGACAGAGTCTATCAAATGCTGGAGGAAGCCTGTACTATAATTGCTTCAGAACTGGAAAAAGAAACCTGCAGTTAAATTTTGAAATGTTTAAATATCCAGGAAAATTATATCTAATCCCTACAACCCTGGGAATATCTAATCCTTTGGAAGTATTACCCATCTCTATTAAAAAAGTAATTGAGAGGATAGATCATTACATAGTAGAGAATGAAAAAACCGCCAGGAAATCTATAAAACAGGTGGTTCCTTCCAAAAAGCAAAGCAATTTAAAGTTATATCCTCTTAACAAGTTTACAGATCCTGCACATATTCCTTCTTATTTAGAGGGCTGTAAAAACGGAGAAGATATAGGACTTTTAAGTGAAGCAGGGTGCCCCGGAGTTGCAGATCCCGGAGCTGAAATAGTTAAAATTGCCCATAATGAAGGAATACAAGTGATCCCTCTAGTAGGCCCTTCCTCTATTCTTCTTGCCATGATGGGCAGTGGAATGAACGGTCAAAGCTTTACTTTTCACGGCTATTTACCTATCGACAAAAAAGAACGAAAACAGGAATTAAAATCACTGGAAAGAATATCTTCAGAAAAAAAACAGGCGCAAATATTTATAGAAACACCATATCGTAACAATAAACTTTTAGAAGACATGGTGCAGATATTACAGTCTGCCACCAGACTTTGTATTGCCTGCGATCTCACTCTTCCTTCAGAATATTTAATTACTAAATCTATTTTGGACTGGGGCAAAACTAAAGTAGACCTTCATAAAAGGCCTACCATATTTATAATTCAGAAAGAGATTTAATTTTAAGACATGGACATGGGCAATACCGCTTTGGCATTTCGCACCGGTTTTATGAAAGACGTATCATATCCGCCAAAACGTTTCATATAATACCCGATAGTTGTACCAAAAGCATCGCTAAATGCAGTTGCTCCCCAGCTGCGTAGATATTTTTTTACACTTCCGGGACCTGCAAGATGAGCTGCTGCAAGGATTCCCGATTCGGTAATAAGAATACCATTCATTTTTTTACCAACGAATCTTTTTATATCCCTTTTTAAAATCCACTTGTTTCGGGCCGCGTTGGCATAAAATGCCGCTTCCTGAAGTTCCGGAGAATTCAAAAACTTTTTTGTATTGTAAATTCCAATCAATTTTAACGTTCCCTTACCAAACTGATACTTGCCAATATACCCGTATTTGTTAATGGTATTATAGTCTCCCCTGGATTCCTTAAAGGCAACCGCCTCTTTGAACCCTATATAAGATTTCCCAAGGGTTGGCATCATTTTCACCTTAATATGGCTAATAGCAGCACTGCTGTCCATAGAAATAGCTGTATAATGCAAGGTTTCATTGGGAGAGGTAGCAAATATCTCCAGATCTACGGCTTTTTTGGTAGAAAAGCTATAAAATAAAGATCCTGCTAAAATAGGAAGGATTGAAAATTTTGCAACTTTCTTTCTCATATTTGTTTAATTATGAAAAGAACACCAAAGTGTTAAATCTCTTTTCAAATTCGACGTGCAAAGATACAACAATTTTTAATAAATTGATATACAGTATGTTAAACAAATTTTAAGAAATCGATATAGAAGTTAATATTTTTAAGAGGCTGAAAATCAGATAATTGTTTAACCTCTTAACTTATTGTTTCAACAGATAAATATTATTTTTTTAAAAATTTAAATTCTTATCTATTAATTCCCTTCTTATTAATCCAGTTTATATATGCTTTTTTGTTTCGATTATGTTCAGAAAGTGTTTTAGAGAATTTGTGATATCCGAAATTTTCTACATCGGCAACGAAATAATAATAATCATTCTTAGCGTAGTTAAGCACGGCATTTAACGAAGAAATATCGGGCATGGTTATGGGACCGGGCGGTAATGTTGCATACTTATAGGTATTATAAGGGGAATCCAATTCTAAATCTTTATATAGAACCCTTTTTATAATAGTATCGAAATCTTTGTTTTTTCGTTTAATGGCATAAATAACTGTAGGATCTGCTTCGAGTTTCCATCCCTTTTTTAACCGGTTAATATAAACTCCCGCTACCTTGGGACGTTCCTCTAATTTCGAGGTTTCCTTCTGCACGATAGAAGCAAGAACAGTGACTTGTTCGGGGGTTAAACCTATTTTTTTTGCTTTTGCCAATTTTTCAGGCGTCCAGAATCTTTTATACTCCTTTAACATTCTTTCTCTGAAATCTTCAGCAGAGGTATTCCAGAAAAACTCATATTTATTGGGAATATACATGGCCAGGGCATTTTCTGAAGTAAAACCGTTTTTCGCTAAAAAGGAAGTATCTTTCATCGCTTTCAACAAAGAGATACTGTCGGCTTCAATTTGTGTAGCCACTCTCCCTGCGAGATTTTCTAATCGCTCCTGATTATTGTATACCACAGCAACAGGGGTATTCTTACTTCTTAAAACATCAATTACCTGATTATTATTCATATTCCTTCTAAGAATAAACCGGCCGGCTTTTACGTTTCCTATATAGCCTTTTTTCTGCGCAACCACATCAAAATAGTCCATATCATCTAACACTTTGCTAAGGCTATCCCTTACTGTAGCATAGCTGGCCCCTGTAGGAATGTAAACCACTTTTGTTTTGGTAGTAAATGCTGTATTAGAAGCCAGTATTACATTGTAGATATGATAACTGAAAATTCCCAACAAAACCAGTCCTATTAGAACAATGGCCAGTAAAATTTTTTTAATGTACATGCTTTATTAATTGATATAAAATCTCGTCTTTAAATTTGCCGTTTACAAGGATCCAATCCTTCTTAATCCCGGTTTTCTGAAAATTATTGTTTTCAAAAAGTTTTATACTTGGTAAATTATCTGCGGTTACTCCTGCATATACCTGATGCAGTTCCAAATGGGAAAAACAATAATTACAAATAAGGGTTAAGGCCTCCCTGCCATAACCTTTCCCACGATAATTCTTAT
The DNA here is from genome assembly GCA_963811195.1 of uncultured Flavobacteriaceae bacterium. Taxonomy (GTDB): domain Bacteria; phylum Bacteroidota; class Bacteroidia; order Flavobacteriales; family Flavobacteriaceae; genus Gillisia. Next base: position 153,628 of record CAWEQF010000001.1, read on the forward strand.
CGGCAATAAGAATTCCTAAAGCCGCTCTTCGATCTTTAGGCTCCAGATCAAAAAGATCTACAAGCCCTATAGGGCAACCGTCTTCCACATCGCATATCATAAGCCTGAGCTGCTTTACTTCATACACATCTCTATGTGAATTTTGCAGGTACTTTCTTATAATTAATCTGGAATAAGGAACCCGGGTAGAGCTTATTTCCCAAAAATCCTCGGTATTTTCAACCTCCAGGATAAAATCCAGATCCTCTGGTTCCAGAGCTCTCAGATAAACATTTTCTCCTTTTAAGGTTAGCATTCTATTTCCCCTTTAAACACCATTTTAGCCGGTCCTTTTAGCCAGACATCGTAATAGTTTCCTTTTTGATTTCTTTTAAAGTTAACCTCCAGTTGTCCTCCTGGTGTATTTAGTTTAACATTGTTGGAATTAGTTTTATGAAGCGCATGAACAGCAATGGCAACTGCAGTTACCCCTGTACCACAAGAATAAGTTTCATCTTCCACTCCCCTTTCATAGGTACGTACCATAAATGTATCCTCATTGATCTGTTGCACAAAGTTAACATTTGTACCTCCGGAATTTTGATACTTCTCACTATATCGGATATGCGAACCTTCTTTTTTAATATTTATATCTCCCACTTTTTCTGAAAAAAGAACTCTATGGGGAGATCCGGTATCCAGAAATAATTCTCTTTGATTCAGATCTTCTGCTAAAACATCCTGCATCTTAAGACTCACTACTTCTCCTTTTACAATTGCAGAATGGCGACCATCTATAGCTCCAAACACCGTTTGATCATTAATAATCTTGAGCGATTTTGCAAAAGCCACAATACATCTGCCTCCATTACCGCACATAGTGCTTGGATTTCCGTCGCTATTGTAGTAAACCATTTTAAAATCTTCTTCCTGATCTACAGAGTTTTCCAGTAGAATAAGCCCGTCTGCACCTATGCCAAATCTGCGATGACATAATTGATTTACCAGTGTGGTATCATTTTTGGGGAAAATATCATGACGGTTATCAATCATGATAAAATCATTTCCTGCGCCATGGAATTTAAAGAATTCAACTTTCATTATCTTCAAATTTTGCACTGCAAATGTACAACATTATCACAGATTTTACCGTTGTTAAAGGGTGGTTAAAGTTTTAATTTCCTTTAATCTGTTCTTTAATTTTATACTGAATTTATTAATAAAACTAAGTTTAATGAAATGAAAAAGTTAGCAACACTATTAGGCGTTTCTATGCTGGGAGGCATTTTAACCCTAGGTTCTTACAAATTATTCTTCACTGAAAATCCAACTTTTTATCCTAACAATCCCCCGACCTCCCAAACCGCAAATGTTCTCCCGACCTCTTACAATAATACTGTTTCTGGAACGAATGTCGATTTTACCAACGCTGCCGAAAAAACCGTTCATGCGGTAGTACACGTTAAGAATGTGGCCGTATTTGGACAGCCCCATAATATTTGGGAATACTATGCTCACGGTGCCAATGGAGGAAAAGCCCTCCGTGGTACTGGTTCCGGAGTTATTATTACTCCCGATGGATATATTGTTACCAACAACCACGTGATTGAAGGCGCGAATGAACTGGAAGTTACTTTAAATAATAATAAGACCTATAAAGCAAAGGTAATAGGTACAGATCCTGTAGCCGATATTGCTCTTATAAAAATAGACGCTAAAGATCTGGATTATATCCCCTTCGGAAATTCAGACAATGTGAAATTGGGGGAATGGGTGTTAGCTGTGGGAAATCCTTTCAATCTTACTTCTACAGTAACGGCCGGAATTATTAGCGCTAAGGCCCGGGATTTAAATGCAGGTGATGGAAATCCCCAGTCATTTATTCAAACCGATGCGGCCATAAATCCCGGAAACAGCGGGGGTGCACTGGTAAATATTAATGGTGAATTAATAGGAATAAATTCTGCTATAACCTCGCAAACCGGAAGCTATATAGGATACGGATTTGCCGTGCCTTCCAATATTGCACGCAAAGTGGTTGAAGATATTATGGAATACGGAAATGTTCAAAAGGGAATTCTGGGAATTCGGGGTGGAGATGTACAACCAGCCATTAGCAAGCAATACGATTTGAATGTTTCTCAGGGTGTATTTGTAAGCGATGTTGAATCCGGAAGCGGAGCTGCCAAAGCAGGAATTAAATCTGGCGACGTTATAGAGAAAATAGATAATATTAAAATTCGTAAAATGTCGGACCTTACAGGGTATATCAATGCTAAAAGACCAGACGACACGGTAGATGTTCAGATTTTAAGAGATGGAGATCTTAAAGACCTGAAGGTAAAACTCACCAAATATGAATCTTTTGATATTAATGCTATCGGGCTTGAAGTAACCAATGCTTCCAAAGATGATTTAAAACAATTTAACACCGGCCACGGAGTAAGGATAAGCAGGGCTCTTAAAGGCGATCAGCAATCTCAGGGCTTGGTAGGAATCATCATTACCAAAATTAATCACGAAGATGTATCAAATATTGATGATGTACGCAGTATTGTTAATGAACAGGACCCCAATGAACCTTTAAGCGTTACCTTTGTGAATCAAAAAGGAGAGGAACAGACTTATATTTTCAGATAATAAAAATTGAAAGATTATCAATAATCCGCTGCGAAATCGCAGCGGATTATTTTTTTATAGAAATTCTTTACGAAAACGTTTGAAATCTATATTTTTGCAGCGATTTTTAAACTTATAAAATGGGATCAAACGAAGTTTATGAAAAGGAACTTTCCTTTCAGGCCGATCGCAGAAGAGCATCGGTAGAATTCATTAAAATAGTAAGCGATTTATGGTACGATAAATCTATAGAACTGGTTCTTTTCAGAAATCAGCTTATCAACCTGAACGTTAGCGATATTCTTCATTTACATGAATATGCCGGTGAATTTGTTCAAAAACCTATTTCCATATTCGATTCCGTAGAAATTGCGCAGGCCATAAAAGATCTTGATCTTCCGCCGGCAAAACTGGATATAGGAAAACTTACCTACGAATATCATTTAGAGGATATAGAGTATAGTAACGCCAAAGCTTTTATTGCCGATAAGCTTAAAGACGCAAGGGAATATGCGGAGGTTACTCCCAAAGATGTGGTTTTATATGGCTTCGGAAGAATTGGGCGTTTACTGGCAAGAGAACTCATGACCCGTACAGGAAAAGGCAGCCAATTAAGGTTAAGGGCAATTGTTATTAGAGGGAAGATAGACGCTACCATCCTTGAAAAAAGGGCCTCGTTATTAAAAAATGATTCTATCCACGGAGATTTTTCAGGCACCGTTACTATTAATGAAAAAAAATCGGCTCTAATTATAAATGGTACCACCGTTTATTTTATTTCAGCCGATTCTCCCGAAGAAATAGATTATACCAAATACGGTATTAAAAATGCATTGATTCTGGATAATACCGGTGCTTTTCGGGATAAAGAATCGCTTTCCCGACATTTACAATCTAAAGGAGTTTCGAAAGTTCTTTTAACCGCTCCGGGAAAAGGAATTCCCAATATTGTTCATGGGGTGAATCATAAAGAGTATGATCCCGACGAAAACGATATTTTTTCCGCTGCAAGTTGTACTACCAATGCGATTGCCCCGGTTTTAAAGGCGATAGAGGAATCCCTTGGCGTAATTCACGGCCATTTGGAAACCATACATGCCTATACAAACGACCAAAATCTGGTAGATAATATGCATCACAAGTACAGGCGAGGTCGCGCCGCAGGATTAAATATGGTAATTACCGAAACCGGCGCAGGAAAAGCGGTGGCCAAGGCTTTACCCGTTTTTGAAGGAAAACTTACCAGTAACGCAATTAGAGTTCCGGTTCCTAATGGTTCCCTCGCAATTCTTAATCTTGAAGTTCAAAAAACAACTTCGGTCCAGGAGGTAAACAGCATTATTAAAAAATATGCGCTTCAGGGAGATTTAGTAGAACAAATAAAATATTCGCTGGATAATGAACTTGTATCTTCAGATATTATAGGTTCTTCGGCACCTTCCATCTACGACAGCAAAGCGACTATTGCTACCGATGATGGAAAAAACATAGTATTATATATTTGGTACGATAATGAATTTGGCTATAGCCAGCAGGTAGTAAGGCTGGCCAAGTATGTAGCAAAAGTTAGAAGATATACCTATTATTAATCATAAATTTCTTAAAAAAAGCCCGCCATATAGCGGGCTTTTTTAGTTTTTGGCATTTTATTAACTATAAAATTAATTGGTTAATCTGAATTTTGTTACAAATAGCCTTTACATGGAAAAGGAGCAAAAGAGAGGAAAAATCCCCAGAAAAAGATACACTCTGCCGCTGGTTATTCTTTTAATTTTAATAATTGCCAGACTTATGCTACCGTACTTTTTAAAAAAGTACGTAAACAAAACTCTTAATAGTATTCCGGGATATGTTGGCCATGTAGAAGATATTGATGTCGCCCTGTACCGCGGAGCCTACGTAATTAAAGGACTGGTGTTGCAGAAAGAAAATGCCAAAACCAGCACCCCGTTACTCGATTTTCCGAATTCTGATATTTCTATAGAATGGCATTCGCTAATTCACGGGAAAATCGTTAGCGAGATTGAAATGTCTCATCCTAAATTCAATTATATTTTTGAAGATCAGCAAAATAAAGATACCATCGATACCAAAACCCAGGACTGGACCCGGGCTTTAAAAAACCTTGTTCCTTTTGATATTAACCACCTGGCTATATCCCAGGGACAGGCTAACTTTGTACAGTTTTCTTCAGATCCTAAAATCGATATGTTTCTGGATAATATCAATCTCCAGGCAACCAACCTTAGTAATGTGGTAAATAAAGAGAAAGTATTACCCTCCAATCTCAGTGCTTCCGCCATTTCTATGGGCAATGGAAAAGTTTCTTTAAAAGGAAATATGAATCTGCTGAAGAGAATTCCGGATATGGACATGGATTTTTCACTTAAAAAAGCAAATGTTACTGCCATTAATGATATTTCAGAAAAATATGCAGGACTTAATTTTAAAAGTGGAACTTTTGAGCTCTATAGTGAAGTAGCCATTGCAGACGGATATTTAAAAGGATATCTTAAACCTATGTTTATTAATACCACCTTATTAGGAAATAAAGATGAAGGTTTTTTTAAAAAGTTATGGGAAGGCTTTGTGGGAATGTTTAAGTTTCTGCTGGAAAATCACGGTACAGATACTTTGGCCACTAAAGTTCCCCTTAGCGGAGATTTAAATAAAACGCTGGACGCCGAGTTTTTCCCCACAGTTTTTAATATCTTTAAGAATGGATGGATAAAAGCTTTTAAAGGAAAGGTAGATACCGATATTAATTATAAAGATGCCAAACAAAGAAAAGATTCTAACTAATATCATGTATTGGCAATAAGTTTTTTGGAGAGCCGTTCTTATAGAATTAACCAAAAAAAAGCAGAATGAATAAAGCATTATTTTTAAGTATTCTTACCTTATTATTCTTTAGCAAAATAAAGGCTCAGGATACCATTACTTCACAAAACCCTATTGAGGATCAGTTCACCCATTTAATGGAAACCTCTAATGATTATCAGGGCTACAAGGTTGTAGACTATAACGATCTTCAGAAACTAAAGAAAAACACCTCGGTTTTTATTGAAGATCTTAATAATAAAATTATAACTCAGCAAAATACAATTAGCCAGCAACAACAGGAAATAGACAGCCTTAAAACCGATTTAAAAACCACTCGGCAAAATCTTCAAAAAGTGAATGCAGAAAAAGATGCGCTTACTTTTTTAGGTATGCCCTTCAGCAAAGGAAGCTATAAAGCCCTTATGTGGATAGTAGTTGCCATTTTAGTAATTGCTTTATTGTTTTTTATATATAAATATAACAATGAACATTCCCAAACGCTGGAAGCAAGAAATAAATTAAATGCCACCGAAAAGGAATTTGAAGCTTACAGGGCAAAATCTTTAGAAAAAGAGCAGCGTTTAGGCAGACAATTGCAGGATGAACGCAACAAAACGAACGAGAAATAGAATTTTAGAAACTCCTCTTCTTATTAAGATATTCCCCATCTTTGCATCCCAAACTATGCTGAAATGCGAATAGATATTATTACGGTTGTTCCCGATATTTTAACCAGTCCTTTTGATGTTTCTATTTTGAAAAGAGCTATTGAAAAGGGTCTTGTAGAAATTCATTTACATAATTTAAGGGATTATGTAACCGATAATTATAAACAGATCGATGACTACCAGTTTGGTGGTGGCGCAGGCATGGTAATGATGATTGAACCTATAGACAAATGCATTTCCAAACTGAAATCGGAAAGAGAGTATGACGAAGTTATATATATGACGCCTGATGGGGAAAGATTGCATCAAAAAATGGTAAATACACTTTCCATTAAAGAAAATCTTATTATACTTTGTGGTCATTATAAAGGGGTAGACCAACGGGTACGAGATCATTTTATAACAAAGGAAATTTCCATTGGTGATTACGTACTTTCGGGTGGCGAACTTGGTGCCGCAGTATTGTGCGATGCGATTATTCGTTTAATTCCGGGCGTGTTGGGAAATGAGACTTCGGCTTTAACAGACAGTTTTCAGGACAACCTTCTTGCCCCTCCCGTTTACACTCGTCCCGCAGAATATAAAGGCTGGCAGGTTCCTGAAATTTTAACTTCGGGGAATTTTCCAAAAATTGAGAAATGGAGGGAAGACCAATCTTATAAACGTACCCAACAATTACGGCCCGATCTACTGGATGAAGAATAATTTAAAATTATCCTTGTTTATACTGTTTTAATTTCTAATTTTGCACACATTTCTGAAGCAACCTCTGGCGAAAACCGTGAATGTTGATTAGAAATCACTTTAAAACAAGACCTATGGAATCGTTAATTAAATTTGTAGAAGACGAATTCGTTACTAAAAAAGAATTTCCCGAGTTCTCTGCCGGAGACACTATTACCGTTTACTATGAAATTAAGGAGGGTGCTAAAACCCGTACCCAGTTTTTTAGAGGGGTGGTTATCCAGGTAAAAGGAACCGGCGCTGCTAAAACTTTTACTATTCGTAAAATGAGTGGTACTGTTGGTGTGGAACGTATTTTCCCTATAAATTTACCGGCCTTACAAAAAATTGAAGTTAATAAACGTGGTTCTGTAAGAAGAGCAAGAATTTATTACTTTAGAGGATTAACTGGTAAAAAAGCACGTATTAAAGAAGAAAGAAGATAATTTTTTCTCTTTTAAAAGTTTAAAAGTCTCGCTTGTAGCGAGACTTTTTTTGTTCATTACTTTAAAGATTCGGAATTAGAAATTCCCAACATCCCAGAGGTTTAGCCAGATTTAAAAGCTACTTCACTTATTAACAATAGTTGATAAAAATAAGGATAAGAGGTTGATAACTAATTAGTTAAAAAACTTGTGAAATTAGATAAACTAGACTAAATTTAAATATGTTTAAAAAGAAAAGGAATGACAAAAGGATTTCCGGATTTTGTTAGACATCTGTAAAGAAACAAAATTCTTTACATAGGTTTTTACCTTCTATAGAACGAGTTTTTTGTATAGCAAAAGTAGTTTGAAAGGTAAAAGCAACTTTGAGATAATTCTTTTCACTTAGGTGAAATAAGTTATTTCAAGTGAAATAACGCACGCGGTAGGTTTTAAGTAATTGATCTATTTTGGTTTCGAAAGAGACCCGACGGTAAAACGTTATTTCGTTAGGAGCCATTTCAGTATTCAATATATTGAAATGGCTTTTTTTTATGGGCAATTTTTAGGGTTTTCGAACCCTCTGAGTTATGAAAAAATAAGTAAAAATGTTATCTTCGCAGGAAAGGATGTAAATATCCCTCAAATACTTTTTAATTACCATTTTCTAATAATATACAGAATACTATTTGAAGAGGTTTGAATGCAAAATCCTCTTTCATTCTGTGTAAAAAATAAAAGATAGAATGTCAAAACCAAACAAAATTTATTATACCAGGACCGATGAGGCACCTATGCTGGCAACATATTCCTTTTTACCTATTATCAGGGCTTTTACCCAATCTTCAAATATAGAAATCGAACCTAAAGATATTTCTCTGGCGGGAAGAATCCTGGCTACTTTTCCAGATTATCTTTCCAAGGAACAAATAGTTCCAGATACTCTTAAGGAATTAGGAGAATTAGTAAATGAACCGGAAGCAAACATTATAAAACTTCCCAATATCAGTGCTTCTTCCCCTCAATTGGAAGCAGCCATTAAAGAACTTCAGGAAAAAGGATACGCATTGCCTAATTATCCCGATGAACCTAAAAGTGACGAGGAGAAAGATATTAAACAGCGTTATGATAAGGTAAAAGGAAGTGCTGTAAATCCAGTACTTAGGGAAGGAAATTCTGACAGGAGAGCTCCAAAAGCCGTAAAAAATTACGCCAAGGAACATCCGCACAGTATGGGTGAATGGAGTGCAGATTCCAAAACTCATGTGTCTACAATGCAAAGTGGAGACTTTTTCCACAACGAAAAATCCCTCACCTTAAATTCTCCCGATACTTTAAAAATAGAATTAGAAGATGCTTCCGGAAATAAAACAGTTTTAAAAGATAACCTGAAAGTGCTAGATGGAGAGATCATCGACGCTACTGTAATGAGCAAAAAAGCTCTAATTGATTTTCTGAAGGAACAAATAAAAGATGCCAAAGATAAAAATGTGCTTTTCTCGCTTCATATGAAAGCAACGATGATGAAAGTTTCCGACCCAATTATTTTTGGACATGCAGTTAGAGTTTTCTTCAGCGATCTTTTTAATACCTATGGCGATGTTCTAAATAAGGCAGGAGTAAACGTAAAAAGTGGTTTAGGAGATCTTCTGGCGGCTATTCCAAATTTACCGGAGGATAAAAGAAATGAAATTGTTAAAGCTGTGGATAAAGGTTTTGAAAATGGACCGGCTGTGGCAATGGTAAATTCAGATAAAGGAATTACCAATCTTCACGTACCAAGCGATGTGATAATTGATGCTTCTATGCCCGCTATGATTAGGAATTCTGGTAAAATGTGGAATGCCACAGGAGAAACCCAGGATACAAAAGCGGTTATCCCAGATAGTAGTTATGCAGGAATTTACCAAGCCACTATCGATTTTTGCAAAAAGAATGGTGCTTTCGATCCTAAAACCATGGGAACTGTTCCAAATGTAGGTTTAATGGCACAGAAGGCTGAAGAATATGGTTCTCACGATAAAACTTTTGAAATTCAGACTGCAGGAACTGTAAGAGTAGTAAATTCAGAAAGTAAAATCCTTATAGAACATACAGTTGAAAAAGGCGATATCTGGAGAATGTGCCAGGTAAAAGATGCCCCTATTCAAAACTGGGTGGATCTTGCCGTAGGTCGTGCAAAATCTTCAGGAATGCCGGCTATATTTTGGCTGGACCAAAACCGAAGTCATGATGCTGAAGTAATTAAAAAAGTAAAAAAATATTTAGCAAATCTTGATACTCAAGGATTAGATATTCAAATAATGTCTCCGGTTGATGCTACTAATTATACATTAAAAAGAGTCAAAGAAGGAAAAGACACTATTTCAGTAACTGGAAATGTGCTACGGGATTATCTTACAGATTTGTTCCCTATTCTGGAACTGGGAACCAGCGCGAAAATGCTTTCTATAGTACCACTTATGAAGGGCGGCGGTTTATTTGAAACCGGTGCAGGAGGCTCGGCTCCAAAACATATTCAGCAGTTTTTAAAAGAAGGCCATCTAAGATGGGATTCTTTGGGAGAGTTTTTAGCCCTGGCTGTTTCCCTGGAATTTATGGGAGAAAAGCTGAACAACAATAAAGCGCTAATTCTTTCTAAAACCCTGGATGAAGCTACTGAACAGTTCCTTAAAAACAATCGTTCCCCCTCCAGAAAAGTTAATGAGCTGGATAACCGTGGCAGCCATTTTTATCTTGCTTTATATTGGGCAGAAGCTCTTGCAAATCAGGAAGAAGATAAAGAACTTAAGAAGTATTTTTCTTCGCTTTTCGAAAAATTAGAAAAGAACCAAAGTACTATTTTGAATGACCTTATAAAAGCCCAGGGCAGTCCTGTGGATATTGGTGGATATTATTATCCGGATGAAGCTTTAACGCGTGCAGCTATGCGCCCTAGCGAAACCTTTAATAATATTCTGAAGTAATTTGATTGGTAATTGAATAATTAGAAATGGGTCGGAATTTCCTCCGGCCCGTTTATTTTTTAATAAGGAATTTATGAATCCTCTAGTTTCCATAATTATTCCCACTTTTAACAGAGCCCATATTATTGGTGAGACTCTCGATTCTGTTAAAAATCAGAGTTACAAAAACTGGGAATGTATTATTATCGATGACGGTTCTGTAGATAATTCCGAAGAAATAATCAGCAAATTTATAGAATCTGATACCAGGTTCATTCGTATTCCCCGTCCTGCAAACACACCGAAAGGAGCCGCTTCATGCAGAAATATCGGCATAGAGAAATCGAGAGGAAAGTATATACAATTTCTGGATTCTGATGATCTCATTTCTTCCAATAAATTAGAAGTGCAGGTAGTTGTATTAGAAAATACTATTCCTAATAGCATCGCTACCTGTAAATGGGGAGGGAAAAAACCAAAATGGTCAACGCCAAGAGTATACCAGGGTCTTTCTTCATATAAAAATTTTCCAACTCCGTTAGCGTTGTATAAAGAATTTGCCAATCGATTTACCTATTTTCCTTTACACGTATTTTTAATTCCGAAAGAACTTATTCTGAAATCCGGGAAATGGAATGAAAATTTATCTGTAAATGATGATGGAGAATTCTTTACAAGGCTTCTTTTACAGACTTCAAAAATAGTTTTTTGTCGCAATACTTATGTTCTATATCGAACAGGAGGTGGCAATAGAATTACTGGAACGGTTACCACTCCTGCCGGTTTAAAAAGTTATGTAGAGAGTTGGAAACTTATTGATAAATACATCTTTCAGCATACAGGAACCAAAAACCATATTTTTGTTCAGCAGGCAAAGAAAGAAATGCACGATCGGCTAAGAGCAGAAAATTCAGATTTACTATCTGAACATACAGATTTCTTCCAAAATAAAAGACCTCATTACTCTTACCTGTATCACAAAATTCTATCTAAAATTCAGGATAAATTTTGGGTAAAGCATCAAAATGTATAAAACATTTACCATAAAGATCATTTCTTTTTCCATTGCAGCTTTGTAATGTATATTTACATAAAAAATTGTATTGAAATTTTTACTGCTGTTTTTACTATTAGGTTGCAACTCTTTACTGGCCCAAAATAGCTATGTTCTAAACGGGACGGTAAAAGATGCGGCCAATAATGAAACTTTGCAGGGAGTTACGGTTTCTGTTCCCTCTCTTCATATTGGAACGGTTACCAATGAATATGGATTTTATTCACTTAAAATTCCCAAGGGCGTTCATCAAGTTACCATCTCCTACCTGGGATATGAAAAAATCAATGAAGCTCTTTCCCTTTCCTCCAACCAGACTAAAGATTTTTTACTATCAGAAAGAACTGAAGATCTGGATGAAGTAATTATTAAGCAGGACAAATCCCAATTAAAAATCAAGGATCCGGAAATGAGTGTGAATGAATTGAGTATTGGTACAATTCAGCAAATGCCCGTGGTTTTTGGAGAAGTAGATGTGGTTAAATCGTTATTATTACTTCCGGGGGTATCAAATGCAGGGGAAGGTTCCTCTGGATATAACGTTCGTGGTGGTGCTGTGGGAGAAAATCTTATTCTTCTAGATGAAGCCACTATTTACAATGCTTCTCACTTGTTTGGTCTTTTTTCAGTTTTCAATCCGGACGCCATAAAAAATTTAAAACTTTACAAAGGAGGAATTCCGGCTAAATACGGCGGCAGAGTATCTTCAGTACTCGAAATTTACCAAAAGGACGGGAATAGTAAAGAATTGGAAGGAAATGGGGGAATTGGAGTTATCTCCAGCAGACTACTGCTTCAAGGTCCCATCGTTAAAGATAAAGCCTCATTTTTGGTAGGTGCCAGAAGCTCGTATGCACATCTTTTTTTAAAATTAACCAATAACCCTAATTCAGCTTATTTTTATGATCTTAATACAAAATTAAGCTATGATATAAATAAAAATAACAAAATTCTCTTCTCAGGATACTTCGGAAGAGATGTTTTTAATATTAATGACAGCTTTAAAAATACGTACGGGAATGCGGTATTTAATCTGCGCTGGAACCATACCCTTACTAAGAACATTTTCACCAATCTATCGGTAATCTACAGCGATTATTATTACGGTTTAACCCTTAATTTTGTTGAATTCAACTGGAATAGTGGGATTAAAAATATGAATATAAAGTATGATTTTGATCATTATATAAACGAGCATATCAAACTTAATTATGGAATTCAAAATACTTATTATGGATTCAATCCCGGTGAAATAGAACCCAGTACTCCCACTTCAGGAATAAATTATAAAAAACTCACCAGGAAGTCTGCTTTCGAAAACGCAGTATATCTTTCGGTTAAACAGAAATTTTCCAATAAAATATCTGCTGAATATGGTTTAAGAATGAGCACATTTGCGCGGTTTGGCCAGGACAGTCTTTACTTGTATAAAAACAACAAGCCGGTAATTTTTAATGAACAATACGGGATATATCAGAAAGCCGAACCTGTAGGCACTGATCTGTTGCCCTCCAGCAAAGTTGAAAAATCATTTATCAATTTAGAACCCCGATTTTCGTTGTCTTATAGTCTTAATGATCACCAATCTCTCAAAATAAGTTATAACCGAATGAGCCAGTATCTGCATTTAATTACCAATACTAGTTCTCCTACGCCATTAGATGTTTGGGCCCCCAGCGGAAAATATATCCAACCACAAATTTTAGATCAGGTAGCTTTAGGATATTTTCAAAATTTTAATCAATCTAAATATTCCTTGGAAGCTGAAGGGTTTTATAAATATATCAGGCACCGTATTGATTATATAGATGGAGCAAATTTAATTGCCAATAATGCATTGGAACAGGTAATTTTACCAGGAAATGCAAGAGCTTACGGGCTGGAGTTTCTCTTCAAAAAAAATAAAGGACGCCTAACGGGCTGGCTGTCTTATACCCTATCGAAGTCTGAACAGAAAACACCCGGAAGAATTCCTTTAGAAACTGGTATAAATGGTGGAAACTGGTATAACACTCCCTACGATAAGACCCATGATATCTCGCTTACGGCAAGTTTTATCGTAAATAACAAATGGCAGTTAAACAGTAACTTTATCTATCAGACAGGATTACCAACCACCTATCCTACAGCACAATATGAATACGAGAATCTAACAATTCCCGTGTATTCTTCTCGTAACAGCAATCGATTAACCTCCTATAACAGGTTGGATATTTCTGCTACCTATACGCCAAAACCTGAAAATACTAAAACTTACCATTCTTCCTGGAACTTTGGTATCTATAATCTTTACAATCGAAAAAATCCCGTTTCTTTAAGTTTCAGAAGAAACTCCGATACGGGAAATAATGAAGCGGTACGGCTGTCTTTATTTGGGATAATCCCTTCGGTAACTTATAATTTTAGTTTTTAAATATGAAAAAAATTAATTTTTATATGATATTGATAATTTCGCTCTGTTTTTTAAGTTGTGAAGATGTGGTGCAGGTAAATCTTAAACCCTCAGAACCACGGCTGGTGGTAGAAGCTTCTATAAAATGGCAAAAAGAAACATCTGGCAAAGACCAGGTTATAAAATTAACACTCACGGCACCCTTTTTTCAGCAGGAAATTCCCCCCGCAACCGGGGCACAGGTAAAAGTAGTTACCGATGATGGAGATGAATTTATTTTTACAGAACGAGAGGCAGGCATTTATATAAATCAACAGTTTTTCCCCCGTCAGAATACTACCTACCACCTAAAGATTAGCTACAACAATCAACAGTATACTGCCACCGGAAATCTTATATCGGTACCTGCCATACAAGAGGTAGAACAAGGAGATAATGGCGGAATTAATGGAAAAGATATTGAACTTAAAGCCTATTTTAACGATCCTCCATCCCAAAACAATTATTATTTAATAAAGTTTTTTTATTCAGATCTGGCCCTTCAGATTTTAGACGATGAGTTTATTAATGGAAACCGAACTTTTGCCTATTTTACGAATAAAGATCTCCATAGCGGCGAAGAAGTAGGAATAGATTTAGAGGGAATTTCAAAAGACTATTATGAATATTTATTTATATTAAACGCTCAGGCAGGAACAAATAATGGAGGTCCATTTCAAACACAACCAACAACGGTAAGAGGAAATATAATTAATGAAACCAATCCTAAAAATTTTGCATTTGGATACTTTAGAATCTCCGAAACCGATTTTGTAAATTACACTATACAATAATTATGAAAGCACCCGAAAGAAAACACACCAATCGTTCCCTGCTCGCAAAAGGAATAAAATACCTGGCAGCAGCCCTACCCTTAGCATTTTTAGGACCGTCTATTTTATACAGCGCTTTCCATAATCAGGAACATCCCTTATACATTTTAGTACTTATAGTAGGAATTTTAATTTGTGCAGGTTCCATTTTTTGCATGTTCAAAGGCATTCTCACCCTGGTAAAAGCTCTCTTCGATTAATTATTTTAATGCGGGCTTTTTCCGCGTTGCTACAAAACCGGGCTTTCCGCGCTACGCGGTAGCTTGCTGCAATCCCTGCCCGATAATGGTGTAATCCTTAAAGTGTAGACATATAAAAAAATCCCTTCATCATTAGATGAAGGGATTTTCAAAAAGAAGGCGGCGACATACTCTCCCACAATACAGCAGTACCATCTGCGCTAACGGGCTTAACTTCTCTGTTCGGAATGGGAAGAGGTGAGCCCCGTTGCTATAGCCACCTTAAAAATTGAGTTAGAAAGTTTCAGGTTTAAAAGTTTCAAGGTTGTATCCTTTTTACTTTTTTACTTTTCACTTTTTAACTTCCACGCCTGAAGCGTAGATAATAACGTTAACATAGAAGGAAATAAACAATTCAAGAAGATCGCTATAGAATAAAAACAGCATCAGGTTTTCCTGTCCCGGCATTGCTGCCGGGACGGGTGCACTAAGCTTTACGGATGATTAGTACCACTCGGCTAAGACATTACTGCCCCTACACCTATGGCCTATCAACGTGGTAGTCTTCCACGATCCTTTAAAGAAATCTCATCTTGTGGTGGGTTTCGCGCTTATATGCTTTCAGCGCTTATCCCTTCCCAACGTAGCTACCCAGCGATGCTCCTGGCGGAACAACTGGTGCACCAGCGGTTGGTCCAACTCGGTCCTCTCGTACTAGAGTCAGATCCACTCAAATTTCTAACGCCCACTGTAGATAGAGACCGAACTGTCTCACGACGTTCTGAACCCAGCTCGCGTGCCACTTTAATGGGCGAACAGCCCAACCCTTGGGACCTTCTCCAGCCCCAGGATGTGACGAGCCGACATCGAGGTGCCAAACCCCCCCGTCGATGTGAGCTCTTGGGGGAGATCAGCCTGTTATCCCCGGCGTACCTTTTATCCTTTGAGCGATGGCCCTTCCATGCGGAACCACCGGATCACTATGCTCTACTTTCGTACCTGATCGACCTGTATGTCTCTCAGTCAAGCTCCCTTTTGCCATTGCACTCTACGCACGGTTACCAAGCGTGCTGAGGGAACCTTTAGAAGCCTCCGTTACTCTTTTGGAGGCGACCACCCCAGTCAAACTACCCACCAAGCATTGTCCTTCCATCGGAAGTTAGGCTTCAAACAAGTAAAGGGTGGTATTTCAACAATGACTCCACCACACCTGGCGATGCAGCTTCAACGTCTCCCACCTATCCTACACATCACTTGTCCAAAGTCAATACTAAGCTATAGTAAAGGTGCACGGGGTCTTTTCGTCCCACAGCGGGTAATCGGCATCTTCACCGATACTACAATTTCACCGAGCTCATGGCTGAGACAGTGTCCAGATCGTTGCACCATTCGTGCAGGTCGGAACTTACCCGACAAGGAATTTCGCTACCTTAGGACCGTTATAGTTACGGCCGCCGTTTACTGGGGCTTCAATTCAATGCTTCGATAAATCTAACATCTCCTCTTAACCTTCCAGCACCGGGCAGGTGTCAGGCCCTATACATCATCTTTCGATTTAGCAGAGCCCTGTGTTTTTGATAAACAGTCGCCTGGACCTCTTCACTGCGGCCCACATTGCTGTGGGCGACCCTTCTCCCGAAGTTACGGGTCTATTTTGCCTAGTTCCTTAGCCATGAATCTCTCGAGCACCTTAG
>CAWEQF010000002.1:0-14944 GCA_963811195.1 uncultured Flavobacteriaceae bacterium
TGCGTTGAGAAGCTACTTTTTCTGAATTTAAAAAAGCAATGCTCACCTCTTTGGATCGAATATCTATAAGCCCGGAGTCATCGAGTAGATAATTTACGGTATTTAAAAGGAATTCTTTATTTCCATAGGTATTTCCGGTGTATCTGTCGAATCCCAATTCCAGGGGCTTTCCTTTTTGCATCTGGTTTTTAATAATATCTCCATCTGAAATTACCACCATTTGGGTAGGCTTGCTGATATCCAGATTGTTTTCAATCTTAAAAGGTTTTACCCGATTTTTATAAACCGATTTAAATTTGCCTTCCAGTAATACAGCCAATGGCTGTTCTCCGGAAGTATACGTGGATAGTTCGGGTTTATGGTTAATCATTTGCAGGGAAATCTCCCGTGGTGTTCCTTCTACTTTGGTTTCCGGGGAGCTGGAAAGTAAAATGGTTTTTTTAATTCCATTTTTCAGGGTATCTATCTGGCTTGCCCAATCGAATTTTACTGCTTCAATATTGTTGACTATAGGATGGGAGTTTGGGGAAGAACTAAGCGGACTGTAAAACCATGGGTAAGGTGTAAAGTGGGTGTTGTTGCCCTGGCCGCTCGCCAATACTATGGGAGCCGAATAGATATCGTTTATAAGCACCGGATTAATGCGCACTCCATACGAGAAAAAGAAATCGGTTAAATTCAAATTTCGTGGTAAGGCAAATGCAGTCCCGGTAGGATTAAAAAGACTGTCGTTTTCCATAGCTACTTTATCTACCAGCCAGAGACTTTTGCCGCCATGCATGGTGTATTGATCCAGCAGGTATTTTTCTTTTTCGGTATAAGGCTGTGTGGGTTTTGGTTCGATAATAAGATCGTAACCCTCAAGTTCTTTTAAGGTTTTCTGCGGATTTGCTTCCGTAGAATCCAGCGTAAAAGGAGCTACCAGATAATAGGGGCGAATGGCTTTTACAAAATCGGCGATATTGGCATTTGGTAATTCCCCATTGCCTCGCATGACCGCTACTTTTTTTGTTCTGGGAACTACCAGTTGCGAAAGAGCATCGGCAAATGCGTATTCCAGTTGTTGTACCGAGTTATTTACACGGTCTTCATCGCTTGCTCCCAATTTGTTTTTCAATAAGGGAATTTTAACCGATTTATCGCCCTGTCTGGCAATGGCCCAGGGGAAAATTACAGTTTCATTAGATTTTCCATTTTCCTTTACACTTACCCGGGCAGGCGTCATTCCTTTATTATAAAAATCCTGGGCAATGGCATTGGCATCTCCATCATTTGCCAACGGATCTATAAATTCAAAATGAATATTATCGTTTTTTATAGCAAATTCCTGAAGCAGTTGAGCCGTTTCATCCTGAAGTCGACGAAATTCCGGCGGAAAACTTCCATTCAGAAAAACCGTAACCATTACAGGTTCTTTAACTTTTTGTATAATATTTTTAGCTGCCTTTGATAAAGTGTACCTGTGATCTACTGTTAAATCGAATCTTCGGTGAATATTTGCTGCTAAAACATTTAAAAGCAGCAATATACCTAGAACTAGAAAGAGATTTTTGTAGTACCTGTTGCTTTTCAAGATTTTGATATTTTGTTTTGCCCGATATTACTATAAGTTAGATACAGAAAGAGGCTCATAAGGCTTAAAAAGTAAATAACATCGCGGGTATCTATTACACCCCGGCCCATGCTTTTGTAATGGTAGTTCATTCCCAGGTATTCGATCCCGTAGCTGGAATTACCGAAAATTTTATAATTTCCAATTCCTTCAAACGCGAAAAAGCATAGAAAACAAAGGAAAACTGCGACAATAAAAGCGGTAATCTGATTTCTTGTAATTGAAGATGAAAATAAACCGATTGAAGTATAACAGGCAGCCAGTAAAATAAGACCCAGATAAGAGGCAAAGGTTACTCCCAAATCTATATTCCCTACCGGATCGCCAAGATCATAAAGTGTAATAACATATAAAACTGATGGAATAAGAGCGAATAAAACCAATATAAAGGTTCCAAGAAATTTACCCCAAATAAGGTTTTTTATTCCAATTGGCCGGGTTAATAAAAGTTCCATGGTACCTTCTCTTTTTTCTTCGGCGAAACTTTTCATGGTAACTGCAGGAATAAGAAAAGTAAAGATCCAGGGTGCCAGTTTAAAAAACGGACTCAAATCGGCAAAACCATTGTCCAGCATATTATAAGAACCGCTGAAAACAAAGAGAAATAGTGAACAAATAATAAGGAAAATACCAATGATAAGATAACCTACCGCGGTAGAAAAAAATGATTGTATTTCTTTTTTTAAAATTGCCTGCAAAGTGGTTTCTGGTTTGGTGTTCTTTGTTTGTGGTTCTTTGTTCGTCGTTCTTTGTTGGTGTTTCTTAATCGTATTTGCGACCTATTGTCACATCGAGCGAAGTCGAGATGTTATTAGTTATTTATAATTGCCTATTGTTCATTGCTCCTTCACTCTTCACCTTCACTCTTCACTCTCTACTGTTTATATTACTTCCGTCACATCGAGCGAAGTCGAGATGTTCTAATTAAATTACTGCTTATTGCTCTTGTTATCACTACTCCAAACTTTATCTACACTCCAGGCTTCGGGTTTTTGATTAAATAAAACTTTGGTGTTTGCCCAAACTGAAGCAAATAAATTGGAATTTCTATAATTTTCCAGCGCTTTTTCATTTTCCCAGTAGCTATACGTGAAAAACTGATTTGGATTGTTTTTATCCCTGTAAAGTTCTAAAAAGCTACAGCCTTTAAAATTCCGGATCTTTAATTTTTGTTTTTCAAAATTTTCCAGGAAATTCGGAATCTTTTCAGGAATAAATCCCATTTTCACTATTCTTACCAACATAATTATTCAAAATTTATTGTAATGGAATTCCTTAATTCCAATCCAAAAAGGGTAGAAGCGCTTCCCACAGTACTTGGATTGCTCTTATAAATCGCGAGTTCTACATAGCCCGCCGAATTGAAAATCGCCAGCTTCTTGCCATCTTCCTCGCGTTTTTCCTTGTTCACCTTAAAATTTATCGCATCGCTGTAAGTTTCATATATTTTCTGAAAACGGGCGGTACGGGCATTAATTACAAATTCGCGGCCTTTGCCCACATTATCAAAAAGTTTACGGGAAATATTGGTCACCACATTTCCGTAATTATCTATATAAAGCACATGGCCAATTATCTGGTTTTTTTCGGAATTCACGTAAGGCTCTACATCTTTTAAATAAGCCAGATTCTCCATACTTTTCCCTATAACCTCTAAGGTTCCTCCCCGCGATATATGGGCCGCAACCCGTACAAAAACATCCAGGACAGGAAAATTGGTCTCTACAGTATTGTGAATATTTATTTCTACGATCTTTTCGGGCTTAATTTCTGAAGCGATGAGCGAAAGAATACCATTATTAGCACAAATAAAATAATGATCGTCCAGTAACACCGCCAGATGCTTGTTTTCGGGGGTTAATTCAGAATCGATCCCAATTATATGAATGCTTCCTTTGGGAAAACATTTATAGGCATTCTTTATGATATAGGCAGCTTCAGCAATATGAAATGGAGAAATAGAATGCGAAATATCAACAATGCGGATATTTTCTATTTCAGAATAAATAGTCCCTTTAACTGCACCGGCAAAATGATCTTTTTCTCCAAAATCGGTCGTTAAAGTAATGATGGCCATAGGCGATTGTTAATATTTTTTTAAGGTGGTAGCGTTTTATTTTATGTAAGTTTGTATAACAGGCTAAGTTAAATTTATTTCATTCAAACCGTCCTGTAAAAATAAAAGAAATATCTGCAATTACCTTACTTACAAAAGTAGAATTACAAATGAGGCAAAGCAAATAATTATGGTCCATAAATGAAAATTAATCATAAACTTCATAGCTTTTGAACGAACTCATCATCGAACTTTCAGAAATTAGTCCCAGAGAATTTTTCGGGCAGCAAAATGAACACATTGAACTTCTAAAAAAGTATTTTCCAAAACTTAAAATTGTAGCACGCGGCAGCCGGATTATGGTATATGGCGACGAAGAAATGTTGGAGGAATTCGACAGGCGTTTTACCATGCTGATGGATCATTTTGTGAAATTCAATAAGCTGGATGAAAATGTAATCGAAAGGGTGCTTACCAGTAACAGTCGCGATGATTATTCAACTTCTGCAGAAAGTGGCGAAACCCTGGTTCACGGAGTAGGCGGGAAACTAATAAAGGCCCAGACCGCCAATCAGCGTAAACTGGTGGACCTTATGAAGAAGAACGATCTGGTTTTTGCCATTGGCCCAGCCGGAACCGGAAAAACGTATACCGGCGTTGCATTGGCAGTAAAAGCGCTAAAGGAAAAACAAGTAAAAAGAATCATTTTAACGAGACCGGCAGTAGAAGCAGGCGAAAATTTAGGTTTCTTACCCGGAGACCTTAAAGAAAAACTGGATCCTTATATGCAGCCTTTGTATGATGCGCTGCGTGATATGATCCCAAGCGAAAAACTGGATATTTTTATTGAAAAAGGAGTTATACAAATTGCTCCTTTAGCATTTATGAGAGGTCGCACCCTGGACAATGCTTTTGTGATCCTGGATGAAGCTCAAAATACCACTCATGCCCAAATGAAGATGTTTTTAACCCGAATGGGAAAAAACGCGAAATTCATGATTACGGGCGATCCGGGGCAAATAGATCTGCCAAGACGTGTGGTTTCAGGATTAAAAGAAGCTTTACTAGTGCTAAAAGAAGTTAAAGGAATTGGAATGGTATATCTGGATGATAAAGATGTAATTCGCCACCGACTGGTTAAAAAAGTTATCGCAGCCTACAAAGCAATAGAACATCAAGAATAGTTAAGATTCTGTTTTTTATGAAAAATACAATTACAAGCACTCAATATAATTTTCCCGGACAAAAATCAGTTTACAAAGGGAAGGTTCGGGAAGTGTACGAGCTTGAAAATGATAAGCTGGTAATAATCGCCACTGACAGGCTTTCAGCTTTCGATGTGGTAATGCCCAAAGGAATTCCTTATAAAGGCCAGATCCTTAATCAGATCGCTACCAAAATGATGAGGGATACCGAAGATCTTGTGCCAAACTGGCTTCAGGCTACTCCAGATCCTAATGTGGCTGTGGGTGTAAAATGTGAACCTTTTAAGGTAGAAATGGTGATCCGTGGCTATCTTTCCGGCCATGCGGCGCGTGAATATAAAGCGGGAAAACGAGTTCTTTGCGGAGTTACACTTCCGGACGGGATGCGCGAAAATGATGATTTTCCGGAACCTATTATTACGCCCTCTACCAAAGCAGAACAGGGATTGCACGACCAGGATATTTCGGAAGAAGAAATTTTGGCAAAAGGGCTGGTTTCTGAAGAAGATTATGCCGTGTTGAAGGATTACACCTATAAACTTTTTGAACGAGGTGCCAAAATTGCTGCTTCGAGAGGCCTTATTCTGGTAGATACAAAATATGAATTCGGTAAAACTCCGGAAGGTAAGATCGTTTTGATAGATGAGATCCACACCCCCGATTCTTCCCGCTATTTTTATATGACGGGTTATGAGGAACGACAAAACAGCGGCGAGCCCCAAAAACAGTTGTCGAAAGAATTTGTGCGTCAATGGCTTATTTCTGAAGGATTCCAGGGAAAAGAAGGACAGCAGATCCCTGTGATGAGCGATGAATATATCCAGGAAGTTTCAGAACGATATATAGAATTGTATGAGAATATTACGGGCGAAGAATTTGTAAAGGCTGATGTGTCCAATATTGAAAACCGAATAGAAAAGAACGTGCTGGACTATTTATCCAGATAACTTATTCCTTAAGTTGATAATATCGAACGTAATCTATAAAAAAACGTGCCGGTAAGGCGGAATCCTCTATTTCTCCGGCCCATTTTCCGCCTAAGGCAAGATTCAGGATTAGATAAAATGGCTTTCTGAAAATATTTTTTCTGCCGGCTCGATTTGCATCGTCCACATTAAAAGTGAAATATTTTTTATCATCTACGAAATACGAAATATGGGCACCGTCCCATTCAATCGCATATTTATGATAATCTTCTTTTGAAGACGGAATATTAAAATTTTGAGTTGCGGAATTTATATCAATATTATTGGTTTCGGGATAATGTACAGAGCCATTAATTTCGCCCGGTAATTTACCAATAAACTCCATAATATCTATTTCGCCACAGGCAGGAAAGCCTACTTCAGCCTGATTGCTGCCAAGCATCCAGATGGCAGGCCAGGTTCCGGCGCCTTCAGGTAATTTGGCCCGGACTTCAATTTTGCCATATCTAAACTCCTTTTTGCCTAAAGTATTTATTCTTGCTGAAGTATAATTTGCTTCGTCACCATAATTTTCTTTACGCGCTTCAATAATTAAAGTTCCATCTTCAATTCTGGCATTTTCAGGACGATCTGTATAGAACTGCTGTTCGTTATTTTTGGAAAAACCTTTTTCAAAATTCCAGACAGTTGTATTTATGGTTGAAGAATTAAATTCTTCAGACCAGGCCAGCTTATATTTTTGTGAAAACACAATAGTGCAGGATAGCAGTAAAAGGCTAAAGAATAAGTATTTCATATAAGATGGGATGAAAAATATTCCGTCGGTAAAAGTATGTCAATTAATTTTTCCTCTTCTGAAAAAGTAGCTTTTAATATATTTTATAAAAATTATTTTTCTTCTGTGCTTTGTGGTTATTGATGCTTTCTCTAATTTTAAAGAATGTTGTTTGAAAACCAGATTTTTCAGTATTTATAAATAATTAAATGATTTATGAAGAATATTCAGATCCAGACCTTTGCCGAATATAAAAATGCCTATAAAGAAAGTGTTCAGAATCCTGAAGCGTTTTGGGAAAAGATAGCAGAGAATTTTTACTGGCGAAAAAAATGGGATAAAACCCTGGAATGGGATTTTACCAAACCCGAAGTTAAGTGGTTTCAGGGTGGAAAATTGAATATTACCGAAAACTGTCTGGACAGGCACCTGGATAAAATTGGAAATAAAACGGCCATTATCTGGGAACCCAACGATCCCGACGAAGAATCAAGATATATAACTTATCGGCAATTATTTGTAAAAGTTTCACATTTTGCCAATGTTTTAAAAAATAACGGGATAAAAAAGGGAGATAAGGTTTGCCTTTATATGCCCATGATTCCTGAACTGGCAATTGCCATGCTGGCTTGTGCCCGAATTGGGGCAGTACATTCCATAGTTTTTGCCGGATTTTCGAGTACAGCGATAGCCAATCGCATTAACGATTCTAAATGTAAAATGTTAATTACTGCCAATCAGGTTTTTCGAGGTACAAAACCGGTAAATTTAAAAGCTATCTGTGATGAAGCACTCGAAAAAACCCCTTCTATAGAAACTGTAATTGTTTACAGACGAACTGTAGAAAAAGTAAATATGAAAGAGGGGAGAGATAAATTCTGGTTCAACGAGCTGGAAAAAGTAGATAATAAATGTGAAGCTCAGGAAATGGATGCTGAAGACATGTTGTTTATATTATATACTTCTGGTTCTACAGGAAAACCCAAAGGAATGGTGCATACTACTGCAGGTTATATGATTGGTACCGCTTATACGTTTTCGAATGTTTTTCAGTATAATGCTTCATCAGAAAAAAATAATGATATTTATTGGTGTACGGCGGATATTGGTTGGATTACAGGCCATTCTTATATAATTTATGGGCCTTTGGCAATGGGAGCTACCACGGTTATGTTCGAAGGAACTCCCAGCTATCCAGATTATGGACGGTTTTGGGAAATTGTGGAAAAATTAAAAATCACACATTTTTATACCGCTCCAACGGCAATTCGCTCGCTGGCAAAGCAATCTGACGAATTTGTAACCGCCCAGGATCTGTCTTCTTTAAAAGTTTTGGGAAGTGTGGGAGAACCCATAAATGAAGAAGCCTGGCACTGGTATAATGATATGATTGGAAAAGGGAATTGCCCCATTGTAGATACCTGGTGGCAAACTGAAACAGGGGCGATTATGATTTCTCCTCTTGCGGGGATTACTCCTACACGTCCTGCTTTTGCAACTTTACCGTTACCAGGGGTGCAACCTGCTTTAATGAATGAAAAAGGAGAAGAAATAGAAAATATCCATAAAAAAGCTGAGGGTAAACTGGCAATCAAATTTCCCTGGCCATCTATGGCACGAACCATCTATGGAGATCATCAGCGATATAAAGATGTTTATTTTTCTACTTTCGAGAATAAATATTTTACCGGCGATGGCGCTTATAGAGATGCTACAGGGAATTATCGAATTACCGGAAGGGTAGATGATGTGGTCATTGTTTCAGGGCATAATCTGGGTACCGCGCCTATTGAAAATGCAATTAACGAGCATTCTGCCGTGGCCGAAAGTGCGGTGGTAGGATTCCCCCACGAAATTAAAGGAAATGCATTATATGCTTTCGTAATTTTAAGAGATAGTGCAAAAGCCTCAGATAAACTGAAAAAAGAAATTAGGAGTGAAGTTTCAGAAATAATTGGTCCTATTGCCAAACCAGATAAAATCCAGTTTGTAAACAGCTTACCCAAAACCCGTAGCGGAAAGATCATGCGAAGGATTCTGAGAAAGATTGCTTCTAAAGACACTGCCAATATGGGAGATACTTCTACCTTGTTAAATCCGGAAGCGGTAGATGAAATTATGGAAAATTCACTGTAATTTTCTTCCTTGGATCAATAGCCGTAATATGATGTGATTCCGGGAACGAAAGCTAAATCAGGTTATGATAAACCAAAACCGGCTCGCATAAAAATAGATCAGGTATATTACCTCCAATTAGATGGTGGAAATTTGCACGAAGTGAGGTTAAAAGAGAAGGATTTTAAAGAATATTTTGAAGATAAACCCGGAATGGAAAAATATTTTGATAATCACAAAATCAAAGGTTTGGACGATGTAAAGAAATTGCTCGAATTCTATGACAATTCCATAATGTAAAAATCATTACTTTTAAACATGATAAACCAATTTCGTAAGGAATTGGTTTTTTTGTGTTAATACCTTAAAAGCTTTTTCAGTTTAAGGCTTCGATTTTTATCCAGCCTGCCGGTTATCTTTAAAAAAGCAATTGCGGCGATATAGGCATCACCTGCAGCCGTATGTCTGTCTTTGGTTTCTATTTTAAAAGCTTCTGCAAGTTCATCGAGACTGTATTTTTTTTCACGATCTATAAGGTTTGAAACAATGCGGGTGTCTTTATAAAGTTTTCCTGTATCCAGGCTTTTATTTTTTAATTTTGGCAGGCCTTTTCGGCGTAACGCCTGATTGATCATTCCTAAATCGAAATTTTTATGATGAGCAACCAGTACAGAATTTTCAATATATTCTAAAAAAAGTGCGATCCCTTCTTCTTCAGAAATGGCATTGGCGATATCATTTTTTATAATGCCGTGAATTTTTACGGTTTCCGGGTTGAATTTATCCTGATTAACGTACAACTCAAAAGTTTCATTTACTTCTAATTCGTATCCTTTTATTTTAACAGCGCCTATGGAAAGTATTCGATCATTTTTAAGGTGGAACCCTGTGGTTTCAGTATCAAAAACCACAAAGGTGGTTTCCGATGCTAACAGAGGTTTTTTTTCTGAAAATGTCTTTTCATAATTTTTCCAGAACTCTGGCAGATTTTTGTGTGTATGTGTAAAAAAATCAAACATTATAAGAAGAGATTTCGAAGCGATACTTTATTAATTCCTGAACTTCTTTTATGCTTTTGAAA
Source organism: uncultured Flavobacteriaceae bacterium (assembly GCA_963811195.1). GTDB lineage: Bacteria > Bacteroidota > Bacteroidia > Flavobacteriales > Flavobacteriaceae > Gillisia. The sequence continues at coordinate 9,771 of CAWEQF010000002.1, forward strand.
CATCTTTTAAGTTTCATTTTTTCTTCTTTATTTAAATCTTCAAGTTTTATAAACCTACCTCCATTCCTATGTTTTAATCCCTGTTTGGTTCGGAATTTCAGCAGGGCTTTTGAAGTATAAGAACAGGAAAGATAAAGCTCTCTATTATTGGGTTCCAGCTGTGCGAGTTTTTCAAATCTCTCGGCGGTATTGCTAAGATTTTTTACCTCATGGGAAAGGATTAGAAGTCTTCCCGCATCGGTTAACGGGGTGATTGCTCTTTTTTTGATATCAAAGAAATCTTTGTTTTCTCCATTTTGCTCTACCAAAAACTGTCTAAAGAACCCTAAAGGCGAAGGATTTCGTAAAGCTGAAGTAGCCAGAGCCAGTAAAAACAACTTATTATCTCGGGTAATTTTAAAAATATAATTAGAAAGGGCATTGGAGAGCCTCACATCACCATAACTTATATCATAATCGAAGAAAATGGAACTCAGTAAAATCTCATCATTTCCTCGATCTCTTATCCATTTGGCGGTTTGTTCTTTCCATTCGTTTATGCTCCGACACCAGGCGGGATTTTTTGCCATGGTTTCTACCGGGCAGTATTCATAACCAATAATGCTTAAGCGTTTGTTTATTTTTTTCGATAATTCCAGAAAATAGGCCCGTACTGCTTCAATTTTCCCGGCGGTCACCTCTTCAAAAATAATAGCATTGTCCTGATCTGTTTGCAATAATTGCTCTTTTCGTCCCTGACTTCCCAGCGATAGCCAGGCAAATTCCACCGGAGGGTCTTTCGGCATTTTTTTAATGCATCTTTCAATAATTCTTTTAATGGATGCATCGTTTAATTCAAAGATGATTTTGGAAATATGCGTAAGAGGAATATTGTTTTCCAGGTATCCCCTTAAAAGGAGGGTAACCTTATTTCGTATTTTCTTTAATTCATTAGTGGAGTTGGATCGCTGGATCGCTTTCATAAGAATTGATGGGTTATTTCCTTCAGAAAGCATAATATTATGCTCAGATAATATTCCGGTGACAGGCGTATTGGGGGTTCCATCTTCTGTAATACAAATATGATTAATACGATGTTTCATCATTGTAATTTGGGCCTGAGCGATCGTAATATTCTTGGGGTAGCAGATTACAGGAGAGCTCATGATTTCAGAAACCTGCATATTTTCTTTGAAACCCCCTTTAGCAATAAGGTCTCTAAAATCTTCATCGGTTATTATTCCTACCGGATTTTCATTTTGTACCATTACGATAGATCCTAATCTTTTGGCACTCATGAGTTCTGCAGCTTTTTTTATGGTAGCAGAGGGTGGCAGGGTAATAACTTTGCGGGTGATAGGTGCAGGTTGGAATTCGAATAAATTGGTTGTCTTTTTTAAACGGGAATCTACCGTGGAGACCAATTTTCCTTTATCTTCCTTGGAATAAGGATTTCTGGTGTTCGATGCGAAACTTTGCATTAAAAAGTCACCTACATTCGAATTTTTTTCGGCTAAGGGTTTAAAAATATCTATAGGAATTCCATAGAGAATGCTTTCTTCATCTGTTTTTGCATTAAGTAAATAATCTTCTTTAGCAAAAAGAGGTCTCAAACCAAAAATATCGCCTTCATCACATTTATCTACGGGTTCGGTTTTATGATCCTGGGTTTTCTCCAGGGCAACAGCTCCTTCTTTTACAACATAAAACCAGGAATGTCCTTTTTCACCTTCTTTAAAAATTGTTTTTCCTTTGTCCAGATAAATCACTTTTACCTGTTCTGAAATAACTAAAAGCTCCTCTTTCCCAAGAAGGGAAAAAGGGGGATATTGGTGTAAAAAATCAGCTATTCTGGCGGCAATTGTATTTCTCATTCCGCTAAGTTAAATAAAACTATAGCGCAATTTCAAAATCTTGCACCAGTTGTAATAAGGCTTTTTCTGAAGAAGAAAGCGCTAAATAATTTTTATCATCTTCTTTAATTTTATTGAAATAGGGCAAAATGCTACCTTTTTCATATTTTTCAATAATAAATGGATGAACGTAATAGCTGCGGCAAACGCTACGGGTATTTCCGAGTCCTTCTGCAGTGATATCTAAAGCGGTGATAATATTTTTCTTGTTCTGCTTTTCATCTTCATCATATCCCAATTCGTGTAATGTTTCAAAAAATATTTTGGAAGCGGACCAGGTCCTGAAATCTTTAGCCGAAAAGATATTTCCGCTTATTTCCTGAATATACCGGTTTATCATTCCGCTGTCAACACATTGTTTTTCTCCAATTTCGTCATAATATTTAAACAATTCCCAGCCCGGCATTTCTTCACACTGATTTACAAGATCTACCAATTTTTTATTGCTGACTGTAATAGAATGTTCTTTCCCTTTTTTACCCACAAATTCAAATTTGGCTTTACTCTTATGAATTTTCACATGTCGCGTTCTAAGCGTAGATAAACCATAGGTTTTGTTTTTTTGAGCATAATAATCATTGCCAATTCTTATATGCGTTTCTTCCATTAAACGAACAATGAGTGCCAGCACTTTTTTCTGATTCATTTCAGGAAGTTCCAGATCGTGGCTTACTCGATTTCTTATCTTGGGAAGCACCTTGCCAAAAGCTGCCATTTTAAAGAATTTGGTTTGGTTACGTAATTCGCTCCATGAGGGATGGTATTTATATTGTTTACGATCTTTGTCGTCCAGACCTATAACCTGTAAATGCGCATTTTCAACATCTGAAATCCGCACATTACGCCAAGCGGGAGGAATCACTAATTTTTTAAATCTTTCGATCTGTTTTGTATCAGATATTTTTTTATCACCATTTTTATAAATAAATCCTTTTCCGTGTTTTTTTCGATAAATAGGAAGGTCTTCTTCAGAAAGATATACCAGATTGGCTAAGGAAGCCGCCTTTTGCGGATCATGAATTAAAGCCTCAAGAGCTTCTTCATTTATTGTCATATATTTTTTATTTTAAATATATAAGATAGCACCATAGTTAATATATAAATATTTGGTAAAAATTTTATAAATTCCTTTCCCTTCATTTTAACGCTATCCGATTAAAAATTTTAAATTAGAAAGATATTTTGCTATACATCTTCTAAAATAATACCAGCAGTTATGAAATTATTTTGTTCGCTCAGCCTCTTTTTGTTGATGTTTATGAGTTCTAAGGCCCAACAGGGAAATTTAATTCCCTTAACCAGAGGGAGTGAATATACCGCTCAGGACGCTAATGTTCTAAACAATGCCAATGGCTCTCCTTATTTTGAAGAAGAATTTACACCCGGCATATTGGTAGATACCGAAACAGATTCAGATCCACAAAAGCTCTATTTTAGATATAATGTTGTGAGCGATCAAATAGAAATAAAAGTGAGTCCCAATCAAAATGAAAGATATATACTTCCTAAGCAAGAGCGCTATAAATACAGGCTTAAAGACTATTCTTATAGGATTGGAAATTTTAAAACTTCAGAAGGCAGAACCTTAAGCGGATATTTAATTCAATATTATAAAGGAAACAATGTGTCTTTTTTTTGTAAACCCCAACCTAAAATTATCCCGGGGAGGGAAGCAAAAACTTCTTTTGAAACGGAACAACCTGCAAAACTGGAAATCGATCCGGTGTATTATCTGCAAATGAATAATGAACCTTTAGTTGAGGTGAAATTAAAGAAAAAAGATTTTAAGGAGTTGGCGAATGAAAGCCCTAAAATGAGCAAATATTCTAAGGATCATAAAATTAAAGAAATCGGAGATGTGGTAAAAATGCTTGTGTATTTTGAAGCTAACTAAAACAAGAAGGACAAATAAAAAAAGGCTGTTAAGAAACAGCCTTTTTTGTTTCAAAAACATCGATATTAGTCAAAATAACTGAATGTTTCCCCGTCTTTTATTTGAAGTAAACTTTCATAAATTAACCGAATAACATTTTCTACATCACTTCTATGTACCATTTCTACAGTGGTATGCATATAACGAAGCGGTAATGAAATAAGTGCAGAGGCTACGCCGCCGTTGCTATAGGCGAAAGCATCGGTATCTGTTCCTGTCATTCGGGAAGAAGCCGCTCGTTGAAAGGGAATCTCCTTTTGCTCTGCTGTTTCTATCAATAATTCTCTTAATTTGTTTTGAACTGCAGGTGCATAAGAAATTACCGGTCCTTCACTAATTTTAGCATACCCGTTTGTTTTCTTTTCAATCATAGGGGTAGTGGTATCGTGGGTAACATCGGTCACAATGGCCACATTAGGTTTTATGCGTTGAGTAATCATTTCTGCACCTCGTAAACCTATTTCTTCCTGAACGGAGTTGGTAATATATAATCCAAAAGGAAGTTTCTTTTTATTCTCTTTTAAAAGTCTTGCAACCTGGGAGATCATAAACCCGCCAATTCTGTTATCGAGCGCCCGACAAACAAATTTATTTCCGTTTAAGACAAAAAATTCATCGGGATAGGTAATTACACAACCAACATGAATACCAAGCTCTGCAACTTCATCTTTAGAGTCACATCCCACATCTATGCAGATATTCTCCAGTTTTGGAGATTCTTCTTTTTCTTTGTTTCGGGTATGAATAGCCGGCCAGCCAAAAACACCCTGTACAATTCCCTTTTTAGTGTGGATATTCACTCTTTTTGATGCCGCAATTTGGTGGTCACTACCGCCATTTCTTATTACATATATAAGGCCGTCATCGGTAATATAATTTACATACCAGGAGATTTCATCTGCATGACCTTCAATTACCACCTTAAATTTGGCTTTAGGATTAATCACGCCTACAGCGGTACCATAGGTATCTGTAATGAATTCATCTACATAAGGCTTCAAATACTCCATCCATAATTTTTGCCCTTCCCATTCGTAGCCGGTGGGGGACGCATTATTAAGATATTTTTCTAAAAATTGAAGAGATTTTTCATCTAATATTTCCTTTTGTTTCATTTAATAATTTTTTTGTTGCCGATTAATAAAAGTGAACTAATAACGTTCTATTTATCGAGCAGGGTTTAATAGCATATTATTTTCTACGAATTTACTAAGAATTAAATCCACAGCAAGTCCAATAATTGTAAATTTGGAATGATTTTGGTTCACTTAAATGTAAATTAAAAAGTATTTTATATTGAAATTCAAGCTAACAATCGTATTAATTTTTATTGGTTGCGGCATGTTTAT
>CAWEQF010000003.1:0-595901 GCA_963811195.1 uncultured Flavobacteriaceae bacterium
ACGCTGTCTCCCGAATATTTTATTATTCTGGGGGATACTATAGCCAGAAAAAGTATCGATTTAGATGAAGTGGTAATTTTAAATAAACTAAAATTCAATTCTAATGAAGACCGGAGACGTTATCTCATTTTAAGAAGAAAAACACGTAAAGTATATCCGTATGCCAAATTGGCTTCAGAAAGATTGGTAGAGTTAAATTCAAGGTTGGACCAAATAAAATCACGTTCTGCACAAAAAAGATATACAAAAATTGTACAGAAATATATTGAAGACCAATTTGCAGATCAGCTTAAGAAACTTACCCATACCGAAGGGCAGATCTTGGTAAAATTAATAAACCGGCAAACAGGCGTAACCGCTTTCAATTTAATTAAAAACTTAAAAAGCGGGTGGAGAGCTTTTTGGTCCAATACGACCGCCAATTTGTTTGATATTTCGTTAAAGGAAGAATATCATCCTGAATCTAATCAGGAAGATTATTTAATTGAAGATATATTACAACGCTCTTTTCAGGCTAAAATTTTAGAACCCCAGCCCACTGCATTAAAATTCAACTATCTTGAATTGACTAATAAATGGTCTGCTGCGACCAGTTCTCGATAGGGATTTTTAACATTTGTCTATTTTCCGAATTCAAAAAAAGGCAGTATTTTTATATCCCTTGTTTTGATTTTCAGTAGGTTGAAAAAAATATTAAAAAAGTCTTAAAATATATTTGTTGGAAAGCAAAAAAGGGTGGTATATTTGCAGCCGCTTAGCCAATAAGTGGTTGTTCATTGAGTACTGGAAGGAATGAAGAAGACAGGATTTAAGGGGTGAAAAAAACTTTCTAAAAAAAGTTTGTCGGGAAAGAAAAAATGATTGTATATTTGCACCCGCTTTGAGAGCGACGAAGTTCTAGAAAAATACGAGTAAAAAGAGGAATCCCGGGTAGGGTAAAAAAGAGAGGTTCGAGTCCTTTAATTCCAGCTAAGAGAAGTCCTTTTTAGGGCTAGTTCATTGACATATTGAATTGACAGCGCGTTTTGATGTATTTAGATACATCAAAAACAAATAATAAAGAATTAAGACTAGAAGAGAATTTTGAGAAAGAGAGCTTAGTAGTTGTTAGTATATTTAAAGATTAACGATGAAGAGTTTGATCCTGGCTCAGGATGAACGCTAGCGGCAGGCTTAACACATGCAAGTCGAGGGGCAGCACAAGATTGCTTGCAATCTGGTGGCGACCGGCGCACGGGTGCGTAACGCGTATACAATCTACCTTATAGAGGGGGATAGCCCAGGGAAACTTGGATTAATACCCCATAGTATTAATGATCAGCATTGGTTATTAATTAAACATTTATGGCTATAAGATGAGTATGCGTCCTATTAGTTAGTTGGTAAGGTAACGGCTTACCAAGACGTCGATAGGTAGGGGTCCTGAGAGGGAGATCCCCCACACTGGTACTGAGACACGGACCAGACTCCTACGGGAGGCAGCAGTGAGGAATATTGGACAATGGGCGAGAGCCTGATCCAGCCATGCCGCGTGCAGGAAGACGGCCCTATGGGTTGTAAACTGCTTTTATACAAGAAGAAACGCCCTTTCGTGAAGGGGTTTGACGGTATTGTACGAATAAGGATCGGCTAACTCCGTGCCAGCAGCCGCGGTAATACGGAGGATCCAAGCGTTATCCGGAATCATTGGGTTTAAAGGGTCCGTAGGCGGGACAATAAGTCAGCGGTGAAAGTCTGTGGCTCAACCATAGAATTGCCATTGATACTGTTGTTCTTGAATACTTATGAAGTGGTTGGAATATGTAGTGTAGCGGTGAAATGCATAGATATTACATAGAACACCGATTGCGAAGGCAGATCACTAATAAGTCATTGACGCTGATGGACGAAAGCGTAGGTAGCGAACAGGATTAGATACCCTGGTAGTCTACGCCGTAAACGATGGTTACTAGCTGTTTGGCTCGATTGAGAGCTGAGTGGCTAAGCGAAAGTGATAAGTAACCCACCTGGGGAGTACGTTCGCAAGAATGAAACTCAAAGGAATTGACGGGGGCCCGCACAAGCGGTGGAGCATGTGGTTTAATTCGATGATACGCGAGGAACCTTACCAGGGCTTAAATGTAGTCTGACAGGGGTGGAAACACCCTTTTCTTCGGACAGATTACAAGGTGCTGCATGGTTGTCGTCAGCTCGTGCCGTGAGGTGTCAGGTTAAGTCCTATAACGAGCGCAACCCCTGTTGTTAGTTGCCAGCGAGTAATGTCGGGAACTCTAACAAGACTGCCGGTGCAAACCGTGAGGAAGGTGGGGATGACGTCAAATCATCACGGCCCTTACGTCCTGGGCCACACACGTGCTACAATGGTAAGGACAGAGAGCAGCCACTACGCGAGTAGGAGCGAATCTACAAACCTTATCACAGTTCGGATCGGAGTCTGCAACTCGACTCCGTGAAGCTGGAATCGCTAGTAATCGCATATCAGCCATGATGCGGTGAATACGTTCCCGGGCCTTGTACACACCGCCCGTCAAGCCATGGAAGCTGGGGGTACCTGAAGTCGGTCACCGCAAGGAGCCGCCTAGGGTAAAACTAGTAACTGGGGCTAAGTCGTAACAAGGTAGCCGTACCGGAAGGTGCGGCTGGAACACCTCCTTTCTAGAGCATTGCCTATTAAAGGGCAATCGCAATTACGAAGAGATCTTTTTTCAAAAGGATCTTTTGGTCTTAATTCCTGTCAATTTAATAATATATAGTATTGAGTATAGAGTACTGAGTATTGAGATAAAAAGTCTCACTACTCACTACTAATGGCTCACTACTAATTGCAGTCTCATAGCTCAGCTGGTTAGAGCGCTACACTGATAATGTAGAGGTCGGCAGTTCGAGTCTGCCTGAGACTACAAGTCGAAAGACAGACGAGAAGTTTATCCCGAGCGAAGTCGAGGGGAGTCTGGCCTGAGACTACTAATCGCGCAGAGCGCGATAGTTATGAGTTAAAAGTTCTGAGTTCAGAGTTTTTGCTCAAAGGCAACTAAGTTCATTAAGAGATATTGAAAGGAAATTCTAGAAGCGGGTTAGCGGGTTATGAAACTCATAACTCATCACTCCTGACTCATCACTAGAGAATGGGGGATTAGCTCAGCTGGCTAGAGCGCCTGCCTTGCACGCAGGAGGTCATCGGTTCGACTCCGATATTCTCCACTATCCCCTCCTAACCTCCCCAAAGGGGAGGAATTGGTAGGAAACTATCACTCCCCCTTCGGGGGAGCAGGGAGGGGGAAACGTTCATTGACATATTGGGAAATAAAGAATACGAGAAAATCGAATTTGTAATTTAGGTTACAAGAAGATAGAATATAATAATAAGGTTGTTATGGTCAAGCTGCACGGCTGACTGTAATGACAGAGCATATTAGGTAAAAAGCACATAAGCTAATTAAGGGCGTATGGGGAATGCCTAGGCTCTCAGAGGCGAAGAAGGACGTGATAAGCTGCGAAAAGCTGCGGGGATTGGCACACACAATTTGATCCGCAGGTATCCGAATGGGGCAACCCAGCATACTGAAGGTATGTTATCCGCAAGGAGGCAAACCCGGGGAACTGAAACATCTAAGTACCCGGAGGAGAAGAAAACAATAGTGATTGCGCAAGTAGCGGCGAGCGAACGCGTAGAAGCCCAAACCAATTTTGTTACGGCAGGATTGGGGTTGTAGGACCACGGGATTGGTTGTGAACAGAATTAGAATTGGTTGGAAAGCCAAACCAAAGACGGTGATAGTCCGGTATAGGTAATGAACATAAACCATAGTGGTATCCTGAGTAGTGCGGGGCACGAGAAACCCTGTATGAATCTGGCGGGACCATCCGCCAAGGCTAAATACTCCTGAGAGACCGATAGTGAACCAGTACCGTGAGGGAAAGGTGAAAAGAACCGTGAATAACGGAGTGAAATAGATCCTGAAACCATACGCTTACAAGCGGTCGGAGCAGACTTGTTCTGTGACGGCGTGCCTTTTGCATAATGAGCCTACGAGTTACCGTTGCCAGCAAGGTTAAGATTTTAAGAATTGGAGCCGTAGCGAAAGCGAGTCTTAATAGGGCGCTATAGTTGGTAGTGGTAGACGCGAAACCGTGTGATCTACCCTTGGGCAGGTTGAAGCTGTGGTAACACATAGTGGAGGACCGAACCCGTTGACGTTGAAAAGTCTTGGGATGACCTGAGGGTAGGGGTGAAAGGCCAATCAAACTCGGAAATAGCTCGTACTCCCCGAAATGCATTTAGGTGCAGCGATTAATTAGTTTTATAGAGGTAGAGCTACTGATTGGATGCGGGGGCTTCACCGCCTACCAATTCCTGACAAACTCCGAATGCTATAAAATGATGTTGATCAGTGAGGGCATGGGTGCTAAGGTCCATGTCCGAGAGGGAAAGAACCCAGACCATCAGCTAAGGTCCCCAAATGTATATTAAGTTGAAAAAACGCGGTTGAACTGCCCAGACAGCTAGGATGTTGGCTTGGAAGCAGCCATTCATTTAAAGAGTGCGTAACAGCTCACTAGTCGAGCGGTTCGGCATGGATAATAATCGGGCATAAATATACTACCGAAGCTATGGATTTATAACAGTAGTTATAAGTGGTAGGGGAGCATTGTAATAGGGTTGAAGGTGTACTGCGAGGTATGCTGGACTACTTACAAAAGAAAATGTAGGCATAAGTAACGATAATGCGGGCGAGAAACCCGCACACCGAAAGACTAAGGTTTCCTCAGCTATGCTAATCAGCTGAGGGTTAGTCGGGACCTAAGGCGACCCCGAAAGGGTTAGTCGATGGACAACAGATTAATAATTCTGTACCTGCCCCACGTTAAAAGCGGACGGAGGCGAAAAGTTGGTGCGTACTGACGGAATAGTACGTTAAAGCCAGTGGTAACACGGCGATAGTACACAAAAGCTTCGGCCGGCGTGATAATCCAGCGGATCGACTTCCAAGAAAAGCGAGTGGATGCAGCCCGTACCGCAAACCGACACAGGTAGTTGGGATGAGAATTCTAAGGTGCTCGAGAGATTCATGGCTAAGGAACTAGGCAAAATAGACCCGTAACTTCGGGAGAAGGGTCGCCCACAGCAATGTGGGCCGCAGTGAAGAGGTCCAGGCGACTGTTTATCAAAAACACAGGGCTCTGCTAAATCGAAAGATGATGTATAGGGCCTGACACCTGCCCGGTGCTGGAAGGTTAAGAGGAGATGTTAGATTTATCGAAGCATTGAATTGAAGCCCCAGTAAACGGCGGCCGTAACTATAACGGTCCTAAGGTAGCGAAATTCCTTGTCGGGTAAGTTCCGACCTGCACGAATGGTGCAACGATCTGGACACTGTCTCAGCCATGAGCTCGGTGAAATTGTAGTATCGGTGAAGATGCCGATTACCCGCTGTGGGACGAAAAGACCCCGTGCACCTTTACTATAGCTTAGTATTGACTTTGGACAAGTGATGTGTAGGATAGGTGGGAGACGTTGAAGCTGCATCGCCAGGTGTGGTGGAGTCATTGTTGAAATACCACCCTTTACTTGTTTGAAGCCTAACTTCCGATGGAAGGACAATGCTTGGTGGGTAGTTTGACTGGGGTGGTCGCCTCCAAAAGAGTAACGGAGGCTTCTAAAGGTTCCCTCAGCACGCTTGGTAACCGTGCGTAGAGTGCAATGGCAAAAGGGAGCTTGACTGAGAGACATACAGGTCGATCAGGTACGAAAGTAGAGCATAGTGATCCGGTGGTTCCGCATGGAAGGGCCATCGCTCAAAGGATAAAAGGTACGCCGGGGATAACAGGCTGATCTCCCCCAAGAGCTCACATCGACGGGGGGGTTTGGCACCTCGATGTCGGCTCGTCACATCCTGGGGCTGGAGAAGGTCCCAAGGGTTGGGCTGTTCGCCCATTAAAGTGGCACGCGAGCTGGGTTCAGAACGTCGTGAGACAGTTCGGTCTCTATCTACAGTGGGCGTTAGAAATTTGAGTGGATCTGACTCTAGTACGAGAGGACCGAGTTGGACCAACCGCTGGTGCACCAGTTGTTCCGCCAGGAGCATCGCTGGGTAGCTACGTTGGGAAGGGATAAGCGCTGAAAGCATATAAGCGCGAAACCCACCACAAGATGAGATTTCTTTAAAGGATCGTGGAAGACTACCACGTTGATAGGCCATAGGTGTAGGGGCAGTAATGTCTTAGCCGAGTGGTACTAATCATCCGTAAAGCTTAGTGCACCCGTCCCGGCAGCAATGCCGGGACAGGAAAACCTGATGCTGTTTTTATTCTATAGCGATCTTCTTGAATTGTTTATTTCCTTCTATGTTAACGTTATTATCTACGCTTCAGGCGTGGAAGTTAAAAAGTGAAAAGTAAAAAAGTAAAAAGGATACAACCTTGAAACTTTTAAACCTGAAACTTTCTAACTCAATTTTTAAGGTGGCTATAGCAACGGGGCTCACCTCTTCCCATTCCGAACAGAGAAGTTAAGCCCGTTAGCGCAGATGGTACTGCTGTATTGTGGGAGAGTATGTCGCCGCCTTCTTTTTGAAAACCCCTTCATCATGCGATGAAGGGGTTTTTTTATGTGTCTACACTTTAAGGATTACACCATTATCGGGCAGGGATTGCAGCAAGCTACCGCGTAGCGCGGAAAGCCCGGTTTTGTAGCAACGCGGAAAAAGCCCGCATTAAAATAACATTCAAATTTTAAAATTAAACCATTGGCAAATCGCCTTCACCTTTAGTGGGAAGCTGAGTTTCTCCCATCAGGAATTTATCCACATGATGAGCTGCTTCCCTGCCTTCAGAAATCGCCCAGACAATTAGAGATTGCCCACGATTGATATCGCCGGCTGCAAATATATTGGGAATATTGGTTTGATAATTGTCTCGGGATTGAATGTTAGTTCTTTCATCAAATTCCAGATTTAATTTCTCTACTAACACTTTTTCGGCGCCTGTAAAGCCTAAGGCCAATAATGCCATTTCACACGGCCATTCCTTTTCTGTATTTGGAACTTCTTTAAGTTCCAATTTATTTTCTTCCTTCACCCATTCTACTTGCACAGTTTTGAGGGCTTTTAAACTCCCGTTCTTATCCTTAATAAATTCTTTAGTGGCAATTTTCCAATTTCTGTTTGCACCTTCTTCATGAGAAGAAGTTGTTTTAATAGTAAATGGCCAATATGGCCAGGGATTGGCTTTGGTTCGTTTGCTCTCGGGCATAGGCATAATTTCGAAATTGTTAACAGATTTAGCTCCCTGCCGGTTGGATGTGCCAATGCAGTCTGAACCTGTATCTCCACCGCCAATAACTATTACATTTTTGCCAATAGCATTAAGATCATTGTCTAAATTATGAAGGCCGTCCACTACTTCATTGTTATGTTTCAGGAATTCCATTGCCTGGATAACTCCTTTTGCATCCTGGCCCGGAATAGGCAATTTTCGTCTTTCTGTTGCACCACCACAAAGTAGAATTACATCAAATTCTTTTAAGTTTGAAATATCATAGTTGTGGCCCACGTTTATATTTGTTTTGAAAATAATCCCCTCTTCTTTTAAAATATTTAATCGGCGATCGATTACAGATTTTTCCATTTTAAAATCAGGGATACCATAGCGCAAAAGTCCTCCTATTTTTTGATCTCTTTCAAAAACAGTAATTGTATGTCCTGCGCGATTAAGCTGTTGTGCTGCTGCAAGTCCGGCAGGACCAGACCCAACAATTGCTATTTTCTTACCTGTTCTGTGTTTAGGAGGCTTTGGCTGAATCCAACCTTCTTTAAAGCCTTTTTCAACAATGTATTTTTCTATCATTTCTATAGCAACGGGAGGGTCTATAATACCCAGAACGCAGGAAGATTCGCAGGGAGCAGGGCATAACCTTCCTGTAAATTCAGGAAAATTATTAGTGGAATGAAGAATATGTAGTGCTTTTTGCCATTGTTTATTATAAACCGCATCGTTAAAATCCGGAATTAAATTTCCCACAGGACAACCGCTGTGACAAAAAGGAATCCCGCAGTCCATACATCTACCTCCCTGTTTTTCGACTTCATCTTCAGGCAACTTTTTTTTAAATTCTTTGTAGGATTTAACCCTTTCTTTAACAGGGATATTTTCTTCCTGCATTCGTTCAAATTCCATAAACCCTTTTAATTTTCCCATTTTTATGCTGTTTTTAACCCTCATTGAGAGCTTTATTTTCCAAAATATATCCTGTAAAATTGTTATTTTCTGAAGTTATTTTTTTTGTTTTTACCCTGGGATTTTGATCCTCTGATTTTGAATTCTTTCCTCTTCAATTTTCTTAAGAGCTTTTTTGTATTCTGTAGGCATCACTTTAATGAATTTTCCTGAGTTCACCTGCCAATTCGCCAGAATTTCCCGGGCAACTTCGCTCTCGGTATATTTAAGATGGTTAGAAATAAGCATCTGTAATTCAGATTTATTCTTTTTGGAAAGCTTTTCAAACTCGATCGATTCCATATTAAAATTATTTTTGTCCAGTTTGTTTTCCGGATTATATATATAAGCGATTCCCCCACTCATTCCAGCCGCAAAATTTCGACCTATTTTTCCAAGAATCACAGCAATTCCTCCTGTCATATACTCACAACCATGATCTCCAATTCCTTCGATAACAGCTTTAGCACCAGAGTTTCTAACGCAAAAACGCTCACCGCCAATACCATTAATATAAGCTTCTCCATCTATGGCTCCATAAAGCGCAACATTTCCAATTATCACATTTTCACTGGAATTAAATGTAGCTTTCTTAGGCTTACGGATGGTAAGAATTGCACCACTTAAGGATTTACCCAGATAATCATTAGTGTTTCCTTCAACATTAAGGCGAAGACCACGGGTAGCAAAAGATCCAAAACTTTGCCCTGCTGAACCGGTAAAATTTAGATTCAGGGTATTTTCTGGAAGCCCTTTGGCACCGTGGATTTTAGAAATTTCATTACTAAGGATAGCACCGGTAGTACGATTTATATTGCTTATTCTGAAATCCAAACTCATAGGTTCTTTTCTATAAATAGCAGGATGCGCTTTAGATAATATTTCGAAATCAAGTACATTTTCAAGATTATGATTCTGAGTGCTGGTATTATGAAGCGGCATTCCTTCTTTTACTAATGGTTTATAAAGTATTTTTGAAAGATCTATTCCCTGAGCCTTATAATGATCTATTGCGCGATCTATATCCAGTTTTTGGTTTTGACCAACCATTTCGTTGATGGTCTTAAAACCTAAATCTGCCATAATCTGTCGTAATTCCTGGGCAACAAAATAGAGGAAATTGATCACATGTTCCGGAGTACCGGTAAAGTTCTTGCGTAATTCCGGATCCTGAGTAGCAATTCCCACAGGACACGTATTTAAGTGGCAGGCACGCATCATTATACATCCCGAGGCGACTAATGGCGCTGTGGCAAAACCGAATTCTTCGGCTCCCAATAAACAGGCGATAGCCACATCTCTTCCTGTTTTTAACTGCCCATCACACTCCACTATAATTCTGCTTCTTAAATTATTAAGAAGAAGTGTTTGTTGTGCTTCGGCAATCCCTAATTCCCATGGTAAACCGGCATGTCGTAAGGAGGTTAAGGGCGAAGCACCTGTACCGCCATCATATCCTGAAATTAAAACCACATCTGCCTTGGCTTTCGCAACTCCGGCAGCAATAGTTCCTACTCCAACTTTTGAAACCAGCTTTACATTGATCCTGGCTTCCCTGTTGGCATTTTTTAAGTCGAAAATAAGCTGTGCTAAATCCTCAATTGAATAAATATCATGGTGTGGAGGCGGAGAAATAAGCCCTACATAAGGGGTTGAATTTCTTGTTTTAGCAATATCAGGATTTACTTTTGGTCCCGGCAACTGCCCACCTTCACCGGGTTTGGCACCCTGGGCCATTTTTATTTGAATTTCCTGAGCGTTGCTTAAATAATTAATAGAAACACCAAACCTTCCGGAAGCCACCTGTTTTATAGCGGAATTTCTCCAATTACCATCCGAACTTTTATTAAACCGATCAGGATTTTCCCCGCCTTCACCAGAATTGCTTTTTCCTTTAATCCTGTTCATGGCAATCGCGAGATTCTCGTGAGCTTCTTTGCTAATAGATCCAAAGGACATTGCACCGGTTTTAAACCGCTTTACGATTTCGGTCCATGGTTCTACCTCGTCTATAGAAATAGGGTTAAGATCTTTAAATTTGAACATTCCCCTCAAGGTCATTAATCGTTTGGTCTGATCATTTATTAAACGGGAATATTCTTCATAACTTTTTATACTATTCTGTTTTACTGCCTGCTGAAGTTTTGCGACACTTGCAGGATTGAACATATGCCTTTCCCCATTGCGTCTCCAGCGATAGTCGCCCCCGATCTCCAGGTCCAGTTCGGAATCATCTTCTGAAGTTTCAAAAGCTTTTTTACTTCGCTTCTGAATTTCTTTTTCTATTTCATATAACCCAATTCCTTCTATCCTTGTTGGGGTGTTAGAGAAATACTTATCTACAAACTTCTTATGAAGACCCAGAATTTCAAAAATTTGAGATCCGCGGTAGGAGTGGAGGGTTGATATGCCTATTTTATTCATGATCTTCACGATCCCTTTCCCAATAGCGGTGTTGAAATTTTGAACGGCAACCTCAGGATCTTCAATTTCTATTTCCTTATCTTCTACTAATTTGTAAATAATTTCATCTACCATATATGGATTTACCGCACTGGCGCCATAACCGAACAGCAATGCAAAATGATGTGGCTCCCGGGGTTCGGCAGATTCAATCACAATTCCGAAGGCGGAGCGACGGTTATGTTTTTTTATCATATGATGCACAAAAGAGCAGGCTAATAAGGAGGGAATAGGGGCCATTTTATCATTTGCTCCTCTATCAGACAGAATAATAATATTACAACCATCATCGACCGCGTTTGTAATTTCAACGATAATTTCATCTAAGCGGGTTTCAAGACCATTTAATCCTTTTTCGAGTTCGTATAATATGGAAACAGATTTGGCTTTAAAGCCGGGATAATCTATATACTTAATTTTGTCCAGATCTTCATTGGAAATTACAGGATTTTGGATCCTTAGCTTGTTGCACTGTAGAGGGGATATATTAAAAATGTTGCGATCTTCTCCTATCGACAGGCTGATATCGGTTACTATTTCTTCCCGAATTCCGTCCAGAGGCGGATTGGTTACCTGTGCGAATAATTGCTTAAAATAGTTGAATAAAAGCTGCGGCCTGTCTGAAAGTATAGCAAGAGGAATATCTGCTCCCATGGATCCAATGGCTTCTTTAGCCTGGGTAGCCATGGGTGTGATTATGGTTTTTATATCTTCGGTAGTATATCCAAAAAGCTTTTCTCTAACATTAAAGTCTACTTTTTCCACCGGTGTTTTATGTCCGGTATAAGGAACCTGGGCCAGGGGCAGTAAGTTATCCTTTAACCATTCTCGATAAGGAAGACGATTTACCACCTTATTTTTTACTTCTTCATCTCTTATAATTCTTCCTTCATTCATATCTACCAGAAACATTCTTCCGGGTTCTAAACGACCGTGTAACTCAATATTTTCGGGGGCAATATCAATAACCCCTGTTTCTGAAGACATAATTACATACCCATCTTTGGTAAGGGTATATCGCGAAGGACGTAATCCATTACGGTCCAAGAGCGCACCTATATAATTTCCATCGGTGAAAGGTATGGAAGCCGGGCCATCCCAGGGTTCCATAATGCAGGAATTATATTCGTAAAAGGCCTTTTTTGCATCCTCCATAGATGGATTCTTCTCCCAGGCTTCAGGAACCATCATCATGATGGCTTCGGGTAAGGATCTGCCTGTCTGTAGCAAAAGTTCCAAAACCATATCCATTGATGCCGAATCTGATTTTCCCTCACGTGTTATTGGAATTATTTTCTTAAGATCATCACCAAATTTGTCACTTTTAAAAAGTTCTTCCCGGGCTCTCATCCGGCTTAAATTTCCTCTTAACGTATTGATCTCTCCATTATGGCACATATACCGAAAGGGTTGGGCAAGATCCCAGGTAGGGAAAGTATTGGTACTAAAACGTTGATGTACCAACGCAAGTTTAGTAACGACCTCCGGCTGATTAAGATCTTTATAAAAAACATTGATATCCTGTGGCATCAACAGTCCTTTATAGATAATGGTGCTGGTAGATAAACTTGGAAGATAGAAAAATTCGGCTTCAGATAATTCGGAGTCTTCTATGGCATGTTCAGCAATTTTACGAGCAGCAAAGAGCTTTGCGTTAAAAATTTCTTCTGAAGAATCACCTCCTTTTCCTATAAATATTTGCTGAATAGCAGGCTCCGAAAGAGCCGCTATACTTCCCAGACAGGTTTTATCTACCGGAACCTTTCTCCACCCCAGCACAGTTAATCCCTGTGCCCTGATCTGGTTTTCAAATATTTTTTTACAAATATTTTGCTGGTTTTTCGACTTTGGCAGAAAAACCATTCCAACGGCATATTCCTTAAAATCGGGAATTTCAAAATTACATACTTTCTTAAAAAAGGCATGAGGAATTTCTATAAGAATTCCAGCTCCATCGCCAGTTTTACCATCTGCACTTACCGCACCACGATGTTCTAATCGAATTAGAATATCTATGGCTTTATGAATAATATCGTTGGTTCTTTTACCTTTCAGGTTACATATAAAGCCCGCCCCGCAATTATCATGTTCAAATTCAGGAGAGTAGAGTCCCTGTTGCTTTATCTTCATTGTGAGAATTTATTGAATTATTTTTATAAAAATATTCAATTGTATGTGAAAAATAAAGGGAATTAAGCTTTTAAAACACCCATTTGCAGTAAAAATAATTTAATGACTTTAAATTCTTAATTATTGATTTTTACCCCCTTCATATTATCAAACTCTTAATTTAAAAATATTTTATTCTCCTGTTTCGAATGTCCCTGAAGGACACGAAATCTTGTTTTTTATCTTCTTAAGACTTTCTTAATATTGGTTAAAGTAGTATTAAATCCTTCTGCCTTAAATAATACACTTCAGAGCTTGCCGTTTTACCCAATAATACTATATGTGTAAACAGCATATAATTATACCCAAATAGTGAATATTAATCAATGTCTGAAGATATCAGACTGCTAAACAAGAAATTATGAAATTTAAAAATGCCCTAAATGTCGGATTCTTATTGTTAATGATAAGTTTTTTTACTTCGTGTTCAAAAGATAATAACGATAAGAATTTAACCAATCCCAGTAATGATGGATATGCCACAGCAGTATATGTTAGTGATGCCCCTATCGATAATGCAAATGTACAGGGAGTTTTTGTTACTATTACCGGAGTTTCTGTAAACGGAAAAGCTATTGATGGATTTAATAAAACCACGGTTAATTTAAGTAGTTTGCAAAACGGGAATACTCAACTTTTAGGCGATATGAACCTGCAAAGTGGAACTACTTCGGATATTAAATTAACCCTTGATGGTGCTGCCGATGCCAATGGAGATGCCCCGGGAAACTATGTGTTGTTGAGCGATGGTAGTAAACAGGCTTTAACGATGGCCTCTAATGAGATATCTGTAAATGATAATGCGGAAATCAATGAAACCGATAACAATGAACTGGTTCTGGATTTTGATCTTAGAAAGGCCATTGTTTCCAATTCCAACAACGAGTTTAGTTTTGTAAGCAATTCTGAACTTTCCAATAGTGTACGCGCCGTAAATACCTTAAATGCAGGGACTATTAAAGGAAGTGTAGATAATTCAACTTCTAACGACACTACAGTAGTGTACGCTTATAAAAAAGGCACCTATTCCTCTTCAGAAACGGACGCCGCAGGAGATAGCGGAGTGCGTTTTGCAAATGACGTAACCAGTGCGGTTGTAAATGGCAGCGGTGATTTTAAACTTAATTTTATGGATGCAGGAGATTATGAGTTACACCTTGCTTCATATTCCGACAGCAACAATGACGGAAGTATCGAATTCAACGGTATGCTTCAGGCAACAAGCGATACAAGTATAGATATTCAGGATATAAGTGTGGATGCAAATTCTGAAACCGATGTACAAATTTCTGTATCTGGATTACTTACTTTATAATCTGCCCCCCCTTTAAAGGAAAGAGCTGCCGTAAGTTAATAAACTTGCGGCATTTCTTTTTTATAAAAAAAAAGCCAGTAATATGCCTGTTATTATGGCACCTAGCTTTGAAGCATTAAAACTGTGATTTTTGGACCCTTCAAAAATGATAGTAGTACTTACATGAAGAAAAATTCCAATAACAAGTGCATTTATATACTGCTGATATTGCAGGAAAAAAGAAATATGTATTTGTAAATAACTTCCTATGGGAGTCATAAGTCCAAAAAGAGCAAGGAGAGAAAAAATCTTCTTCTTCGAATATTGGGAATTTACCATAAAAGTGGCCAGAATTGCTGCTACCGGAATTTTATGAATAACCACTCCATAAATAAGATCTTGTGTTGTGGTTAACGGGAACCCTTCCAGTAATGAATGCAGACTTAGACTAATAAATAGAAAAAAAGGGAATTTGGTAGAATGCTCTGAATGGTGCAAATGTCCATGTTCTACTCCCTGCGACAAAAACTCCAGAAAAATCTGAAGCAATAACCCCCCCATAATAAACAAACCAATGAAAGTAGTATTTCCTTTATAAACTTCCGGTAATAATTCCAGAACAGTTATGGAAAGTAAATAGGCACCGCTAAAAGACAATAATAGCTGAAAGCTGGTAGAGGAATTCGGTTTCAAGAAAAGCGAAATCAGATATCCCAGAAATACAGCTACAAGCGGAAGCAAATAGATAAAGAAGGAGGAATGAACATTCATAAATTGGAGGATTTACTAATTGATTGTATTTGCCGTATCGGACAAAATTAATGTATTTTTGCTGTTAAAGAAATCATTGAAATGGGAAATAACTTTGAAATGGTCGCGAAAACCATGTATGGCTTTGAGCCCGTTCTTGCTAAGGAATTGCGGGCATTGGGCGCAATGGATATAAAAGAAGGAGTTCGTAATGTTCAGTTTACGGGCGATAAAGGCTTTATGTACAAAGCTAATTTAAGCCTGAGAACCGCCATTAAAATTCTGAAACCTTTTAAGTCCTTCCGTGTTGCTTCTGAAGATGACCTTTATAAAGAAATGAAGAATATCGCCTGGGAAGAATTAATGGAAGTTAGTGATACACTGGCAATTGATGCGACCGTTCATTCCGAAAAATTCACCCATTCAAAATTCATCTCCCAAAAATCCAAAGATGCTATCGTAGACAGGTTCCGTGAAAAATTTGGAAGTCGCCCGGATGTAGATCTGGATTTTCCAACCTTGCGGATAAATGTTCATATAGAAAAAGATTTTTGCAATGTTTCCCTGGATAGCAGTGGGCAATCCCTCCATAAAAGAGGATATAAAACCGCTACCAATATAGCTCCCATAAATGAAGTTTTAGCGGCTGGACTTTTGTTGCTTTCCGGGTGGGACGGACAATGCGACTTCCTTGATCCTATGTGCGGGAGTGGAACTATTTTAATAGAAGCCGCTATGATCGCCTGTAATATTCCGCCTAATTTAAATCGAAAAGAATTCGCTTTCGAACGCTGGAAAGATTGGGACGTAGATCTTTTTGAAAAAATTGAAGAATCTGTTCTTAAAAAAGTTCGTGATTTTCATTTCACTATCCAGGGTTTCGATACGGCCCCTTCAGCAGTCCAAAAAGCGATCGATAATATAGAAAATGCCAATTTATCTGAATTTATTTCTGTAAAACGTCAGGATTTTTTTGAGAGCGACAAGGAAAGGGAACGCCATTTACATATGGTATTTAATCCGCCATACGGCGAAAGGCTCAATATCGATATGCCTGTTTTTTACAAAAGTATTGGCGACACCTTAAAACAGGGTTATCCCGGAACTGAGGCCTGGTTTATTACTTCCAACCTGGAAGCTATAAAAAATGTGGGACTTAGGCCTTCCAGAAAAATAAAATTATATAATGGCGCGCTGGAATCTAAATTTTTAAAGTACGAAATTTACGAAGGCACCAAAAAAATTCACAAGCTTAAACAAAATCAGGAAGATTAATCCTTCGCTTTTTTATAAAGCGGAATAAGGTAAGAAAGGGTATAGCCGTAGCCAACTCCAAAACTACTTCCATCATAGGTTCTATTAAAGCCGGGAATCACCAGATTGTCAAAATTTGGCGGAGTTGTTTGTGAAATTCTTCTTTTTAGCTGGACATTTAATCCCAAATATAGATTATTAAGAAGTTCTACTTTCATTCCCACAATTAGTTCTGCCCAACTGGCTGTTAATCCTGTTGTTTCTGATGGAGTATTATTTATATTGGCAGGAAAATAGGTGTTCCTGTCATAAATCTCATAATAATTTAAGGTTTGCGAAAAAGTAGAAAATCCATAGCGGATACCTACATAAATCATATTCTCCATTCCGGCCCAGTTGTCGTAAGCATTATAATCTGCCCCCAGTTTTATATAACTTCCTTTTGCTGTTATCCCAATGTTATCTCCATTAAAATTGCGATTTTCATTTCCTAATTCTGCCGCCAGGAAATAGTTTCGGTAAATCCTGTAATCTCCCAGGATTTCAAACCCTTTATAATTATTATCGAGGAAGGTTCGTAGGGGCTTGCTTAAATCCAGCCCCACTCTCAGCCCATATTTCTCTTTATAGGAGATAGTGTCTTGTTTTTGCTGTGCAAATCCAAAATTTCCAAAAAGCAAAATGCTAATGAAAAACAGAAATATGTGGGATCGTGTCATTCTCATTATTTACTTTAATTCTCTTTATCCAAAGATTATCGTCGTTGGCGGTCACCAGGTGAGCAGTAAGTCCTGTAAACTCTACTTTATAACTACAGGCGCGATTAATATATACTTCCTTTCTTCCGTAGGAAAAAACAATGGTATCTCTGTTGGAATTATCTATAGTATCATTGCTGGCAGGTGTATTTAATCTAAATACATAGGTAGTTACATCTATATCTGTCCTGAGTGGAATTTTAATCTCGGCAGAGTTAAATACCTTATCGTATATAGTATCTACGCTGGTGGCTTTAATGCTAAGATTTACAGGTGGTTTTGGATTATCGGGAGTGCTGTAATCAAAAAAAGACACTGTTAACGGAAGAGTGGTATCTGTAGCCGCAGGGCAAATATCGTCACGCTGGCAACTTAGAGACAGGACAAATACTCCTAAAATACTCAGAATTTTCGGTAAAGTTCGCATTATCTTTTTTCTAAACATACAACATTTTCAACGTGGAAAGTTTGTGGAAACATGTCTACGGGCTGAACTCTTGTTACCTTATAATATTCATCCAGTAAGGCCAGATCCCGCGCCTGTGTTGCCGAATTACAGCTAACGTACACTATTTTTTGAGGTAAGATACCAATAATTTGTGCAACTACGTCTTTATGCATTCCATCCCGGGGAGGATCGGTGATGATAACATCGGGAGTACCATATTTCTCTATAAAATCTGATGTAAAAATTTTCTTCATATCGCCTGCAAAGAACTCCACATTTTCAATCTTATTTCTTTTAGCGTTTTCCCGGGCATCTTCTATAGCTACGGGAACAGCTTCAATCCCAATAACTTTTTTGGCTTTTTTCGCCACAAACTGGGCGATGGTGCCGGTGCCGGTATAAAGATCGTAAACAAGTTCGTTTCCTGTTAATCCTGCAAAATCGCGGGTAATCTTATATAATTCGTAAGCCTGATGTGAATTTGTTTGGTAAAAAGATTTAGCATTGATCTTAAACTGAAGACCTTCCATTTCTTCAAAAATGTGGTCCCTCCCTTTATAACAGATCACTTCCTGATCGTAAATGGTATCATTTCCTTTAGAATTTATAACATATTGTAGCGAAGTGATTTTCGGAAATTTTTCAGCAATAGCATCCAACAGCAGTTTCCGTTTCTTTTCCTCTTCTTTAAAAAACTGAAGAACCAGCATAATTTCGCCTGTACTGGAAGTTCTAATCATTAGAGTTCGCAGTAAACCGGATTGTTCCCTTGGATTAAAGAATGCCATTTCATGTTTAGTAGCGAATTCTTTTATAAAATTTCGTATCGCATTGCTGGGATCTTCCTGCAAAAAGCACTCCTTTATATCCAGAATTTTATCCCACATTCCCGGAATATGAAACCCGAGAGCATTCTTATTTTCAAATTCCTTATCGCTTTGTATTTCTTTAAGTGTTAACCAACGACTGTCGCTAAAAGAGAACTCCATTTTATTTCTATAAAAATAAATATTCTTGCTTCCGGCTATGGGAGTAATAGGAGGAAGTTCTACTTTTCCTATTCTTTTAAGGTTATTCTCTACTTCTTCCTGTTTATAAAATAACTGATGCTCATAGCCCATAAATTGCCATTTACAACCTCCACAAGTTCCAAAATGGGAGCAAACAGGCTCCACTCTTTTGTTAGAATATTTATGAAATTCTACCGCTGTGCCTTCATAGTATGACTTCTTTTTTCGAGTTGTCTGAATATTAGCTATGTCGCCGGGTACTGCATTTCTTATAAATATAACTTTTCCATCGGGGGCTTTTGCTATACTTTTTCCCTTGGCACCGGCACCGGTGATTTCCAGATTCTCAAATAAACGGTTTTTCTTCTTTCTTGCCATAGCGCAAAAATAGGATAATTGTTAAGATTTAGTAAGCCACAGATTATAAATTTCAGATAACATTTAGTAATTTGCGACAATTGATTTTTTGGATGATTTCTCTCCTAAATTCCGCTATTGAGGGGGAATTAAAAAGAAGGAATTGTAAGTTAGAAATTTTTAAATATTAAAAATGCAAGTAGAAAAAATTAATTCTTCCAAACAGGCAATTGAAATTGAAGAAAAACACGGTGCTCATAATTATCATCCGCTACCTGTGGTGTTAAGCCGGG
Source organism: uncultured Flavobacteriaceae bacterium (assembly GCA_963811195.1). Lineage (GTDB taxonomy): Bacteria > Bacteroidota > Bacteroidia > Flavobacteriales > Flavobacteriaceae > Gillisia. The sequence continues at coordinate 19,011 of CAWEQF010000003.1, forward strand.
GCGAAGGGGTGCACGTTTGGGATGTAGAAGGAAAAAAATATTATGACTTTCTTTCCGCCTACTCTGCGGTCAATCAGGGTCATTGCCATCCAAAAATCGTTAAAGCCATGAGCGATCAGGCCTCCACACTGGCCTTAACTTCACGCGCGTTTCATAATGATGTGTTAGGACCATACGAAAAATATGCTACCGAGTATTTTAAGTTCGATAAGTTATTACCTATGAATACCGGGGCAGAGGCCGTAGAAACCGCGATTAAAATTGCCAGAAAATGGGCTTATGAAAAGAAAGGTGTTCATGAAAAAGAAAGCGCAAATAATTGTGTGTGAAAATAATTTCCACGGAAGAACCACCACTGTAATTTCTTTTTCGAACGATGAAAATGCCCGCAAAAATTTTGGGCCTTACACTCCAGGTTTTATGAAAATAGGATATGATGATTTAGAAGCCCTGGAAATAGCTCTTAAAAATAATACAGATGTAGCCGGATTCCTTGTGGAACCAATCCAGGGAGAAGCCGGTGTTTATACACCGTCTGATGATTTTCTGAAAAAAGCCAAAGCTTTATGTGAAGAGCATAACGTACTTTTTATGGCCGATGAAATCCAGACAGGCATTGCACGTACGGGTTCTTTATTAGCTGTATGCGGAAATTGTACCTGTGAAAATCATTGCGAACGACAGGAAACTTATGTGCGACCAGACATTTTAATTTTAGGAAAAGCTTTATCTGGTGGTAATTATCCTGTTTCTGCTGTACTGGCAGATAATGAGGTTATGAATGTAATACAGCCCGGGCAACACGGTTCTACTTTTGGTGGGAATCCTGTTGCAGGCGCAACAGCTATAGCTGCTTTGGAAGTTGTTAAGAATGAGCATCTTATTCAGAATGCGCGAAAATTAGGCAAAATCTTCAGAGAAGAAATGAACAAATACATAGAGAATAGTTCTCTTGTAAAATTAATTCGCGGCCGAGGTCTTTTAAATGCTATTGTAATTAATGATTCCGAAGACAGTTCCACTGCCTGGGATATTTGTGTGGCCCTTATGGAGAATGGATTATTGGCAAAACCTACACACGGTAATATAATTCGATTTGCTCCTCCTTTGGTAATGACTGAAGAACAGTTACATGACTGTGTTCAAATAATAATAAAGACACTAAAGAAGTTTGAAAAATAACTGTATGCTGTCACAATAAAATTAAAGAGGCTGTCTAAAAAGTTGCGTTCGTCAAGCTGAACTTGTTTCAGCTTCTAGTCAATCCTGATTATCGGACTATTAAGATCCTGAAATGAATTCAGGAGGACGATTTTTACACTTTTTAGACAGCCTCTTTTTCCTTTTTAATATTCTATTTTGGTTACATGATTGATCCTGAGCTTATAAAATATCTGGAGGAGAGTTTAACTCCGGAGCGTCAAGTCCTTTTTGAAGAAGTGGTAAATAGGCGAACCAATTATTTAACCGTCGCAATTGAAGATGTATACCAGCTTCATAATACGAGTGCGGTAATGCGAAGTTGTGATGTTTTCGGGATCCAGAATTTGCATGTTATCGTGGAACAGAATAAAAAGAACATCGATAGGGAAATCGCGATGGGAGCTCAAAAATGGGTGTCTCTTTACCGGTACCAGACCACTTCAGAATGTATTGAGAGTCTGAAGGAGAAAGGTTATGAAATTATTGCCAGTTCTCCTCACGGCGATGCTTCAACAAAGCTGGAAAATTTTGATCTTTCAGCACCTTCAGCAATTTTCTTGGGAACAGAACGCAAAGGATTGTCCCTTGAGGTTTTAGATAACGCAGATCATGTAATTAAAATACCTATGTATGGCTTTACAGAGAGTTTAAATATTTCGGTTTCAGCCGCCATTATTCTAAATTCACTTAATAATAAATTAAGAAATGGTAAAATAAACTGGCAATTAACACAAGATGAGAAAAATGCGATTAAATTTGAATGGTTAAAGAAAAGTTTTAAAAATATTGACCTTCTAATCGAAAAGTTTTCAAATAATTAATAAATGTGTAAATTTATTTTTTACAAAAAGTAAATATGACTTTATTTTTCTACACCCTGATCGCCATAATTACTTTTATTGCTTTTTTACATGCCTGGGCTAATAAGGAATTTAATATTAGTAGGACTGTTGTAATTAACCGTCCAAAGGATGAAGTCTATAATTTTGTAAGACAGCTTAAGAAAGAACAATTGTGGATGCCATGGTTTGCTGTGGATTTTAATGGCGTTTTAAAATATAAAGGTGATGATGGGAAAGTAGACGCCACTTTGTACTGGAAAGGTCATAAAAGATTTAAAGAAGGAACCCAGAAAATCGTGAAATTAAATCAGGGAAAGATAATAGAAACGCGCTTTCTTGTTGTAAAACCTTTTAGAATGATCCTCCTGGAATATAAAGGAATGAAGGAACTGGATGAAAATAAAACTAAAATGGTGTGGGGGGTTAGAGGCAGTCTTGCTTTCCCACTCTCAATAATGTCATTAATGCAATCGGTAGATAAAGTGTATGGACCGGATCTGGACTCCGGATTAAGAGCTCTAAAGGATCATTTGGAAGCTAAAAATATTAGAACTATTTCTTCAGAAGAAATAAATTAATCTCTTTGTAATACTTTATATTCTTCATAACACCCACTTATAGCATCTAAAATCTGAAGATCATTAGCAGTTTTTATAAAATCTTTTGAATAATTACAGCGGGCAAGGACCTCTTCAATATCTTCTTCTGAAATTTGTAAAACCGCGGCAAGAGTCTGTCTGTCGAATTTGGTTTGCAACAGGCGCCTTATAGCATCATCTTCTTTCATTTTTCGAAGTTTGCGCATTTGTTTAGGCTTGTTACCAAAAATATTATGCAGTGCATCTGCAGGATTAAAAATAGCCCCTAAAACTTTTCCGGCAGCTCCGGGCGCTTTATCGCCCCCCTCATAACCGGTATTTAAGCCTGAAATACTGTAGCGGTAATTCTCGTAAATAGGAATTTTTTTAAGATCTATTTCCAGATATCCGGTAAGTTGGATGGGTTTTACCACCACTTCTTCCAAAGCGATACCAATTTCAGTCATTTTTACCTTAACAGATCCATACTTAAGCCAGTCGTTGGTAACTCTTACCCGAATAGTCCTAAATCCAAGATAGGAGAAAAAGAGAGTGTCATTTACGGTTGCCTGAAGTTCGAATTTTCCATTTTCATCTGTATTGGTTCCTTTAACCTGATTTAGGTTAACAACATTCACATTTTCGAGAGGTGTATCATCGGCAGCATTGAGTACCTGGCCTTTAACGATATCCGGGTTTTGTGAAAATGCGGTAAATCCCAGTAAAAATAAAAGAGTAAAGCTTAGATAAAATTTCATAAATAAATAAAAGAATCGGGAGTTAAGTATGGTAAATATGATACATAACTCCCGGAAGATAAAAATATTTTTATGAACGTTTTGATTTTCTGCGGTTAATTGAGCTGGTAATGTTCTTTTTTCGGCTTCCTTTTGTATCAGAACTGCCAGTCGATCTTCTTCTGCTGGAAGTTTCTGCCGGTTTTTCAGATCTTCTTCCGCCGGAATCTGAAGCGTTACCTGATCTTCTTTTTCCGGAAGTTGCAGATTTCCCATCTCTTTTTCCTTTTCCGAAGGAACGTGATCCCGAATCATTATCATTTCTTGGTCCGCGGCGTTTTCTTCCCGAACTTCTTCCTGCTCCCTGTTGCGAAACTTCTACATTTACCTGTCGTCCCTGGTGCTCTACAGAATCCTGAAAAGTGGAAAGAACCTTATCGGTTATTGCAGAATTGGTGTTAAAGAACGAAAAACTATCTTTTACATCTACTCTAAAAACATCGTCTCTTCCTAAATCCAGTTTTTCCTTCAGAAAATCTTTAAGGGTCATCCAGTCGAAATCATCTTTAGCACCTACATTTATAAAATAACGTGTGCTGTCTCCATCTTCGGCTGAAACATCGTTATGACTTCCCGAAACCTTGGAATTAAGGTTTGAAGCATTTTTATAGTAATTGAAGAATCGGGTAAACTCTACTGAAAATACTTTCTTTATGATTTCTTCTTTCGAAAAATCCTGCAACACCTCGGTGATACTCGGTAAATAAGTGTCTATTTCATGATTTATCTTGGTATTCTTAATATCGTTTGCCAGGTGAAACAACTGTACCCGGCAAATTTCCATTCCGTCGGGAATCTCTTTTTGCTCGAAGGATTGTTTAATAATCCGTTCGATACTTTTGATCTTTCTAAGCTCACTTTTGGAAACAATTACCATTGAAACCCCGCTTTTTCCGGCTCTTCCCGTTCTTCCGCTTCGGTGTGTATAGGTCTCAATCTCGTCGGGTAACTGATAGTTGATTACGTGAGTTATGTCGTCTACATCAATTCCACGGGCGGCAACATCGGTAGCAACCAACATCTGAATTTGGCGATTTCGGAAACTTTTCATCACCAAATCCCGCTGATTCTGACTTAAATCACCGTGTAAAGCAGCAGCGTTATAACCGTCTTCAATAAGTTGTTCGGCTATTTTTTGAGTATCGCGTTTGGTTCGGCAAAAAATCACCGAAAATATATCGGGATTTGCATCTGCAAGTCTCTTTAAGGCAGCATATCGATCTCTGGAATTCACCAGATAATATTCGTGAGAAACATTTGCGGTTCCCTGGTTCTTTGCACCAACGGTTATTTCCACGGGATCGTGCATGAATTTTTTTGCGATTACCGAAACCTCTTTAGGCATCGTAGCAGAAAATAACCACGTGCTTTTTTCGTTAGGGGTATGGGAAAGGATAGCCGTAATATCTTCAAAAAATCCCATATTCAGCATTTCATCGGCCTCATCAAGAATGCAATACTCGATCTTGCTAATGTCTACCAGGCGACGATTTATCATATCCTGCATTCTTCCCGGAGTAGCTACTATTATTTGTGCGCCACGCTGAATTTGTTTTGCCTGGTCTGTAATACTCGCTCCACCGTAGATGGCTACTGTATTAAGCCCATTGGTATATTTGGAATAATTTTTTAATTCGTTGGTTATTTGCAAACAAAGTTCACGGGTTGGCGAAAGTATTAAACCCTGAGTATGGCGATCGCCGGCATTTATCTTTTGAATTAACGGAAATCCGAAAGCAGCGGTTTTTCCGGTTCCTGTTTGCGCTAACGCAACAATATCTGTATTCTTTTCAAGTAAAATAGGAATTGTTTTTTCCTGCACCTCGCTTGGGCTTTCAAAGCCCATATCTCCCACGGCTTTTAATATGGCAGGATTTAATCCTAACTGTTCAAATTTATTCATAGAAAATTTTAATAAGCGGCAAAGGTAAGCATTAGTTTACAGCTTATTGCAGATTATTAACAGGAATAAAAGCGATTATTTTGTAAGATAATTTATAAGCTTTTGAAGAGCTAAACCTCTGTGGCTCAATTTATTTTTTTCTTCGGAAGACATTTGGGCGAAAGTTTCACTTTTCCCGTAGGGTTTAAAGATGGGATCATATCCAAAGCCGTCGGTTCCTTTTTGTTCTTTCAGTATCTCTCCTTTACAGATTCCGGTGAAAATTTCACTCTTTTCACCCAGCTTTAGGGCGATTACAGTTTTGAATCTCGCGTTTCGGTTCGACGATCCCTCCAGGTTCTTTAATAATTTTAAAATATTCGCCTGGCTGTCTTTTTCTTTTCCTGCATATCGTGCTGAAAAAACTCCCGGTTCTCCATTCAGAGTTTCCACTTCGAGACCTGTGTCATCTGCAAAACAATCCAGGTTATATTTTTCTTTTACAAAGTCTGTCTTCAAGATTGCGTTTCCTTCTATGGTATCTGCAGTTTCGGGAATTTCATCAAAACAACCAATATCTTCCAAAGAAACCAGCTGAATGTGAGCGGGCATTAATTGTTGAACTTCTTTTAATTTGTTAGGATTGTGCGTCGCGAATACTAATTTCATAAATTATTTATGGTGATAAGGTTCATTTTTCAGGATCGTAAATGCTCTGTATAATTGTTCGGTGAAAAACAGGCGGATCATTTGGTGCGAAAATGTCATTTTTGAAAGCGATAATTTTGAATCTGCGCGCCTGTAGACTTCTTCAGAAAAACCATAAGGGCCGCCAATAATAAAGATAAGTTGCTTTAATCCGCTGTTCATTCTCTTCTGAATAAATTCAGAAAAACCTTCCGAAGAAAATTGTTTTCCATTTTCATCCAGAAGAACCACAAAGTCTGAAGGCTGTAGATTCTTTAAAAGCGATTCTCCTTCTTTTTGTTTCTGAAGGTTTTCGTCCAGGTTTTTAGTTTTTTTTAGGTCGGGCAGTGCTTCCCACTCAAATTTGCAGTAAAAGCCCAAACGTTTAATGTAAACGTCGGTTAGTTCCTGCAGGCCTTTTTCATCGGTTTTGCCTATCGCCAGTAATTTTATGGTCATTTCAATAAGACTTTGCTACATTTACAAAAATAAGTATTGAAATGATCTCACAAGAACAATTTCAGAAGGAAATTGAAATTATTATTACCAATGCTATTAGGGAGGATGTGGGAAATGGCGATCATTCTTCCCTGGCCTGTATTCCAGCTAACTCCAAAGGCAAAGCAAAATTACTGGTAAAAGATAAAGGAATAATTGCGGGGGTAGAATTTGCGAAAATGGTTTTTGCACAAGTAGATAAAGAACTTGCAATGGAAGTTTTTATTCCGGATGGAAGAAAAGTTTCCCAGAAAGAGGTGGTATTTACCGTAGAAGGTCCCTCCAGAGCTATTTTAATGGCAGAAAGGTTGGTCTTAAATGGGATGCAGCGTATGAGTGCTATTGCTACAAAAACAGCAGAATATGCAAAGGAGCTTGAAGGCACTGGTACAAAGATTTTGGATACCCGCAAAACCACCCCAGGTATTCGCGCTCTCGAAAAATGGGCGGTTAAAATTGGGGGAGGAGAAAATCACCGGTTCGGACTGTTCGATATGATTATGCTTAAAGATAACCATATAGACTTTGCAGGAGGAATTACCCCGGCGATTCAAAAAACCCGGGAATATCTTTTTAAGAACAATTTGAATCTTAAGATAATTGTGGAAGCCCGAAATCTTTCAGAAATTGAAGAGATTTTAGAGAATGAAGGAGTATATCGTATTTTAATTGATAACTTTAATTACGAAGATACCCGCAAGGCGGTAAAACTTATAGATGGAAGATGCCTGACCGAATCCAGCGGAGGGATTAATTTGAAAACCCTTCGGAAATATGCAGAATGTGGCGTCGATTTTATTTCCAGCGGGGCACTCACACATTCCGTTTCCAATATGGATTTAAGTTTAAAAGCGGTATAAAAACGTATGAACCCCAAAAAGCAAACTCGTACTTTTTTCCAAAACATTTCCAAAGCATGGGAATATAAAACGCGTAAGATCTCCATTTTAGGATCCGGGGGACTTACTATGTATGACTTATGGGAATTATTTTCTCACGGAATCCTAAAAGGTACTTTTGCCACAAGAGCAAGTGCCGTAGCCTTTAGTTTTTTTATGGCTCTTTTTCCTTTCCTTATTTTCGCTCTTAATCTCATTCCTTATATCACGTTTATAGATGACTTCCAGCTGCAGTTCCTAACGTTTATGGATTCGTTGCTCCCGCCAACCACTTCCGATTTTTTTAATGATATTTTGCTGGATATTGCAAGTACACCGCGTGGCGGATTGCTTTCTGCTACTTTTATATTATCCATTTTTTTAATGACCAATGGGATTAATGCTATTTTTACGGGTTTCGAATTTTCTTATCACACCGAAAAAAATCGCTCCATAGTTAGGCAGTATCTTGTAGCTATAGGGGTTTCCATTATCATGGCACTGTTGTTGCTTATTATGGTAATATTATTTGTGTATTTAACCTATGCGGTAGGAGATCTAAGTCAGTTAGGAATTTTTGGTAATTCATCGTCTTCCACTATTATAGTAAAATATATTGTTTTCACTATTCTGGTTTACATTGCGGTGGCAACTTTATATTATTTTGGGACTAAGGAAGGCCGGCAGGCAAGATTTTTTTCTATTGGGGCAATTTTCACCACGTTGTTGATATTGTTAACCACTTATTTATTTGGTTTATACATAGAAAATTTTTCCCGGTATAATGAATTATATGGGTCTATTGGAGCGTTGTTAATTCTTATGGTATATATTTGGTTAAACGCTAATATACTTTTACTGGGATATGAGTTGAATGCTTCTATTCTTAAACTTAGGAAAAGAAAGTTAAAAGCTAAACGAAAACAAAAAAACTAAATTTAAAAAAATGAAAAAAACCATTTTACTTATTTGTTGTCTTATTAGTATGGGTATGTCTGCCCAGACGACCATCAGCGATGTGAGATTACCTCAAAACGAAACTTTTTCTGGCCAGAGTTTGATTTTAAATGGAGCAGGAACAAGAGAAAAATTTTGGATGGATATGTATGTGGGAGCATTATATCTGGATACAAAATCATCGAATGCACAACAAATAATGGCTGCCCAAAAGCCTATGGCCATTAAACTACATATCGTTTCCAAGCTTATTTCCAGCAAGAGAATGATAGATGCTGTGAATGAAGGATTTGAAAATTCTACTAATAAAAATACGGCTCCTATTTCTTCGGAAATAGAAAAGTTTAAGAGTTTCTTTTCCGAGGAAATAAATAAAAACGATGTATTTGACATTGTTTATCTACCTGATTCCGGCGTGACCGTGTATAAAAACGGAAAGGAAAAAGGAGTTATAAAAGGAATGGATTTTAAAAAAGCCCTTTTTGGAATCTGGCTTTCCAATAAACCTGCCGACAAAGATCTTAAAGAAGCTATGTTAGGTAAATCCTAAGGTTTAAATTCTGTTTTATTTTAATTACTAATCAATAATAAGAGATATATGAAGAGGATATCTGTGTGTATTATTTTTTCAATTTTTGCCACCATACAGCTGAACGCACAAACGGTATTTGGAAAATGGAAAACTTTTAATCAGGAAAATGGGAATACCAATTCTATAATAAAAATTTATAAAGAGAATAACGAGGTTAAAGGAAAGGTAGTTCGCATTATTAAAGAAGAAGATCGCGACCGGGTTTGTACTAAGTGTGAGGGCGAAATGAAAAACAAGCCTATTGAGGGGCTGGTGATTTTAAGAGGTTTGCATAAAGATGGCGACGAATATACGGATGGTGTGGTAACCGATCCCAAATCGGGTAAAGAATATAAATGCAAAATCTGGTTGGATGACGACAATCCGGATAAACTTAATATTCGGGGTTACATAGCATTTTTCTATAAAACACAAACCTGGGAACGCCTGGATTAAGAAAATAAATGTATAGTTAGAACCTCTCTTTTTGGGAGGTTTTTCTTTGCTAGAAAAAGAAGTTTAAATTTGTAGACCGTAAAACTTTAAAATGGGATATTATTTAGATGTTATTCTCCCGCTGCCTCTGGAAAATTTTTTTACCTATAAAATTTCTGAAGCAGAACATCAATTTTTAAAACCCGGTTTTCGTGTGGCTGTTCCTTTTGGAAAATCTAAAGTATATACAGCTATTATTGCCAAACTGCATCAAAATTCCCCGCAAACCTACGAGGCAAAACCTATAGAGCAAATTCTGGATGAATCACCTGTTGTAACCCGGCAGCAACTTCAATTCTGGAAATGGATCGCTAACTATTACCTGTGTGCCCAGGGAGAAGTAATGAAAGCAGCACTTCCCGGTGGCTTTTTATTGGAAAGTGAGACCCTCGTTCAATTAAATTCGAAAACAGAATTAGACGAAGATGGGTTAACAGATCAGGAATTTATAATATTCGAGGCCTTACAGCGACAGTCTTCCCTGCGCATCCAGGAAATAATGCAATTGCTGGATAGAAAAACCGTGCTACCCATAATTAATAGTCTGGTGGCAAAAAATGTAGTGGTTGTAAATCAGGAGATCTTTGAACAGTATAAGCCCAAACTCGTTCGCTATGTAAAGCTTGAAAAGGCGTACTCTTCTGAAGAGAAAATGCATCAGCTATTAGATGATTTAAGCAGAGCTCCCATGCAACGCGAGGTTATCTTTACGTGGTTTCAGCTTAATGCGGTTTCTCAAAAGCCTCTTCAACTAAAAGAATTATCCAGAAAGAGTGGGGCTTCTCCCGCTATTATAAAAAGTTTGATCGATAAAAATATTCTGAAGGAATATTATTTAAAAGAAGACAGGATACAGTTTGATCTTGAAGAAGGAAATAAAACGCTGCAACTTAATGAGGCGCAACAAAAGGCGTACAAGGAGATAGAAGACGGATTTGCAGAAAATGAGATTTGCCTTTTACATGGCATTACTTCCTCAGGGAAAACAGAAATTTATATAAAACTTATTGAAAAAACTCTGGCTGAAGAGAAACAGGTACTATACCTGCTTCCTGAAATCGCCCTTACTTCACAGCTGGTTTCCAGACTTCAGGATTATTTTGGAGAACAGGTATTGGTTTATCACAGCAAATATTCGGTGAACGAGCGGATGGAAGTGTACGGGCATGTTTTAAACAATCATTCAAAAGCGAAAGTAATTTTAGGAGCGCGTTCTTCGGTTTTTCTTCCTTTTCACGATTTAGGATTGATAGTAATAGATGAGGAACACGAGACCACTTATAAACAATTTGATCCGGCTCCCCGGTATAACGCGCGTGATGCTGCGGTCGTTCTGGCGCAAATGAGTAATGCCCATATCGTTTTGGGATCTGCCACACCCTCTTTAGAATCATTCTATAATGCCACACATAATAAATACAGGCTTGTTTCTTTAAAACAACGCTATGGCAATGTTTTATTACCCGATATTGAAATAGTTGACATTAAAGAAAAACATAAAAAGAAAAAAATGACGGGGCATTTTTCAGATAGGTTACTGGAAGAAATAAAAGTCACACTCGAAAAAGGAGAGCAGGTCATTCTTTTTCAGAACCGACGAGGATATTCTCCCATTCTGGAATGTAATACCTGTGGGCATTCTCCACAATGTCCTAATTGCGATGTAAGTCTTACCTATCACAATCATAATAATCAGTTGCGTTGTCATTATTGCGGATATCATATTGCAATGCAGAAAAATTGTATGGCATGTGGCAGTCCAGACCTCACTACCAAAGGTTTTGGAACAGAACAGATAGAAACTGAAGTGAAAGCAATATTTCCCGATCATAACACCGGTAGAATGGATTTGGATACTACAAGAGGAAAATATGGATATGAAAAAATTATCACAGTGCTTTTGAACAACAAGAATTTGATATTTTAGTGGGCACACAAATGCTTACAAAAGGACTTGGATTTTAGAAATGTGGACTTAGTGGGCATCATGAATGCCGATAATCTGCTTAATTTTCCTGATTTTAGAGCCCATGAACGAAGTTTTCAATTGATGCTGCAGGTAGCGGGTAGTGCCGGACGTACCGAAGAGCGAGGAAAGGTCCTCATCCAAACCTATAATCCGCACCACCAGATTGTGCAACAAGTTTCGGGAAATGATTATGCTGGAATGTTTAAAGAACAAATGGAGGAGCGATCATAAATATAAATATCCTCCCTATTTATAGATTGATAAGGTTTACCTTAAAAAGCAAGAGACTATTACAAGATTAATGATGCTGCCGATTGGTTGGCCAGATCGTTAAGAAACGCTTTCGATGAAAATATACTGGGACCGGAATTTCCGCCGGTTTCCCGAATAAGGAATGAATATTATAAAAACATTCTTTTAAAAATTCCGCCACAACCAATCATTAGGCGAAAACCAAAAGTGCTATGTAAAAAAAGTATTTAAAAGTTTTAAGGCCATTTCGATGTGGAGGAGTGTCCGGGTAATCGTAAATGTAGATCCATATTAAAGATTTTTAACGGTTACGGGCACAGAAAAATTAATTTCCTGTATATAAAAACTATTGCATTGCGCTCAATGCTTCCACCAGGTGAGTTTTTTTATGGCGGCTTAAAGGAAGTTGCTGTTTGTCGATCTCGATATTCTTACTGTTGTAGCGTTCCACTTTCTCAAGATTCACAATATACGATTTATGAATACGTAGGAATTGATCTCTTGGCAGTTGTTTTTCGAAAGACTTTCATAGTGGCAAGTACTACGAAAGTATCTTTTTCGGTAACGAATTTTACATAATCTCCAAGGGCTTCAATATATTTAAGCTTATTAAGAAATACTTTTCGGTTTTTCAGATTACTCTTTACAAAGATGAAGTTTTCATCTTCAATTGGAGTGCCATTGGTTTTTAACTTATAAAGGTTGATTGCTTTGGTAACAGCGTTATTAAAGCGTTCTTTGTTAACTGGCTTATGAATATAATCTACAGCATCGTAATCGAAAGCTTTAAATGCATATTTCGTTTTACCGGTTACAAATATGATTTGCGGTTTGTTAGGCAGATCATCTAGTAACTCGAAACCAGTTAAAATAGGCATTTCAATATCCAAAAATATAAGGTCTACAGGTGTATCCAATAAGCCATTCTTAGTTTCAATAGCATTATTATATTCAGAGGTCAGCACCAAATTAGGGTGATCTTTAATAAGCTTTACCAGAGATAGTCTCTGTAAGCTGGAATCATCTACAACCGCACATTTAAGTAATAATTTCTTCCACAGTGAATATCAGGTTAGTTAAACAATATTAATCATAAAATTTTATTAAAACAAGATAAAATTAAATTTCATCGATTCATTTAGTAGTTTGCCGATGATAAAAGGCTTTGCGGAAAGAAAAATTAATGTTACTTTTGCAGCCAATTAAATATAAAAATAATTTTTTATGAATCATTATGAAACTGTTTTCATCTTGAATCCCGTTTTATCTGATGACCAGATAAAGGAAACAGTTAAGAAATATGAAGATTTTCTTGTTTCTAACGGTGCCGAGATGATATCCAAAGAAGATTGGGGGTTAAAAAAATTAGCCTATCCAATTCAGCACAAAAAAAGTGGTTTTTATCACTTATTCGAATTCACAGCTCCCGGAGAGGCCATTGGCCCCCTGGAAGTTGAGTTTAGAAGAGAAGAGCGTATGATGCGTTATCTTACCGTACGTCTAGACAGGCACGCAATTGCCTGGGCAGAAAAAAGAAGGAATAGAAACAAAGAAAAAGCCTAGTGTATGTCATCTATTGAACAACAAGCAAAAGGAAAAAAAGACGGAGAGATAAGATATCTTACTCCTCTTAATATTGAAACCTCAAAAACTAAGAAGTATTGTAGGTTTAAAAGATCTGGAATTAAATATATAGATTATAAGGATCCGGATTTTTTAATGAGCTTCGTTAACGAACAAGGCAAATTGTTGCCCCGACGTTTAACCGGTACTTCTTTGAAATATCAGCGTAAAGTGGCTGTTGCTGTAAAACGCGCCCGTCATTTAGCATTAATGCCTTATGTTGGCGATTTATTAAAATAAAAGGAGGCAATTATGGAATTGATACTTAAAAAAGACATAGAAAACTTAGGGTTTAAAGACGATACTGTAACGGTAAAAAACGGTTACGGAAGAAATTACTTGATCCCACATGGTTTTGCAGAACTTGCAACTCCTTCAGCTAAAAAATCGCTTGCAGAAACTATTAAGCAACGCGCTTATAAGGAGCAGAAAAATATAGATGAAGCTAAAAAACAAGCTGCCAAATTAAACGATCTTGATCTTAAACTTACTGCCAAAGCAGGAAGCGGCGATAAGATATTTGGATCTGTTACCGATGCAAACCTTTCTGAAGCTCTTGCTAAAGAAGGAGTTGAATTGGATAAAAAATATATTACTATCGCAGGAGGTAATATCAAACGTTTAGGACAATACGATGCTACATTGCGTTTTCATCGCGAAGTAGTTGTTAACTTTACTTTTGATGTTGTAGCAGAAGCATAGTAGCTTATAATTTTAAAAGAACTGTTTAAAAGGTAGAATATCACTTTTTAAACAGTTCTTTTTTTTATACCGAATTTTCACCCTAGATATTTTTGAAAATGAAATACCACCGACTTACCAGAGAACAATTTGAAGAAATGCACCAGGAATTCATAAATTTTCTTGCTTCACAATCTATAACTGCAAAGGAATGGGAAGAGATTAAAGAAGAGAAACCCCAGGTTGCCGAACAAGAGCTGGATGTATTCAGCGATTTGGTGTGGGAAGGCGTGCTTGATAAAGTGGAATATCTGGAACATTTTTCCGCGAACCAGATTTATCTTTTTCATATTACGCTGGTTGAAATAAAACTTATAGCAGTTACTGTAGAAAATGAAGCAATCGATATTACTACTACTGAAGGTTACCAATGGCTTCAGCAAAATTTAATGGATAAAAGTGTAAATCTATACACTTCGGTAAAAGCAATTAGTGACGACCGGAATAAAGATATTTTCGCTTTGATCAAGCAGGGCGCAAGTATTACCAAAGGTAGATTATATCACTATTTTGAAGATATTGTAGATGGAAATAATTGAAAATAAAAAGAAATTTTCCGGAAACCTAATATCTCCCCCCTACCACATCTCCTTATTCGTAGTGTAAGGAGGCTACAGGATCTTGTTTAGCAGCTTTACTGGCCGGATAACTTCCCGCCAGGATTGCAACCAGTAGCGTTATTCCTGTGGCCCATAGCATCGCCTTCCAGGGCGTAACAAAATCGAATCCGGCAACACTTGAAACCGCATAACCAATAAGTATTCCCAGGATAATTCCTATAATTCCGCCTATTTGCCCAATAATTACGGTTTCCATAAAAAACTGAGTAGCGATAGTTCCTTTTTTGGCACCCAAAGCTTTACGTATTCCAATTTCCCGTGTTCTTTCACTTACCGATACCAGCATAATGTTCATTAAGGCTATAGATGAGCCAAAAACGGTTATAATCGAAATTATCCAGGCAGCGATATCCAGGTAGCCAGTGATTGAAAAAATTCGGTTAATAAGGTCGTCGCTTTTTTCAATTCCGAAATTATTTTCTTCTACGGGACTAAGTCCACGAATATTTCTAAATGTAAGGATTGCCTCACTCTGTGCGCCTTCCAAAAGCTCTTTATCTCCCACTTTTATACTGATGTTGTAATTTATATTGGGCTGAGTAAAGATAGAACGTGCAATCTCTATGGGAATTAAAACCCTTAAATCCTGATTGTTTCCGAAGGTTGAACCCTTGGATTTTAAGATTCCAATCACCCGGAATTTTACTCCTCGTACACTAATGGTTTTATTTATGGGAGAGATATTTTTGAAAAGCCCATTGGCAAAATCAGACCCCAGAATAGCAACGTGGTTGTTATTTTGAATATCAAAATAGTTAAAATCCCGTCCTTTATCCAGATCTAATCCGGAATTGGATAGAAAGAATTCATTTACACCAAGAATAGAAACTTCTGGATCTGTTTTTTCATTTTCGTATTTTACTTCTGCCGATCCTGTTCCGGTAAAAGAAATAGAAGTTTGGGTTTGTGGATAATGAAATTTATTCTTGAAATCATATACTTCCCGATAGTTAATCACGGGATTCACTTTCTCTCTTTCGGCACCCGGCCCCCGCGTTTGTACCCTGAACTGATAGCGCTGCAAATTAAAAGTATTGGATCCCATGGATGCAAAATCTGTGGTAATAGTGTTTTTAAGAGCGCTAACGGCGCTTAAAATTCCCACAAGCGCAGTTATGCCTATGGCGATTATTAAAACGGTAAGAATGGTTCTAAGAAGCTGACTTTTAATAGAGTCGAAAGCAATTCTTATATTTTCCTTAAGTAGTTGAAACATTTATTAAATACTATAACACATCAGTTAGACTACCAAATTAAAGGTTTGTTACTTAAAATTTGAAATTTGTTTGGGTTCGGGTAAAAATTAAGATATTTGCAAAACAAATAAATGAGTAACCCTGCCGATAAATACCGGTTAGAGATCTTAAAAGATTATGTCGCAAAAACCTTCTATTCCAAAAGGAACCAGGGATTTTACCCCTGCCGAAGTTGCTAAAAGAAATTATATAATTAATACCATTAAATCCCAATTCGAAAATTTTGGATTTCAGCCTATCGAAACTCCCAGTTTTGAGAATTCTGACACCTTAATGGGAAAATATGGGGAAGAAGGAGATCGACTTATTTTTAAGATTTTAAATTCGGGTGATTTTTTATCAAAAGCCGATGGGGCTGCTTATCGTGAGAAAGATAGTCTTAAGCTCACCTCTTCAATAAGTGAAAAAGCACTGCGTTATGATCTTACGGTTCCTTTTGCCCGGTACGTGGTGCAACATCAAAATGAGATAGAATTTCCATTTAAACGCTATCAAATTCAGCCTGTATGGAGAGCAGATCGTCCACAGAAAGGACGTTTTCGTGAGTTTTTTCAGTGCGATGCCGATGTTGTGGGAAGTGATAGTTTGTGGCAGGAGGTAGAATTTGTGCAGTTATATGATGCAGTTTTTACCGCCCTTAACTTGGAAGGCGTTACCATTAAAATCAATAACCGCAAAATACTTTCCGGTTTTGCCGAGGTAATTGGAGAATCTGAAAGGCTTATAGATTTTACGGTTGCCCTCGATAAACTGGATAAAATAGGGGAAGAGGGAGTTAAAAAAGAAATGCTGGAAAAAGGAATTTCAGAAGAAGCTCTAATAAAAATCCAGCCAATATTTGGAATGACGGGAAGTTTTTCTGAAAAAGTGGAAGTTTTAAACAGAATTCTTACCAGTTCAGAAGTTGGTAAAAAAGGAATAGAAGAACTTCAGTTTGTTTATAATGCAGTGCAGGAATTAGGTTTAAAATCTGCAAATCTTAATATAGATGTAACTCTAGCTCGTGGGCTTAATTACTATACAGGAGCTATTTTTGAAGTAGCACCTCCTGGCGGGGTAAAAATGGGTTCTATCGGGGGTGGCGGACGTTACGATGATCTAACGGGTATTTTTGGTTTAAAAAATATCAGCGGGATCGGGATTTCCTTCGGGTTGGACAGAATTTATCTTGTGCTGGAAGAGTTGAATTTATTCCCTCCTGCGGTGAATGTGAATTCTAAGGTGCTTTTCATCAATTTTGGCGAAAAAGAAGCGTTGTATGCTTTAAAAGCCGTTCAGAAATTAAGAACCAAAGGAATCGCTTCAGAAGTTTTTCCAGATGCAGCTAAAATGAAAAAGCAGATGAATTACGCCAATAAAAGGGATATCCCTTATGTGGTGCTTGCGGGAACCCAAGAGATACAGAAAGAAATTTATACTTTTAAAAATATGAAATCTGGAGAACAACAAAAACTTACCATAGCCGAAATTATACAGAAATTGACTTAACCTCCGTAACTTTCATTCATACGTTGCTGCATCTCGAGAATGCCGTGCATACCGCCCAATGCCACGTAGGCTACTACAAACGCTATTAAACCTACGGCTCCCAGTACAATTCCTATTATTCCCAATATTTTTCCCGATTTCACATTCTGATACCCAATGTATATTTCAGGATTAGCATGATATAATTGCGATGCGTGATTAGCTAAAACTACAGCTACGATCCCCAATATCATTCCTACGATCCCATAGCAGCAACAGCCTATGACCGAAAGGATTCCTAAAACAAGGATTAAAGTAGAGTTGGGGAGTTGTTGTCTTTCTATATGGGTCATAAGTTAAAGGTTGAAAAAATGAAAGAGGTTTACGGCGTAATTAATGAGAATAATAAAAGCCGTTAAAAGAACAAATCCCATTTTAATGAGGTAATCATTCTTAAAAGAAACAAATAAGTTGAAAATTACCAATCCTACCAAAGGCAGAATTGCATAAATGGGAGCATACATATGGAAGGCGTCTGCAAATCTCCCATGCACCAACAAAAGAGCGGCTCTTTGTGCACCACAACCATAGCATTCCATGCCAAAGAGGCTCTTATTTAAACATGGTAACATATATTTATCCATATGTAGGGAAGGATTTAATTTGAAATTATCACTTTTTTGGAAACTAAGGGTCCATCCGGCCGTGAAATTTTCACAACATATAGACCTTTGCTTAATTTATGGGTAGGAATTTCGTAATAATTTTCGTTTTTATCAACCGCAATTTTAACGATTTCCCGTCCTCTAACATCAAATAGCTTTATTTGGAGCAGGTAAGCGGGGGAGGGAGTTCTAACTTCCAGTCTGCTTAAGGAATTATTTTGAAAAATGGAATATTTTTCAATATGATCTTCCGGTAAAGGATTTTCAAGTACGACCTTTAAATTTTTAAATGTTAATCTAAATCTGCCGGAATAGTCGCCTTTTTCCAGTGCTACTTTAAAATCTTCTAGCTTGAGATTATGATAAATATGGGTAAGCGTGTCCAGAATAAAAATATCTCCCGGCATATTCCTGGATGCTGAAATATTGAAATTTACGGTATCATTTTCCGAAGTTTTTATATGAATAGGAATAACATCTGCTAACTCGTAAGGTCGAACATCAATAAGATAATCTTCAGAATTTATAATAAAACCTGCATCGGTAGAGAGCGGAGACAGATTTTTGGCGTCCATTGCCCAATCTGGCTCAGAAGTAGCATCCTCGCGATTTACGAGCAATAGCTGTCTGATATAAGAATTAAAATTAATATCCAGACGAATACTCTTAATATTACCCATCTTTGATTTTTCAGATTTTGTAGAGCTTTTAAATTGCGAGGTTTGTGTATTTTCTTTAACAAAAGCACGATACTCATTTTTAATTACAAATTCCCCGTCTTTCCTGCCTATTACCAAAAACCCCTGTCCTATTGGGGGAAATCTCCGGGCATAATAATCTCCAGCAGTAGTGGTATTTATAGCATTTGCAGATTGATTATACCTGTTAAAAACGGCGGGAACATATCCGTCGTCTCCTGCCGCGGGCGAATAAGCACCATAACCACCTTCATAATCCTTCAAATAATGGCTTGCCACCGGTTTGGAGTCCCAGAAATAGGCGATCCCTGTGGAATTAGGGTTCCCGTTAAGCAACAAATTTAAATCCAGGGCCGAAGGATATGGATTTCCGGTTAGTAAACTTACATCTTCCTTTATCGGTAATACGATATCGCCATTATTAGGCTGGCCTCTAAAATCATAACGTTGGTGTTCGCCGGGATTATTTGGAATGCCATAAATAACCACCTCTGTATTTTTACCCGATACGCCTTTCATTGTAAATCCTTCGCCGGGATTTATATCGAAAGTTTTTCCTATATATAACCAGTCCGAATATCCCTTGCCCGCGAATTTATAAATCCATTTGTTAGAAATGGTCAACGGATTTGCTACTCCATCGAGTGCCGCAGTAATTTTTGCAGCTACGCTGTAAGTTCTGTCCCGGGGTTCATAAAAAATATTTCCGAAGGCAGTATTATTAGATGCATTGCGTACCGGAGAACACCAATAATTATAAGTGTAATTGGTGGCATTTCCCTCCTGGAATACTGAAAGTAATCCGTTTCCGGAATTGGAAATCGCGGGTTCTCCTTGGATAAGCTGCGCTTCATCTCTTAAATAAATACTTGCTTTTTTATCTTCGGAAGGATTAAGACTTAAATCTATATTCTTCTTTACGTATAGCATAGATTTTTCAACATACACGTAATGGTCCTTATTATTTTCAGGAGATACCCATACCTGGGAAAAACCTGTAAAAGACGAGAAAATTAATGCTATGATGTATATTTGCTTCATAAAAATAGAATCCTATTAAAAGTAAGATTTTAATTTATTCAAAGTGCTAAAAATCAGAATTTTATGAATAAAAAAACAGCTCTTCTTATAAATACCGTGTTAATTGTGGTTGGCGGCGGATTATTGATTTACACTTTTACCCGGCAGGAAGAGAATAAATATCTTGAAATTATAGGACTCATTATTATTATGTTCGGACTTTACAGGTCGACGAATTTATATGCCGATGAGAAAAAAAATGAAGACTGATTATGAAGTTTAAGGTGAACGATAAAGTAGAAGTGTTGGATGATTCTTTGGAAGGAATTGTAATAAATGTGGAAGGAGATCTCGTGTACATAGAAACGTCTGAAGGTTTTGAGATGCAGTTTGAAGCTTCGGAATTGGTGAAAATTGAAGAAAATCAGGAGAAATTAATTTCGAAACAGGACATTTCTATTTCAGAAGTTATAAAAGAAAAGCAGCTCCCCAAAAAGCCAAAATCTATAAGAGTAAAACCTAAGGAACGAAATGCGCCGCCGATGGAGGTGGACCTTCATATTGAAAAACTGACAAATTCCAGCAGGGGAATGAGCAATTTCGATATTCTTACGCTCCAAACCGACACCGCTAAAAGGCAAATTGAATTCGCGATGAGAAAACGTATTCAGAAAATCGTTTTTATTCATGGGGTAGGTGAAGGAGTGCTAAAAGCCGAACTGGATTATTTATTCAGTCGATATGACAACCTAAAATTTTACGATGCCGATTACCAAAAATACGGGGTGGGAGCCACAGAAGTTTATATCTACCAGAATGTTTAATTGCCTGTCGTAGTAGTATCTGGTTCTATTAAAAAAGGATAGTTGGAGGTAAACGTTCCTAATGTAAATGACGTATAGGAAATTTGCCCTCCATCTCCCGTTTCATTTTTAAGTTCTAAATTCTGAATTACAATAAGAGAGGTGAAACTCTGGTTGAATGTATTTTTCAGTCTATAAGTGAGGTCTCCCGTAAATTTCTCGGTGCTGTATTTATCTAAATATTTTAATCTTCCCGCGTCATTCGTATTGGTAGCCGGATCCTGATTATCTGCGGTAACCTCTAATTTGGTGGGAACCCCATCTCCGTCATCATCATCATCCAGGTAATTCGGAATTCCGTCCGTGTCTGTGTCTCCGTAACCATTTTCTGTTGGGGTGTCGCTCACCCTTATCTCGACTGAAGTTTTTACATTATCCCCATCATCATCAATATCGAGATAATCGGGTATTCCATCTCCATCGGTATCCTGATTGGTTGCCATGCCTTCATCTACATTTTTTATTCCGTCGCCGTCCTGATCTTCTGAAACTTTGGCGCTGGAACTTATTTTAACAGCACCACCCACGGCACGATACTCAGTTAACACCTTAGGTGTACCCGGAGGGATGCTGTTACAAAAATAATCTGAAGGGATATTTCCGTCGAAAGTGCGATATACCAGCACATTAGTGCCAGTTTCGGTAAGAGAAATTGTTTTATCGGTAAGGGGGGCCGTTAAAGTATCGTTTATACCGGGAAAAGGATTGCTGCCTAATTTTAAAGAAATGGCTTCATTAACATCGGTATTATTGATATTATATAATACCAGATCGGTGCTTCCGCATTTAGATAGCACGGTTTCCTCGTTATAATTAAAGGTAGTAATATCGATATTTCCATCATTACAGGAAATACCAAAAATTAGTAAAATTAAATATCCTACGTACCGGCGCATAAATTCTTCTTTTCAACAAAAATAAACCTTTAGGAATTTCTATGGCGTAATCCCATAAATAATTTTATTTCTTTTAATTTTGTACACCATGAGAAAAGTATATTTTGACAGCGCAGCCACTACCCAAATGCGCGAGGAAGTGATAGAAAAAATGGTAGACGTGATGAAAAGTAATTACGGAAATCCTTCATCTACTCACAGTTACGGAAGATCATCTAAATCTTTGATTGAGAATGCAAGAAAATCGGTTGCAGCTATTTTAAATGTTGCCGCTTCTGAAATCGTTTTTACCAGCGGAGGTACTGAGGCCGATAATCTTGCCTTAAATTCAGCGGTTCGCGATTTAGGTGTTCAAAGAATTATTACTTCACCTATTGAACATCACGCCGTTTTATATACTATCCAGCAGTTAAAAGACTGTTACGGTATCCAAGTAGCTTACGTAGAAGTAGACAAAGATGGACAGGTAAATATTGAAGATTTAGAACGGAAGCTAAGTTCTTCAGAAGATAAGACGCTTGTAAGCCTGATGCATGTGAATAATGAAATCGGGAACCTTTTGGATATAAAGAAAACAGCTGAAATCTGTAAAAAGCATAAAGCTCTTTTTCATTGCGATACCGTCCAGTCAATAGGACATTTTAAATTGGATTTAAGCGAAATTCCGGTAGATTTTACCGCGGTTAGTGCCCACAAATTCCACGGACCCAAGGGTGTGGGGTTTGCTTTTGTGCGTAAACACAGCGGGTTAAAACCTTTGATTTTTGGAGGCGAGCAGGAGCGAGGCCACCGTGCAGGCACAGAGAGTGTGCATAATATTGTTGGCATGGAAGAATCTTTAAAGCTAGCTTATGAACATTTAGATGAGGACCGGGAATATATAAAATCTCTTAAAAAATACTTTATCGAAAAATTGAAAGCGGAAATTTTGGGGATAAAATTCAATGGAAATAGCGGAGATCTTGAGAAAAGCACCTATACGGTAGTAAATGTGTGTTTACCTGTTTCTCCGGAAAAAGCACTTATGTTATTGTTTCAGTTAGATCTTAAAGGAATTGCCTGTTCAAAAGGAAGTGCCTGCCAGAGTGGGAGCGATAAAGGCTCTCATGTATTAAGTGCCTTTCTTTCTGAAGAAGATCTTAAAAAACCTTCTTTGCGATTTTCTCTTTCCCATTATAACACCAAAGACGAAATTGATTATGTGGTAAAAGAATTAAAAGAATTTATTGATAGTTAAGTTTCTGATTTTAAACTGTCTGAATAGCCTTATCTTTATCGTTATTTTCGGTAAAAAGTAGCTTCATAAGTAGTGCTGTTTCCTACGTTATCGGTCACAATTACTTTTAAATGATTCTCGGTATCTGTAACTACTCCATCGCTAAAATCGTGTGTTAGCGTATTGTTTTTGTATTCATATTCCATCAAAATAAATTTTCCATTCACGGTGGCTCGATAGCTATTAATTCCTGAAAGATCATCATCGATCTTTAATTTTAAGGTGGAATTGTTCGAAATCCATTGTCCATCTTTAAAATTTAACGGGGTAATTGTTGGCGGATTTATATCTGCCACGAGTGTATAATCCCCAAACGTCCTGATTCCGGAGGTAAAACGATCTCCTTTTTTATACGTATCAGAATAAATAGGGCGGCCTCTGTATCCAAGCCGTGCAATAAAGAGTTTTTCTCGATCTTCGGGTTTGTACTTGCTAACATCAAATCCGATAGTGATGTTATGCTGAATGGGTACAATATCCTTATGTAAATGCAGGGTATCGCCTTTAAAAGCGATATCCAGATAAGTATCCTCATACAATGCTCCTTTAGGAATATACACATCCATTCGGTTTCCTTCTGCAGAAAAAGCCTGATCGTTTTTTACATAATAATCTGTGGTATCCACTTTCTTGGGTATAATATCTGCTATATATTTCCCTTTGATAGGAATACGGATTACCCTTTCATTTCCTGCAAAATCTGCCACCCTAATTTTATATAGATAATCCAGGCTATCTTTTACATTCAGTATTCCGCCATTATTCACTTCATCATAAACACTTAAAGGATTGCCGGGTTTAACAAATAATCGGGTAATTCTTTTGTTGTGTTCGCTATAGTATTCGTAGTCTATAAGCTGATTTACCCGGCGCGACTCAGCAAAGGAAAAACGATCCATATCCATTTTAAATAAGGTATCGCCATTTACGCTGGCAACAATTTCATAAATGCCGTTATGGTTGGCAGCACCATCTAATTGATCGATCGTGGAAACGCCGAAACCAATGTTCCCGCAGGCGTCTATTTCCGAAGTTTTAAAAGAACCATCCGCAAGGGGAATCAGCTTTATCTCCTGGCGTTCTGCAGAGCCATTCACCTGTGAATCTTCATCCATAGGATATGCAAAAAGGCTATAAATGGTAGGTTTTTCAGAGTCTTTTATTTTTATTCCGAAGAGCTGTGGATTCATAGGGCGCTGTTTTCCATCTCGTATTTCAAAATGAAGATGGGGTCCGGCAGCGCCACCGGTTTCCCCGCTTAAAGCCACAATATCACCCTTGTTTACCTTTAGATCATCACTGCCAGGAAACAATTCAATCTCATAACTTTCTTTTTCATATTGATGTTCTTTTACATAGGCTTCAATTTCCGGGGCGAATTTTTGCAAGTGTCCATACACTGTGGTGTAACCATTGGGATGTTGAATATAAAGGGCTTTTCCATACCCATAATGCTGAATTTTAATCCTGCTCACATAGCCATCTGCCGCGGCATGGACGTTTAATCCTTGCCGCTGCTCTGTTTTTATATCAAGCCCGCCGTGAAAATGATTGGGCCTAAGCTCGGCAAAAGTTCCGGCAAGAATCGGGTTAATTTCCAGCGGATTTCTGAAATAATCCTGAGGAATGGAATTTTGCGCAAAGGAATTAATAAAAATCAGGCAGAAAATGCAGGGCAAAAGTTTCTTCATAACGATTTAAAATGGGGGTTTTTTAGGAGGCATAAATATAATTAAAGTTTTAGTTAATATTAAAGGATTGTGCTGCTGGATATTATGTATATTAATGGCTGAAGCAAAATACATTTAAAAGTATTGGGAAATTTCAGTTGGTATGTTAACTTTGTAGGAATAAGTAGCACGTTGAGCTTTTATGAGTGATTTAACTGGTATAGTTGATAATCTGGAAAACAGGATTAGTAAGTTGCTTCATAAGTATGAGGTACTTAAGCAATCGCATCATTCTTCTCGGGAAGAATTGCAACACCTGAAAAAAGAGAACGAGCGGTTAGCAGAAGCGATTGAAGATTCTGAACACCGGATTCAAACACTCAAAGCCGCCAACGCGATGCTGGGCAGTAACGATTACAAAAAAGAAACGAAACTCAAGATAAATAGCTTGATTAGGGAAATTGATCAATGCATCGTTCAGTTATCAGAATAGGAATATATGTCGGATAAGCTAAAAATAAAATTATCTATTGCAGACAGGGTATATCCCCTAACTATTCAGGCCAGCCAGGAGGAAGGTCTGCGAAAGGCTGCAAAGAAAATTGAAGCTATGATCAAGCAATTTGAGCAAAGTTATGCAGTTAGGGATAAGCAGGATGTTTTGGCAATGTGTGCCTTGCAATTTGCAGCCCAAACAGAACAAAAAACATTAGATAGCGATAGTGAAGTGCAAAAAGCAGAAGAGAAATTACATTCTCTAAACGAATTGCTGCAACAACATTTAGCTACATAGTTCTTTTAAATAGCACAAAGGTTTACTGCCTGTATTAGTGATTTTATTTTTGATAAACTCAACACGGATTCTTTAAAAAGGGTGAGTTTAAGTTGTAAAAGCGAGCCGTCCTAGAGCGGATACTTGATCAGCTTGTTAGCCCTAAACTTGATTTTAAGGAGTTTATACAAAATCTGAGCTAATACAGGCTTTTTTTATATATATAACTCGACCATATGGATACAACAATTATTATAATAGTTTCGGCAATTATTGGGATAGCGATTGGTTTCGGTATCGCAAAATTTCTGGAGAAAAAGAATGCATCCCAAATAGTGAAGGGAGCAAAAAAGACTGCTGCCTCTATCTTGAGAGAAGCAAAATCTGAAGGCGAAAGCATCAAAAAAGATAAGATATTACAGGCAAAAGAAAAGTTTATAGAACTTAAATCTGAACACGAAAAAGTTATTCTGGGGCGTGATAAGAAGATTGGAGATGCCGAAAAAAGAATTCGGGATAAAGAATCCCAGGTTTCCAGCGAACTGGCTAAAAACAAGAATCTTAATAAGGAGCTGGAAGATAAGATAAAGGATTACGATGCCCGAAATGAATTTCTGGAGAAGAAACAACAGGAGATCGAAAAACTTCATTCCAGTACCGTTCAGCAGCTGGAAGTGATTTCCGGGCTTTCAGCCGAAGAAGCGAAATCCCAACTTACCGAATCTTTAAAAGATACAGCCAAAGCAGATGCCATGGCGCTTATTCAGGATACGATTGAAGAAGCAAAAATGACCGCCCAGCAGGAGGCCAAAAAGATCATTATTAATACCATACAGCGTATAGGTACAGAGGAAGCTATAGAAAATTGCGTTTCTGTATTTAATCTGGAAAGCGATGATGTTAAAGGAAGGATTATTGGTCGTGAAGGTAGAAATATTCGGGCTATTGAAGCAGCCACCGGAGTAGAAATCATTGTAGATGATACTCCAGAAGCTATTATCCTTTCATGTTTTGATAGTGTTAGAAGGGAAGTAGCACGGCTTTCACTGCACAAGCTCGTGACCGATGGAAGAATCCATCCGGCGCGTATTGAAGAGGTAGTTAAAAAGACCAGGAAACAGATAGATGAAGAAATAATTGATATTGGTAAAAGAACGGTTATCGACCTTGGTATTCATGGGTTACATCCTGAATTAATCAAAACCGTAGGTAGAATGAAGTATCGTTCTTCTTATGGACAGAATTTATTACATCACTCCAGGGAAGTTGCAAAACTATGCGGAGTTATGGCAGCGGAATTAGGATTAAATCCAAAACTGGCGAAGAGAGCAGGATTACTGCACGATATTGGAAAAGTGCCGGATACCGAGACTGAAGTTCCACACGCAATTTTAGGAATGCAGTGGGCAGAAAAATATGGCGAAAAGCCGGAAGTCTGTAATGCAATTGGAGCCCATCACGATGAGATAGAAATGAATTCGCTGTTATCTCCTATAGTACAGGTTTGTGATGCTATTAGCGGGGCAAGACCGGGAGCAAGAAGACAGGTATTAGACTCTTATATTCAACGTTTGAAAGATCTGGAAGATATCGCCTTTGGCTTTGCGGGGGTTAAAAAAGCCTATGCTATCCAGGCTGGCCGCGAGCTTAGGGTAATTGTAGAAAGCGAAAAGGTGAACGACGATAAGGCAGCTAATCTTTCGTTTGAGATTTCTCAAAAAATCCAGACAGATATGACGTATCCCGGACAAGTGAAAATTACTGTAATTAGGGAAACCCGGGCGGTTAATATCGCTAAATAATTTATTGCTTTCCAAATTTAAAAAAGCCCCGAAGACATCGTCTTCGGGGCTTTTTGATTTTCCTTCGAACTCTACATTAATAATCGTCTTCGTCATATATATTTTCGTAGGAATTTCCTTTAGTTACAAAGAATTCTCCTGTTACATAGCGAAAATGTTCATCGAGTTCGGCAATTTTTTTAAGATCGTCTTCATCTAAATTAACGCCGGTACTTTCAAGGTTTTCAATAATTCTTTCTTCATGTGTGGATTTTGGAATAACCGCCGTTCCCCGAATAGTATCCCATTTTATAATTACCTGTGCCGGAGATGCCCCGTGTTTTTTTGCAATTTTCTTAATTACTTCATTCTCTAAAAGAGAAGGTTCATTAGCGGCTTTCATTTCCTTACTTCTGTCCCCGCTTCCCAAGGGGGAATAGGCCGTCATATTAATTTGGTTTTTACTACAAAATTCCAACAGCTCATTTTGTTGTAAATAAGGGTGGAGTTCTACCTGATTCATTTCTGGAACCTCATCGGTTTCTTCAATTAGATCTTCCAGTTTTTGGCTGCTGAAATTTGAGACACCTACGTGGCGTGCTAATCCCAGTTCCTTGGCGCGCAGCATCATATTCCAGGTCTCAATAATGGGGGCTTCTTCCAGGGAAAGGTAGTCATCATCATTTTGGGGAAAGCTTACACCGGGTTTAAAGGCAACAGGCCAGTGAATTAAATAGAGATCCAGGTAATCCAGTTGGAGATCCTTCAAGGTTTTTTCAAGGGCGGGTATAACATCATCCTTTTTATGTGCATTATTCCAAAGTTTAGAGGTGATCCAAAGATCCTCTCTTTTCACAATTCCTTCTTTTAGAACCTCGGCAAGTGCTTCTCCTACTTCTGCTTCATTTCCATAGGTAGCGGCACAATCTATATGCCTGTATCCGTTTTTGATGGCTGCTTTTACTGCGGCTCCCACTTTACCTTTCTCAGATTTCCAGGTTCCGAGTCCAATTGCTGCCATTTCATCTCCGTTCTTAAATTTTAATGTATTCATGCTATTTTATTTTTTCCTGAAGATAACATTGAATCCAGCTAAATCCAAGTATAGCAGACGGTTTAGCACAATTTTAATAATTTCGGCGGGGATGAAATTCTGAAATCACTTTTTTAAGCTGACTTTTATCTATATGCATATAAATTTCGGTGGTAGTAATACTCTCGTGACCTAACATTTGCTGAATGGCCCTTAAATCGGCTCCATTTTCCAGCAGATGAGTAGCAAAGGAATGTCGAAAAGTATGAGGGCTGATGGTTTTTTTAATATTTGCCATTTTTGCAAGATCCTTTACAATGGTAAAGATCATTGCCCGGGTAAGTTTGTTTCCTCTTCGATTTAAAAAAAGAATATCTGAGGCTTGTTTTTTTACATCTATTTTCTTTCGGCTATTACTCACATAATCCATTATATATTGCTGTGTAAGGTCCCCAATGGGCACAAAGCGTTGTTTATCGCCTTTTCCGGTTGCCTTTATAAAGCCTTCTTTAAAGTAGAGATCAGATAGTTTTAAATCGGTAAGTTCAGAAACTCGTAACCCGCAACCATAAAGAGTTTCGATAATAGCCCGGTTTCTTTCGCCCTGTTCTTTACTAAGGTCAACCACGCTTACCAGCAGGTCAATTTCTTCTAAGGAAAGCGTATCGGGCAATTTTCTTCCAATTTTAGGAGATTCAATAAGCTCCATAGGATTAGTTTTTCGATAACCTTCAAAAATCAAATAGTTAAAGAAATTTTTAAGTCCGGAGATAATCCTGCTCTGGGATCTCGCATTCATGGTTTTGGCCA
Organism: uncultured Flavobacteriaceae bacterium; assembly: GCA_963811195.1. Lineage (GTDB taxonomy): Bacteria > Bacteroidota > Bacteroidia > Flavobacteriales > Flavobacteriaceae > Gillisia. The sequence continues at coordinate 47,811 of CAWEQF010000003.1, forward strand.
CTTCATACACGAATTGCTGAAGCTCTTCTGAAGAAATACTGAGGGGAGAAGTTTTTATAGAATTGTTTTCCAGGTAGTTAATAAGTTTCTGAATGTCTAAGGTGTAACTGATTATTGAATTCTTTGAAAGGCCACGCTCCAGCCGTAAGTAGTTCTTAAAATCGTTGATGGATTGTCCCCAGGTCATAAAATGGTTATTAACATTATTCTGAATTCTTGGCAATACTTTAAGCTTGAGTAACATTTTGTTAACTACTGCGCCTTTAAATTTGTTCCCGAACTTTAAAAGCAAAAGATAATGAAAAAGTCAGTTTTATTAATAGCAATAATGTTATTAGGTGTTACAACGGTAAAAGCTCAGGAATATGTGAATTTTGGAGTGAAAGGTGGAGTAAATTTTTCAACCTTTGCCGGAGATGGGATCGATGATTTTGATAATCCGAATTCCCGAACTTCATTTAATCTTGGGTTATTAGCCGAAATCCCTTTATCAGAAAAATTTTCGCTACAACCCGAGGTATTATATTCGGGACAGGGATATGATATTGCCGACAGGCAAAACGCCAATAATATTGAATATCAGCTGGATTACATAAATGTACCATTACTGGCTAAATATTATATAGCCGGAGGTTTAGCGGTAGAAGCCGGGCCACAGGTAGCATTTTTGGCAAATAGCGCGGTAGATTATAACCCTTCTGCAGACAGTGGCGATATTTCTTTAAACAAAGACCAGTTTAATAAAGTAGGAGTAGACCTTGATTTGGGACTATCGTATAAATTTAATAATGGTTTCTTTGTAAACGGGCGATATACTTATGGGTTAACCGATATTTATGATCATTCTTTTACAAATAATATATTTTCTAAGGCCGATGCCAGAAATTCAGTTTTTCAGGCAGGTATTGGATTTTTGTTCTAAATAGTATAACATCTATCTTAAAAAGGGGGCTTAAGCTCCCTTTTTTTATGGAGCAATTTTCTATCTTTAACTTATGAAAATACTTATTATTAACGGACCCAATTTAAATCTCCTGGGTAAAAGGGAACCCGATATTTATGGAAATCTAAGTTTTGAAGATTATTTTGAAAATCTGGAACTCAGGTTTAAAGATGCACAATTTTCCTATTATCAAAGCAATGTGGAAGGTGAATTAATAAACCGCTTACAACAGGCCGATAATGAAGAATATGATGGAGTTGTGCTAAATGCTGCGGCTTATACCCATACTTCTGTCGGAATTGGCGATGCGATAAAAGCGATTAAAACCCCGGTGGTAGAAGTTCATATAAGCAATACTTTCTCTCGAGAAGACTTTCGGCACAAAAGTTTTATTTCGCCAAACGCCAAAGGAATTATTATTGGTTTCGGGTTACAAAGTTACGATCTGGCTATTAGGAGTTTCTTTAATAAATAGGGGTAAACCAGGACAGTTTTAATAAATAGTAACATTCTATATTTTAGAGTTTTAGAAAAAGTTCTAAAAAGGCGGGATTTTTACTGCGCTCAGGTAGCCAAAGCATTGACGGATATTTATATTGAAAAAGGAATAGCCAACAAATAAAAAGCCACAAATACAGAATTGAATATTCGTGTATTTGTGGCTTCGCTATTTTAAAAAGGTCAGGAACCTATAAGTGGATCACTTCGTCGTATGCAGCGGCAACAGCTTCCATTACAGCTTCGCTCATCGTTGGGTGAGGGTGTATGGTTTTTAGAACTTCATGTCCTGTTGTTTCCAGTTTTCTTCCCAAAACGGCTTCTGCAATCATATCGGTTACCCCGGCACCAATCATATGGCAGCCCAACCATTCGCCGTATTTGGCATCGAAAATCACTTTTACGAATCCGTCTGGAGTTCCTGCGGCTTTTGCTTTTCCTGAAGCTGAAAATGGGAATTTCCCAATTTTTAGTTCATAGCCGGCTTCCTTGGCTTGTTTCTCTGTCATTCCTACCGAAGCGATTTCAGGGGTAGCATAGGTACATCCGGGAATGTTTCCATAGTCGATTGGCTGCACGTGCATTCCCGCAATTTTTTCTACACAGGTAATTCCTTCTGCAGAAGCAACGTGAGCAAGCGCGGGACCTGCCACTACATCCCCAATGGCATAAATGCCCTCAACATTGGTCTGGTACCATTCGTTAACCACAATTTTATCACGATCGGTTTTTATACCTAATTCTTCAAGGCCTATATTTTCGATATTGGTTTTAATTCCAACGGCAGAAAGAACGATATCGGCCTCAAGGGTTTCTTCACCTTTTTTGGTTTTAACCTTTGCTTTTACTTTACTTCCGGAAGTATCTACACTTTCTACGGAAGAATTCGTCATCACTTTAATGCCGGCTTTTTTAAAGCTGGTTTCAAACTGTTTTGAAACCTCTTCATCTTCCAAAGGAACAAGATTTGGTAAGAATTCAACAACAGTAACATCGGTACCCATGGAGTTATAAAAATTAGCGAATTCCACACCAATTGCACCACTACCAACTACGATCATAGATTTTGGTTGCTCTTTTAAAGACATTGCTTCACGATATCCAATTACTTTCTTACCGTCCTGAGGAAGATTTGGCAGTTCTCTGGAACGTGCTCCGGTGGCTACAATTATATTCTTGGCTTCATATTCGGTAGTTTTATCATCTTCACCCGTTACGGCTATTTTTTTACCCGATTTTAATTTTCCGAAGCCTTTTATAACGTCAATTTTATTCTTTTTCATAAGGAACTGAACACCTTTGTTCATCCCATCGGCCACATTCCTGCTTCTTTTAATTACTGCAGAGAAATCCTTATCGGCATCCTTTACTGTAAGTCCGTAATCTTTAGCATGTTTAAGATATTCAAAAACCTGTGCGCTTTTAAGCAGAGCTTTTGTGGGGATACATCCCCAGTTTAAACAAACACCACCCAGACTTTCTTTTTCAATAATTGCGGTTTTAAAACCTAGTTGAGAAGAGCGGATGGCGGTAACGTATCCTCCGGGACCACTTCCTAAAACTATGACATCATATTTACTCATATTCGGAATTTTTTATAACAATTTAAGAAGTTGCGAATTTACGGAATATTAGCTTAAACTAAAAGTCTTAATCCCGCTATGCACTCACGGTTTATTTTCTTCTGAAATAAAAAAGCCCCTTTCTGAAGAAAGAGGCTGGGATATTCTGATTTTTTATAAATTCTATTTTTTAAGCTGCACTTTCTGAATATTTTCGGCATGTACATCCAATGCATTTAATACTGCGTTCATATTACTAACATCTACACCAGTAGTTTGCGCAAAATCTGCAGGCACAACTATTACGCGAATTACCTGGTTATTGGTATAACTTGCATCCAGAGATCCAAAGTCTACGGTTCCATCCAGGAACACCAGGACATCAAAAAATGTATAGTCGAAATTGTACTGTAATTCGCCGCCATTTACATAATAGGTTTGAGGCAACTGTCTCCATACTTCTACCGGAGAACCACCTGCGGTTCCATCTTCACCGGTTTTAAGGTATACCAAAATGGCATCACTTTCATAAACTTCTACTCCCTGATCGTTAAAATTTACAGAAAGTTCATAATTGTTAGCCGCTGTAAAATCTCCGGTAACATCTATCACTGTTGAGTTGGCTCCTGCAGGTCCCTGCGGTCCCTGTGGCCCTTCCGGTCCTACCGGGCCATTGCTACTACAAGAGGTTAATACAACAGCCGATACAAATAAAAGAGTTATAATTTTTTTCATAATGTAAGATTTAAGTGGTTTTTATTTTCCAAATTCAATACTTGCCGAATTCACACAATATCTTTGTCCGGTTTCGGTAGGGCCATCATCGAAAACGTGGCCTAAATGACTTCCGCAGTTTGCGCAAAGAATCTCGGTGCGGCGCATCCCAAAGGTATTATCCTGCACATATTCTATACTTCCTTCTATGGCATCGTCAAAACTTGGCCACCCACAACCGCTTTCAAATTTGCTGTTGCTTTCAAAAAGTTTAGCGTTACAGGCAGCACAATGATATTCCCCATTTTCAAAATGAAGATTGTATTTACCGGTGTGCGGAGCTTCGGTTCCTTTTTTGCGCAATACTCGATATTGTTCTTCTGAAAGCTGTTTTTTCCAGTCTTCTTCAGATTTTTCTACGGCATATTTTTTCATAGATTTTTCCTTTTTTGTTGCAACAATTTTAAACTTACAAAGATTATACCGTGATGAATGTTGTGATTTTGTTAATTACAGAAGCATCTCCTAAAATCTTGCGATGCCCCAGGTTTTTAGTAATGTACAATTCTCCGTTCTGAAGTGCTTCATTTATTTCATAAGCCGAAGAAACATCTACATCTACATCATTTTCATCGTGGACAACAAGGGTGGGGACAGCAACACTTTTCGCAGAAATTGCACCGGAGTACGTATTCATTTTTTCTCCAAATTTTTTCTCGAAATAATCTTTCATCTTGATTGCGATCTCTTTTTTCAGCTGAAGATTTTTAATAAAATTTCTGGTAATGTGGGTGATGCTGTTTCCGGTACCAATAACTACTAACTTTTTTAAAGGAAGCCCGTCTTTTGCTGTTTTTAATAACGACATGCCTCCTAAAGAGTGGCCAATGGCAGCATCGAAAGGGCCATAAATAGAATTTAAATGCCAGATACTTTCTATAAAATAGGCCATCATACTTTTTTTTCCGGGAGCTTTTCCGTGGGCAGGCGCATCAAAACTTATTATTTCCCAGCCGTGATTAAGAAGATGTTTTGCCAGAACTGCCATTTGAGTGCCACGACCACTCCAACCATGAACCAATAAGACTTTTCTACTAGAATTTCCATAAGGATATACAATAATCTCTTTCTTGATATTGGGAATCATTATATTAGACTGAAAGGATTTTTTATCCATTTCTTTTTCCCTCTTCGGAAGTTTGTATTTAAAAGGAGTTAAAAATAAACTTGCTGCAAATCTACTGGCTAAAAAAGGCGAAATAGCCGAAAGAACTTTACCTGTATAAATTATGTATTTGGGGGTTAATAGAACCTGAACAGGTTTTTTATTAGTATCTGAATTCATAAAAATCTTAAAACTGCAATTTACGACTAATTTTAAGCTTGTTTAAACCTGAAGAAAAAATATACTTTTTTGGTATTCTTCTTGATTTGTAAATTGTTAAATCATGTATAAATCCCAAAGCATCCCGCAAGTGGTTTTGTACATTTATCAAAACAAAAGATAAAATTATGAGAATAAAGAGTTTTTTTATAGTTGTATTAACCGTTATTACCTTAAGCGGATGTAAAACTAATCCCTTTACAGGACAAAAGAATCTGAATTTTGTTTCTAACTCTCAGATTTTTCCGGCTTCTTTTCAGCAATATGATCAGTTTTTGTCTGAAAATAAGGTGGTATCTGGTACAAAAGAATCCCAGATGGTAAAAAATGTTGGGCAAAAGATAGTAACTGCTGCAGAAAGATATCTTAATGCCAATGGATATCAGGGATATTTAAAAGATTACGCCTGGGAATTTAATTTGGTTAAAGACGATCAGGTAAATGCCTTTGCCATGCCAGGAGGGAAAGTTATTGTTTTTACAGGTATATTGCCGGTGGCACAGAATGAAACAGGATTAGCAGTGGTAATGGCTCACGAAGTTTCACATGCCCTGGCAGATCATGGTGCTCAAAGAATGAGCGCTGCAGAGCTTCAGCAATTAGGTGCTGCGGTGGGAGGCGCCGCATTAGGTGGGCAAAGTCAGGCTACCCAGCAAATATTTGCTCAGGCTTACGGTTTGGGAACACAAGTAGGAGTGATGTTGCCTTTTAGCCGAAGCCAGGAAGCCGAAGCAGATCACATAGGGCTTACTTTAATGGCGATCGCAGGTTACGATCCTGACGCGGCTGTAGCATTGTGGAAAAGAATGGAAGCCCAAAGCAACGGGCAGGCTCCCCCCGAATTCTTGAGTACTCACCCCGCTAATCAAACAAGGATTAATAATATTGAAAAATGGGCTCCGCAGGCCAAAGCGGAAGCCAGAAAATTTGGGGTTACTAATTTTAAAAATTAGTCTTTAAAAATAAATTTTATGAAAGCTGCCCATTAAGGGCAGCTTTTTTTATTTTTAGAAAATGAAACAACTCCCCAAAGGAAGCAAAAAATTGCTCCATGCCTGGGCTTTCTATGACTGGGCAAATTCAGTTTATCCACTGGTAATTACCTCTGCAATCTTTCCTATTTTCTATGGTGCTATTACCATTATAAAAAACGATCAGGGAAAAATACTTGATGATACCGTAGTTTTTATGGGATTTCATTTCAATAATGATTCCCTAATAAGCTATGTTACTGCGTTAGCATTCCTGGTTGTTTCTATAATGAGTCCTTTGCTTTCGGGAATTGCAGATTATGTAGGAAACAAGAAGTCCTTTATGAAGTTCTTCTGTTACCTGGGATCCATTTCCTGTATTAGCTTATTTTGGTTTAGTATAGATTTTTTATGGTTTGGACTACTTTGCTATTTCCTGGCCTTAATAGGATTCTGGTCCAGTCTGGTTTTTTATAATTCCTACCTGCCCGATATCGCTTTTCCGGAGCAACAGGATAAAGTGAGCGCCAAAGGTTTCTCTTTGGGGTATATAGGAAGCGTTATTTTGCTTATTATTTGTCTTATAATGATTTTGAAATACGAGTGGTTTGGGTTTGAAAGTGAAAGTTTGCCCACGCGACTATCATTTGTTCTTACCGGGGTATGGTGGATTGGGTTTAGCCAATATACCTATCATTATCTTCCGAAGGGAAATCATCCTCAAAAAATTACACATCACGTTTTATTTAATGGATATAAGGAATTAAAACTCATCTGGCATTCTTTAAAAAAACAAATGGTTTTAAGCAGGTATTTGCTCGCATTTTTCACCTATAGTATGGCGGTACAAACTGTAATGTTAATCGCCACATATTTTGGTATCGAAGAGCTGGATTGGGGAGAACAGGATGCTACCACCGGATTAATTGTGAGTATTCTTTTAATCCAGTTAGTGGCGGTGGCAGGCGCTACTTTAACCTCAAGAATTGCTGGGAAAATTGGAAATATAAAAACACTAATAGGTTTAAATTTATTTTGGATTCTTATCTGTGTGTACGCCTATTTTATTATTACTCCTCAGCAATTTTATGTAGCAGCGGCTGCGGTAGGCCTAATTATGGGAGGGATACAGTCCTTATCCCGTTCTACCTATTCTAAAATGTTGCCGGAAAATGCCATAGATACCACCAGTTATTTTAGTTTTTATGATGTTTCAGAAAAAATAGGCATTGTAATAGGAATGCTTTTATACGGAATTGTAGCCCAGGTAACAGGAAGCGTTCGAAATGCTATTCTTTTTTTGGTGATATTTTTTATAGCAGGAGTGATTCTGCTTCTTCGAGTACCCAAAAATTCCTATTAAAATGAAAAAGAGGCTTTCTAAAAAGTTGTTTTCGTTACGCTGACTTGTTTCAGCTTGTAACTGATGATTATTAGACCATCAAGATCCTGAAATAAATTCAGAATAACGTTTTTATACTTTTTAGAGAGCCTCTTTTATATTATTATACAAACACCTAGTAAGAAGATATAGATCCGGAGCCAAAGGTTTTAAAATCCTGCTTTTCTGGTTTTCCTTTAAACCTGATATCTCCCGATCCGGAAATTCGAGCTTTTAATAGTTTGGAAGCATTGACTTCCATATCCCCCGATCCTGAAATCTGGGCATTTACTTCTTCAGCTTGCAGATCATACGCCTTGAAATCACCAGAACCGGTGGTTTTGCAGTTTAAATTATTTGTATTTCCCCTAAGCGCGACATCCCCGGAACCTGTTATGCTACCATCAATATTTTGAGAATTTATATTCAATTTTATATCTCCAGATCCTGTGAGTCCTATTTTGAATTCGGAAGCATGTAGGGTGCCGGTATTCCAGATATCTCCAGATCCGGTTAAATTTACTTCTTCAATTTCCTTTACAGGGACAGTTACCTTGATTCCATGATTTTTTGAAGGTCTGAGAGAAACTCCTTTTTCTACTGAAATTTTAAGGGTTCCACCGCTTACTTCGGTAGTAATATATTCCATTAAATTGCTCTCTGCTTCCACAGTAAGTTTTCCTTCAGTACCGGCAACGAGTTCCACGTCCATACCTCCGGTGAGAGAAACCGCATCATAACTGGAAACATTTCTGTTTTGTGTGGTATAATTTCCGTTTCCATTTACTTTTTTGTTGGACCACCACTGGGCCTGAACACTAGTAACGCTTATAAATAAGAAACTTAATAAGAAGATGTAATTTTTCATGATTTTGTGATTTTTTTGATTGATTTATTTTTGCTGAAATGATACACCCCCGTAATCCGAACGAATGGTGATAAGACTGCTGGCATTTTTTTCCAAATAATACCCGGAATAACTCCTATCGCTGGAGGATTGGCTTTGTTTTTCGAGTTCAAAATTTTCCAGACCTTTTACACTTGCGTAGGATGTTTTTATATCGAAATTAAAAGCCTGATCCTGGGCGTATCCTATTTTTATTCCTGTGTAATCACTATTTATATTTATGTTTCCGGCTCCTTTAACTACTTTATCTATACTTAAATTCCCGTAATCCATAGAGAGATCTGCAGATTGAAAGACCTGCCCGATATGGGTTCCTAAATAATCCCCGGAACCAGTAATCTTTTTTACTTTCTGAACTGTTAAACTTCCATAATCACAACTAAACTGGAGCAATTCAATTTTACTGAATTTAGAATCCGTGTAATCTGCTTTTAAATCTACGGCCTTTGCATCATCGATAGTAAATTCTGAATAGTCGGCATTAATAATCGCTTTATTTACATATCCAAAATGGCTATTTCGGGAATAATCAAAACTAAGATGGTTACTGTCTCCTTGAAGTTCGCCAATATCCAGACTTCCGTAGTCGCAGCTTAATACTGCATTTCCTTTTAGTTTATCTATAATGATATTTCCATAATCGTTGCTTATATCCACATGATTCGTGGCAGGGGCTTTTATCACATAATTCACCTCCATATTCACATTATTGCTGCTCCCAAAAAGCTGGTCCCACCAGGAACTTTTTGCTTTTGAAAAATTGGTTCTCGCAGCTACCGTACCGGAAGTCTGATTAAATTCAATCGAAATATCATTCAGCTTTTCCTGTACTTTATCTTCATCATTTCCATTAACTTTAATAATTACCTCTATACTCACTGTGTTTTGATCCCAGGTAGAAAGGTCCACATTCCCGTAGCTGTTATCGATTTTAAGTAAATCATTGGCAGATACCGTAAATTTTTTAGAAACTTTTTTCTCTTTGGTTATTTTGCCGTTAACAGGAGCGGTTCCCGGATTGCTGCAAAAACTTAGCGCCGGCAAAAGGAAAGCCATAAATGCAATTTTATATAATATTGTTTTCATTTTTATCATTTTTAAGTTCATTTATTTTATCTATTTGAGACATTACATTTTTTAGTAAATCTATTCGTTGCTGTAGGTTGGATACCATCGCGAAAATCACTCTTTTATCTTTTCCGCTGGATTTAAGATCCTTTTTTAGTTTAGTGTATTCATTATCCAATTTTTCTAACTGGGTTAAGGCATCGTTTATAATAGTTTTTGTTTTGGGATTTTCTGATGCTTTAACTTCATCCAACTGGGTTTTTATAAGGCTACTATAAAATTCCTGAGTCTGTTTCATTTCGGGAGATACACTGGCAAGATCTCCTGTATTAGAGGCAAAAGGGTTTCCCACCAGGCTAATTATTAAAAGGAGGCTTGCGGCTATAGCTAAGATGGGTGCCCATAATTTTATAATTTTCCCGGAGTGTCCTTCTTCTTTGGAAGGAGCAGACTGCTGTGCTCTTAATTTCTGTAAAAATCGATCCTGATGTCCCGCTGCGGGCTCTTCAATATCAAAATCTGTTTCAAAAAATTCTTTCATTACAGTTTTATTAATATTCGGTTAATCTCGTTCTTAGTTGTTCTTTCGCCCGGGAGATAGTGGTTCGGCAGTTGGCCGGAGTTATATTAAGGATTTCGCAAATCTCATCGTAATCATATCCTTCTATAAAATGTAGACTTAAAATCACCCGGTAATTTTCTTTTAAAGTTTTCATTACGTTCAACAATCTCTTTACTTCGGTATTCGCCATTTCTTCTCTTAAGTCTATTCCCTGATCTTCGGTAAGTTCATTTTTAAATTCATCTTCATAAGGAACGGTTGTATATTTTGTGTTTTTATGATGCCTGTTAATACTCAGGTTTACAACAATCTTTTTTAACCAGGCACCAAAGGTGGAGCGTTCTTCGAAAGTATTGATCTTGGCAAATGCCTTTAAAAAAGCATCCTGCATAATATCTTCGGCCTCTGCGGTGTCATTTACTATTCTTAATGCAGTATTGTACATAGCTTTATAATATTTATTATAAATCTCTAATTGTGCTCTTTCATCGCCTTTGCGGCAACGCGCAACTAAATCGTCCTTAAAAATGATGGTTGGTGTCAAAAGAAAAACTTAGGTTTCTATTATAAAGATAGCTTTCAATTTAAATTGTTACAGTTTGAGTAAATTTTTTCAAAGTTTTTACAGCTGGCATAACAATTGAAATTAATAAAAGTTAAAAATACCACATTTGTTGCACTAGTGGCAATACGGTGGATATGAGTTGGAAAAGAAAAATTAAAAACATAGACTGTAATGACAGTTTGACCTAAAATATACTATGGCTAAATCTAATTTTATGAATATTGACAGTTTGTCACTGCAAGGAATGGATGAAGATGCAGAGTTAATACCTTTAATGACTCCTGAAGATGAAGAAGAGATCAACCAGGAGGAGTTGCCCGAAATTCTTCCTATTTTACCTTTAAGAAATACCGTATTATTTCCCGGAGTGGTAATTCCTATTACTGCTGGGCGTGATACTTCTATTAAATTAATAAACGATGCCAATAATGGATCGAAAGTTATTGGAGTGGTGGCGCAAAAAGACGGGGAGGTAGAGAATCCTAAACCCAAAGATATTTATACTACCGGAGTAGTGGCCCGTATTTTAAGAGTGCTTAAAATGCCCGACGGAAATACAACGGTAATTATTCAGGGGAAAAAGAGATTTCAGATTGCCGATATTATTTCTGAAAAACCCTATTTATCGGCTTCTATCCAGGAGGTGCCGGAACAAAGACCGGAAAGCAAAAACCAGGAATTTGGAGCCATTACAGAATCTATTAAAGACCTGGCCCTCAAGATTATTAAAGGAAGTCCAAACATTCCTTCCGAAGCTTCGTTTGCCATTAAAAATATTGAAAGCCCTTCGTTTCTTATAAATTTTGTTTCCTCTAATATGAATCTTACTGTAGAGGAGAAACAAAAATTATTGGAAAACAACAATTTAAAAGGTCGTGCGCTTGCAACTTTAAAGTATATGAATGTAGAGTTCCAGAAACTGGAACTTAAAAACGATATACAGAGCAAAGTGCAGAGTGATATGAGCCAGCAACAGCGCGAATATTTTCTTCATCAGCAAATGAAAACCATTCAGGAAGAACTTGGTGGCGTTTCTCATGAAGATGAGATTGAGGAAATGCGTATCCGGGCCAAAAAGAAAAAATGGGATGAACCTATAAAGAAACATTTTGAGAAGGAGCTTTCTAAAATGCAGCGAATGAATCCGCAGGTATCAGAATATTCCATTCAGCGCAATTACCTGGATCTGTTTCTGGATTTACCCTGGAATGAGTTCAGTAAAGATAAATTCGATCTGAAACGCGCGAAACGTATTCTGGATCGAGATCATTATGGATTAGATGATGTAAAGGAGAGGATTATTGAATATCTGGCAGTGCTGAAGTTGAGAAACGATATGAAATCACCTATTCTTTGCCTTTACGGACCTCCGGGAGTTGGTAAAACCTCGCTGGGTAAATCTATTGCCGAAGCTTTAGGCCGCGAGTACGTGCGCGTTTCGCTAGGTGGGTTAAGAGATGAAGCCGAAATTAGAGGTCATCGTAAAACCTATATTGGTGCAATGCCCGGCAGAATTATTCAGAGTCTCAAGAAAGCCGGAACTTCTAATCCTGTTTTTGTGTTAGATGAGGTCGATAAACTTACCAGCGGTCATTCTGGAGATCCTTCTTCAGCATTACTGGAAGTGTTGGATCCGGAACAAAACAGCGAATTCCATGATAACTTCCTGGAATTGGGCTTCGACCTTTCTAAAGTAATGTTTATCGCGACCGCAAATAGCCTTTCCACAGTGCAGCCCGCACTTCGGGACAGGATGGAAATCATTAATGTTACCGGTTACACCATAGAAGAAAAAATAGAAATTGCTAAACAACATTTGCTTCCAAAGCAACTTGAAGAACACGGGCTTACCAAAAAGGATATAAAGATTGGAAAACCGCAGCTTGAGAAAATAGTTGAAGGATATACAAGAGAATCCGGGGTTCGTGGATTGGAAAAACAAATCGCAAAAATGGTGCGCTACGCAGCCAAAAATATTGCGATGGAGGAGAAATACAATGTAAAAATAAGCAATGAAGATATAGTAGAAATTTTGGGAAGTCCCAGAATGGAACGCGATAAATACGAAAATAATGAAGTTGCCGGAGTGGTAACCGGGCTTGCCTGGACCCAGGTAGGTGGTGATATATTGTTTATTGAATCTATTCTTTCTAAAGGAAAAGGGAATTTAAACATTACAGGAAACCTTGGGAAAGTGATGAAGGAATCTGCCACCATCGCAATGGAATATATAAAAGCCAATGCGACAGAATTAGGGCTGGATCCGGAAGTTTTTGAAAAGTACAATGTTCATATTCACGTTCCAGAAGGGGCTACCCCTAAAGATGGGCCGAGTGCAGGAATCACAATGTTAACGTCCCTGGTTTCTCTTTTCACCCAGAAAAAGGTTAAAAAGAATATCGCAATGACCGGAGAAATTACACTGCGAGGAAAAGTTCTTCCTGTGGGGGGAATAAAAGAAAAAATTCTTGCAGCTAAACGTGCCAGGGTAAAAGAGATAATTCTTTGTGAAGAAAATCGCAGGGACATTAAGGAAATTAAGGCAGAGTATTTAAAAGGTCTCACTTTTCATTATGTTCAGGATATGGGAGAAGTTTTAAAATACGCGATTACCGATGAAAAAGTGAAAAACGCTAAAACACTTTAATACTTTTCCTTTATAAGCTGGTAATTTTCATTCAGAAAGTTTAAATCATAAAGTATAAGTCGGCCGGAATTCTTTCCCGGCTGACTTTTTTTATGTAGAACGTTAGTTTATCCTTAATTTCGAAGTCTTATAAAATTTTATGAAAAAAAAGATCACCATTGCTATAGACGGATTTTCTTCAACAGGTAAAAGTACCGTGGCTAAACAACTCGCCAGATCTTTAGGCTATATTTATGTGGATACTGGAGCTATGTACAGAGCGGTTACACTCTTTGCGATGCAGAACAATTTGATTACTCAGGATTTTTTTTATCCTCAAGATCTAATAGATGGACTTGATAAAATTAATCTAAAATTTATTTTTGATGAAAAGCTGGGCTATGCCCTTATTTATTTGAATCACAAAAATGTGGAAAAGGAAATACGAACTCTCGAAGTTTCAAAGTTTGTTAGCAAGATTGCCGCAATTTCTGAAGTACGAAAAAAACTGGTAGCACAGCAGCAGGAAATGGGTAAGGAAAAAGGAGTTGTGATGGATGGGAGAGATATTGGAACAGTGGTTTTTCCCGATGCCGAACTTAAACTTTTTATGACTGCATCTGCAAAAGAAAGAGCCTTACGAAGATTTAAGGAGATGCAGGCGAATGGACAAAAGGTGAATTTTGATGAGGTATTATTCAACGTTCAGGAACGGGACAGGCTGGATACTACAAGAGAAGATTCTCCATTGGTAAAAAGTGAAGACGCGATAGAAATAGACAATTCTCATTTAACTCTGGAGGAGCAATACGATAAAATCTTATCATTAGCCGAAGAAAAAATTAAATCTGTTCAATAATTATCTAATATGAGCAGCCAAAAACTTTCCCGTTCCTTATTGTATTTAATGGCGATAGGAGCCGGGCTGGTAGTTGCCAATAATTATTATAATCAGCCTTTATTAAATCTTATAGCCAAAACTTTTCAGGTATCAGAATCTCAGGTAAGTAATATTCCCTTGTTTACTCAATTGGGATATGCCTTTGGATTACTTTTTATAATTCCCCTGGGAGATAAATTCCCGAGGAAGAAATTAATTCTTATAGATTTTGTGGCCATTGTAGTTTCACTCATAGGGGCTGCCACTGCTTCATCATTGTTAGTGCTTATAATCTCCAGCTTTTTTATTGGGTTCTCATCTGTAGTTCCACAACTATTTGTTCCTATGGCTGCTCAGCTTTCTGAAGATAAAAATAAGGGACATGCTATAGGCATTGTAATGAGCGGGCTATTGATTGGCATTTTGGGTAGTAGGCTAATTAGCGGCTATGTGGGGGAATTTCTGGGATGGAGAGCTATGTTTTACCTGGCAACTGCCCTAATGCTAATTTACTGGGTAATTTTATTTTTTAAACTTCCAGAACTTCAACCTGATTTTAAGGGAACCTATGCACAGCTTATGAAATCTCTTATTCACTATTTTAAAACGGAAAGTTCGGTACGGTTGGCCGCAGTACGTGGGGGACTGGGATTTGCTGGTTTCAGTGCCTTCTGGACTACCCTGGTGTTTTTAATGGAAGAAAATTTTCATTACGGGAGTGGAATTACCGGAAGTTTCGGTGTGCTGGGAATCGCCGGGGCAGTTGCTGCTACGGTTATGGGAAAAATGAGTGATCGTATAAATAAGAATTCGCTTATCACAATCGCTACTCTTGTGATGGTTTTTGCCTGGGGAATCTTTGAGTTTTCAGGATATTCAATAATCGGATTGGTAATAGGAGTAATTTTTATTGATATGGGATTGCAGTCGCTTCATATCACAAATCAGAATATTATATTTTCCCGCAATCCGGATGCGCGTAATCGTATTAATACCATCTATATGGTAGGATATTTTATTGGAGGGGCTATTGGGACTACTTCTGGAGCCTATGCCTGGCAATATTTTAAATGGCCTGGCGTAGCAACTTTAGGCTTAGGATATTCCATTTTGATCCTTTTTTTTCATCTGCTTTTTAAAAAATCTTCAGCGGAATAAGATCATGGATTTAATTTTCTCTCTGGGGTTTGAATTTACTGAAATAAGTTGTATTTTTGCGCTCCTTTTTAGCAAGGTTTAGGAAAGAGAAAAGGGTTGAAAATCAAATAAATAATCACTTCTGTGTTTTTTATTGCGCATCTTTCCGAAGGGATACAGGATACAAATATTACAATCAGCAATGGCTGAAGAAACTAAAAATCAAGAGGGTAACGAACCAGAAGTTCAGGAAGTAGCTGGACTGGATAATGATTCTCAACCTCAGGCAGAAGCACAACAACAAGATCCACAAAAATTTCTTGAAGATTTTAACTGGCATAACTATCAGGAAGGAATAGACCCTGTAGATGATACCAAACTGGAAGAATTTGAGAAGTTGGTAGCCGAAAATTTCGTGGATACTTTAGATGATGAAGTTGTAACAGGAAAAGTAATCAATATTACAGATCGCGATGCTATTATAGACATCAATGCGAAAAGTGAAGGAGTTATTTCTCTTAACGAATTTCGTTACAATCCAGATCTTAAAGTAGGTGATGAGGTAGAAGTTTTAATTGATGTTCGTGAAGATGCAACAGGACAATTAATCCTTTCTCACCGTAAAGCTCGTGTAATTATGGCTTGGGACCGTGTGAATAAAGCACATGATGAAGCCTTAATCGTTAACGGATTTGTGAAATGTCGTACCAAAGGTGGTATGATCGTAGATGTATTTGGTATTGAAGCATTCTTGCCAGGTTCTCAAATCGATGTGAAACCAATTCGCGATTACGATGCGTATGTAGGAAAAACAATGGAATTCAAAGTGGTAAAAATCAATCACGAATTCAAAAACGTTGTGGTTTCTCACAAAGCGCTTATCGAAGCAGATATCGAAGAGCAGAAAAAAGAGATTATCGGGCAGCTTGAAAAAGGTCAGGTACTGGAAGGTACTGTTAAAAACATCACTTCTTATGGAGTATTTGTTGACCTTGGAGGTGTTGATGGACTTGTTCACATTACCGATCTTAGCTGGTCCAGAATTAACCATCCAAACGAGATTGTTGAGCTTGACCAGAAACTTAACGTGGTAATTCTTGACTTCGATGAAGCTAAAACAAGAATTCAGTTAGGTCTTAAACAATTAAGCAAACATCCTTGGGAAGCTTTAGATGAAGATCTTAAAGTAGGAGATAAAGTAAAAGGTAAAGTAGTTGTAATCGCAGATTACGGTGCATTTATTGAAGTAGCTGAAGGTGTTGAAGGTTTAATTCACGTTTCTGAAATGAGCTGGAGCACACACTTGCGTTCTGCTCAGGATTTCGTAAAAGTTGGAGATGAAGTGGAAGCACAAATCCTTACTTTAGATCGTGAAGACCGTAAAATGTCTCTAGGTATCAAGCAATTAACTCCAGACCCATGGACTGATATTACCTCTAAATATCCTGTAGGTTCTAAACACACAGGTATTGTGCGTAACTTCACCAACTTTGGAGTGTTTGTGGAATTGGAAGAAGGAATAGACGGACTTATTTATATCTCTGATCTTTCCTGGACCAAGAAAATCAAGCATCCATCAGAATTTACCAATGTAGGTGATGAGTTGGAGGTTGTAGTGTTAGAATTGGATGTTGAAGGACGTAAACTTAGTTTAGGTCACAAACAAACCGAATCTAATCCCTGGGATAAATATGAATCTGAATTTGCTGTAGGAACTACACATACCGCTGAAATTTCTGAAATTGTAGACAAAGGAGCGACTATCGAATTTAACGAAGATATCACTGCTTTTGTTCCTACCCGTCACCTTGAAAAAGAAGATGGTAAGAAATTAAAAGCCGGAGAATCTGCAGAGTTCCAGATCATTGAGTTCAATAAAGAATTCAAACGCGTAGTAGCATCTCACACTGCTATTCACAGAGAAGAAGAGCAAAAAATTGTTAAGCAGGCCGCTAAAAAGGCAGCAGCTCAAAACAATGACAAAACCACTATTGGTGATGTAAATGCTGAACTTCAGGCGTTGAAAGATAAAATGGAAGGGAAATAAATTCCTTTAATATTCTTATAAGTAAAACCTCTCTGTTCACTCAGGGAGGTTTTTTTATGCATTGTTTTTAAATAAATCCTTTGGTTATGCCTATGATAAAAGGGATTTTAGTAAATTTATCTGTCTTAAATTAAATTTAATTATCCCATTTTATGAAAGTTATTAAAACAATTGCCATTGTACTTTTAATTATTTTAGTACTTATTCAGTTTTACCGTCCTGAAAAAAACAAATCGGATACCATTCCTACTACAGATATTACCATGGTAACCAATATGCCTCCGGACGTTAAAAAAACGCTTCAACAGGCCTGTTATGACTGCCATTCAAATAACACTGTCTATCCTATGTATTATAATTTTGAACCTATTGCTTACTGGATGGCAAACCACGTGGAAGACGGAAAAAAACACCTGAATTTTTCGGAATGGGGAAATTATAGTGATAAAAAAAAGGGCGATAAAATGGGGCATGCCATTAAAATGGTACAAAAACATTACATGCCTTTAGATTCTTATACCTGGATGCATCCAGAAGGCAGACTTACCGATGCACAAATTACCAGCTTTACAAATTGGGCTAAACAATATATGACAGTTAATAATTTGAAAGCAGAAGAGAGCAGACCACAATAATTATATTATGATTGATAAAAAGATTTTTAGTGCGGGAATAATTTTTTTTGTCTTAGCTCAGCTCATTAATTTTTATATAAAATTGCCCGATTTTTTATTTGGGTTATTGATGGGAGTGAGTATAGGACTAATAATTTTTGCTTTTATAAGAGGGAAATTTGTATAAGAGAAAGATCACATAATTATTTATTGCGAGATCCCGTATTCAGTACGGGATTTTTTATATCGTTATTTAGAAATTAGGTTAGATTAATTATACTGAATCATAGCTTTATACAAAGCAAAAAAAATCATACTTTTGTTTTTACAACCCAGTCTAGAGTTATTATGAGCCAAAAAGTGTTGCTTAATTCTAAAGAAATCAACATTATTCTTCATCGTTTGGCTTGTCAATTAATCGAGAATCATCCAAAATTTGAAAATACGGTTCTTATTGGTATTCAGCCCCGTGGAGTTTTCCTTGCAAACAGAATCCTAAAAATTCTGGAGAAAGAGTATCATCTAAAAAATATAGAATCCGGGCAACTCGATATAACTTTTTATAGAGATGATTTTAGAAGGGGGGAAAAACCTCTGGCTGCAAACCAAACCAAAATCGATTTTATTGTAGAAGATAAGCAGGTGATTTTTGTAGATGATGTTTTATATACGGGAAGAAGTATTCGGGCGGCTTTAACAGCAATTCAATCCTTTGGAAGACCTAAGGAAATAGAACTGTTAACACTGATAGATAGACGTTTTAGCAGGCACCTTCCTATTCAACCCGATTATAATGGCCGCCAGGTAGACGCAATTAATGAAGAAAAAGTAAAAGTAAACTGGAAAGAGAACGAAGGAGAAGATACAGTTTATGTAATATCAAAATAATTATTTCATGAGTGAACTAAGTGTAGAACACTTGTTAGGGATTAAATATCTGAAACCTGCAGATATCGATCTTATTTTTAAAACGGCAGATCATTTTAAAGAAGTGATTAACCGTCCTATTAAAAAAGTTCCCTCTTTACGAGACATTACCATTGCCAATCTCTTTTTTGAAAACAGCACCCGAACCCGCCTTTCTTTTGAACTGGCTGAAAAACGTCTTAGCGCCGATGTCATAAATTTTTCTGCAGCCTCTTCTTCTGTAAAAAAAGGAGAAACTTTAATAGATACGGTAAATAATATTCTGGCTATGAAAGTGGATATGGTAATTATACGCCATCCCAATCCCGGTGCTGGAATATTTTTATCTAAACATGTAAATGCCAGGATCATTAATGCCGGTGATGGGACGCATGAACATCCCACCCAGGCACTTTTGGATTCTTACTCTATAAGAGAGAAACTGGGAGAAGTAAGAGGCAAGAAAATTGTGATCGTGGGGGACATTATGCATAGCAGGGTGGCTCTATCTAATATTTTTGCTTTAAAATTACAGGGAGCGCAGGTAAAAGTTTGTGGTCCAAAAACCTTGATTCCAAAATATATCGAATCGCTGGGAGTAGGAGTGGAGACTAATTTAATAAAGGCCTTAGAATGGTGCGATGTTGCTAACATGCTGCGGGTTCAGAATGAGCGTATGGAAATCAGTTATTTTCCGAGTACACGGGAATACACGCAGCAATTCGGGCTAAATAAGAAAATATTAGATTCTTTAAATAAGGAAATTGTAGTAATGCACCCCGGTCCAATTAATCGTGGAGTTGAAATTACAAGCGATGTGGCCGATTCTAAACAGGCTATTATTTTAAATCAGGTGCAGAATGGGGTAGCAGTGCGAATGGCAGTTATTTACCTGCTGGCTTCTAAAATTATACACTAAAAGTTTAACGGCTTAAAATTTGTAAAATGAAAATTAAGCGAAAAAAAAATTATATAATCCTGGAGGATCAGAAAGATGATGTAGTAGAATTTTCAGGATTTCTACATAAAAATCAGTCCAAATTCAAAAATGATAATGTGGTAATTAATATCCTGAAATATGGAAGTTTAACCCTGGAACAACTTTTAAAGTTTCTAGAATTATCTAATCTACAACGCAATAGGAAAAAATCTTTTGTAATCGTAAATGATACCATAAACATAGACTCTGTTCCCGATGAGCTTATGGTGGTGCCCACTCTTTTAGAAGCGGAAGATATAATTAATATGGAGGAACTGGAAAGAGAACTCGGGTTTTAAACTTTCTCCCCCAATCATCTTTACTTATTCCGGGTTCTGGGTTTAAACTCCTTGAGAAGGGTAAAAAATAATAAAATTATGAAGCTTACCATTTTAGGCTGTTATGCTGCTACCCCAAGATCGTTTACCAATCCAACTTCGCAGGTTTTAGAGATAAACAATCATCAATTTCTTATAGACTGTGGGGAAGGAACCCAGGTGGAATTAAGGAGGAATAAAATAAAATTCTCTAAAATTCAACACATTTTTATCTCTCATTTGCATGGCGATCATTTTTATGGGCTTGTGGGATTAATATCCACCTTCCGGTTGTTGAATCGCGATAAAGAATTGCATGTCTATGGTCCAAAAGGGATCAAAGAAATAATTACACTTCAATTAAAATTAGCCAATTCCTGGACTAATTTTCCGTTACACTTTCACGAATTAAGCAGCAAGGAGCCGGAACTTCTTTTTGAAGATGAAAAAGTAAGTGTGGAAACCATTCCTTTAAGACATCGGGTATACACCA
The DNA here is from genome assembly GCA_963811195.1 of uncultured Flavobacteriaceae bacterium. Classification (GTDB taxonomy): domain Bacteria; phylum Bacteroidota; class Bacteroidia; order Flavobacteriales; family Flavobacteriaceae; genus Gillisia. Next base: position 68,365 of record CAWEQF010000003.1, read on the forward strand.
ATGGCTATCTTTTCAAGGAAAAACCCGGGTTACGTAAACTTCTTATTAACGAAGTAAATAAGTATAATATAGATGTCTCGCTTTATCAAAGTATAAAAAAAGGAAAAGATGTGGAGTCTGAAGATGGTAGAGTAATTCGGAATGAGTTGATTTCTGCTCCTCCTGAACCGCCAAAAAGTTACGCCTTTTGCAGTGACACCATGTATTTTCCTGAAATAATTCCTCAAATTGCAGGAACCACGGTTCTTTATCATGAATCTACCTTTTTGGAAGAGAACCAGGATCTCGCCTTGCCTACCAAACATTCTACAGCCAAACAGGCGGCGACTATTGCACAACAGTCAGGGGTTGAAAAACTAATTCTGGGTCATTATTCCACCCGATATCCTGATATCCAGGATTTTAAAAACGAAGCTTCCAAAATTTTTAAAAATGTAGACTTAGCCGACGACGGCAAAGTTTTTAATTTGTAACTCTTACAAATTATATGTAGGATTAAGAGTACAAATAGTGTTAAATATTACATATAATCGATGAAATACACCTTTGATCGTGTTTTTTATCGATTTTTTGTGTATTTTGGCTATCCCAAATCTTAATAACCTACTGCTTATGTACAATTCTACAAGATTGATTTGTATGGCTTTGATATGCATGTTCACCTTTAGTTCATGTTCCAAAGACAGCGTGATACCAGAAGAGTCTGCTGCAAATTTATCTACTTTAAAACTTGTAGATAATTTTGCTTACAGCAAGATTGAAACTCAAATTCTGGATGCAGTAAATGCGCATCGCCAAAGTATAGGACTTAGTTCTTTAAGTCCTGTAGACGATATTACACTACAAGCCTTAGATCATACTTCATATATGGCTACGCAAAAAGTAGTGAATCATGATGATTTTAATAAAAGATACGAAGCCTTAGTAAAAGAAATAGGCGCTAAAGCGGTAGCAGAAAATGTGGCCTTTGGTTACAGAACTGCTGATGCGGTTGTAGCAGCCTGGATTAAAAGTGATGAGCACCGTGCTAACTTAGAAGGTGATTATAAATATTTTGGAGTGGCAGTTGAACAGGATAAAGACGGAAGAAATTATTTTACCAACATCTTTGTTAGATAGAAAAAATTGAATTAACCAAAAAAAGCCCCGCAGTTTTGCGGGGCTTTTTGATTTTGTTTATCTGAAGTTATTTCATTTTAACCACTTTAAACATAGATCTTCTGTTTAACTGATATTGTTCTGAAGTACAGTGATCACATTCTACAGCAGGATTAGTTTCTCCATAACCCTGGTGTTTTACAATTCTATCGGCAGAAATACCGTGAGCAACTAAATATTTATAAGTAGAGTTCGCTCTTCTTTCAGAAAGCCCTTCATTATATTTATCCGATCCTCTTTGATCTGTATAAGATCCTATTTCGATAACCAGATCGGGATATTTATTGGTCATTAAATCTACCAATTTGTCTAATTCTTTGGCAGCATCGGGACGGATATTAGACTTGTCGAAATCGAAATAAATATTGTTTATTTCAGCTAAATATTCTACATCTTCTACGGGATCCAATTGTATATTATAAACCAATTCTTCTTTGTTGTCCATATTATTGGAATCAATTGTTCCATTTTTGGTTTGATATTCAATATGCTTGGCTTCGATAGGGTAGGTTTTATTACGGTTAATTTCCACGTGATAATTTCCTGAAGAGTCTGTTTCTAAAAACGCTATCTGTTCCTGGTTTTCATCTAAAAGGCGTACCGTAGCATTTGAAATAGGGTTGCCATTTACAGCATCGGTTACTTCACCTTTTAATGTGAGGATCTTCAATAAATTAAAGCCGTAAATATCATCACTTCCCATTCCGCCTTCACGGTTTGAAGAAAAATAGCCGGTATTAGTTCCGGGTTCTATAAAATAAGAAAAGTCATCCAGGTTGCTATTTACAGGTGAGCCTAAATTTGTTACTTTTCCGGAATCATCGTTCAAATTAGTTTTAAAAATATCTAATAATCCAAAACCTCCATGTCCATTTGAAGAAAAGTACAGGGTACTGTCATTAGCTATAAAAGGAAAACTTTCTTCTTCACTGGTGTTTATTTTGGCTCCCAGATTTTCCGGAGTTCCATAGGTATTATCTCCTAATATGGACACTTTATACAAATCTGTTCCTCCCTGGCCGCCCGGCATATCTGAGGCGAAATATAGAGTTTTTCCGTTTGGGGAAATACTTGGATGTCCTACAGAATAATTCATATTATTAAAGGGAAGTTCCACAATATCTGTCCAGCTTCCGCTATTATTGGTAGCTCTATAGATTTTTAAATTATTCGTTTTGTCTTTTCCTTTTTTTCCTTCCTTGTTTCCCAGATAATTATTTCTGGTGAAATACATATATTTCCCATCGTTGGTAATAGTTATAGGGCCATCGTGAAGCGGTGTATTTACGTCTCCCGATAAAGGGGAAAGTGTATTTCCACTAACCTTATACACATCTAAAAAAGGCTCCCCGGTCCATTTATAGGTTTTTCCGTTTTTGCCTTCAAATTCCCTTGCCGAAACAATATAAAGATTGCCATCTTTTGAATACGCACCAAAATCGCTGTACTGAGAATTAAAATCTACATTTTTTAAACGATATTCATCCTTTACTTTTAAATCTGAAATATTGGTGTTCAAAATTTTGTTTACATCCCCAAGATTTCCTCCAGATTGCTGATATTTTTCAAGCCAATCTCTGGATTCATCGTAGCGTTTTACTCCTCTTAAGGCCTGAGCATATTTATAATAATATTCAGGAGAAACACTATCCTGTTTCACTACATCGGCATAGTAAACCACTGCATCTCCAGGATCGCGCAGCTTCATATACGTATCGCCCAGCTGTCTTTGGTTATAGGCTGTGTTATAGTCTTTTGCGATAAGCTCTTTATAATAATCTACAGCTTCAGAATAGGCAAAATTATTATATAATTTATCTGCTTTTTTCTGCTTTCCGCTTTGCGCATTCAGCATAAAACTATTTCCAATAAACAGCAGAAGTATTAAGTAGTTGAAATTCTTCATAATAGTTTTATTTATCGTTAGAAAAATCTAGGAGATTTATACTTGGTATTTTTTAATCTTAATTCGTAAATAAGAATTATTTCGTGTGATCCAGAGGTATAGGGTCTTAAGTCTGAAGTAGTATAATCGTATGCATACCCTATACGTAAAGGATCAATAATCTGAAATTCAGCAAAGGCACCTACGGCATCATCTAATCTGTAATTCACTCCCAGATACAGTTTTTGATTGTAGATCAATGTACCTGTAAAATCATAAGATAAAGGTGCCCCCTTGGTTTCTTTTACCAAGAACGAAGGACGTAATTTCCAGGTATCGCTTAAATCGAAAACATAACCTCCGGTTAAATAATAATGAACCTGTTCTAGTGCTACATAGTCCTTAAACTTATTGTTATTATTATTTATGAATTTTGGTGCGGAAAGCCCCAGGTACCATTTTTGAGCAGATAAATACAAACCGGCACCAAAATTAGGAGTCCATTTGTTGAACTGATCATTAAAGAAAGGATCATCTAAAACAGACTGATTGGTAAACAAATTCTCGTCGAGATTGTAGTAGCTAAACCCTCCTTTTAACCCAAAAGATAAGGTGGTATTGTCACTTACATTAATGGTATACGAGAAATCGCCATATACATAAGTATATTTTTCATATCCGGTTTTGTCATTGATTACGGAGAGCCCTAAGCCTATTTTTTCATTCCTTAACGGGGAATTTATGCTAAGGGTTTGAGTTACCGGTGCGCCATCAATACCAACCCATTGGTTTCGGTTCAAAGCGGTTACAGAAAACGCATCTCTATTCCCTGCATAGGCAGGGTTAATAGATATAGTATTATACATATACTGCGTGAACTGCGGTAATTGTTGTGCCTGAGTTGAAAAAAGTCCAACAAACAGAATCGATATAAGGATATAGAAATTTTTCATGTGTTTGTTCTTTATTTAGTTCCTAAGTAGATGTATCCTTGAATTGGGCCTAAACTACTGTTGTTTATTTCCAGTATGTAGTAATAAGTTCCTGCGGGTAACTGATTGGATCCGGTAAACGATTCATTGGAGAATCCATCCCAGTTATTCTGATAATTTTGTGAAACATAAATCTCATTGCCCCAACGGTTAAATATTTTTAGTGTATAGGTAAATCCGCAAGCAGTATCCAGGTTAACTTTAAAATAATCGTTATAACCATCTCCGTTAGGAGTTACCACTTTGGAGATTCCGTTTTTAATATCATCAACGCTACATGCTAAAGGAATACAGTCATTAGTTATCGTAACATTTACTGGAGTTGTCGATCCACAAGTACCACTTGTTACATAATTGAATGTATGTGTACCTAAGCTTAAATTAGAAGGATCTAAAGTGCTTCCGCTTAGGGCTCCTGTGTTTTCGGGATCTTCCCATGTTCCGGTGGTATCGTAATCACCTACTAACAGTTCAGTTAAATCGAATGGAACATCTTCTATACATAAACTTGTAGTTGTGGTTTCAATAGGAACTATTTGGGCTTCATTAATAGTTACTGTAGTTCCTTCAGATACGCACCCACCAGAACTTTTTGCAGTGATGGTATAAGTACCGGGCGATAGGTCACTAAAAGTAGGATCTGCCTGATAGTTAGTGCCATCAATACTATAAGTTAACCCGTCAACTGCATTTACAGATATACTTCCGAATAAATTCTGACAGGTTGGCTGTACAGTTTCAGATACTGTTGGAGCTTCAGGAGCTGCAGGCTGCGCATTAATGGTTACTGATGTTCCATTAGAAACCTGACCAAAAGAATCTTTAGCAGTTACTATATATGTACCCGGATTAAGATCATTAAACTCACCTGAAGTTTGATAATTTTCTCCATCGATACTGTAAGTTATTCCTTCAGAAGTCACAACTTTAATACTTCCGGTTGAAACCGAGCAGGTTGGTTGTGTAACAGTCACGCTAGGTGCGGAAGGTAGATCTCTTTCTTTTACTTTTATGGTAAAGCTACAGCTGCTGGTGTTTCCACTCGCATCGGTCACTGTAAAGGTGTTAGTAGTGGAACCTACAGGGAACTCACTTCCTGATGGCAATCCTGCAGTCTGTTCTATGGTAGCAGAACAGTTGTCAGAGAATGACGGAGTATCAAAGTTTACAACATATCCTGTAACTCCGTTATTAACTGTAAACTCAAGATCATCCTGACATGTAATTACGGGATTTTCATTATCTACAACAGTTACAGTAAAACTTACTATCGATTTATTTCCAGAAGCATCTGTGGCAGTATAAGTGACGGTAGTAGTTCCTACAGGGAATACACTTTCTGAAGGCATTCCGTTAGTTAATTCTACGATAACACCATTACAGTTGTCGGTTGCAGTTGGAGCTGCAAAAGAAACTTTTGCACCACAAACTCCGGGATCAACGTTTTGAGTAATATTGGTTACTTCAGTCAATACTGGATTTTCAGTATCAGGAAGTGCTTTAATGGTTATGGCTAAAGGATCAGATACACAGCCGTTAGCATTCTTGGCAGTGATGGAATAATCCCCTGGAGCAAGTTCAGCAAACATTCCGGATGAATGATAATCGACACCATTTATGCTATAAGTTAAACCTTCCTGAGTGGTTACAGTTATTGATCCGTTATTCAATCCGCAGGTTGTATCTGCTGTAGTGTCTATTTCAGGAATGTCAGGAGCTGCATTTATAGTTAAAGTAACAGCAGTCCTTGTAAGCGAAGTACAGTCGGTTATAGAATTTACTGCTTCAGCATAATAGGTTACAGTTCCTGCTCCTATAAGAGAAGGATCATCTACTATTGTACCACCGGTTGCATCACTGTACCAAACTACGTTGTATCCATCGGGTACTGTAGCAGTAGCAGTTAAAGTTTGATAAGCAGTACCATTGGCACATATAGGTGGAACAATTCCAGCTACCGGCGCGTTCGGAGTCTTGTTGATTGTTAATTTAACGGCAGTTCTGGTTGAACTGGCACAAGTACCGTTGTTATATTCAGCGTAGTAAGTTATATGGTCTATTGCATTTAAGGTCGGAGAATCTACTATATTTCCGCCGGTTGCAGCATCATACCAGGTAACTCCTGTAGTTGACTCTAATGCATCATTAGCATCTAAAGTTTGTAGCGGACTGGTCTCACATTCAGTGATATCGCCTTTGCTCACAGGAGCCTCAGGAGAATCATTGATCGTTACCGACACGTTTGAACTGTTTGGACAATTTCCTAAGGTAGTATAGGTTACTGTATATGTTCCCGGAGTTGATACTGAAACATCAATAGCTCCTGTAGTTGCATCGATACTGATCCCGGCATCTGCAGTAAAAGTTCCGCCTGCCAATCCGGTAATGGTTGGTGTTGGGTCGGTTCCATTTACACAATAGGAAGCAGTATCATAACTGAAGCTTGCATCGTCTGCAGTGGTAATACTTACGGTTTGTGTAGCGGTGTTGCTACAAGTTCCGTTGGTTGTATAGGTAATGGTATAAGGTCCGCCTACGGTAGAAGCACTTACATCAATAGCTCCTGTAGTTGCATCGATACTGATCCCGGCATCTGCAGTAAAAGTTCCGCCTGCCAATCCGGTAATGGTTGGTGTTGGATCAGTTCCATTTACACAATAGGAAGCCGCATCATAACTGAAGCTTGCATCGTCTGCAGTGGTAATACTTACGGTTTGTGTAGCGGTGTTGCTACAAGTTCCGTTGGTGGTATAGGTAATGGTATAAGGTCCGCCTACGGTAGAAGCACTTACATCAATAGCTCCTGTAGTTGCATCGATACTGATCCCGGCATCTGCAGTAAAAGTTCCGCCTGCCAATCCGGTAATGGTTGGTGTTGGATCAGTTCCATTTACACAATAGGAAGCCGCATCATAACTGAAGCTTGCATCGTCTGCAGTGGTAATACTTACGGTTTGTGTAGCGGTGTTGCTACAAGTTCCGTTGGTGGTATAGGTAATGGTATAAGGTCCGCCTACTGTAGAAGCACTTACATCAATAGCTCCTGTAGTTGCATCGATACTGATCCCGGCATCTGCAGTAAAAGTTCCGCCTGCCAATCCGGTAATGGTTGGTGTAGGATCGGTTCCATTTACACAATAGGAAGCAGTATCATAACTGAAGCTTGCATCGTCTGCAGCGGTAATACTTACGGTTTGTGTAGCGGTGTTGCTACAAGTTCCGTTGGTTGTATAGGTAATGGTATAAGGTCCGCCTACTGTAGAAGCACTTACATCAATGGCTCCTGTGCTTGCATCGATACTGATCCCGGCATCTGCAGTAAAAGTTCCGCCTGCCAATCCGGTAATGGTTGGTGTTGGATCAGTTCCATTTACACAATAGGAAGCCGCATCATAACTGAAGCTTGCATCGTCTGCAGTGGTAATACTTACGGTTTGTGTAGCGGTGTTGCTACAAGTTCCGTTGGTGGTATAGGTAATGGTATAAGGTCCGCCTACTGTAGAAGCACTTACATCAATAGCTCCTGTAGTTGCATCGATACTGATCCCGGCATCTGCAGTAAAAGTTCCGCCTGCCAATCCGGTAATGGTTGGTGTAGGATCGGTTCCATTTACACAATAGGAAGCAGTATCATAACTGAAGCTTGCATCGTCTGCAGCGGTAATACTTACGGTTTGTGTAGCGGTGTTGCTACAAGTTCCGTTGGTTGTATAGGTAATGGTATAAGGTCCGCCTACTGTAGAAGCACTTACATCAATAGCTCCTGTGCTTGCATCGATACTGATCCCGGCATCTGCAGTAAAAGTTCCGCCTGCCAATCCGGTAATGGTGGGTGTAGGGTCGGTTCCATTTACACAATAGGAAGCAGTATCATAACTGAAGCTTGCATCGTCTGCAGTGGTAATACTTACGGTTTGTGTAGCGGTGTTGCTACAAGTTCCGTTGGTTGTATAGGTAATGGTATAAGGTCCGCCTACGGTAGAAGCACTTACATCAATAGCTCCTGTAGTTGCATCGATACTGATCCCGGCATCTGCAGTAAAAGTTCCGCCTGCCAATCCGGTAATGGTTGGTGTTGGATCAGTTCCATTTACACAATAGGAAGCCGCATCATAACTGAAGCTTGCATCGTCTGCAGTGGTAATACTTACGGTTTGTGTAGCGGTGTTGCTACAAGTTCCGTTGGTGGTATAGGTAATGGTATAAGGTCCGCCTACGGTAGAAGCACTTACATCAATAGCTCCTGTAGTTGCATCGATACTGATCCCGGCATCTGCAGTAAAAGTTCCGCCTGCCAATCCGGTAATGGTTGGTGTTGGATCAGTTCCATTTACACAATAGGAAGCCGCATCATAACTGAAGCTTGCATCGTCTGCAGTGGTAATACTTACGGTTTGTGTAGCGGTGTTGCTACAAGTTCCGTTGGTGGTATAGGTAATGGTATAAGGTCCGCCTACTGTAGAAGCACTTACATCAATAGCTCCTGTAGTTGCATCGATACTGATCCCGGCATCTGCAGTAAAAGTTCCGCCTGCCAATCCGGTAATGGTTGGTGTAGGATCGGTTCCATTTACACAATAGGAAGCAGTATCATAACTGAAGCTTGCATCGTCTGCAGCGGTAATACTTACGGTTTGTGTAGCGGTGTTGCTACAAGTTCCGTTGGTTGTATAGGTAATGGTATAAGGTCCGCCTACTGTAGAAGCACTTACATCAATGGCTCCTGTGCTTGCATCGATACTGATCCCGGCATCTGCAGTAAAAGTTCCGCCTGCCAATCCGGTAATGGTTGGTGTTGGATCAGTTCCATTTACACAATAGGAAGCCGCATCATAACTGAAGCTTGCATCGTCTGCAGTGGTAATACTTACGGTTTGTGTAGCGGTGTTGCTACAAGTTCCGTTGGTGGTATAGGTAATGGTATAAGGTCCGCCTACTGTAGAAGCACTTACATCAATAGCTCCTGTAGTTGCATCGATACTGATCCCGGCATCTGCAGTAAAAGTTCCGCCTGCCAATCCGGTAATGGTTGGTGTAGGATCGGTTCCATTTACACAATAGGAAGCAGTATCATAACTGAAGCTTGCATCGTCTGCAGCGGTAATACTTACGGTTTGTGTAGCGGTGTTGCTACAAGTTCCGTTGGTTGTATAGGTAATGGTATAAGGTCCGCCTACTGTAGAAGCACTTACATCAATAGCTCCTGTAGTTGCATCGATACTGATCCCGGCATCTGCAGTAAAAGTTCCGCCTGCCAATCCGGTAATGGTTGGTGTTGGATCGGTTCCATTTACACAATAGGAAGCAGTATCATAACTGAAGCTTGCATCGTCTGCAGCGGTAATACTTACGGTTTGTGTAGCGGTGTTGCTACAAGTTCCATTGGTGGTATAGGTAATGGTATAAGGTCCGCCTACTGTAGAAGCACTTAGATCAATAGCTCCTGTAGTTGCATCGATACTGATCCCGGCATCTGCAGTAAAAGTTCCGCCTGCCAATCCGGTAATGGTGGGTGTAGGGTCGGTTCCATTTACACAATAGGAAGCAGTATCATAACTGAAGCTTGCATCGTCTGCAGTGGTAATACTTACGGTTTGTGTAGCGGTGTTGCTACAAGTTCCGTTGGTTGTATAGGTAATGGTATAAGGTCCGCCTACGGTAGAAGCACTTACATCAATAGCTCCTGTAGTTGCATCGATACTGATCCCGGCATCTGCAGTAAAAGTTCCGCCTGCCAATCCGGTAATGGTTGGTGTTGGATCAGTTCCATTTACACAATAGGAAGCCGCATCATAACTGAAGCTTGCATCGTCTGCAGTGGTAATACTTACGGTTTGTGTAGCGGTGTTGCTACAAGTTCCGTTGGTGGTATAGGTAATGGTATAAGGTCCGCCTACGGTAGAAGCACTTACATCAATAGCTCCTGTAGTTGCATCGATACTGATCCCGGCATCTGCAGTAAAAGTTCCGCCTGCCAATCCGGTAATGGTTGGTGTTGGATCAGTTCCATTTACACAATAGGAAGCCGCATCATAACTGAAGCTTGCATCGTCTGCAGTGGTAATACTTACGGTTTGTGTAGCGGTGTTGCTACAAGTTCCGTTGGTGGTATAGGTAATGGTATAAGGTCCGCCTACTGTAGAAGCACTTACATCAATAGCTCCTGTAGTTGCATCGATACTGATCCCGGCATCTGCAGTAAAAGTTCCGCCTGCCAATCCGGTAATGGTTGGTGTAGGATCGGTTCCATTTACACAATAGGAAGCAGTATCATAACTGAAGCTTGCATCGTCTGCAGCGGTAATACTTACGGTTTGTGTAGCGGTGTTGCTACAAGTTCCGTTGGTTGTATAGGTAATGGTATAAGGTCCGCCTACTGTAGAAGCACTTACATCAATGGCTCCTGTGCTTGCATCGATACTGATCCCGGCATCTGCAGTAAAAGTTCCGCCTGCCAATCCGGTAATGGTTGGTGTAGGATCGGTTCCATTTACACAATAGGAAGCCGCATCATAACTGAAGCTTGCATCGTCTGCAGCGGTAATACTTACGGTTTGTGTAGCGGTGTTGCTACAAGTTCCATTGGTGGTATAGGTAATGGTATAAGGTCCGCCTACGGTAGAAGCACTTAGATCAATAGCTCCTGTAGTTGCATCGATACTGATCCCGGCATCTGCAGTAAAAGTTCCGCCTGCCAATCCGGTAATGGTTGGTGTTGGATCAGTTCCATTTACACAATAGGAAGCCGCATCATAACTGAAGCTTGCATCGTCTGCAGTGGTAATACTTACGGTTTGTGTAGCGGTGTTGCTACAAGTTCCGTTGGTGGTATAGGTAATGGTATAAGGTCCGCCTACGGTAGAAGCACTTACATCAATAGCTCCTGTAGTTGCATCGATACTGATCCCGGCATCTGCAGTAAAAGTTCCGCCTGCCAATCCGGTAATGGTTGGTGTAGGATCGGTTCCATTTACACAATAGGAAGCAGTATCATAACTGAAGCTTGCATCGTCTGCAGCGGTAATACTTACGGTTTGTGTAGCGGTGTTGCTACAAGTTCCGTTGGTTGTATAGGTAATGGTATAAGGTCCGCCTACTGTAGAAGCACTTACATCAATGGCTCCTGTGCTTGCATCGATACTGATCCCGGCATCTGCAGTAAAAGTTCCGCCTGCCAATCCGGTAATGGTTGGTGTAGGATCGGTTCCATTTACACAATAGGAAGCCGCATCATAACTGAAGCTTGCATCGTCTGCAGCGGTAATACTTACGGTTTGTGTAGCGGTGTTGCTACAAGTTCCGTTGGTTGTATAGGTAATGGTATAAGGTCCGCCTACTGTAGAAGCACTTACATCAATGGCTCCTGTGCTTGCATCGATACTGATCCCGGCATCTGCAGTAAAAGTTCCGCTTGCCAATCCGGTAATGGTTGGTGTTGGGTCGGTTCCATTTACACAATAGGAAGCAGTATCATAACTGAAGCTTGCATCGTCTGCAGCGGTAATACTTACGGTTTGTGTAGCGGTGTTGCTACAAGTTCCGTTGGTTGTATAGGTAATGGTATAAGGTCCGCCTACTGTAGAAGCACTTAGATCAATGGCTCCTGTGCTTGCATCGATACTGATCCCGGCATCTGCAGTAAAAGTTCCGCCTGCCAATCCGGTAATGGTTGGTGTAGGATCGGTTCCATTTACACAATAGGAAGCCGCATCATAACTGAAGCTTGCATCGTCTGCAGCGGTAATACTTACGGTTTGTGTAGCGGTGTTGCTACAAGTTCCGTTGGTGGTATAGGTAATGGTATAAGGTCCGCCTACGGTAGAAGCACTTAGATCAATAGCTCCTGTAGTTGCATCGATACTGATCCCGGCATCTGCAGTAAAAGTTCCGCCTGCCAATCCGGTAATGGTTGGTGTTGGATCAGTTCCATTTACACAATAGGAAGCCGCATCATAACTGAAGCTTGCATCGTCTGCCTGAGGAGCAGGATTAATTACAACATTATTTGCAGCTTCCGCATCACATCCGTTAGTATTGGTTGCTTTTAAAGTATAAGTTCCCGGCGCTATCTCATTTGTTTTATCAGGTAAATCCTGAGTACTATTATCTTTAGAATTTATTAGTGTATACGTGAAATTACTATTATAGTTTTCGATTGTTATCGATCCAGTAGTTTCCCCACATCCTGGCTGCTCAACTGTGAAAGTTGGTACAGCCGGTTTTTCCTTTTTAGTAATGGTGAATTCTTTCGTTTTGGAACATCCATTTTCATCATTCACGGATACCGAATAATTACCAGCCCCTAATCCTGAAATATCTTCATTATTTGAAGTAAAGGAAGATGGACCAGTCCAGGAAATAGTGTAGTTTCCGGTTCCACCGGATACCGTCAAGTCAATAGAACCGGTATTGGTCTCGTCACAAGTAATGTTGGTAACAGTGCCACCAACCAATAATTCATCGGGTATTAAAATATCTTTATCCTTGGTGCTTGTTTTCGATCCCTTAGGATTACTATCTACTACTGTTAAAGTGGTGGTAGCAGCGCTGGTAAATACATGACTAACTGAAGGATTACTGGTATTTGATGTAGCATCTATAGTACCATTGCTATCAAAATCCCATTTAAAAGTATAAGGGGAAACTCCTCCAGATGAAGTTGAAGGATCAAATGTAACAGTCGTATTTCCTTCTACAGTACAGGCTGTATAAGTGAAGTTTGCTACTACCGGAGTTTGCACAACATACCCGTCAAGATCGGCATAGCACTGTGAGTTTCTATCATTATTATTGCATGTACCTTTATCGTTGGTTTGCCAGTTCATGTAGAAATTCTTGAGTTCTATTTTAGAACCCCAACTCCATGTATAACTTGTAATTAATTCAACACTTCCTTGCGGGATTTGTTGACCAGAAAACAAACAGTCAGTAACTGTTTGGGTTTTTACATCATTAACATAGATATCATAAGAAATATATAAAGAATATCCATTATGAGAGCTCCCTCCAAAGGTTGCATAAATATATCCACTTACCTGATCTCCAAAGTCATGATTAGCATCTTCCTGAAAAGGATCTTTATTAGCGTCTCCAAAAAAGAAATTGTTCACAGTAATGTTTTGACTACTACACTGTGAATATGCTTTATTCGAAGAAATGCCCAGAACTAACAGTAACATTAGTGGAATAGAAAACATCCATTTAAAACTAACTATTTTCTGATGGAATCTATTTCCAGTAGGAAATGGTATATTTTTTTGATCAGGACCATTCTGAACCGTAAGTGTTTCGAAAGGAACATAAAAACTCTTTAATTTATAAACTAAAGTGACCAAAAATGCGAGAGTAGTTTTCCAAACCATAATTAACATTTTTTAATTACATCTATTTTTTTAGATAATACAATTCCATTGCTGGACCTGGTATTTCAATATTATTTATACACTTTGATTCTTTAGTGATAGTAGGGTTACCAATCACTAACTTGTTCGAATGGGGTGAACAATTTTAAAAAACACTGAAGATTTATTGGGGCAAATCCATGCAAATCGTTTGGGGCAATTTGTATAACGTGTTAATTATGAGGTAAAATTATTACAAATGCGGTGTAAAAAAAGAAATCTTTATTTTTTTAGATATAATGCATTTTTATAGGTATGAAATACACAATTTCGCCATGGGAAATGGGGGTTTTTACCCATTTTTCTTGTTATTTACTATTAAAAAAGTATTAAAAGTGAGTTAGAAAATACCTAAAATCAGGTAAAATTCACCTTATTTTAAGATTCTATTTAGAGAATAGCCTGTCTATCTAAAAAAATGAAATATTATAAATAATTAATTATCAGATTGTTAGTTTTTTTTAAAAAGATATGGGTTGCTGAGAAATCTTCTATTTAAAAACTCGTAAATTGCAACAAAGAGAATTCGATGAATAAGAATTTGTTTAGTTATAGAAAAACCTATCAAAAGGGCCATTTGTTGGAATCTGAAATTCCCGAGAATCCATTTATTTTATTTCAAAACTGGTTTGAAGAGGTGGAAAAGACTTTAAAAAATTCTCCCCTGGAAATTAATGCGATGAATGTTTCTACTATTGGTGAAGATGGATTTCCCAAGAACAGAATTGTACTTTTAAAAGAATATGATACCTCCGGCTTTACTTTTTATACCAATTATACTTCAGAAAAAGCGAAATCCCTGGAAAAAAATCCAAATATTTGTATCTCGTTTTTCTGGCCCGCTCAGGAACATCAGGTTATTATTAAAGGTATAGCGGTAAAAACTTCAGAAGAAAAAGCAAGGGAATATTTCAATTCTCGTCCTAGAGGAAGCCAATTAGGAGCCTGGGCATCCAACCAAAGCAGTGAAATTGCTTCCCGGGAAATCTTAGAAAAGTGCCTCCAGGAATTAGAAACAGAATATGAAGGCCAAGAAATTCCTAAACCGGATTTTTGGGGAGGATTTAAGGTGATTCCAAAGGATTTTGAATTCTGGCAGGGAAGACCTAATCGCCTGCATGACCGAATTTACTATTATAAAGAAAATTCACAATGGAAATTTAAAAGATTGGCTCCTTAATGAAAAGATTAATTTTAGTACGACACGGCAAATCGAGCTGGGAACAGGAAGTTGATGATAAAAAACGCCCCCTTAAAAATAGAGGGGTTAAAGATGGTACTCTGGTGGCAAATGCTTTTTCTAAGTTTAATGACCGGGAATTATTTGTTTGGAGCAGTCCTGCCACTCGTGCACTCGAGACTGCAAGAATATTCAAAGAAATTTTAAATATCCCCGATAATAACTTCCATATTAATTCTTCCTTATATACCTTTAACAGCAAGGATTTATTGCAAGAAATTCAAAATTTTACAGTTAATGTAGATAATTTAATGGTCTTCGGCCATAATCCTGCCACTACAAATGTGGTGAACCAATTAGGAGATAAGTATTTTGACAATATCCCTACCACAGGATTAACTGTTATAGATTTTGAAGCCCACACCTGGGAAAATATTAAAACAGGAAAAACAATTCTAAGCCTTTTCCCTAAAAATTTACGATAATTTAAATGCTTAATAATCAATATATAAATAGAGAGCTAAGTTGGCTCCACTTTAATGCCAGAGTTCTCCAGGAAGCCGAAGATGAAACGGTCCCTCTTATTGAAAGACTGCGATTTTTAGGTATATTTTCTAATAACTTAGATGAATTTTTTAAGGTGCGTTACGCCACCATAAAACGCATAGATCTGGCGGGTAAAAATGCTAAAAGCATACTGGGCGGAATAAAGGCAGGAAAATTACTGGAAGAAATTACCCAGATAGTAATTGAACAGCAATCGGAAAGTTTACGGGTGCTGGATAAGATACAGAAAAGACTTCAGGAATTTGATATTTTCATAATAAATGAAAAGCAGGTTTCACCTTCACAGGAAGCTTTTATAAAAAATTATTTTCTTTCTGTGGTCAGTCCCGCATTGGTAACAATTGTGCTAAACGATCTGGTAAAAGTACCCAGTTTAAAAGATAGTGCGGCCTATCTTGCTGTAAAAATGGTAATGAAAGACAATGTTCCTCAACAGGGAATTTCAAAACTTCTTAACCGGCAGTTAAAAGATAAAAAATATGTACTTATCGAAATCCCGCGCAGTATTGATCGATTTGTGGTGCTTCCGCAGGAAGATGGAAAACAATATATTATTTTATTAGATGACTTAATCAGGTTTAATCTTTCCACTATTTTCAACATTTTTGAATATGAGAGTATTTCGGCGCATATGATTAAGATAACCCGTGATGCCGAACTCGATATCGATAGTGATTTAAGCAAAAGTTTTATTGAAAAAATTTCCCATAGCGTAAAAGACAGGATTAAGGGAGATCCGGTTAGGTTTGTTTACGACATGAATATCGACGAGGATACCCTTGGATACTTAATGGGAAAAATGGGCATCGATTCTACCGACAGTATTATTCCCGGGGGACGCTATCATAATCGGCGGGATTATATGAATTTTCCAAGCCTGGGAAACGATAAACTTCTATATAAAGCTATAGATCCCCTACCTATTCCCGGATTGATTTTGCAGGGAAGTTTATTGGGAATGATTGCCAAAAAAGATTATTTGTTATATGCACCTTACCAGACCTTTTCTTATGTGGTGAAATTTTTAAGAGAAGCAGCCCTGGATCCCAAGGTAAAAACTATAAAAATCACCATTTATCGCCTTGCTAAAATCTCTCATATAGCCAGTTCGCTTATCAATGCGGTTAAAAACGGGAAAAAGGTTACTGTACAAATAGAGTTAAGAGCACGGTTTGATGAAGTTGCCAATATTAGATATGCAGAGCAAATGCAGCAGGAAGGAGTAAACCTTATTTTTGGAGTTACCGGTCTTAAGGTGCATTGCAAAACCTGTGTGATTGAAAGAGAAGAAAATGGCAAAATGCGCCGTTATGGTTTTTTGAGTACCGGAAACTTCAACGAATCTACTTCTAGAATTTATACAGATTATACTCTGTTTACTGGGAACGAAGAAATCCTTAAAGATGTTAATAAAGTATTTGATTTTTTTGAAATTAATTATAAAGTAAGCCGTTATAAGCATTTACTGGTTTCTCCTCATTATACCCGAACTGCCTTAATAAAACTTATAAATACCGAAATTTCTAATGCGGAAAAAGGCAAAAAATCTGGCATTCGCCTTAAACTTAATAGTCTTTCAGATTTCAGCCTTATAGATAAATTATATGAAGCTAGTCGCGCAGGCGTTAAAATAAAGCTTATTGTTCGGGGAATTTGTTCTTTAATTCCAGGAGTGCCCGGAATGAGCGAAAATATTGAGGCGATCAGTATAGTAGATAAATTTCTGGAACATCCCAGGGTTTTTATTTTTGAAAATGAAAACGATCCCAAAATCTATATTTCTTCGGCCGACTGGATGACCCGAAATATGGATTACAGAGTGGAGCTTTCTTGTCCAATTTACGATGAAGACATAAAACAGCAATTACTGGATACCTTTGAAATTAGCTGGAAAGACAATGTAAAGGCCAGAGTGTATTCTTCAGAACAGGATAATGCCTATAGAAAAGATGGCAATCCACCCCTGAGGTCTCAATTTGAATTATATAATTATTACAAAAATAAATTAGAAAATTTTAAATCTTGATCGCACAACGTAAATATGCTGCTATAGATATTGGTTCCAACGCGGTGCGATTGTTAGTGTCAACAATTACAGAGCAGGAAGGAAGGGATCCTATTTTTAAAAAAACCTCATTGGTTCGCGTACCTATACGGTTGGGGGGAGATGTTTTTATCACTAAAAATATTTCTGAAGAAAACACAGAAAGAATGCTGGATACCATGCAGGCGTTTCAGTTGCTTATGAAGTCTCATAAAATTGAAAAATACAAAGCCTGCGCCACCTCTGCCATGCGGGAAGCAGAAAATGGAGTTGAAATAGCTAAGATGGTAAAAGAGAAAACCGGGATACAGATAGATATTATAGACGGATCTCATGAAGCGGCCATTATCGCCGCTACCGATTTACATGCCTTGATACAAAGCGATAAAACTTATTTATATGTAGATGTAGGGGGCGGAAGTACCGAGTTTACTCTATACTCTGAAGGTAAAACCATTGCCTCCAGATCTTTTAAATTAGGAACAGTAAGGCTTTTAGAGAAAATGGTAGAGGAAGATCTCTGGGAAACTGCCGAAATTTGGATAAAGGAAATAACATCAGAATACTCAAAAATAGATTTAATAGGTTCCGGCGGAAATATAAATAATATCTTTAAAAGTAGCGGAAAGTCGGTAGGGAAACCCCTTAGTTTTCTTTATTTAAGCTCGTATTACCAGTTGCTTAACTCGTTTACCTACGAAGAGCGGATCACCGAACTTAATTTGAATGCCGACCGGGCAGACGTTATTATTCCTGCCGCAAGAATTTATTTATCAGCAATGAAATGGACGAGGGCCAGAAGAATATATGTGCCAAAAATCGGACTAGCCGATGGAATTATTAAATCTTTATATCAGGGAAGTGAAAATACTTATTAGCCGTGTATACTTTCTTTTTTACCAAGATCTTTCATAACCCGGGCCTCAAAATCCAGTAAACTCTGCCATTTTTCATCTACTTCTTTTCTGTCGCCATATTTTCGGGCGAAATTCAGAAAAAGGGTATAATGGTTGGCCTCACTAATCATTAAATTTTTATAGAAATCCTTAAGTTCAGGATCCTTCAACTCCTGGGAAAGCAGTCTAAACCGCTCACAACTTCTCGCTTCAATTAAAGCTGCGATCAATAATCTGTGAATTAATTGATGTAATCTACTTCCGCCCTTGGGAAAGAATTCCCGAAGTTTTAACACATATTCATCTTTGCGATCCCAACCTAATTTAGAACCTCTTTCCAGTAATTTATCATGTACCATTTTAAAATGCGCCATTTCTTCGCGGGCAAGGGCTGTCATTTCGGATACCAGTTCCGGATATTCCGGGAAGGTTACAATAAAAGAAATAGCTGTAGAAGCTGCCTTTTGTTCACAATAGGCGTGATCTATAAGAATTTCTTCGATGTTCTTTTCTGCAATTTTTGCCCAGCGCGGATCGGTAGGTAATTTTAAGCCTAACATAATTAAATATCAAGATCGAAAGTGGTTCTTAATTTTTCTATCAGCGGATTTTTCTCCTTCAGCTTGTTATATTTTTCTGCATTGGTGAAGGCATATTTTTTTGCAACGGTTTCATTTACTTCTATTTCAAGATTGATAAAAGTGTTTTTAAGTTTCTTCTTTAAAAATGCCATCAAGGGTCCCTGGTGCCGTTCCAGGTCTTTTTTCATGGTCTCAGCCGGAAGTTCCAGGCAAATCACAGTTTCATTTTTTAAGGAAGGCATATCTGTTTCCATTATGGAAGCCACAATTTTCTCACCTTTGTTTTTTAGCCGGTGAATATGCTCGTCCCAGGCGGCGTGAAGCTGAGTTTCATTAAACTTCTCGCTCATTTCTTCGGCCATCTTTTTTTGTTCACCTTCCTTTTTGGCAAGAATTTCTTTTTTCCTTCTAATACTTTTTAAAGAAAGACCTGATACTTTTTCTGAAGAAACTTCCGGTAATTTCGTTTCCTTTTCTGAAGGAGAGGTTGTTGCAGAAGCAACGGCAGGCTCATCTTTTTCTTCTTCTTCTTCTTCTTCTTCTTCTGAAGAAGGTTTTTGATTTTCTTTATAGGAGGTTGATTCTTCTTTTTCTTCTTCTGCTAATTTTTTTTCTTCGCTATTATAAATCGGAACTTCTTTTTTCTCGGGTTCGCAGTTCGCGTTTCCATCTTTCTCAGGAACCTGCACTTCTGGGTTGGGAACAGCGGGATCTTTAGAATATTCATTCTCGCGAATGATAGCTTTACTTTCTGAGGTGATTTTAGAAGCAGCAGGAGCAGAATTTTTATAATGTTCTGCCGGAATTATGAAGGGTTTATCGTTTTTTTTTTCACCCTCAAAAGTAAGGGAGGCGAGCTGCATAAGACAAAGTTCTACTAACAGGCGTTGATTTCGGCTGTTTTTGTATTTAAGATCACTTTCGTTGGCAAGATCGATGCCTTTCAGTAAAAAAGCATAGCTGGTTTTTTGTGACTGCTCAAAATATCTGGCTTTGGTTTGTTCTCCTACTTCCAGTAAATTAATGGTTTTTGGATCTTTGCACACCAGAAGATCTCTAAAATGTGAGGCTAAGCCCGCGATAAAATGATGCCCATCGAAACCCTGACTTAAAATATCGTTGAACTTTACCAGTAACTGCGGAATATTATTTTCGAGTAAAAGTTGGGTTATATCGAGATACGTTTCATAATCCAGAACGTTCAGATTCTCGGTGACGGCCTGTCGGGTTAGATTGTTGCCCGTAAAACTCACCACCCTATCATAAATAGAAAGGGCATCGCGCATAGCACCATCTGCTTTTTGAGCTATGATATGCAGGGCCTCTTCTTCGGCCTGTATTCCTTCCTGTTGGGCAATATGTGCAAGATAATCTCTTGCATCGCTTACTGTAATCCTTTTAAAATCGAAGATTTGACAACGAGAAAGAATTGTAGGAATAATTTTATGTTTTTCTGTAGTGGCAAGTATAAAAATTGCATGTTTTGGAGGCTCTTCGAGAGTTTTTAAAAAGGCATTAAAGGCAGAAGCTGAAAGCATATGCACCTCATCTATAATATAAACCTTGTATTTCCCTACCTGCGGGGGAATACGAACCTGATCTATCAGACTTCTAATATCATCTACAGAATTGTTGGAAGCGGCATCGAGTTCAAAAATATTAAAGGCAAAATCTTCATCGGGTTTATGCGATTCATCCTGATTGATCATTTTAGCAAGGATACGAGCACAGGTTGTTTTGCCCACTCCCCGAGGTCCGGTAAATAATAAGGCTTGGGCTAAATGATCATGTTCTATGGCATTTTTAAGGGTGTTGGTAATTGCCTGTTGGCCCACAACATCTTTAAATGTCTGGGGTCGATATTTTCTGGCCGATACAACAAAATGCTCCATAAAAATTATTTGAAAACAAATATAGCCATACCTTTTTTAAGTAGAAAGTAAAATGTATAAAGTAAAAGAATATTCAGCATATTATAAAAGTATCGATCTAAGTTCGATCCAGATCCAGAATTATATCAATGTTCATTTAGATTTACTCCTTACGGAATTGGAATAAAATATTTGTTGTGGGCGAACATTTTCACAACTATCTTTGTAGAATAGCAGGTCGCTTTATCGCTCTGGTTTTACCGGAGAGGAAAGTCCGGACACCATAGGGTAGCATAGTGGGTAACACCCACCTGTTTCATTCCCTGTAAAGGGAGTGGGATAAGGACAAGTGCAACAGAAAGAATGTACAGGTAATGCTGTAGTGAAATCGGGTAAACTCTATGCGGTGCAATGCCATGTATACCGGTTTTTAAGGGCGTCCCGTCCGTTGCCGGAGGGTAGGCAGCTAAAGGTTTTTGGCAACAAAAATTTCAGATAAATGATAAAGGTTCTTCCGTATAGTATAGGGAGGAAAACAGAATCCGGCTTACAGACCTGCTTTTTTTCTTTAAATAAGACTTACGGCCCATTCTCGGGCCTTTTTTACATCGGTAAAAACTTCAAAGGGTACCGTTGAAAAATTTTTTTCAAAATTTGCCATATTTAATCCGCTTACGTGTTTGCTGGCAATGGCAATGCCTTTTAGATTCTTTACATTATAAAGTTTCATATATACCGTAGGATCTACATTGTAAATATTAACTCGTTGGGAGATATAAACATAGGTTTCCTTTTGGTAAAAACGTCCGCAAATGTCTAGAAGTTCTTGCAATTGTTGTTTGGTAAGTACTTCTCCTTCTTTTACTACGGAGATTACATAATTTTTATAGAATTTTAAAGAAGTAAAAGTTAAATTAATTGTTTCTATTAGGGTGTCCATCTGCATCGCTTTCTTCAAAAAAACTGAAAACCGAATTTCCATATTTTCTTGAATGGTTAAAATTTGGAGTATTTGAAAGATCGGTATGCTTGGAATGTTCAATTACGAGGATTCCGGATGGGCTCAAAATCTTTCTCTCAAATACAATATAAGCAATTTTTTGGAACTCCTCTTGGCTAAAGTTATAAGGTGGGTCGGCAAATATAAGATCAAACGTACCCGGGGATTTCTCAATAAATTTATAGACATCGCTCTTAATGGGAGTAATATCCAACTCCAGTTCCTGAGCAGTTTTTTTAATGAATTTTATGCATTCGTAGTTTTTATCTACAGCCGTTATTGGACCAGCGCCCCGGGAGCAAAATTCGTACGAGATATTTCCAGAACCGGCAAAAAGATCCAGCACTTTCTGATTTTTAAACTTAATACGATTATTTAAGATGTTAAAAAGCCCTTCTTTGGCCATGTCTGTGGTAGGGCGTACCGGTAGCTTTTTTGGCGCAATTATTTTTCGTCCTTTATGTAAGCCTGAAATTATTCGCATTGTAGGGATTTTAAAAGTAAAAATGCTTCCCGTTGAAATGAGTTGGTCACCAAATCAGGAGGTCCCGCACTAAATCCAGGTTTCACAAAATTCACATTTCGAATATATTTATAAGCGATAGTATATAATGGTGAATCTTCAGAAATTTCACCCAGTAAATATAAAGGGAAGGAGGACGGGTCAAGTTCTAATTGCTCTGCTGTAAATAACAAATAATAAATAAAATCCTCTTTGGTATCGTAACTAAAGGTGTTGCAAAGGAGCAACTTTTGGTCTTTTACCACCACCAGATCATAATAGCCGTTATAATTATGCAGGTAGGCTCTTATCTCGTTTTCGAAATATGCATTTAAAACAGCCTGTACAAAAACCGTAATACTGTGTTTGTATTCAAATTCGCCGTATTTATCGAAAAAGTAATTGGTAATATTGGTATACGGAATATAAACGTTAGCAACATTTGCTGGCTCTAGTACGTCATTAGCCACCACATCGGTCTTTAAAATTCTGGTATTGAATTTTAAATAATTAGAAGCTTCGGTCTCATTAAAAAATTCTTCGGGAACAAGGCTGTACAAATCATTTGAAAATAATATCGCTACTTCATCTATTTTTTGCTGAAGAGCTTCTTCCTTTTCATATATCAATTCAATTTCTCCCAAGATCTTTACCGGATTATACTCCCGGGGGAAACTGGTTTTCTTGTACCAGTTGATCTCATTCTTTCGGCAATCCAGTATGCAAAAAGAAAGTCCATTCAGGCGCACCTGAATGGACAATTTCAATATGGGTTTATTTTGCTTATTAGTCGTTTGCACCATAGGTTGTTGGCCAGTTCCCGGAAGTGTTTACTTCTTCCATAGAACCAACTTGTATATATTCTCCATTTACTCCATCTACAGAAATTACCTGATCTTCCTGATTTACCAGGTCTTTGTTTTGATCGTACAAAATTTTGTCTTTGGCAATTTTAACCACAAAAACAGGAATTTTGGAATCATTTTTAGTAATAGAGCCGGCATCCATTTCAAATTTTGCATTAGCACCCTCTACAGGTACATCCATCATATTTTTATAACGATCGGAATTTTTGAAAAGAGAATCTTTAACCGATGTATATCCTAAAGTATCGATTAATACTATATCCTTGTATTTATCTACTCCATAAGTTTTCTTGTACTCTTGATCTAAAACAGTAGTATCACGACGCTGAGTGTTAACAAACTTCGCGGTGTCTATAAATTTGATAAGCCCGGGGAAATCTTTCGCGAAAGTTCCTGTAACTTCTTCGTGCGCTAATTGAGCAGTACGTATATCTCTAAGACGGTCAATTACTTTAGCGTAACGCTTTTCTTTAACTTTGTCAAACTGGATTGGCTCATACACCGTATTAAAAACGAGGTATCCCAAGAAGATAATCACAATCCATAGGAGTAATTGAAATACAAGTCTCATGCTTTCTGAAATTTTTAATTAATTAGAGTTCATCGCAAATCTACAATTTTTTTTTATTCGGAAAAGTTTCTACCCTAAAAATCCATTGTTATCTTTGACATTTGCACAATGCCTATGGAAACTTTAACTGCTGATAAATTCTACCAACTACTAATTAATGACTTAGGATTTTCAGCAAAAATAAAGCAGGACATAGCTTTACAGCAACTATCGCAGTATGTGGTGCATCCCGAACCGGAAAGTTTATTCCTATTAAAAGGCTATGCCGGAACCGGTAAAACTACCATAATTAGCGCCCTGGTTAAAAATCTTTGGAAGATACGAAGATCTTCTATTCTTTTAGCGCCTACGGGCCGGGCGGCAAAAGTGATTTCCCTTTATTCCGGCCAGGAAGCACAAACCATTCACCGTAAAATTTATTATCCGAAAAAAACTTCCGGTACGGGGGTGCAATTTGTTTTGCAGCCAAATAAACATCGTAATGCGGTTTTTATTGTAGATGAAGCCTCCATGATTCCCGATGAAAGCCAGGATGCCAAACTGTTTGAAAACAATGGGTTGCTGGCAGACCTTATTCAATATGTATATTCAGGACATAAATGTCAGCTTATTTTAATTGGAGATACCGCCCAATTACCGCCGGTAAAACTGGATATGAGTCCCGCCCTGGAAGAACAAACTCTTCAGCTTAATTATGGAAAGGAAGTAGCGCATATTGAGTTAGATGAAGTGGTACGCCAGAGCGAGGAAAGTGATATTTTGCTGAATGCCACTAAAATAAGAGAAGCACTTTCTGATGGTTTTTACGATTCTTTTAAGTTTGAACTAACCCCCAAAGCAGATTTAATAAGGCTTATAGACGGTCATGAAATTCTGGATGCTATTCAGGATGCCTACGATAGTCTGGGCCACGAAGAAACTACCATAATTGTGCGCTCCAATAAAAGAGCAAACCAATATAACCAGCAAATACGATCCCGAATTTTATTTCAGGAAGAAGAACTTTCGCCGGGAGATTATTTAATGGTGGTTAAAAACAATTATTTTTGGATTAAACCCAGTTCCGAAGCCGGTTTTATAGCCAATGGTGATATTATTAAAATCCTGGAAATTTTTACTTTTAAAGAACTCTACGGGTTTAGATTTGCGGAAGTGAAAGTGCAAATGGTGGATTACCCAAAAATGAAACCTTTTGAAACAGTTCTTGTTCTGGATACTTTAGAAAGCCATTCCCCGTCCTTAACTTACGATGAATCGAATAAATTATATCAGGAAGTAATGAAAGATTACGAAAATGAAACTTCCAAATACAAAAAGTTCCTGAAGGTTAAAAACAATAAATTTTTTAATGCCTTGCAAGTTAAATTCTCTTATGCCATGACCTGCCATAAGTCTCAGGGTGGCCAGTGGAATACTGTTTTTGTGGAACAGCCTTATCTTCCAAATGGAATCGATAAAGATTATTTGCGCTGGTTATATACCGCCGTAACCCGGGCGACAGAAAAATTATATCTTATAGGATTTAAAAATGAATTTTTTGAAGAAGATTAAAAAAATAATGAAATGGACAATTCTTCATAAGTCTAAAATAATAACAATAAAAAATTAAAAAATTTCAAGAATGAGTTCAGAAAGACCGCTTAAAAAAATAGCCATGATTCCTGCCCGATATGACGCTACCCGATTTCCGGGAAAACTCATGCAGGATCTTAATGGAAAAACGATTATAAGAAGAACCTATGAAGCGGCAATTAATACCGGACTTTTCGATAAGGTCTTTGTAGTGACCGACAGCTCTATTATTTACGATGAAATTATAAAATTAGGAGGGAGTGTAATTAAAAGTAAAAAGGAACATGAATGTGGCAGCGATCGCATTGCAGAAGCCGTGGAAGATATGGAGGTGGATATTATTGTGAATATTCAGGGCGATGAACCTTTGATAGATGGGGAAAGTTTAAGCAAACTTTTAATGGTTTTCGATCTTGATGAAGAAGAAGTTATAGATCTTGCTTCTCTAAAAACACCCATGTATGAAAGCGGCGAAATAACCTCTCCCAATAATGTAAAGGTAGTTACCGCAAAAAATAACCTGGCTCTGTATTTTTCAAGATTTCCTGTTCCATATCCACGGGAAACCCACGCAGGAACTACCTATTATAAACATATTGGGGTATATGCCTTCAGAAAAAAAGCATTGATGGATTTTACAAAATTACCTATGCTTCCACTGGAAGCTACCGAAAAAATTGAAGCTTTACGATATTTAGAATACGGGAAAAATATTATGATGGTAGAAACCAATTTTAAGGGAATTGGTATTGACACTCCCGAAGATTTAGAAAAAGCCAGAAAAATATTCGATTTTCTTAATTAGAAACAGCATTTTTATAGACTTCAAGCGCGCGTTTGCGAGCAGCTTTATGGTCCACCATTTTTTCAGGATAATCGCCGGTTCCATATTCCTTTACCCACTTTTTTATATATTCCTGATCTTTATCGTAATCTTCAATTTGGGTAGTAGGATTAAAAATTCTGAAATACGGAGCCGCATCTACGCCGCTCCCTGCCACCCACTGCCAGTTTCCTACATTGGAACTCATTTCATAATCAAGTAATTTTTCAGCAAAATAAGCTTCACCCCAACGCCAGTCTATTAACAGGTGCTTACATAAAAAACTCCCTACCAGCATACGCACACGGTTGTGCATAAATCCGGAGTCGTTTAGCTGCCGCATCCCCGCATCTACCATAGGGTATCCCGTAGTTCCCGATTTCCATTTTTCGAATTCGTCTTTATTATTTCTCCAGGCAATACGGTCATATTTTGCTTTGAAGGCCTGGGTTACAGTTTCGGGAAAATGATCCAGGATTTGCATAAAAAATTCCCGCCAGATTAATTCTTGCCAAAAGGTTTCGTTTTTTTCTGATATCGCTTTTTTAATCATTTTACGAATACTCACCGTACCGAAACGCAAATGCGGTCCTAACCGTGAAGTGGCATCTTTTGCAGGATAATCTCTTTGGGCCTGGTATTCTTTTATAAGAGTGGGAGTTACCTCGTAGTCTGGCACTTTTAATGAGGATTTTGTAAAGCCAAAATCCTGTAAACTAATATTGGAAAGTCGTTTGTTTTGTATCAGATTATTAAGATAATCGTGAGTATAATGAATTTTTAGCTTATCTGGTTTAAACATGCTTTTCCAAACTTTCATATAAGGAGTGTAAACTACATAGGGATCCCCGTCTCTTTTCACAATTTCGTCTTTTTCAAAAATAACCTGATCTTTAAAAGTGTGAAATTCAGCATTTTTTGTCGTAGCAAATTGCTGAATTTTTTCATCCCTTTTTTTAGCATAGGGTTCATAATCCCGATTGGTATAAATATTTTGAATGCTATATTCCTTAAAAAGTTTGACAAAAACTTCTTCAGGAGTACCATAATAAATAGCTAAAGAACTTCCGTTTTTCTGAAGTTCTACTCTCATTTTCTGAAGGTTATCAAAAATAAAAGTTACCCTTGCATCATCTTTAGGAAGTTGATCCAGTATTTCAGGATCGAAAATAAAAATGGGCATCACAGGATAATTTCCTTTTAAAGCCTGTAAAAATCCTATATTATCGTCTAAACGTAAATCTCTTCTAAACCAGAATATTGAAATTTTTTCACTCATTAATTCATATTTATAGTAGAAAGTCCACCATCTAAACCAATGATCTGACCTGTCATCCAGCTGCTTTTTTCTGAAAGCAGAAATTCTACCAGATTAGCGATATCTTCAGGATTTCCAACTCTTTTAAGTGGATGGCGCTCATTCATTTTCTTTCTTTTATCTTCTGAAGAAATCAGTTTTGCAGCTAACTGTGTATCGGTTAAAGAAGGCGCAATAACATTTACCCTTAAAGATGGCGCATATTCTGCGGCCAATGCTTTCGCGAATCCTTCTATGGCCCCTTTAGCAGCGGCTACACTTGTATGGAAAGGCATTCCTAATTTAACGGCAACCGTACTAAAAAATACCAGGCTTGCACGATCTGCATTTTTAAACTTGGGCAGAAGACCCTGTATAACTTTTACCAGAGATAGAAAGTTTAGTTGCAGTTCTTCTTCAAAATCTTTAGGGCTTAGCATTTTAAAAGGCTTTAGGTTTATGCTTCCGGGGCAATATACCAAACCGTGTATTTCTTCAGGAAGATCGAGTGTTTTAATATCATTGCGCAATACATCGAATTCCAGATGTTTAACATCCAGATCTATTAAATTTTCTGAGGAGCGGGAGGCAACAATTACTTGTGTATTTTTTTCAAGCAACTTTACGGTTTCCAATCCTATTCCTTTAGAGCCGCCTATTATGAGTATGTTTTTTTTCATTTTTTTTAAATAGTTAATTTAAAATGTCTTGTTTTAGCGCAGGTTATTTTTGCGGACTTGCTGGAAATTTTCCGAATAATTCTTCCAACTTTTGTGTACGATATTCGAAGATCTCACGGAGTTTTGGTTCTACCAGAAAAGGATGCGCTATCCTTCCCATAAATCCCATCGGCAATTTATAATCTACAATATCTTCCATTTCCACGCCTCCTTCAATTTCTTTTAAAAAATGCTTGTGATGCCACATAGCATATGGTCCATATCTTTGTTCATCTACAAAAAATTCTTTGTCCTTAACATGGGTTATTTCGGTTACCCACTTGGTTTTAATTCCTAATAACGGAGTCACTATATATTGAATAATCTGCCCGGCAAACATAGGCCTGTCTGCTCCCGAAACAATATTAAACCCCATATAATCGGGAGTAATGGTTTTTAGATTTTTTGGATCTGCTAAAAAATTCCAGGCTTTTTCTAACGAAATAGGTAATTTTTGCCTGGTGTGTAAAGTGTAGATCTTCATCTTTTATATTTTAAGTAAAGTTAATCTATAATATGTTTAATAAAAAAATAAAAAGGTTAAACAAAATTTAAATATGAAAAAATTAAAATTCCCTTGCTTTTGGCACTTATATTGAAAATGCTTTGTAGTTTAGTTATACATTAGTTTCAAGATGATCAATAAAATTATTTTCTATTTTTTACTGCTGATTTTTACTGGTTGTAATTTGCAGGCGCAGGATCAAAATTTTTCCGGTTTACCGTTAGAAGTATCAATTTCTGGGGGAAACCAGGATGACCTGGTAATTTATTTAACCGGGGATGGGGGATGGAACAGTTTCAGCCGGCATTTGGTACATTCTTTTGAAAAGAAAGGCTATGGAGTGGTTAGTATAAATACCAGGGATTATTTCTGGAGTCAGAAATCTCCCCAGGAATTCACGAATGCCATAGAAAAGCTATCGGAGCATTTTCTTGATAAATGGAATAAAAAAAAGGTTATTCTTGTAGGTTATTCGTTTGGGGCAGATGTAGCGAGTTTTTTGCCGTTACGACTTTCTTCTTCTCTACAGGATAAAGTTAAGAATCTGGTTTTATTATCTCCTTCTGCCAGTACAGATTTTGTAATTCGGTTACGCGATATGGTTGGCAACCATGATAATCTGGACCGCGAATATAAAACAGCGCCCGAAATTGAAAAATCTGCACTTCCTACTATTTGTGTCTTTGGAAAACAGGAAGATCTTATTTTAAAAAAGCGACTTAAAGAAGATAAACACCTTACTATCTATCAAATTCCAGGAGATCATGAATATGAAGAAAATTATTCTTTGTTAACTTCACTTATAAATAAGAATTAAGACTTCTTAAAATGCAGAAAGCCAAAAATTTCCTTTCCCGTTTATTTTACAATAAATTTTTCTGGCAGCTTATTATTGCAGTTCTCATGTTGGGATCGGCTATTTTTTTTATAAATAACAATCATTTAGAGGTTTATAAAATAAGAAATTTACTGGAAGAAAGTAACTGGGGGTATGTATTGCTTGGGATTGCTGTAACAGGCTTCTACATTATTCTTCAGGGTCTTATGTATAAGCACAGCTTTAAGGCATTAAATCAGGAATTAGGATTAGTAACCACTACCAGATTATTTTTAAAACGAAATTTGGTAAGCATTTTTTTACCTGCCGGAGGCTTTTCATCACTGCTGTTCTTTAATAAGGAAGTAGAGGAGAAGGGTGCTTCTAAATCTACCATTCATCTTGCCTCGACACTTTTTGCTTTTATTGGGATTCTTTCTGTAGTTATAGTGGCAATTCCAATTCTTATTATTGCTTTTTTTAAGTATCAGCTTGGAAATACCGAAATTATTGGATTTATAGCTTTAATTCTTATTACTCTTGCCATCCTGGCTTTTATTTATTCGGTATCAAAAAAAGGGATTGCCTATAAGTGGCTGGTTAGATTAAAACCTTCACTTGCCCTTATAATGGATGAGATGATTGCTCAGGAAATCAACCGAAAACAGGTAATAGTTACACTTTTTGTTTCGGTGTTTATTGAATTCGTGGGAATATTTCACCTGTATATTGCAATGCTGGCATTGGGTTTTACAGCCTCTTTGCCTGCCGCCATTCTCGGGTATATTTGTATGGTAATTTTATTAATAATCTCCCCATTTTTAAGAGGTTTGGGGGCTATCGAGGTCTCTATAACCTACATTTTATCACAATTTGGGTTTCCCATAATCGCTGCTGCGGCTATTACATTGTTGTTCAGATTTTTCGAATTTTGGCTACCTCTAATTGCCGGAATTTTTAGTTTTATAGGCCGAAAAGACAATTTGTTACTGCGTATTTTACCGGCCTTTATCATTTTTATTTTAGGGATTGTAAATATTCTTTCATCTATCACTCCCGCAATTCCTGCCCGTATGCGTTTGCTGCGTGACCTGCTGCCGCCGGAACTTATAAGTACCAGTACCGGTTTAGTGCTAGTGTTTGGATTATTATTGGTGATTCTAAGTGTTTTTCTTTGGAAAGGTTCCAAAAGAGCCTGGATGATCGGCCTTTTTCTTACCTCATTTTCGCTTGCCGGACATTTGCTTAAAGGGGTAGATTACGAGGAAGCTACTCTCTCTTTTTTGGCGTTATCGATTTTGTTTTATACCCGAAGTTTCTATAAACTAAAGCCACACCCCAGGTTTACCCAAATAAGTTATCTGGTGTTGCTTTATAGCGTTATAGCCCTGTTCGCTTTCGGAATTATGGGATTTTATTTTATAGATAAAAAGCATTTTGGTCACGAATTTCAATTGTGGCCCTCCGTAAAAATGGTTTTTAGAATGTTCTTTCTGTTTGATGATTCCGGGCTGCATCCCCACACGCGTTTTGCTCAAAACTTTATTTATGCTATCTATATTTCGGGAGGGATTGTTTTAAGTTTTATTTTTTATAGCCTGCTTAGGCCATACTTCAGCAGTCCTTATAATTCTGAAGAAGAAAAGAAACTCGCTGAAGATCTTGTAGAAAAATATGGAAATTCTGCTCTTTGCTATTTTAAATCCTATGCAGATAAATTTTTCTTTTTTTCTGAAGACAGAGATGGATTCATTTCTTTTAAAATCACAAAACATTTTGCGATGGTATTGGGAGATCCTATTTGTAAGGACAAACAGGCTTTGATGGAGTTAGTACAGGATTTCGATGATTTTTGCACCGAAAACGGATTTATAAGTGTTTTTTATCGTGTGCCCCCACAATCTTTAGAGGTGTATAAAGAATTGGGTAAAAAAAGTATTCCTGTAGGGGAAGAGGCGATTGTAGATCTTAAAACCTTTACGCTGGAAGGCGGTAAAATGAAAACCACCCGAAGTGCTATAAATAGGCTTACCGGCGACGGACTCGAAATTAAGATCTATTTACCTCCAATAAAACAGGGCTTACTTCAAAAACTGGAACAGGTTAGCGATGAGTGGCTTGAGGAACTCAATCAAAAAGAAATCGCGTTTTCGCAGGGAATATTCGATCGTGAAATTTTAAAGAATCAAACCCTAATAACTGTTGAGAATAAAGAAGAAAAGATTTTTGCTTTTTTAAATCTGGTTCCGGATTATACGAGAGGTGAGGCCACCTACGATCTGGTTCGTAAAACCACCGATGCCCCGAATGGAGTTTTAGATATGTTACTGGCAAAGACCTTTTTATATCTAAAAGATCAGGGTTATGAAAAAGTAAATATGGGACTAGCTCCCTTATCTGGAATGGATGGCCTGAATATTACCGAAAAAGCGGTTAAATATGCCTATGAAAATTTAAAAATATTTGGCCATTTTAAAGGCTTACGCAGGTATAAAGATAAATTTTTCCCTGTTTGGGAACCCAGATATTTAATTTACAGCCACAATTACCATTTATTACAGGTTCCAAATGCACTTAAAAAAATAAGTTAATCAATACTCCAATCCTATTTTTTTCCTTATTCTATCAAGGATTTCTATAAGTTCCAGGCTTTTTTGAAAGCTCATGACTGTACTTTCTGTTCTTTCCTGAGCAAGCATTTTCTGAAGGTGTACCGCTTCAAAATTGTAACCATATGTATCTACCTTAAAATCGAAATTTTCTTCATTCCCTTCTTTTATTAGCTTAAAAGAAGAAGGCTCATGAAAACGACCGTTTATAATGATTTTTCCTTTTTCGAGTAAAATAGTAGCAGTTGTAGGAGTGTTTTCAATTATGGTACTCTTTAAAGAAGCTGTTACATTGTGCGGGTATTTTAACTGAATATCGCAACTTTCGTCTACACCTGTACTTCCAATTTCAGCTTTTGCGATAATCTCAACTGGTTTACCAAGCAAACTTAAGGCTGCAAAAACCGGGTAAATTCCTATGTCCAGTAAACTTCCGCCGCCCAGCTTTTTGTTGAGTAATCTTTTTTCCGGATCGAACGGAGCTTTAAACCCGAAATCTGCTTCAAGGGAAACGATATTCCCATATTCTCCGGAATCGATTAATTGCATCACTTTCTTATAATGCGGAAGAAAATAGGTCCAAAGAGCTTCCATTAAAAAAACATTCTGCTCCTTGGCTACCTTTATCATCTCCAGGACCTGTAATTTATTCAGCGCAAAGGGCTTTTCACAGAGCACCGCTTTATGATTTTGAAGACAAAGTAGTGTATGCTCATAATGAAAAACGTGGGGTGTCGCGATATAAATTACATCTACTTCTTTATCCTTTACTAATTCCCTGTAACTCCCAAAACTTTTTGAAGCATTGAATTCGCATGCAAATTTGTCTGCTTTTTCTTTGGTGCGGCTTGCTACACCATATAATTCGGCATTGGGAACTTGGGTAAGATCAGATGCAAATTTGCGTGCAATTTTCCCCAGCCCTATTATTCCCCATTTATACGTTTTATCTTCCATTCATTAATGATTTTTGTTGGGTAGAGAAATTTTGCAAAATAAAAGCGAGAGCTATTACAAGCCCGCAGCCCAGTAAATTCAGCCATAAATATTCCATAACGTTTAAAAAATATACTACAATTACTAGAATTTGAGTAATTAATGCGGCTATAAAAACCGCATTGCTTTTTACATATTTAATAAAAAATGCCAGTAAGAATATACCCAGTACATTTCCGTAGAAGATCGAACCTACGATATTTACAAGCTGAATAAGATTTTCAAAAAGATCGGCAAAACTTGCAAATCCAATGGCTACAAGGCCCCATATTAAAGTAAAAAATTTAGACGCTCTTACATAATGTTCCTGGGAAGCTTCTTTCTTAAAGTTTCTCTTATAGATGTCTATGGTAGTGGTGGAGGCCAGAGCATTCAATTCTGAAGCCGAAGAAGACATTGCGGCCGAAAGTATCATGGCCAGTAAAAAACCAATGAGCCCCCTTGGTAGATTATTCAGTATAAAATGGATAAAAACATAATCCTGGTCATTGGTTTCCACCTTAGCATTTGTAGCTTTTATGAGAGTTTTAGCACGTTCGCGGGTTTTATTTTCAGCAGTGCTTATTGAAAGCATTTCTGCCTGATATTTCTTTTTCTCCATTTCAGAAGAATGATCGATGTTTTTACCAAATTGTCTTGTTGCTTCATTTTTCTTTTTCTGAAGTTCCCGGTTAATCACCATTAAATCCTGATATTGTTCAGAATAATTGGAATTTAAAACCGCTTTTTCGGCAGCATCGTTAAAATTTAAGGGAGCCTCATTAAATTGATAAAAAATAAAAACCATAACCCCAACCAGCAGGATAAAGAACTGCAACGGGACTTTTAGGAGGCCGTTAAAAATTAATCCTAATCGCATTTCTCTAATCGAACGCCCCGTAAGATATCGCTGCACCTGGCTTTGATCTGTCCCAAAATAGGAAAGAGCCAGAAAACTTCCTCCAATAATACCGCTCCAAAAAGTATAACGATTATTAGGATCGAATGAAAAATCAAGTATGTTCATTTTTCCACTCGCGCCGGCAATCTGTAAGGCATTGCTAAAATTAATGTTTTGAGGCAGATAACTTATCAATAAAACAAAAGCTATAATCATTCCGGCCAAAATAACCGCCATTTGTTGTTTTTGGGTTACACTTACCGCCTTAGTGCCTCCTGAGACGGTATAGATTATCACCAAAAATCCAATTATTATTGTAAGATAATTTAAGTTCCAGCCCAAAACTGCCGATAAAATTATGGCAGGTGCGAAAATGGTAATTCCGGCAGATAGTCCACGCTGCACAAGAAAAAGCAAGGCTGTTAAAATTCGTGTTTTTTTATCGAAGCGTGATTCCAGATACTCATACGCTGTATATACATTTAAACGATGGTAAATAGGTATAAATACCAAACAAATAATAACCATGGCAATAGGCAAACCAAAGTAGAACTGAACAAATCCCATTCCGTCCCTATAGGCCTGGCCCGGTGTTGACAGAAAGGTGATCGCACTTGCCTGAGTGGCCATGACAGATAAACCAATAGTCCACCATCGAGCCGTATTTCCTCCCCTAATGTAATCTTCTACATTTTTACTGCCGCGGGTTTTATATACTCCGTAAATAACAATAAAAGCAAGCGTTCCAATAAGTACGAGCCAGTCTATCCACTCCATATTACGTAAGGTATTTCATAAGCAGATAGAAAAGAATTACATAACAGAGGTTGGCCAGAAGAACAATGGTATAGGATTTTTTCCAGTTATTTTGTCCTTGCGGTTCCATTTATTTTCCTATTGAAAGCAGATTAGCAAAAAGTCTGAAAGCGCCGGGGACACCTGCAGGAAATTGCCTGAAAAAGCTTAATCCTGTATAAATATAGTAACCATTCCCATATTTTGCTACCAGTAAACTGCTATTTTTAGGGGTTTCATCTTTATCATGCATCGATAAAACAGGAGTAAATTCCTTAGCCCATTTATCGGGAAAATACAATCCGCGCTCCTGGACCCAGCTTTTAAAATCTGCTTTTGTAATTTTATTAGGAGTAGTAAGAACCGGGTTTTCAGGAGCCAGAAAGGTAACTTCAGCCTTCTCATCGGTTACTCGGTCGTGAGAGATTTCCAGTGGATATGGCGAAAAATGGTCAGTAGCCATATCTCTGGTAGTATTATATTGAACTATAAGCGTTCCGCCGTTTTTTACATAATTCAATATTTCCGGTTGTTTGTATTTTAGCGCATCAACCTTATTATAAGCACGAATTCCCATAACCACAGCATCAAAAGAAGAAAGGTATTCTGAAGAGATTTGAGAAGGAGGAACTATCGTTACTTTATAACCTATTTGCCGTAGGCTTTCCGGAACATCGTCTCCCACACCTTCGATATAAGCGATATTTTTTCCTTTTTTTGCGATTTCTAATTTTACAAGTTCAGCTTTTGCTGGTACTACAAGGGTTTGCAGGGGGATATAATCATAATCCAGTTTTACCACTTCATCGTTATACTGCTTTCCATTCATTTCAATTACCGGTTCCAGCATGGACGATCCTGATACCGCGGGTGGTGTTACTGTAAAGCTCAATTTTATGGAAGCGCCTTTTTCTTTTAAACTGAAGGAGGCTTGTTGTGGAGTTACGTTCCATCCTTCCGAAGTTTTTAAGTGAAGGGTTCCCGATATATTTTCTTTTTCTGAAGTGATATTTACGGTAACTGTTTTAGCCGAAGTATCTGCAAACATGATTACTTTATCTTTAATACTTGCCGAAACAGGAGGCAAAATCTCGAATGGCTGATGAACTTCACCTTTTACCGGATCATTGGTTTTGTAAACAAGATCACGCTCCACGGGAATCGTGGTTCCTTCAATAATAAGATTAAAAACCGCTTTATACTGCACCGGTGTCTCAGGCAAACCAATAAGTTGTTGATCGTTTACCACATACATTCCTTCGGTATTGGGATTGTTTAACCAATATGGAGAAGTATAAGTTGCATTTTCGGGAAGTTGTAGGTTAGTGCTTTCTTTCCAGTCGGTGTTATTTTTTAGTTGAAAATCCGGATGCAAAGAGGTAGTTTCATTCGTAAAATCTACAGAAATAAGTTTAATATTGGCATTGCTGCGGTTAATCGCCTCCAGATTTACCTGAATTTTTTCGGAAGGTGTCGCGCTTAAGTCAGATGTGGAGGCCTGTAAATACAAACCACTACAATCAACGATTACTTTTTTAATCTCTTCAGACTTTACTTGTTTCCAATAAGAATCTTTAAGCTTTTCTATTAAATTATAGGCTTTTACAAGTTCCGGGATGCTGGCAGAAGGATTTTCGTAATCAAAATCTTTTTCCACCCTGCTAAGAATTTCACCAATTTCTGCTCCGCCATTTAAACGATTCCAGGAAGTATCTATTCCATCAAAGATACCAGTGGCATTTGCGGGCATCTCTCCTTTAATTAATTCCAGATATTCCTCTTCGCTACCGCGACTTCCGGTGGTTCCAAATCCCTGGGTTTTATGATTGCTCCTGCTTAATGCTGCAATTTCGGGGTTGGAAAGACCTTTAGAAGGATAATACACTCCGGTCTCAATTTTTAGGAAGTTAGATTTGGCTTTATCAAAAGCTTCTTCATTTTTAAAAAACCAGGACGAAGTATTAAAGAACAGGCGTTTTGGCTGATAGACTTCGGTATATTTTAATTGTTCGGGAAACTGCGAAGGATCTCCGGCTTTTCCGTAAGCCTCCACACTTAATAAGGCCGAAGCGGTATGCTGGCCATGGGTGTCGCCAGAAGTTCGGTGATTGAATCGGTCTATAACCACATCGGGCTTAAATTTGCGAAATCTCCACACCACATCGCTCAACACTTTATTTTTATCCCATATCTGCAGGGTTTCATCGGGGGTTTTTGTAAAACCAAAATCAACAGCCCGGGTAAAAAACTGTTTTCCGCCATCGATCCTGCGAGCCGCCAAAAGTTCCTGAGTTCTAATAACCCCTAATTTTTCTTTTAATTCCGGGCCCACCAGGTTTTGGCCGCCATCGCCTCGAGTCATTGCCAGATAGCCGGTTTCTGCGTGTACTTTATTAGCCAAATAAGAAATTAGCCGGGTATTTTCATCATCGGGGTGGGCTGCTACATATAAAACAGAACCTAAAAAATTCAATTTTTGAAGGGCTTCATGAATTTCGGAAGAGTTGGGAGTTTTTTGTGATTGTGCCTGAAGAGTTGAAAAGAAGAGGCAACTCAAAAGCAAAAGGAACTTTTTCATTTTTCGAAGAAATTTTTTTTGAACTCCTTCAAATATATGAACTTTAAACAGCTTCCGCAGAAAATTAAAAGAATTAACCTTTATAAGCTATCTTTTCCTTCATCCAGATACACATCTTTTTGCACAAGGGAAACCGCTTTTTGTAAAATCAAATTATTAGGATAGGTTATAAGTTCGCCTTCATCGCTGTGAATATATAAATGGAAAGCCTTAATATCGTCTATCACCCCTATTATTGGCGCATCTTTATCGTGAATACGAATTTTATCGCCAATTTTATACGGAAAGGAAAAGAACATTATAATTCCTGAGGTAATATTGCTGAGGATAGACCAGATAGCAAATAAGGCCACCCCAATTACCGCAAATACCGAAGAAAATATAAGTGAAAGGTCTTTAAGTCCCATTCCCCAAGCGATTGCCAGTAAAAAAGAAGCAATTAATAGAATGAGAATATTGATGTATTTAAACATCAATCTTGTTCGTGTAATATTGATATCGCTTTTCCTGCCAACCCTATGAGCAGATTTTTTTAGGATGAACTGAAATATGAGCAGGATTACAACGATTATTATTGTATAAATAATTTCGCGATGATAGGTCTCGAAAACAATCATTGGTTATTAAGCTTAAGTTGTTGGCGTAAAGGTAAATCTTTATTGGAATTTTTGTTCCAGTAATCGGTTCTAATCTCAGCCGTTTTTGTGGCGGTAGTAGTATATTCTTTTCCGTTTTTACTGAAGGTTTCCTGCCATTTTTCTATTTTATAGGGAAATTCCCGGTGATAGTAAATTTTTAGGCTGCGCTTAAGTGTTGGATAGCTGATTTTATAAACGCTTAAGTTTTCATCTTCATAGAATTCGGCCAGGGCTTTATACGATTTTACTTCTTTATGGTGTAGTTTTAAATATTCTAAAGAAGGTATAATATCCAGCTCGCCAGTGGGCAGACTTTCGGGATTTACACGAAGCATCGTCCAGAATTCGTTTTCCAGCCAGGCTTTGGGTAATGTATTGGTTTCGTCGGCTTCTCCCTGAAAGTAGGAGTGCGAAGTAATTTCATATTGTTGTCGGTTGTTTAGCTGTGCGTATATCTGTCCGCACCATTCCTGTGAAGAAAATGAAATTTTTAAGGCGTGAGATTCGGTTTCCAGGGGTAAAAATGTGCTTTGCATAACCGAATATGGATATATTCCTGTAATAAATTTCTTTACAACATTCAGTTTTAGAACCGGCGTAGTATTATTCCCTTTTTTATTGGCCTTTACCTGGGAATCTGTTAAGAAGTCTTCTGTAACAAAAATAAGGGCAACGCTGCCTTCCCTCTGCTCTCCATACCTGGATTGATTTAATTTATAGGAAGTTATTTCTGCTTTATTGCTGTACCAGTATTCTTTGAAATTTTTACTTAAGGGCCGTGTATTATCAGAAATTGTATGGGTACAGCCTATAAAGAAAACCGCAAGTAAAGAAAAGGGAAATTTTAATCTGAAAAACTTCATTTTAATAAAAATTAAATGGTGATAAATGCCCGATTAACAACTAAGTCTTAAATAGATAATATAACCTTCTTATGGAATTATTCTTTTTCAGAAACTATTTCCAAAAGGGTTTCATACACCAGATGTGTTGGGAGCCCCACCACATTAAAATAACTACCTTCAATATAGTCTATTCCTATTAAACCTATCCATTCCTGGATTCCATATACGCCGGCCTTATCGAATGGTTTGTAATTTTTTATATAGAAATTTATTTCCTCATCGGTTAATTTTTTAAACCTTACCCGGGTAGTGGCGGTAACGGTTTTTTGAAAGTGCAGAGTAGTGAAACTTACCGAGGTAATTACTTCATGATAATTTCCGGAAAGGGATTTTATCATTTTAAAGGCCTCTTGAGCGCTTAGGGGTTTTTCAAGTGCTTTGTTTCCCTGCCACACAATGGTATCACTGGTAATCAGGATATCATTTTCTACCAGCTCATCTTTTAAAACTTCGGCTTTAAGTTTAGATAGGTAAACGGTTATTTCTGCACCGGTTAAATCCTTAGGATAATTTTCTTCAACTTCCTTCTTTTTAATCGTAAAAGGGATATTCAGTTCGGTTAAGAACATTTTTCTCCTAGGAGAATTAGATGCCAGAATGATGTGGTGATTTTTAAGTTTTTCCTTCAGCATAATTATTTCAGAATAAAAGGGTATAAGCCTATAGACAGCAATCCTAATAACATTATAATTTTTAAGAGAGTGCTTAAATTTTTAAATTGCTTCTTGCTTTCCGCATTCCATATGTTTACCATAAAATAGAGCAGGGGAGCCATTATAAATAGTAAAGCATAACCTACTGCCAGATTATTCTCATAAAGGTATTCATAAATGTAGTATAATACGCCTGCAAAAGGAAGTAACGCAACCATGAAAATTATAATGGTCGTTCTTTTTTTGCCAAGTAAAATAGGCAATGAATTTCGTCCGGTATTATAATCCCCGTTAATATCCTCCTGATCTTTTACCATTTCCCGAATAAGATTTATTAGAAAAGCGAAAAAAGCATAATCTAAAAGAATAGAAAAAATTATGGCCTGAGTGTGTTGATTCTGCGGTGTTATAGCGGGTAAAAGATCAAAAACCCCCATTATTATAATTACTATTGCCACTAAAATACTCACCAAAATATTGCCTACCATAACTATTTGTTTGATATAAGTAGCATATAAATAAAGCAGGGCAGAAATAATTATAAAAATTGACGCGAATCCCGGGTGGCCAATTATATTTGCCAGATAAAATCCTATTCCTACTGCGATTACCGTAAGGATAATATATAGATTAAGAGCCGATTTTTCTGAAATCCTTTTTCCTATCAGTTGTTTTTCAGGCTTGTTGATTTTATCGGTTTCCACATCATAAACATCATTAATAATATTGCCTGCGGCTGCAATACAAACGGTGGACAGGCAAAGCAGAAAAAAACCGAAATCGCTTAAGGTTATGGCAATTCCAAACGAACCAAAAAGTCCATATTTTATAAGAGATTGAGTTAAAATAATGAGAAGAAGATTGGGAGCTCTTACCAGTTTCAAGTAGGAAAGCATCATACCGCTTTATAGTTTTTAAGCCATTTGCCCTGTACTTTTAAAACCTGCTCAATAATATCCCGCACACAACCTTTGCCTCCTTTTTTGTGGGAAACATACCTGCTTATTTCTTTTACTTCGGGAGCGGCATCCTGCGGGCAGCAAGGCATTCCCACTAATTGCATAGGATATAGATCCGGGATATCATCGCCCATAAAAAGCACTTGTTCGGGATTGATTCCATAGATGTCCATAAATTCCTTTAACTGTTCTACCTTATCTTCCACTCCCAGAAAAATATTGGTCATTCCCAGGTCTCTAAGCCTTTTGCGAACCCCTTCATTTTTTCCACCGGAAATAACACAAATAGTAAGCCCGGCTAGTTGAGCTGTTTTTAATGCATACCCGTCTTTTATGTTCATGGTGCGCAACAATTCTCCCTTAGTGCTTATCTGGATAGAACCATCGGTTAAAACTCCGTCTACATCAAAAATGAGGGTATCGATTTTATTAAGATATTCTTTATAACTTTTTTCCATGTAATTTTTGAATTGTTTCTGTTAAGAGCTTATATATATTTTGCTGATCTTCATCGAGCAGTTGTAGGTGAGCGCTTATTACTTCCCGGTCGTTCCTTTTTGCCGGCCCTGTCTGGGCTTCCAACGGACTCATGTTTTTAATTTTTGAAGCCGTTTCAGCAATAAGAGGTTGAAGGATTTCGAAAGGGATATCATATTTTTTACAAATTTCTTCGGCTTCGGTATACATTACATTCACAAAGTTGCTTACAAAAACTGCTGCTACGTGAAGTGATTTTCGCTGTTCACTGGATATTTTAACTACTTTTCCTGAAATTGCTTTCCCTAAATCCAGGAGAAGATTTTCTACTTTTTTATTGCTGGCTTCAATACAAATAGGGATATTTTGGAAATCTATTTCTTTGGTTTTAGAGAAGGTTTGAAGCGGATAAAATACCCCGCGGTCTTCAAAATTATTAAGAATATTCATTTCCAGACCTCCCGAAGTATGCACTACAACCGCATTTTTATCAGGAATTTTTTCTGAAATCTGAGCTATAACATCGTCTTTTAAGGCTAGAATGTAAAGATCTGCATTTACTATTTTTTGTGGATCTGCGGTGGTTTCAACAAAATCTCTGAAATCTATGAGGCTGATTTTGTTGTGGTTATATATTTGAACAACTTCAAAATCTGCCGTTTTTTGGATGGCTTTAAACAAATGTGTTGCAACATTTCCGGATCCTAGTAGTACAATTTGAATCATGGGGCTAAAGTACCAAAATTTCCTGTTTTAAAATTAACATTTGATCAGGGGAATTGATGGGCATTTAGCTCGGCTAAATGTTTAAATTTAGTTAAATTTGCAGCGTTTTAAATTAGTTTTAAATGCAAAAGAAAATAGCGGCTGTCATATTCTCCACGAGATTAATGGCAGTTTTGTTCATTGTTTTTGCCATTGCTATGGCAATGGGAACGTTCATAGAAAGTTGGTATACAACAGAGACTGCCAGAGTACTTATCTACAATAGTTGGTGGTTTGAGGCGATAATGATTTTATTCGTAATTAATTTCGCAGGAAATATCATAAGGTACGATCTTCACAAACGTGAAAAATGGTCTTCATTACTTATTCACCTTTCATTCGTTTTTATTTTAATTGGCGCAGGAATTACCCGTTATATAAGTTATGAAGGAGTTATGCCCATTAGAGAAGGGGAAACCACAAATACTTTTTTATCTGAAACCACCTACCTCACGGCTTTCTTAGATGGAGAAATAAATGGCGAACCACGCAGGCGTGTAATCCAAAAGCCTGTGCTGTTGGCTCCTGCTGTAGATAATCATGTGGTTATTAACACAGATTATAACGGGCAACCCATAAAAATTGAAGTTGAAAAATATATTCACGGGGCTAAAGAAGGAATTGTTCCTTCTAAAGACGGTAAAAAATATTTTAAAATCGTAGAGTCGGGTAGTGGAAACCGGCAAGAACATTTTCTTCAGGAAGGAGAGGTTTCCAATATTAACAATATTCTATTCGCTCTTAATAAACCTACAGATGGTGCAGTAAATATTACCATTAAGGACAGCACCTATAAGATTAAAGCACCCTTTGAAGGCTCTTTCATGCGAATGGCAGATCAAATGCAGGGGAAAGTTGTGGCCGACAGTACCCAACAACTTATGTTGCGA
The DNA here is from genome assembly GCA_963811195.1 of uncultured Flavobacteriaceae bacterium. GTDB lineage: Bacteria > Bacteroidota > Bacteroidia > Flavobacteriales > Flavobacteriaceae > Gillisia. Next base: position 110,757 of record CAWEQF010000003.1, read on the forward strand.
TCCCTGTATAACGTAGGTGGTTTACGCTTTGTTTTTCCTGATCCGGTAATTACCGGGAAATTCGATATCATGCCAATCGATAAAAAAACAAAAGGTCAACCCGATGCTGTTAAATTAAAGGTTACCACCAAAGGAGAATCTAAAGAGGTTAATATTCTTGGAGCCAAAGGAATTTCAAACCCGCCAAAGAACGTAAAGCTGGGAGGGCTGGATATCTATCTTAATTATGGTTCCAAAAAACTGGAACTGCCATTTTCCTTGAAATTAGACGATTTTGTTGCAAATAAATATCCCGGAACAGAAAATAATCCTTCACCTAGTTATTCTTCTTTTAAAAGTAAAGTTCAAATTATTGAAGATGGCAAATCCAGGCCTTATGAAATCTACATGAACCACATTCTGGAAAATGACGGGTTTAGACTATTCCAGTCTTCCTTTGATCCTGATGAAAAAGGAACCGTACTCTCAGTAAATCACGATCCCTGGGGAACTCGTGTAACCTATTTAGGATACTTTTTACTGGATTTTGGACTTATGCTAATTTTATTTGATAGAGGAAGCCGTTTCGGAAAATTAAAAGTAATGCTGGAAAAAGTTAAAGCCAAAAAAGTAAAATTGATGACGCTTGCTGCTATCTTTTTGTTGAGCGCCACCGGATTCTCACAGAATTCTCAAAAAGAAGAAGAAGCCCATGCGCATTTTGCAGCTTCCAAGGCACAAATAGATTCTGTTCTTCAGGCAAATAGAATACCTCCTAATGAAGCTGCAAAATTTGGAAGGTTAGTAATTCAGGATGCGGGAGGCAGAATGAAACCTGCCAATACCTATTCTTCAGAATTACTAAGAAAACTTAGCCGAGAAGATACTTATGAAGGAATGAATGCCGACCAGGTATTGGTTTCTATGACCGAAAATCCTGCCATCTGGTATAATGTTCCTCTAATTTATGTGAAGACAGGAAATGATAGTATTCGTAATATTTTAGGGGTACCACACGATAAGGAATATCTGGCTATGACCGATTTCTTTGATATGCAGGGAAATTATAAACTGTCTCCTTTTCTGGAAGATGCTTATCGTGCAGGAGTTCCCAATCAGTTTCAGCGGGATTTTATGGAAACCGATAAAAAAGTAAACCTCTTTTTTAGTGCCTTGCAAGGAAAGGTGCTGCGAATTTTTCCCATTCCCGGTGATGAAAATAACAAATGGGTTTCCTATCCTGAAGTTGCCGACTCCAATTTGAAAGGAATGGATTCTGTATATACTTCCAAGATCCTTCCGCTGTATATGCAATCCCTTCAGCAGGCCAAAAAATCAGGAGATTATACTCAGGCAGATCAATTGTTGTCGAGTATAACTTCATATCAGAAGAAATTTGGAAGTGATGTAATGCCTTCCGAAAGAAAAATAAACGCCGAAATAACTTATAATAAATACAATATTTTTAAGAGCCTTTTTATATGGTATTTGGTCGCGGGAGTATTTATGATGTTTTTCGTAATCGTGCGAATTTTTAAAGATTCTAAAGCTATAAGGATTTTAATTGGAGTTGGAGCAGTAAGCATATTGATCCTGTTTATACTCCACACTTTAGGACTTGCCGCTCGTTGGTATATTTCGGGGCACGCACCCTGGAGCGATGCCTATGAATCTATGATTTACGTAGCATGGGCAACCATGTTCTTCGGCCTTGCCTTCGGAAGAAAAAGTAATCTTACACTTGCTTCTACAGCGTTCGTAGCTTCTATAATACTTATGATTGCCCATGGAAACTGGACAGATCCTGCCATTGCTAATTTACAACCCGTTCTTAATTCTTATTGGTTAATGATTCATGTTTCGGTAATTGTGGCCAGTTATGGACCATTTACTCTGGGAATGATTTTAGGAACCGTTTCGCTTATTCTTATGATGGCTACAACCAAAAAGAATAAGAAAAAAATGGAAATCAACATCCGGGAAATCACTATTATTACCGAAATGGCTCTGACCGTTGGTCTTGTAATGCTCACCATTGGGAATTTTCTTGGAGGCCAGTGGGCTAATGAAAGTTGGGGTCGTTACTGGGGTTGGGATCCTAAAGAAACCTGGGCTTTAATTAGCATTATGGTTTATGCTTTTGTAATCCATATGCGACTGGTTCCGGGGTTACGAGGAAAATGGACTTTTAATTTTATGGCTGTAGTGGCTTATTCCAGTGTAATGATGACCTATTTTGGAGTTAATTTCTATCTTGCGGGAATGCATTCCTATGCCAGTGGAGATAAAGTTATTACTCCTACCTTCGTTTATTACACCCTTGCCGGAGTTGCCATTTTGGGGGCTGTTTCTTACTGGAGGTATAAAGCGAATTATAAAAAGGAGCCGAAAGCAAAGATTACTGAAGAAGGGGAGGTTTAAACATTATTAAATAAACCTAACAGGCATGAAAACCTGTTAGGTTTTTAAGATTAAATTTTTATTTCAATCCGCTTGTCATTTCTTTAGGATTTACCCATTCATCAAATTCTTCTGCAGTTACATACCCCAGATTAACCGCTTCTTCTTTTAATGTAGTTCCGTTTTTATGTGCGGTATTGGCAATTTCAGCTGCTTTATAATAGCCTATTTTTGTATTTAGAGCAGTTACCAGCATCAAAGAATTATTTACAAGTTCTTTAATTCGGGGTTTATTGGCTTCAATTCCTCTGGCGCAGTGCTCTTCAAAAGATGCACAGGCATCTCCTAAGAGTTCTGCACTCTGTAAAAAATTAGCAGCCATTACCGGTTTAAAGACATTCAATTCAAACTGTCCCTGCATTCCACCAACATTAATAGCAACATCGTTCCCTAGAACTTGTGCGCACACCATTGTTAGTGCTTCGCATTGAGTAGGATTTACTTTTCCCGGCATGATAGAAGATCCCGGTTCGTTAGCAGGAATATTTATTTCTCCTATTCCGCTTCGTGGTCCGGAGGAAAGCATTCGAATATCATTGCCTATTTTGTTTAATGATACTGCCAGTTGTTTAAGAGCACCATGAGATTCTACCAAGGCATCGTGTGCAGCAAGGGCTTCAAATTTATTCTTAGCAGAGGTAAAAGGTAGCTCTGTAAATTTCGCAATAAATTCGGCAACTCGTTTAGAATAGCCTTTAGGAGTATTTAAACCGGTACCAACTGCCGTACCGCCCAAAGCGAGTTCTCCTAGATGTGGCAGGGTATTTTCCACAGCTCGAATTCCATGATCTAATTGAGCAGCATAGCCACAAAATTCCTGACCTAAGGTTAGGGGAGTGGCATCCATAAAATGGGTTCGCCCAATTTTAACTATATCTTTAAATTCTTCAGACTTTTTCTGTAGGGTATCTCTTAATTTCTTTACTCCCGGCAGTGTAACTTTAGAAATTTTTGAATAAGCCGCGATATGCATTCCGGTGGGAAAAGTGTCGTTGGAGGATTGAGATTTGTTAACATCATCGTTAGGCTGAAGCGTTTTATCTCCTTCGCCTATTGTTTTTCCGGCAAGCTGATGCGCACGATTTGCAATCACTTCATTTACATTCATATTGCTTTGGGTACCACTTCCGGTTTGCCAGATTACCAGGGGAAACTGATCATCAAGTTTTCCTTCCAGGATCTCATCGCAAACTTTTGCGATTAAATCTCTTTTTTCTACCGGTAAAACTCCAAGTTCACAATTGGTGAAAGCCGCCGCTTTCTTCAGGTATGCGAATCCGTAAATAATATCCAACGGCATACTGGCCGCCGGACCGATTTTAAAGTTATTTTTGGAACGTTCTGTTTGAGCTCCCCACAGTTTATCGGAAGGAACTTCAACTTCACCCATGGTGTCTTTCTCTATTCTATAGTCCATAATTATTTATAGTTTACTACAAATTTACGCGTTCAGGATTTTTTTATGATTAAATTTTATACAAAATTTCTTTTTATACAATTTCTTAACGCCCAGTTGTTGATTAACATTCCTTTTAAAAATTTAAATTTAATTTGGTGAAAGAATAATAGAGTTACTATCTTTGCTACCAGTAGAAAAAACCTTACTCAATTATGTTCCAATTTGATCAATATCTCGGCTTTTTAGCATTCTTAGTTATTTTAACCATGGGTTTTTGGTTAATGATGTTTTTGGTATCTATACTTCCTTACTGGATTGGAGGCTCTTTAATGGAAAGATATAAAGAACGCAAAGAAAAAAAACGCTTAGACAGAGAAGCAAAAAAACACAACTAATTTTTTCTTCCTTATTAATATAAAAAAGCCCGGTAATTTTACCGGGTTTTTTACTTTCTCTTTCACAGCAACTTATTTTCCCTGATATTCTCCTTCCTGAAGATCTCCATTATTTTCTTGTTGTTCTCTCTTACGTTGCTGATTCTTTTGCTGATTAAACCTGTAAGTTAATGAAATGGTTGCCTGGCGTTGTCTCCACTGGAATTCACTGTCCTGGGTAAAACTATTAGTTACCGTGTGGGAATTTCTTTTTCTGGAATTCAGCAAATCCCGTACATTAAAAGCAAGCGTGGCATTATCATGAAATAAATCTTTGCTGAAAGCCAGATCTAACGAGAGAATTCCATCGGTTTTGGTTTGGGAGTTCTGGCTGGGACCTCGATAGAATGCATTGGTTTGCCAGTCAATTTTTCCTGGAAGGGTAACTTTTGAACTGAATCTGGCAAACCAACTGTCATTCTTAGAGCCGTAGTCTATACCATTAAACGTTCCTGTTGTTTTAAATTGAAAATAATTAAAACTTCCATTTAATCGTAACCATTTTTCCGGATTGTATAAAAGTCCTAATTCTGCACCCATTCTTTCATTGGTGGCAAGGTTGATAGGAATAGTTCTAATAATCTCGATTCCATTAAAATATTCTCCTGTTCCCTGTTGCACTCTTTCAAAAGCATTGGTTTCGTTCTGATAATAAACAGAAGAAGTCAGGGTAAGTTTTTTCCATCGGTTCAGATATCCAAGATCAAAGGCGCTTGCATATGCAGGAGCCAAATTAGGATTCCCCTGAAAAATATTGGTTCTGCTGGAACGTGAAGGGAATGGATTTATAAACCACCCTCGGGGACGATTGATTCTTCGGTTATAACCCAATGTAAGATTTTCGGTCTCAGATAGCTCATATGTAAGATTTACAGTGGGGAAAAGTCCTAAGTAATTATTATTAAAATCTGTACTAATTGGAATTCCATAATATTGTGTCAATTCGGCATCAGAAAATTGGGAATCAATAACTCCCTTAAGCTGCGTGTTTTCTAATCTTAAGCCTAAAAGAAAGGAAAAATCACCTAATTTGGTACCATATTGGGAATACACAGCATTTACATTTTCGGTATAAGTAAAGAGATTGGAAACATATGGATCTAAAATAAAATCTCCTGAAATACTGTCCTGGATATTTAGTTTGTAATCTGTAACTTCTTTTTGAAAATGACCGCGATAACCTGCTTCAAATTGAGAGTCTTTTCCAAAAGGCTTCACGTAATCGGACTGGATTAAATACTCATTTTGCTTTTGATTGTTGTTTACATTTTCTGAAGGTAAAAATCCCGCACCTTCTGGGGCATTGTCTAAAGTAGCGGTTTCAGTCACTAAAGAAGGATGTAACTCATTTTGATACTCATATTGAAAATCGGCCGTAAGTTTCTGGCCTTTATCATCTAATTTATTGGTGTAATTCAGCGAATACTGGTAACTTTTTTCATCACCATTCTGAACTTCTTTTCTTAATGTTTTTTCCACAAGAGCATTATTCTGGTACTTATCGGTATTATTTAAGGTAACATCATGATTGTTTTCAAGTCTGTAGAAAAAGCTTCCGGTAATCGAGGACTGGTCATTTAAATAATACTCCATTCCCAGATTGGTGTTAAAACTACGGCGCAAACGGCCATAATCTCTATGTTCAATAACCCGGTCAAATTGTCCATCTTTATACCGGGTATCAAAATATGCTTTCCCGGGGGCATCTCTGTAATTAAAACCCGTTGTATTGAAAATATTGAATTTATCGGTTCTTAAATTCACGTTCGCCGTAACTCCATAACTATCGGGGGTTCCAATATTAGAGGTTAAAGAACCATTAAATCCGAGAGTTTTTTCCTTTTTCAGAATAATATTAATAATACCTGCAGTTCCTTCGGCATCATACCGTGCGGAAGGTGAAGTAATAACTTCTACGCGTTCTATAGCATCTGCGGGAAGTTGTCCTAATACATCGGTCGATCCAAAACCGGCCATTGCAGAAGGTTTTCCATTTATAAGCACCCGGACATTATCGTTTCCTCTCAAGCTAATACTTCCTTCCACGTCTACCGCTACAGAAGGTACATTGTTCAATGCATCACTCACTGTACCACCAGCTGTAGTAAGGTCTTTCCCTATATTGTATATTTTTTTATCAAGTCTTACTTCCACCTGGGTGGTTTCTGATCTTACTACTACTTCATCGAGATTGGCTGAACTTATTCCAAGCTGAATGGTTCCTAAATCCAAATTGGAAGCTACTTTTTTATTGGTAAAAGATTTACTTTGAAAGGAAATAAATTCTACCTTAATATTGTAAGTTCCTTCGGGCACTTCGATAGAAAAATTCCCCTTCTCATCGGTTACTCCACCGTTAAGATATTTAGGGTCGGTTGGACTTGTAATTGAAATGGTCGCATATTCCAGCGGACTTTTCATTTCATCGTCCACCACTTTTCCGGAAATGGTATATTGGGAAGTTTGCGCAAATAAGGAATTATTAGAAAATGATAGAAAAGATATCAGCACTAAGCTAAAAAAAATAATCTTTTTGGTGGTCATAACAACTTTTTGTTGTTAGACCTCTATACGTTAAAATAGTTTAATTCAGGTATGTTAAAAAAGCGTTAAAGCTCCCGACTATATTAAGTTTGGCGTATTAGATATCCAGTATAGGATGAGCAATTCGTTTATTTAGAGTAAGATAGGCGTCAAACTGGGGAACACTTAAAAATTTCTTCAGTATTAAATGTTCTCGCTCCTGCACCCTTTTTAGTTTTTTTATTTTCTTTTCCTGAAGATTGGTAGAATTTATAACATCATTTTTGCGTAATGTATATTCAATAATAATGTTTTCCAACATCAGGGTTTGTTCATCTGTTAAGCCTAGTTTTTCCTGCCAGTTTAAAGCAAGTTCGCTTGCAATACCTTGTAGCTCCTTACGGTTTTTGTGGTGTATATACATTTGGGAGTACACAAAACCTCCCACAAAAACCAGAGAAAGTCCTAGAAGTGCGATTCTGTTTTCAAGTTTCATGTTATTGTTTGAATTATATAATTGTATCTATTTTTTCTGCTGGCCTGCCAATTACAGCTTTATCGTCATTTTTAACCACTGGCCTTTCAATAAGCCGGGGATTTTTTAAAAGAATGTCTAATATCTCCTCTTCCGAAAGATCTTTATCCTTAAATTCTTCTTTCCAGAGTTTTTCATTTTTTCTTACCAATTCTCCTGGTTTAATTTGAAGTTTTTTAATAAGATTATGCAATTCTACTTTAGATAATGGCTCTTTTAAATATTCCCGAACTTTATATTCTTTACCCGAATTTTTTACCTTTTCCAGGCCTTCTCTGGATTTATGGCATCTCGAATTATGATAAACAGTGATCATCTTTTTTCTTTTTTAAAATAAACAAAAATTCTTATTTATGAAACAACAGATGTATCAATCTTCTTGCCTTTGTCCCATCATCATTAAATAAGATTTTAAAAACGGGTCGATGTTTCCATTCATAACGGCTTCCACATTTCCTGTTTCCTCGCCAGTACGAACATCTTTAACCAGTTTATAAGGATGCATTACATAATTCCTTATTTGCGATCCCCATTCTATTTTCATCTTAGAATCCTCAATCTCACGCCGCTGTGCCTGCTGTTTCTGAAGTTCAATCTCATACAACTGGCTCTTTAAAAGTTGCATGGCTTTATTTTTATTATCCAGCTGCGATCGGGTTTCAGAATTTTCAATTACTATTCCGGTAGGTGCATGCCGCAATCTTACCGCGGTTTCAACTTTATTTACATTCTGCCCCCCCGCTCCAGATGATCTCATAGTTTCCCAGGAAATATCTGCGGGGTTTATTTCTATTTCTATAGTATCATCGGCCAGGGGATAAACATATACCGATGCAAACGAAGTATGCCTTTTGGCATTGCTGTCAAAAGGTGAAATTCGCACCAAACGATGAACTCCGTTTTCACCTTTAAGCCATCCAAAGGCAAATTCACCTTCAATTTCAATCGTCACGGTTTTTATTCCTGCTACATCTCCCGCCTGGTAATTTAGTTCCCGAACTTTAAAATCCTGATCTTCTGCCCATCTAAGATACATGCGCATAAGCATTTCGGCCCAGTCGCAGCTCTCTGTACCTCCCGCACCGGCGGTTACCTGTAAAACCGCACTTAAGCTATCACCTTCCTCGGAAAGCATGTTCTTGAACTCGAGTTTTTCTATAAGAGCAGTGGCTTTTTGATTTCTTTCTTCCACATCTTCGGCAGTAGCTTCTTTCTCTTTATAGAATTCAAAAATCACCTCCAGATCCTCCACGAAGGTTTCGGCTTTAAAATAATCCTGCACCCATTTTTTTTCTGCATTCAACTCTTTCATAAGAGTTTCGGCTTTCCGGGGATCATCCCAAAAATTGGGGGCAAAGGTTTTTTCTTCCAGATTGGTTATTTCAATTTGTTTGGCATCAACGTCAAAGATACCTCCTTAACGCAACCAGGCGATCTTTAAGATCTTTAATATGTTCTGTAGTGATCATTTATTTTTATTTTGAAGTAAAAATAGAATTAAACCCACGTACCTAAAACTATTTTACAATAATTTTATAGTTTTAGGCAACTTTAAAAAAACTTATGATGAAAGCAGTTTTCGCTATTTTTCTGTTCCTCAGTATTTCTTCAGGAATAAATGCCCAAATAACCGACTCCATTAAAGATTTACAAAAACATGAGGGATATTTCAATTTTTATTATTCTCCCAAAAAAGATAAAATTTATCTTCAGGTAGATAAGCTGGATCAGGATTTCCTCTACGTGGAATTTTTAAGCAGCGGAATTGGCTCCAACGACGTGGGTTTAGATCGTGGCCAGTTAGGCAATGAAGCTGTGGTACAATTCCATAAAGCCGGAAATAAAATTCTACTGATTGAGCCTAATTTAAAGTTTCGGGCAGAAACCAATAATACTCAGGAGAAAGAGAGCGTTGCTGAAGCTTTTGCGAAGTCTGTGCTGTATGGTTTTGAAATTAAAGAAGAAAAGAATGGCAAATATATAATAGATATTACTCCGTTTTTAATGGAGGATAATCATAAGGTTGCCAATAAGTTGAAGAAAGGAAAGTTTGGAAGTTTTAGTTTGGATAAATCTAAATCTGCTTTGTCATTAGAGCGAACCAAAGCTTTTCCTAACAATGTAGAGTTTGAATCTCTGCTTACTTTTACAGGAGAAGCCAAAGCGGCAACCTTAAGAAATGTGTTGCCAGATCCTGATAATATCACGGTTACCCAACATTTATCTTTTGTGAAACTGCCCGATGACGGTTATAAAAAAAGAATTTTTATGCCGGGAAGCGGGGCAATTTTCACCAGTTATTATGATTACTCTACCCCGGTTTTTGAACCTATCGAAAAAAGATATGTAATTCGGCACCGGCTGGAAAAGAAGAACCCCGAGGCGAAAGTAAGTGAAGCCGTAAAACCTATTATTTATTATCTGGATCCCGGAACGCCCGAACCAGTAAGAACTGCGTTGCTGGAGGGAGCCCGGTGGTGGAACCAGGCGTTTGAGGCAATTGGCTATAAAAATGCCTTTCAGGTAAAAATGTTGCCAGAGGGAGCAGACATGCTGGACGTGCGTTATAATGTAATACAATGGGTGCACAGATCTACCCGTGGATGGAGTTATGGAGCAAGTGTAATTGATCCAAGAACAGGCGAAATTATTAAAGGTCATGTAAGTCTTGGAAGTTTGCGAATACGTCAGGATTTTTTGTTGGCGCAGGCTCTTTTAAATAAACCATTTGCTCGAGGAGACGAAAATTATGAGAAAATGATGAAAATGGCAGTGGCGAGAATCCATCAGCTTGCCGCTCATGAAGTGGGACATACCCTTGGATTTGCTCATAATTTTGCGGCCAGTACTCATAACGATGCTTCCGTGATGGATTATCCCCATCCTAAAATCACCCTACAGAAAAATGGGGATATTTCGGTAGAAAATGCTTACGATACAGGCATTGGAGAATGGGATAAGGTAACGGTAAAGTATAGTTACGGCAATATTCCGAAGGATACTTCAGAAAAAAAATATTTAGCTTCGGTTCTTGACAGCGCGTCAGAAAACGGATTGCAATTCATTACCGACAGTGATGCGAGGGCTCAAGGGGGAGCCCACGTAAATGCCCATTTATGGGATAATGGCAAAAATGCTTCCGAAGAGTTAGATAGAGTGTTGAAAGTGAGAGAGCAGGCTATAGATAATTTTTCTGCAGATAATTTCAGAACCGGGGAACCTTATTCGGTTTTAGAGGATGTTTTTGTACCGCTGTATTTTTTCCATAGATATCAAACCGAAGCAGCCACCAAATTAATTGGAGGACTTAATTATAATTATGCCTTAAAAGGCGATGATAATCTGGTGGTAGAAGTATTGCCGAAAAAAATTCAGGAGCAGGCTTTAACAAGTGTTCTTAAAACCCTTTCTGCAACAACACTGGCGATTCCAAAAGATAAGTTGAATTTATTTCCACCCCGGGCTTATGGCTACAGCAGAACGCGGGAATCTTTTAAAGGAGAAACCGGCGTAGCTTTCGATGCGCTGGGAGCTGCCGGGACCGCAAGCGATATGACACTTTCTTTGCTGTTAAATCCCGAAAGAGCCGCTCGTTTAGTTCAGCATAAGGCGGTAGACAAAGATCAGCTCGGATTGCAGGAGGTTTTAAATACGCTTATCTCAAAAACCATAAAATCTTCTGAAAAGGATGGGTATTTAAAGGAAGTGCAAAACACTATAAACTATAACGTTTTACAGCATATAATGAATCTTGCTGTTCATAAAAATGCAACTCCGCAGGTAAAAGCCGATGCTAATGCAACAATTAATGAAATAGCTGATTTTTTAAAGTCTAAAGATGATGCTTTCTCAAAACAATTGGTATTGGATATAAAGAATTTTAAAGAGGAACCTTCAGATTTTAAACCTTTGCCCGATGCTCCAAATATTCCAGATGGCTCGCCAATAGGTAGTTTTAATGAGGAAGGTCTTCAGGATTATTAATGTGATTGAAAAAGAAAATTAGCACAAAATGAAAGAAATAGATTTACGTAGCGATACAGTTACAAGACCCTCAAAAGGAATGTTACAGGCCATAATGGGCGCAGAAGTTGGGGACGATGTGTATAAAGAAGATCCATCGGTAAATAAACTCGAAGCAAAACTGGCGAAAATGTTTGGAAAAGACGAGGCGTTGTTTTTTCCCAGTGGTAGTATGGCCAATCAGGCTGCCATAAAACTTCATACGCAACCCGCAGAACAACTAATTTGCGATAAATGGGCGCACGTTTTTAATTATGAAGGTGGTGGAGCTTCTTTTAACAGCGGTGTTTCCTGTAAACTTTTAGATGGCCATCGCGGAATGATCACTGCGGAACAGGTTGAAGAAAATATAAATCCGCCAGATTTTTATCATAGTCCGTTAACTTCATTAGTGTGTTTAGAAAATACCACAAATAAAGGAGGAGGTGCCTGCTATGATTTTGAAGAGATCAAAAAAATAAGAAAAGTTTGTAATAAACATACCCTTGGGTTGCATTTGGACGGGGCAAGACTTTTCAATGCTTTGGTAGCTAAAAAAGAAGATGCCAAAGATTATGGAAAAATTTTTGATACCATCTCGGTTTGTCTTTCCAAAGGCTTAGGAAGTCCCATGGGATCTGTTCTAATTGGGAATAAAGACATTATGAAAAATGCCATTCGGGTTCGTAAAGTCCTGGGTGGAGGAATGCGTCAGGTAGGGTTTATGGCCGCCGCAGGAATTTATGCACTGGATAATCAGGTGGAACGCCTTGCAGATGATCACAGGAGAGCTAAGGAAATTGCTCAAACCCTGGAAGAGCAAACCTATACCGGCGAAATCGAGCCTGTGGAAACCAATATTATTATCTTCTATTTGAAAGATGTTTCTAAAGTGGATTCCTTTATGAAAAAACTAGCAAAGAAAGATATACGAATAAGTACTATGGGGCAGGGAAAATTAAGGATTGTAACTCACCTGGATTATACCGAGGAAATGCACCAGAAATTCCTGAAAGTGCTGGAAAATATGAAAGTTTAAAAGTAGAAAAGTTGAAAGTTGAAAGTTAAGAGTTGAAAAATAACATCAATTAGAGTGAAATACGAGAAACGTTTATTTCAATCTCAAGATTAAAGCTGCAAACATTCAGACTTTTCAACTTTCAACTTATTTAAACATATCCAGCCCCGGAATATCAGGCATTCCATCTTTGGCTACTGCGGCAAGCTCGGTTTCATTTACTTCAGAAGCTCTGGAAATCGCTTTGTTTAAGGTTAGAACCAGATAATCTTCCAGTTGTTCTTTATCTTCTAAAAGTTCATCAGCTAATTCAATGTTTTTTATTTTCCGCGAGGCAGAAATGGTTACTTTTAATAATCCATCAGCAGATTGTTCATCTATTAAAACAGATTTCAGTCGTTCTTTGGTGGCTTCCACTTTTTCCTGGGTTTCCTTGATTTTATTCATCATACCCATCATATCTCCAAACATAAGCTAATTTTTTAGTGATTAATCTATTTCAAAAGTAGCAAATTCTGCCATTAATCCGTCGAATTTTAACCTGCTATTATTTATTTCAATAAGGATATTTTACCTTTGCATCTCGTTATTAAAATAAGGCAATTTGAAAATAAATATTTCTGCTCCTATAGCAAAAAAAAATCCCAAAATACTTACTGCTCACAATATCTCCCGAGAGGATGACTATTATTGGATGAATGATAGGGAAGATCCTGAAGTACTGGAATATTTAAATAGCGAAAACGAGTATAACGATAAAATGACTGCGCATACTAAAAAGTTTCAGGAGAAGCTTTTTGAAGAAATGAAGGCCAGGATCAAGGAGGATGACGAATCTGTACCTTACAAATTAAATGGCTATTGGTATATCACCAAATTTCGTAAAGGTGATAACTATCCCGTTTATTCCCGTAAAAAAGATAGTCTTCAGGCCCCTGAACAAGTTCTCTTTAATGTAAATGAAATGGCCGAAGGGTATGATTATTATAGCCTTGGAGGTTTAAATGTAAGCCCGGATAATAAATTAATAACTTTTGGTACAGACACTGTAAGCCGCAGGAAATATACTATACGAATTAAAAATCTTGAAACCGGAGAAATTCTTCCTGAGAAAATAAAAACCACTACTGGCGGTTCTACTTGGGCCAATGATAATAAAACGCTTTTTTATACTAAAAAAGATAATATCACCCTCAGGTCCAATAGGATTTATAAACATATTTTAGGAACAGATCCTAAAGATGATGTGTTGGTTTATGAAGAGAAAGATGAAACTTTTCACACATATATTTATAAATCCAAATCGCACCAATATCTTATAATTGGTTCTCACAGCACTCTTACCAGTGAGATAAGAATTTTATCTGCCGATACTCCCGAAGGAGAGTTTAAGATATTTCAATCTAGAAAACGGAATCTTGAATATGCCGTTTCTCATTATCAAGATCATTTTTATGTTCTTACCAATAAAGATGGAGCCACCAATTTTAAACTTATGAAAACTCCGGTGGAGAAAACGGGAATGCAACACTGGACAGAAGTAATTCCGCACAGAGAAGATTATTTGCTGGAGGATATCGATATTTTTGAGAAATTCCTGGTAGTAAGTGAGCGTAATAACGGATTGAATAAAATTAAAATTACAAGATGGGATTCGGGTGAAAGTTTTTATGTTCCTTTTGATAGTGAGACCTATACCGCATTTACTAGTATAAATCCCGATTTTGAAACCGATGTATTACGATATACTTATAATTCTCTCAACACACCCACTTCGGTTATCGATTTCAACATGGAAACCCGGGAAAAAACAGTACTAAAAGAGCAACAGGTACTTGGGGGTAATTTCAATAAATACAATTATATCACCGAGCGCATATGGGCAACGGCCCAGGATGGAACAAAAATTCCCATATCATTAATTTATCATCGGGGGACTAAAAGAAATGGGGAAAACCCATTGCTTCAGTATGGTTACGGGAGTTATGGTTCTACAATAGATCCCTATTTTTCTACGGCAAGATTAAGCCTTTTGGATCGTGGATTTATTTACGCAATAGCCCATGTGAGAGGGGGAGAATATCTTGGCAGAAGCTGGTATGACACAGGAAAACTTCTGAAAAAAAGAAATACATTCACAGATTTTATAGATGTTTCAAAATACTTAATACAACAAAATTATACTTCCAGTGAGCATTTATATGCCATGGGAGGTTCTGCAGGCGGATTGCTTATTGGAGCGGTAATTAATATGGCCCCCAGAATTTATAAAGGAGTAATCGCTGCAGTTCCTTTTGTAGATGTATTAACGACGATGTTAGATGAGAGTATTCCTTTAACCACAGGTGAATACGATGAGTGGGGGAATCCAAATACTCTGGAGTATTTTGAATATATGAAGTCCTATTCTCCTTACGATAATGTAAAAGCACAGGACTATCCAAATATGTTGGTAACCACTGGTCTGCATGATTCTCAGGTGCAATATTGGGAGCCGGCAAAATGGGTGGCTAAATTACGGGAGTTAAAGACAGATACTAATAAACTGCTTTTGCATATTAACATGGATACCGGGCACGGTGGGGCTTCCGGAAGATTTGAAGCTCTTAAGGAAGTAGCAGAGGAATATGCTTTTTTACTAGACTTGGAAGGAATATCTCAATAATTCAAAAATTTCCCTTAACTTTGAACGGTTTTTTATTATTAAGATAATTTTAACTTTTTGAAAGTTGTCTTAAACCCCCGAAAAAGCAAAGATTTCATTTATGAAAGAAAACATTCAAGTATACGATAATGTACTTCAGCTAATTGGAAAAACCCCACTGATACATTTAAACGCTATTACTAAAGGATTTAAAGGTAATTTTTTTGCGAAGGTAGAAGCTTTTAATCCCGGTCACTCTACAAAAGACAGGATAGCATTGTATATAATTGAGGAAGCTGAAAGAAAAGGAATTTTAACTCCCGGCGACACCATTATTGAAACTACTTCCGGAAATACTGGTTTTAGTATAGCTATGGTTAGTATAATTAAAGGATATGAATGTATTCTTGCGGTGAGTTCAAAATCTTCAAACGATAAAATAGATATGCTGAAAACAATGGGGGCGAAGGTTTACGTTTGTCCTGCAAATGTTTCTGCAGATGATCCGCGTTCCTATTATCAGGTAGCAAAAAGGTTACATGAAGAAAGGAAAGGATCGGTTTATATAAATCAATATTTCAATGAATTGAATATTGATGCGCATTACAATTCTACGGGGCCGGAAATTTGGAAACAAACCGAAGGGAAAATTACTCATTTAGTAGCTTGTAGTGGGACCGGAGGTACAATCTCCGGAACTGCAAGATTTTTAAAGGAGCAAAACCCCGAGATTAAGGTTATAGGAATTGATGCTTTTGGTTCGGTCCTTAAAAAATATCACGAAACACGTGAATTTGATTCGGACGAAATTTATCCATATAGAATAGAAGGCCTGGGAAAAAATTTGATTCCTACAGCCACCGATTTTGATGTGATAGATAAATTTATTAAAGTAACCGATGAGGAAAGTGCGCATACGGCCCGTGAGCTTGCAAAAACTGAAGGTTTATTTGTTGGATATACGAGTGGTGCCGCTATGCAGGGACTAAAACAGTTAGAGCAGGAAGGCGAGTTTGATAAAAACAGCCTTGTGGTGGCTATATTTCCTGATCATGGCTCCAGATATATGAGCAAAGTGTACAGCGATGACTGGATGACTGAACAGGGATTTTTTGATACTAAAAATGAAGCCGAAACGCATCGTATAGAAATAATAAAATAATTTGTGTTAATAGTTGAAAACCTATAAAAGCATCCTTTTAATCAGGGATGCTTTTATTGTAAATGTACTTGGGGTTTATATATTATTATTGTAAAATTGAGTTGTAATTAAGTATTTTTGCTGCTCATAAAGAAAAGATCTATGAGAGATTTATTTGATAAAATTTACCGGGATAAAGGACCGTTGGGAAAATGGGCACAACAGGCGGAAGGATATTTCGTTTTTCCTAAGTTGGAAGGACCTATTTCCAACCGAATGAAGTTTAGAGGTAAAGAAGTTATTACCTGGAGTATTAATGATTACTTGGGACTTGCCAATCACCCCGACGTTCGTAAAGTAGATGCTGAAGCTGCCAGAGATTATGGTTCTGCATACCCTATGGGAGCAAGAATGATGAGCGGTCACACCCAATTACATGAAAAACTTCAGGACGAACTTGCTTCTTTTGTAAATAAACAGGCCTCTTATCTTTTGAATTTTGGCTATCAGGGAATGGTTTCTACCATAGATGCTCTGGTTTCAAAAGCAGATGTTATTGTGTATGATGTAGATGCGCACGCCTGTATTATTGATGGAGTAAGACTCCATTTAGGACAGCGTTTTACTTATAAACACAATGATCTGGAAAGTATTGAAAAAAACCTGCAACGAGCTACCAAGATTTGCGAACAAACAGGAGGAGGAATTCTTCTTATTTCTGAAGGGGTTTTTGGAATGCGCGGAGAGCAGGGTAGATTGAAAGAAATTGTTGCCCTGAAAGAAAAGTATAATTTCAGATTGTTTGTAGATGATGCTCACGGCTTTGGAACTCTTGGAGCCACAGGTGCCGGAGCAGGCGAGGAGCAGGGAGTGCAGGACGATATTGATGTTTATTTTGCAACTTTTGCGAAATCTATGGCCAGTACCGGTGCATTTATTGCCGGAGATAAAGAAATTATAGATTATTTAAAATATAACCTGCGTTCACAGATGTTCGCGAAGTCTCTGCAAATGCAATTAGTGGTAGGAGCTTTAAAACGTTTGGATATGTTGCGTACAATGCCTGAACTTAAAGAAAAACTTTGGGAAAATGTAAATGCGCTTCAAAATGGATTAAAAGATCGCGGATTTGATATAGGAACCACTCAAAGTTGTGTAACTCCCGTTTATTTAAAAGGAAGTATTCCTGAAGCAATGGCACTCGTGAAAGATTTGCGTGAAAACCACGGAGTTTTCTGTTCCATTGTGGTATATCCTGTGATTCCAAAAGGATTGATTTTATTACGAATGATTCCTACGGCTTCTCATACCCTTAAGGATGTGGAGGAAACTTTAGTGGCCTTTTCGGCTATCAGGGAACGTTTGGAGAATGGAACTTATAAGAGATTGTCTGCTACCGTGGCGGCTTCAGAATAGTTGCCAAAATATCAGTATTACTCATCAAAAAAAATCCGCTGTTACAGCGGATTTTTTTTGATTAAGCTGTTAAAGGAGATTTTCGGTTAATTACCTTCACCATTGCCGTCTTTATCCTTTTTGTCCTTCTTAACCTGATTAGTTCCTTTCTTTTGAGCATTATCTTCTTGTGTTGGTTCTTCTAAATATTCATCCTGAGTATGAAAATCCAACCGATAGGAAAGTCCGGCAGCCAGTTGCCATCTTGCCGGAGTATCTTTAAAATTTATGAGCCCTGAAACATCAATCTGAAAATCGTCTGTAAATAAATAAGCCAGTCCGGCGCGGGCAAGATCATCAGCATAAATATCATTTATTATTCCGTGGTATTCCAGAAATCCTGCAAATTTGGGTGTGAAAGCATGTGTAAGAGTCGCGATCCCTTCAAATGAAGGATTGTCTTCAGTGATCTTATCTGCAATAAAATTCATAACCAGGACCCAACTGTCGCGCCAGTTATTCTGTGTAATTAAAGCGAGTTTTGGGCTAAACTTATTTTCACCGGGTTGCAAAAAAGGATTATCACCAAAAGCAAAATTTGCACCCGCATATACCGAAACAGCCGGAATAAGTCTTCTCCACTTAAATCTATGATTGGCTTTCCAGCTGTACAAATTAGGTTTTTCGGGGTCCATACTTACCACCGGATCGTAAATTAAATATTTAAGTCCCAGGGTATTAGTTTTGAAATTGCTTATTTTATAAGTTTGGTCATTGGGACCAACTTTTAGCGTGGTATTATCTGCTTCAAAAGAGCCATTTAAACTAACTTCCAATTCTTCAAACAAGAAGCCATACCGTAATGAATAATCTGTTCCCCAGATATCTGTGGAGGTTTTGTAAAGATTATGCTCGTCATTCCCTAAATAGGCTCCGGCTTCCAGCTGCAAAACCTGTCTGCCTACTGAGAAAGCACCCTGAGAATTGCCCGGGCGGTTAGAGTTTATCGTTTCGGTATATTGGGCATTTGCTGTTAGGCTGAATAAAAAAAAAGGAATGAGTAATAAGCAGGAAATTGTGTAATATCTCATTTTATGGGTATTTAGACTGAATCAAATATAGAAGATTTTATTAATTTTTTAGGAGTTAAATGCTGAATTTGTCTCGCATTCATGGTAATTTTGCAAAAACATTTAAATAATGTATTCAGCTTCATTTGAGAGTGTACTGCAAACGATATTAGTCGTTTTGCTTATCTATTTTGGATTCAAATTATTTATAAAATGGTTTGGCCCTCTGATTTTAAAATATTTTCTAAAGAAAGTTGGAAATAAATTCCAGCAACAATTCAATAATGCCCAAAGTCCTTCTTCAACCCAAAAGAAGGAGAATGTGGTTATAGATAAAAATCGGCCTAACTCCCGGAAATCCAATAAAAAGGTGGGAGAGTATATCGATTACGAAGAAATTGATTAATTTTCGTGCCTATTAAACTTTCTTACGAATGACAAGGTTTTTAAAAGGCATCCTCCCCCATATTTTAATTCTTTTAGGTTTTGTAGTTATTTCTCTAGCCTATTTCAGTCCTGTTTTACAAGGCAAAGAAATTTATCAGAGTGATATTGTCCAGTATATTGGAATGTCCCGACAGCAAAATGATTATCGTGAGCAAACCGGAAAAGAAACCTATTGGACAGATGCCGCTTTTGGAGGAATGCCTACGTACCAGTTAGGAGCACATTATCCCAATAATTATATAAAGAAACTTGATCTGGCATTGCGTTTTTTACCTCGCCCGGCAGACTACCTGTTTCTTTATTTTTTAGGGTTTTATATTCTTATGCTTGTCCTGAAATTAGATTACAAGCTGGCCTTTCTGGGTGCTCTTGCTTTTGGGTTTTCTACCTATTTTATAATTCTTCTTGGAGTAGGGCATAATAGCAAGGCCCATGCTATTGCTTATATGCCAGTGGTTTTGGCTGGAATTATCCTCTGTTTCAGGAATAAATATATTTGGGGATTCTTGTTACTGGCGTTCGGGATGGCTTTAGAAATAGAAGCAAACCATTTTCAAATGACCTATTATCTGTTGTTATTGGTAGTGGTACTTGGAATTGTTTATTTAATCGATGCTTATCGAAAAAAACAACTTCCTCACTATTTCAAAGCATTAGGTGTAATGGTTGGGGCGGTATTACTTGCGGTGGGCACTAATGCCACCAGTATACTAACAACAAAAGAATACACCCGGTTTAGTACTCGTGGCAATACCGGACTTACCATTAATCCGGAGGGGAAAAAAGAACCTGCCAGCGGACTAGATTATAATTATATTACGGAATACAGTTATGGAATTCTTGAAACCTTCAATTTATTCATTCCGCGGTTCATGGGCGGTTCAAGTGCAGAAAAGTTAGGGAACGATTCCAATATGTATTCCCAACTTTTAAAAATGGGAGCCTCACCTGCTCAGGCTGCAGATTTTGCTTCCCACGCTCCTACTTATTGGGGAGATCAAACTTATGTAGGTGCACCTGCCTATATTGGTGCTTCTGTACTATTTTTATTTGTTTTCGCTCTTTTTCTAATCAGAGGAAGATTGAAATGGTGGATTGTAGCAGGTTCTTTGTTAGCCTTATTTTTATCCTGGGGAAAAAACTTCGCTTTTCTCACCCACTTTTTTATAAATTATGTTCCACTTTATAATAAGTTTCGCGCAGTTTCCTCTATACAGGTAATCATTGAACTTTGTGTACCTATTTTAGCGATTTTTGGATTGTACCGGTTGTTTAATGATTTTGAGAAAAAGGAAGAAAAATTTTACGCTTTAAAATGGGCTACTATCATTACCGGAGGAGTGGCTTTATTGTTTCTGTTGTTTAAATCGGCATTCTTTAGTTTTACAGGGGGCAATGATGCAGTATATGTTCAGCAAATGGGATCTGAATTTATACGAGCCCTTAAAGAAGATCGAAAAGCACTCTTTACCTCAGATACTATTCGATCCCTTGTCTTTGTTCTGATTACCGCCGGCCTTGTCTGGCTATATTTGAAAGAGAAGGCAAGCAAAAACTTAATTATTGTGGGCTTTGTTTTACTCATTTTAGCCGATTTAATGGCGGTTGATAAAAGATATGTAAACGACACAGATTTTGTGGCTGCCCGTGCCATGAAAAAACCTTTTCAGAAAACGGCGGCAGATGCTCAAATCCTTCAGGATACTACACATTATAGGGTATTTGATTTAAGTGGAGATCCTTTTAACAGTGGTCGCGCTTCCTACTTTCATAATGCTTTGGGAGGTTATAGCGCTGCCAAACCTGGCAGAATGCAGGATTTATATAATTTTTATATTTCACAAAACAAGATGAATATCTTGAATATGTTGAATGTGAAATATTTTATTATTCCCTCTAAAAAAGGGAGCGCACAGGTCCAACAGAATCCCGGGATTTATGGGAATGCCTGGTTTGCCAGTAATATAAAATGGGCAAACAGTGCAAATGAAGAAATTCTGGCCCTTGATAAAGTTGCTTTAGATTCTACCGTCGTTTTAAATGAATCGTATAAAGATCAGGTTCCAACAACGTTGCAGGTAGATTCTTCAGCAAAAATAAGGCTGGTACAGTATGAGCCTAATAAGCTTGTTTATAAATCGATTTCTTCAGCAAAAGAATTAGCAGTATTTTCAGAAATGTATTATCCCGATGGATGGACGGCCACCGTTGATGGAAAAGACACCAATATTTTGAATGCCGATTACGTATTACGTGCCCTCGTGATACCTGCAGGGAAGCACACCATAGAGTTTAAATTTAATCCACAGATAGTAAAAACAGGAAGTACAATTTCTATGGCGAGTTCTGCAGTGCTTATTTTGCTTTTCCTGGGAGGTATATTCTTTACCTTTAAAAGAAAAGGAATAAAAGAAATTACGTAAGGCGTTTTATGGAAAAAGTGCTAATTATAACCTATTATTGGCCTCCTGCCGGGGGGCCGGGAGTGCAGCGCTGGCTGAAATTCGCTAAATATTTATCAGAATTTGGATTTGAGCCTATTATTTATGCGCCCCAAAATCCGGATTATCCTATTTTGGATTCTACGCTTTCTACAGAAATTCCTTCGAATATAAGGGTGATTAAAAAACCGATTTTTGAACCCTACTTCCTTGCCAGCATATTTTCAAAAAAACATACTAAATCTATTAGTTCCGGAATTATCTCTGAAGAAAAAAAACAGGGATTTCTTCAGAAAATATTATTATTTATCCGGGGAAATTTCTTTATTCCTGATGCCCGGAAATTCTGGATTAAACCTTCAGTTCAGTTTTTAAAGGAATATATTTCTGAATATCAAATCGATAAAATTATTACTACAGGACCTCCTCACAGTATGCATCTTATCGGGTTGAACCTAAAGAAAGAATTGAATGTTAAATGGCTGGCAGATTTTAGAGATCCTTGGACTAAGATAGGGTATCACAAAAATTTAAAACTAACAAACCGGTCGCAAAATAAACATTTGAAGCTGGAAGAAGAAGTGCTGAATTTTGCCGATAAAATTCTGGTTACCAGTTTCACAACTCAAAAGGAGTTCGAAAACAAAACAAATACTCCTGTTGAGATTATTACCAATGGTTTTGATGTGGAACTAAACGAAGAATCTCCTAAAAATCCCAGATTTATAGTTTCCCATATAGGTTCGTTGCTTTCCGGTAGGAACCCCCACAACTTGTGGAAAGTTCTTGGTGAAATAGGAAAGGAAAACAATGCTTTTTCTAAAGCTTTAGAGTTACAACTTGTAGGGAAGGTAAGTGAAGACGTGGTAAATTCTATAAAAATGAATGGACTGGAAAATAATTTGTGTCTCAGGGGTTATGTAACTCATGAAGAAGCTCTTGGAATTCAGCGAAATTCAGATCTTTTATTATTGATTGAAATCAATTCTGAAGAAACTCAAGGAATTATACCCGGTAAACTTTTTGAGTACATGGCTGCAAAAAGACCCATTCTGGCAATTGGGCCGCTAAACTGGGATGCCAGCAGAATAATTTCAGAAACAAACAGCGGAGAAAGTTTTAGTTATGAGGAAAGAGGTGAAATGAAGAATAAACTATTGGATTTTTACCATACATATGAAAAAGGTGAACTGGGAGTAAAATCTAAAAATTTAGAAAAATACAGCCGTCGCAATCTTACCGGCCGTTTGGCTGAAGTACTTAAAACTTTATAGCTAATGGGAATCATAATTAATCAGTCTTTTAAAAATATGATTACCACGTATGCTGGTTTTGCTATAGGCGCCATTAATACGCTGTTTTTGTTCACGTACTTTTTAGAGAAAGAATATTATGGACTGGTTAGTTTTTTACTTTCGGCCGCGAATCTGGTTTGGCCTTTTATGGCTTTTGGAGTTCAGAATACCTTAATTAAATTTTATACTTCCTATAAAACCGAAAAAGAGCAGCAAAAACTATTGAACCTTGTTTTGATTTTACCGGTAGTGGTTTCTGTTGTTATTGGATTAATAGGGGTTATGGGCTACCAGGGACTATTAAATTATTTTGATGCGGGTAATAAACTGGTTAAACCTTATGTATGGTTAATTTTTGTAATTGCTTTTGCAACCGCATATTTTGAAGTCTTTTTCTCCTGGTCTAAAATAAAATTTAAAAGTGTATTTGGAAATTTTATGAAAGAGGTTTTCCAGCGCTTGTGTGTAACTATTTTACTTATTTGTGTTTATTTAAAGTGGTTAAACGTCGAGCAATTTATTTATGCTACTGCCGGGGTATTTGTTTTTCGTGCTCTTTCCATGCAATTGTATGCTTTTTCTTTGCTGAAGCCTGATTTTGGAATAAAAATGCCAAAAAATCTTATAACCATTCTCAAGTATTCCTTTCTAATTTTTATAGCGGGATCTGTGGCCTCCCTTCTCTTAGATCTGGATAAGGTTATGATAGAACATTATCTTCCCATCGGGGATGTGGCGGTATATGGAATCGCGATTTATATAGCTACAGTGATATCCGTCCCGCAAAAAGCCTTACATCAAATAATACATCCGCATACTGCCAACCTTTTAAACAGCAAAGATAAAAGCTCTCTGGAAGATGTATATAAACGTAGTTCCATAAGTTTACTGGTAGTAAGCGCGTTGATATTTATTCTGATAATTGTTAACCTGAACGAGTTATATAAGCTGATGCCTCCCGAATATCAAATAAGCACGGTGATTGTTTTATTAATTTCTATGGTGAAATTATATGATAATATGCTAGGAAATAATAACAGTATTCTTTTTAATTCAGATTACTATCGGCTTGTGCTAATTTTTGGGATAGTACTGTCTATTATTGCTTTCGGGCTTAATTTATTACTCATTCCTTCTTTTGGGATAATGGGAGCGGCAGTTGCCAGTTTTACGGCCTTTTTTATCTATAACACGGCTAAAATAATTAT
The DNA here is from genome assembly GCA_963811195.1 of uncultured Flavobacteriaceae bacterium. Taxonomy (GTDB): domain Bacteria; phylum Bacteroidota; class Bacteroidia; order Flavobacteriales; family Flavobacteriaceae; genus Gillisia. Next base: position 134,748 of record CAWEQF010000003.1, read on the forward strand.
TGTGTTGCAAAAGTTTAAAATCCAGCCTTTTACTATGAAAACAGTTTATATACTAACTTTTACCGCAGCTTTAACGCTTTTGTTCTATTATTGGGACTTTCCTTTTTATCCGTTGATTAGCATCGCCTTGAAATCAATAATTCTAACCGGTATATATTTATTTATTGCCATTAAATTCAATTTTTCTGAAGATATAAATCTAATTATCAAAAAATACCTTCCCTGGTAATACGAAATGATAAAAAACGGAAATCCCCACGAGACTTAACGCCTGTGAGGATTTCCAAACTAACCAACCAAAAATTTAATTTTATAATTTCTTAATTTCCACGACCTCTTCCGTTTCCTCGTGATTGTGTACTATGAGTTGTAGAAGCACCGGACTTTTTGGAAACTGTGGAAGCTGCTCTGGAACTTCTATTAGAAGATCGTGTTGGCCTTTCTACTCTTGTTGGGGTAGATGGTGTGCTAGCAGCGCTTCGGGTAGGGGTAGTACTTCTTGAAGGTGTACTACTATGGACTGATGAATTTCGAGAAACGGATCGCTGGGGAGTGGCAACAGATTTAGTTCTGGTACTATTAGTATTGGCACTTCTTCCGGCGGCATTTCGGTTTGTAGAAACTCTGGAGTTAGCCTCATTATGAGAGGAACGACCTCTGGCTGCTCTAACGGCTTCTTCATGTTTAGCCATGTTTGCAACTTCTCTTTGAGAACCTGAGCTTCTTCTCCCACTATACACATTATTGCTTTGTCTGGATTTATTTCCTTTTGAATAGGCTTCTGCAGTACGTCTTGAAACATTCTGATTGGATCTAACAGCAGGGCGTAATTCTCTCTTGTCTGGCGTTCTTCTTCCGTAGGTATAGGAGGCTACACTTTGCCCGGGACGATAGAAATTATGTTTATTATAATAATTATGGTGAGAGTGATAAGTATTCCAATACATGTTAAAACTTAAACGGTTAGGTGCATAATACTCTCTGTAAGGCTGATTATAAACTATCCTGTAATCGTCGTAAGGTCTTACATAATATCTGTGCCAGGGGCGATAGATATAACGGGGATTATAACGGTTTATATACCCCACGTAACGTACCGGGCGGTTAAACATATTATAATACACATTTAGGCCTCCCACACTTGCTACAAGCCCGTGAGAATTATAATCTATATATACATTTCCGGCCTGCACAATTCTTCCGTAGTAATCGTAATAGACGGGAACATTTTCAATCTGAATAACGGCCCCGTAATCATCGTACTGTAAGTAAGGATCATAGTTGTAACCGCTGTTATAACTAATATTTACCCCGGGAACACTAATATTTACAATCGAAGTTCTACTAAATTGAGGATTGTAGTAAAAGTCGAATTGTCCATCGGGATATACAGAAAATTCCACATCTCCTTCTACAAAGATGAAAGAATCACCATAGTTGTAAGAGCTTGCCGCAGCAGCCGAAGTGGGGGTTTTTGCGGATGCAGACCATCCTACAAAAAGCAGCGCGAGTAAGTAGGTAAAATTTTTCATTTTCGGTATATTTTAAAAATCAATCAGGAATTTGATTGTTCTTCTTAAAAGATACAAACTGCGTGCCAAAATAAAATAGATGCTAAATAAGTCCCTCTAACTTTTCTTTCAAAAAGGGGGCGGTATAAGATTTTTGGGTTTTAGCTACCTCCTCCGGTGTGCCTGTGGCAATTACGTATCCGCCGTTTTCACCACCTTCCAGACCCAGATCTATAATGTAATCGGCACATTTCACTAATTCCATATTATGCTCTATTACGATTACGGAATGACCTTTTTCGATTAAGGCGTTGAAAGATTTCAGCAATTTTTGAATGTCATGAAAATGAAGACCCGTGGTTGGTTCATCAAAAATGAAAAGTGCTTTATCTTTTGTAATTCCTTTTACAAGAAATGAAGCCAGTTTAATTCGTTGCGCTTCCCCGCCGGAAAGAGTAGAAGAACTTTGGCCTAATTGCACATACCCCAATCCTACATCCTGAAGTGGTTTAAGTTTCTTGGTGATTTTCTTTTCATTATTTTCTTTAAAGAACTGGATAGCATCATCTATAGTCATTTGCAGAATATCATCGATATTCTTATCGGCAAAAGTTACTTCCAGCACTTCTTTTTTAAAGCGTTTTCCATTACAGGTCTCACATTCCAGGTGTACATCAGCCATAAACTGCATTTCTATGGTTACTTCGCCTTCACCTTTGCAGGTGTCGCATCTTCCACCATCTACATTAAAGGAAAAATGTTTGGGTTTAAAACCTCGAATTTCAGATAATTTCTGATTCGCAAATAAATTCCTAATATCATCGTAAGCTTTAATGTAAGTTACGGGATTAGAACGTGAAGATCTCCCAATTGGATTTTGATCTACAAATTCTATAGAAGTGATATTCTTAAAGTTTCCTTCCAGTTTCGAAAATTGTCCTGCCTTTTCACCATAACCTCCAATCGCTTTTTGCAGGGCCGGATATAGTATTTTTTTAACCAGGGTGCTTTTACCGCTTCCGGAAACCCCGGTTACGGCAGTAAATACACCTAATGGGAATTTAACATCGATATTTTTTAAATTGTTTTCCCGTGCGCCATAAACTTCTGCAAATTGTTTTGTAACACGTCTTTTAGCAGGCACTTCAATCTTCATTTTTCCACTTAGATATTTTCCTGTAAGTGAATCTGCCTTTAGGATTTCTTTAAAACTCCCTGTGGCTACCACATTCCCGCCGTTAGTTCCGGCTTCGGGGCCAATATCTATAATTTCGTCGGCCTGCTTCATAATATCTTCGTCGTGTTCTACCACAATCACTGTATTTCCCAGATCACGAAGATTTTTAAGAACTCCTACCAGCTTCTGGGTGTCTCGCGGATGCAAGCCAATAGATGGCTCATCCAAAATATACATAGAGCCCACCAGGCTGCTTCCTAAAGAGGTAGCAAGGTTAATACGTTGTGATTCGCCCCCCGAAAGCGTATTGGATTTTCTATTTAGAGTAAGATAATCCAGGCCAACATTCGAAAGAAATTGTAAGCGATTGGTAATTTCTGTAAGAAGCCGTTTGGCTATCTGGCTGTCATATTCGTTCAGCTCAAGTTCCTGAAAGAATTTACGAACTTTATCCAGAGGTTTTTCAACCAGATCTGTAATAGTAGCACCACCTATTTTTACATAGTTCACTTCGGGCCGCAATCTTTTACCTTTGCATACTGTACATTTGGTTTTTCCGCGATATCTGGAAAGCATTACCCGATTCTGGATTTTATAGGCTTTGGATTCAAGGAATTCAAAAAAGTCGTTCAAGCCTTCAAAATATTCGTTTCCCGTCCAGACCAAATCCTTTTGTTCCTGGGTAAGTTCAAAAAAGGGTTTGTGTATAGGAAAATTGAATTTATGCGAATTATTTACAAGTTGATCTCTATACCAGCTCATACTTTCACCCCGCCACGGGAAAATAGCATTTTCATAGATGGAAAGTCCTGTATTTGGAATTACAAGATCTTCATCTATCCCTATAACATCGCCATAACCTTCACATTTGGGGCAGGCACCGTATGGATTATTAAAGCTAAAAAGGTGAACATTGGGTTCCATAAACAACATTCCATCCAGTTCAAATTTGTTGCTGAAATGTCTAAGTTTTTTATCGGAAAGTCGTTCGATAAACAATTCCCCTTTTCCCTCAAAAAAAGCGGCCTGGGTAGCATCGGCGAGTCGATTATAAAAATCCTCATCCTCCCGGGTAACAATTCTATCTACAACAAGTGAAACTTCTTCAATTTTTAAGGGAGCAAGATCTGTTTCGTCAATTCTTTTAACTTCATCTTTTACTTTGATCCTGCTATAACCCTGTTGTAACAGCACTTTTAATTTATCTTCCAGGCTTCGTCCCTCTTCAACATGAACAGGGGAGAGGAGTAGCAGTTTTTCTCCTTCAGAAAAAGTTTTTATATAGTTTATAACATCGGTAACGGTATCTTTTTTTACTTCATCGCCAGAAATTGGGGAATAGGTTTTTCCTATCCTGGCAAACAACAATTTTAAATAGTCATAAATTTCTGTGGAAGTTCCCACGGTAGAACGGGGATTGGTAGAATTTACCTTTTGTTCAATTGCTATGGCAGGAGCAATTCCTTTTATATAATCTACTTTAGGTTTGTTTAATCTTCCCAAAAACTGGCGGGCATACGAAGAAAGGCTTTCCACGTAACGTCGCTGGCCTTCTGCATATAAGGTGTCAAAAGCCAGACTGGATTTTCCTGATCCTGATAGCCCGGTAATTACTACTAATTTATTTCGCGGAATAACTACATTAATGTTCTTTAAGTTATGGAGCTTCGCTCCTTTAATAATAATATTTTCTCTGGGATTTATAGTAGAAATATCTGATAGCATAGCTGTGTTTTTTACAAACGAATGCAAAGGTACTCAATAAGATGGAGTGTAAAAAGCAATCAAATTCAGTAAGAAATGTTAAAAAACCGAAGAAAGATTTGTGTATGTTAAAAATATGTTGCTATATTTGGAGCTCTAACGCACATAAATAAATTTATTGCCTATAACGTAAAGTTACTTTTAATCTTAGAAAAACCTAACCCTCAGGTCTCCCTAATACCTGAAAAAAGTAACTGTTATGAACGACATCAAGGCAACCGATGCTTACCTTGTGCAATCTTACCTAGACGGTAATGAGCATGCACTCTCAATCTTAATCAACAGGCACCAACACCGTATTTACAGTTTTATTTACTCAAAAGTTTTTGATAAAAATGTCGCAGAAGATGTTTTTCAGGATACTTTTATTAAAGTTATAAATACTTTAAAGAAAGGTAAATACAATGAAGAAGGGAAATTTCTTCCTTGGGTGATGCGAATCGCTCATAATCTGGTGATTGATTATTTCAGAAAGAATAAAAGAATGCCCAAATTTGATAATAAAGGCGATTTTAATATTTTTTCGGTCTTAAGCGATGGAGATCTTAATGTAGAAAAACAACTCATTAAAGACCAGATAGAGTCTGATGTGCAGGAACTTATTAAGGAATTACCGGAAGATCAATTAGAAGTTCTGGTAATGCGTATTTACAAAGACATGAGCTTTAAAGAAATTTCAGAAAAAACAGGAGTGAGCATTAATACTGCTTTGGGCCGCATGAGATACGCTTTAATTAATCTTAGGAAGATTATTGAAAAGCATAACCTTATTTTAACAAATTAATTCACAATAACTTCAACTTAAGGACGTTTTAATTTTAAATCAAATTAAAAGAGCCTTATGGAGCACCTTTACACTAAATCTTCAAATGAAGATAAAACTGAATTTTTAAATCCACAAAAAGAGACTATTCAGTTCCTTTTGAGTTATTCAAAAGCCTTGCGGGTTATTGAGTATAAGGAAATTAAGTTCGAGACTTTATTAAATTAAGAATTTAAAAAACCTGTAAAAATTACTTACAGGTCTTTTTTAGTTACAACTTTCCTTTAATTACACTTTTTCTTCCTATAGTTCTCGTAATAATATCGTTTTCCAGGTTCCATCCTCTTGCGGGCGAATATTGTCTTCCGTAGTAAATAATCTGAAGATGAAGTTTATTCCAAAGATCTTTAGGAAATAGCCGTTTAGCATCTTTTTCAGTGTGCACCACATTTTTCCCATTGCTTAGGTTCCAGCGATACATCAGTCGGTGTATATGAGTATCTACAGGAAAAGCCGGGTGTCCAAAGGCCTGGGACATCACTACACTGGCCGTTTTATGTCCCACCGCCGGCAACGCTTCCAGACCTTCAAAAGATTCGGGAACTTTCCCATTATATTTTTCAATTATAATTTCCGACAATCCATGAATACCTTTTGACTTCATAGGAGACAATCCAACAGGTTTAATTATATCCCGAATTTCTTCAACCGATAATTTCACCATTTTATAAGGATTATCGGCAATATTGAAAAGTACAGGGGTTATCTGGTTCACTTTTTTATCGGTGCTTTGCGCAGAGAGCAGGACGGCTATTAATAACGTATAAGGATCTTTGTGATCCAGAGGGATGGGAACTTCAGGAAACAATTCATTTAACGTATCTATAACAAATTGTACCCTTTCCTGTTTATTCATATTGCTTATTTTTACGTAAAAATAGCTAATTATGACTACATTAAAAGCAGGAGATAATGCTCCGGAGTTTGAAACTAAAGATCAGGATGGTAATTTGATAAAATTGTCTGATTTTAAAGGAAAGAAACTGGTGTTATTCTTTTATCCTAAGGCCAGCACCCCGGGTTGTACTGCAGAGGCGTGTAATCTTAGGGATAATTGGGAACGCTTTCAGCAAAAAGGGTATGCAATTGTGGGTGTGAGTGCCGACAGTGAAAAACGTCAGCAAAACTTTAAAAACAAATACGAACTTCCTTTTCCTCTTTTAGCCGATGAAGATAAAAAAGTGATTAATGCGTATGGGGTTTGGGGGCCCAAAAAATTTATGGGAAAAGAATACGATGGAATTCACCGCACCACCTTTATTATAGATGAAAATGGTAAAATTGAAGAAGTAATAGGAAAGGTAAAAACAAAAGCTCACGCCGAGCAGATTTTATAAACCTGAAACTTTAATCTTCGGTATAAAAGTGTGCTTTTTGTATTGTAGCCGTACTGTCACAATTTTTTACCTGAATTTCAATCGAGATTGAATCCTTCGCTTTTCCATTAATATAGTAGGTTTTACAGGGTTCGGTGTGGGTTTTGCTTTTTCCGAAATCCACATCTCCTTCTTCAAAAATATTTGAAACAATCGAAGTGTCAATTTTATTTTGAGTGAAAAAAGCCAAAGCTTCGGGAGAAAAATTCCGCTGCTTTAACCGAATGTTTTTGAGAGTTCGGGCATTCGGAAAATAAGCACAAGACGCTTTTTTTCCGCTTAAAATAAAAACAAGGATCCCGATTCCCATTATAAAGCCGATGGAAAAAAATCCAACTCGTTTTAATACAGTCATAAAAAATTAAAATATAAGCAGGTTTATATCACGATACGAAAGATCGAACCAATCTGCGATAGATTTGCTGGTTAAAATTCCGTGGTAAAAGTACAAACCATTTCTTAAACCCTTGTCAAATCTCAAGGTGTTTTCTAATCCGCCTTCCTCGGCAATGTGTAAAAGATAAGGGGTAAAAATGTTACTTATTGAAATAGAGGAAGTTCTGGCATACCGGGAAGGAATATTTGGTACACAATAATGAATTACTCCATGTTTGGTAAAAATAGGCTTATCGTGAGTAGTAATTTCACTGGTTTCCACACATCCGCCCATATCGATGCTTACATCAATAATTACAGAGCCTTTTTTCATGGTTTGCACCATTTCTTCAGAAATTAGAACAGGAGAGCGGTTTTTACCACGAATGGCTCCAATTAAAACATCACAACGTTTTAATGCTTTACTAAGATTCTTTGGCTGTATTGTAGATGTATATAAGGGATGCCCTATATTGGTTTGAATGTTTCTAAGTTTTGTAAGGCTGCTGTCGAAAACCTTTACATTGGCGCCCAGTCCGGTTGCAGACCTCGCGGCAAATTCGCCTACAGTCCCAGCTCCCAGAATAACAACTTCAATAGGGGGGACACCGCTAATGTTGCCGAACATAAGCCCATTACCCTCAGCATTATTGCTCATTATTTCTGAAGATATTAAAACTGAGGCTGTACCGGCAATCTCACTCAGTGCTCTAACGGCAGGATAAGTGCCATCATCATCGCGAATAAATTCAAAAGCAAGAGCAGAAATGCGTTTGGTTGCCAGTTTTTGAAAATATTCTTTACATTGAGTTTTAAGCTGAAGTGCTGAAATGAGCGTGGTTTGAGGGTTCATCATGTCCAGCTCGTCAAACGAAGGTGGCTCAATTTTAAGAATGGTGGGACAGGAAAAAACTTTCCTGGTATCCTTTGTAATTTCTGCACCGGCATTGGAATAATCCTTATCGCTAAAGCGGGCCCATTTTCCTGCGTCTGATTCTATCATAACCCGGTGGCCGTGAGCGGTGATGGCAGCAACGGCATCCGGGGTTAAACAAACTCTTTTTTCCTGGTAAGAAGTTTCCTTTGGTATGCCAATAAAGAGATCACCTTTCTTCTTGAATAATTCCAGCATTTCCTCTTGCGGGATAAGTTGCTCCTTGGTGAACGGAGAAGTTTGGTCAGTCATCTTACTGTTGAGTTAAAGACTTAAATTACAACAATTTTAAGCAAATATAAGTGGAAATTTAAAGACTATACTCTAATATAAAACAGAAAAAGATTTGATACACAGCCGGCATCAAATCTTTTTTATAACTTTTGAAGTAATCCTTCTTATAATTTGCGGTAATAATCTTCGGTGGGTTCATTATTGGCACCTGCCAGTTCGCCTTCTCTAAAATATGCAATTTCCTTTTCTTCGTTGGTAGATGTTTTGGAAAATACAGAAACATCGGTTTCATTTAATTCACTAAGATCGATACCATAAATCCTATCGAAAATTTGTGTACGAACAAGATAAAGTATTATTAAAATAATTAGAAAAAAGGGAGCAAGATAAATTAATCCATTTGTATCCATGTAAATAGATTCATTTAAATAGACGTCTTGATAAAAGGTGATCAGAAGCTGATAAGAATACATGGATATTGGAATTAAAAGAGCATGATACCACCAATGCTTGCAGGTAAAAAACCAGATAAGAAGAAGAAAAAGTGGAGTAATTTTACCAAAATAGGTCCACATGGCCACATTTACACTTAAGTAATACTTACTTTCGTAGGTAAAAAAAGAATTTTCCCAGACGGGACCGTCCGGGAAAATTTCATATAGATAAAAAATATAAGGTGAAAAAGCTATAAGAAAGCCAATTACACTACCCAGCAGCAGGAATCCTGATGAGCCTTCTGTCAACGGCTTGTTTTTGAATTTTGTCATTATGGCTGTTATTTGATGTTGAAGTTACAAAAAAACTTGCTCCAAAGATAGCAGCTGCGAAAAGTATAGCTTTAAGTTTCATAATATAGAGTTTTAAAAGTTAGTTTCTATTTGATTTCTGAAACAAACCTAAAACAATATAAGATGCTTATATAAAGCACATTATTCGTACCTTTGCGCCTTTTTTTTGGGCAATATTCACCTATATCTTTGAATAATATTCTTTTCAAAAATAAGGTAAAAATCAACAATTTACGGTTAAGTCCTAAATATCTATAAATGTACCTTTCGCATAAGCATTAAAAGTAAAAAAATTCTTACAAAATTAAACCCGCAGGAAATCTGCCGCCATTTCTAAAAATTAACAAAACTTTAACATTCTGGACGTTCCAGAATGGGTGAAAACCTCCATTTTTTGGACATTTTCTTCTAACAAATTCTCAATTTTCTGGGGCCACTCGATCAATTTCCAGGAATCGGTATTTAAATAATCCTCGATTCCCATATCGAGCGCCTCTTTTTGATCTTCGATTCTGTAAAAATCGAAATGAAAAATAGTGCCTTGTTTGGATTGATATTCGTTAACCAGCGAGAAAGTCGGGCTGGATGCGGGGTCTGGAGCCCCTAACGCTTTTACAAGCGCTTTGATAAGAGTGGTTTTACCAGCTCCCATCTCTCCGTAGAATAATATCGTTTTGCTTTTTACCTGGGTAAGTAATCGCATAGCAATACTATCAATTTCTGACAGTTCGTAGGTTAATGTCATCAAAATGTAATTTAAGGCGGGGTAAAGATACGCATTAAATCAATTACATGGAACAGTTGTTCTGCCCTATTCAATAGTTAACCCTCTGATTATCAATAAAAATGAAAGATTAATCCTACAAAATTGAATGCTTTTAACTTTGCGATCTCTTCCAAAAAGAAGAAAAAGTTCTATCGCGGGGAGAAAGTTATAAAGGGAACTATCATTTCTTCCATAGAAACCCCTCCATGTTGATAGGTGTTTCTGAAATAATTGACATAATGATTGTAGTTATTTGGGTATGCGAAAAACAAATCGCCTTTGGCAAAAATAAAAGAACTACTCATAGTAATAGTAGGAAGATGAATATTTTTAGGATTCTTTGCCGCTAACACGTCCTTATCTTCATACGTCAGACTTTTTCCGGTTTTATACCTTAGGTTTAGGCTGGTGTTCTTATCACCAATAACTTTAGAAGGATTTTTTACATTTATAGTTCCATGATCTGTAGTGATAATAAGTTTAAAGCCGAGTTGCTGCGCCTGTTGAATAATTTCCAGTAATGGAGAATTTTTAAACCAGCTTTGGGTAAGCGATCTGTATGATTTATCGTTAGAGGCTAATTCTTTTATCACTTCCATTTCTGTTTTGGAATGGGAGAGCATATCTACAAAATTATAAACCACAACAGTAAGATCATTGTCTTTTTGAGTTTTAAAATTTTCTACCAGTTTTTTACCAGCCTTTAAATTGGTTATTTTATGATACTCATGCTTAATGCTCAATCCTAGGCGTTTCAATTGGGCGTCAAGAAATTCTGCTTCAAACATATTTTTCCCTCCTTCATCGGTATCATTTTTCCAGTAATTAGGATATAATTTTTCCATGTCGCTTGGCATCAATCCCGAAAAAATTGCGTTTCTGGCATATTGAGTAGCGGTTGGAAGAATACTATAATAGGTAGACTCCTGTTCCTTTTTATAATAATTATTAATAATGGGCTCAAAGGACTTCCACTGGTCGTATCTTAAATTATCTACAACTATGAGTAAGGTAGGTTGGTCTTTACTTATCTGCGGAAGCACTTTACTTTTAAATAATGTATGAGACATTACGGGAGCATCCTGTTCTCCAGAAAACCAATCTGGATAATTCTTATCTATAAATTTACAGAATTGGTTATTTGCTTCTAGTTTTTGTGATTCCAGAATTTCAAACATTCCGCTGTCCTCTATATTTTCAAGTTGAAGTTCCCAATATATAAGATGTTGATATAACTCGGCCCATTCTTCAAAACTATTCACCGCGCTCATATCCATGGCGATCTTTCTAAATTCCTGCTGATAGTTTGAAGTAGTTTTTTCGGAAACCAACCTGGAATTATCTAGATTTTTCTTAAGACTTAATAAAATCTGATTTGGGTTTACAGGTTTTATAAGGTAATCGGCTATTTTATAACCTATAGCTTCTTCCATAATATATTCTTCTTCGCTTTTGGTAATCATAACCACAGGAAGATCGGCCCGTTTTTCCTTTATTTCAGAGAGAGTTTCCAGTCCCGATAAGCCTGGCATATTTTCATCTAGAAAAACAATATCAAAACTCTCTTTTTCAATATTTTCAATAGCTTCCATTCCACTGTGGCAGGTGGTCACTTCGTAATTTTTCGATTTTAAGAAAAGCACATGGGGCTTTAATAAATCAATTTCATCATCTACCCAGAGTATTTTTATAGTGTTCATGGAGTTCCTTTTATTTTATGCTTTTTGTATTAAAAAGCGGACTTTTACTTATTGTGTTGGTTATAATGCTTACCAACTATGTATCTTTGTTTAAATAATAAAGATATTTTAGCTTGACGGCAAGAAACAAACTCAAAATATTTAACGATCCAATTTACGGTTTTATTACCATACCCAATGACCGTATTTTCAAGATTATCCAGCATCCATACTTTCAGAGATTGCGACGAATTTCCCAAATGGGAATGTCTTATTTAGTATATCCTGGTGCTCATCATACCCGTTTTCATCATGCCCTGGGATGTTTGCATTTAATGCAAAAAGCAGTGGATATGCTTCGTTTTAAAGGTGTTGAGATTTCTGTAAAAGAAGAGGAAGCGCTTTTAATTGCCATTTTATTGCATGATATAGGGCACGGTCCATTTTCCCATGCTATGGAAAACAGCATTGTAGAAGGGGTTTCTCATGAACGTATTTCTCTCCATTTTATGCAGAAGATGAATACCGAATTTAACCAAAGTTTAACGCTGGCCATAAAAATATTTCAGGGAAGTTACTCAAGAAAGTTTATGAACGAACTAATTTCCAGTCAGCTGGATATGGATCGCCTGGATTATCTAAAAAGAGATAGCTTTTATACAGGTGTGCCCGAAGGAAATATTAATAGCGAGCGTATTATTACCATGCTTAATGTGGTGAATGATAAGTTAGTGGTGGAGGAAAAGGGAATATATACTGTAGAGAAATTTCTGGTAGCCCGCCGGCTTATGTACTGGCAGGTGTATTTGCACAAAACCGGGGTTGCTGCAGAACAACTACTAATTCGGGTTTTAAAACGCGCCAAGGAGCTGGCCGAAAAGAACCGCAATTTTGCCTGCAGCAATGCCCTGTCTTATTTTCTAAATCATAAAGTAGAACTTGATAATTTTAATGAAAAAACACTGGATCTTTTTTCGAAATTAGATGATTACGATATTATTTCAGCAATGAAAGAGTGGAGCGAGCATGACGATTTCGTGTTGAGCAATCTCTGTAAAATGTTGCTTAATCGGGATCTTTTAAAAATTAAACTGAAGAAAAAACCTGTGGCCATGGAAAAATTAGATAAATATAAAAGCCGCCTAATTCAGAAGTACAAAATCTCTGAAGAAGAGGCAGATTATTTTGTTTTCACGGGAGAAATCACTAATACCGCGTATTCTGCAGGGAATAATAATATTAGCATTCTTCATAAAAACGGTAAAACCACCGATGTAGCAAAGGCATCAGATCAATTGAATTTAGTGGCCCTTTCTATCCCTGTTACCAAATATTATATATGTTATCCAAAGTCGAAACATTAGCGCATTTTTTTTACTTTTGCCAGAATGAAGTTTACAGCAGCACAAATAGCAGAAATTTTAAATGGAAAGGTGGAGGGGAACCCCGAGACTGAAGTTTATAAGTTGGCTAAAATCGAAGAAGGCACAGAAGGATCTCTAACTTTTTTGAGCAATCCAAAATATACCTCATATATATATTCTACCAACGCTTCTATAACTATCGTTAAAGATGATTTTCAGATAGATAATAATATAAATACTACGTTAATTCGAGTAAAAGATCCTTATAAAGCATTTTCTACTTTATTGGAATATTACAATCAGGTAAAATTAAATAAAAGCGGGATAGAAGAGCCTGTGTTTATTTCTAACACGGCAAAACACGGGGAGAATATTTATTTAGGAGCCTTCGCCTATATTGGTGAAAATGTTACTATAGGTAAAAATGTTAAGATTTATCCCAATTGTTATATCGGGGATAATGTACAGATTGGAGATAATACGGTAATATTTGCAGGCGTAAAAATTTATTCCGAAAGCCTTATAGGAGAGGATTGTGTGATTCATAGCGGAGCGATAATAGGTGCAGATGGTTTTGGGTTTACACCTAATGAAAAAGGAGTATACAGCAAAGTTCCGCAAATAGGAAATGTTATTATTGAAGATAATGTAGATATAGGCGCTGGAACCAGTATAGATAGGGCGACACTTGGCTCTACCATTATTCGCAGGGGTGTAAAACTTGATAACCAGGTACAGATTGCCCATAATGTAGAAGTTGGCGAAAATACAGCAATTGCTGCTCAGACAGGGGTAGCTGGCTCTACAAAAATTGGCTGTAACTGTCTTATTGGAGGACAGGTGGGAATTGCCGGGCATATAAAAATAGGAGACCGGGTAAAAATACAAGCGCAGTCAGGAATTGGCCGTAATATTCTTGATGAAGAAGTAATACAGGGTTCACCTGCTTTTGGATACAATGATTTCAATAAATCCTATGTCCATTTTAAAAACTTTACGAAAATTGTAGATAGAATAAATCAACTAGAAAAAAAGCACCAGAATGGCTGAAATTCTTTCAAAGCAAAAAACCATAAAGAATGAAATTTCTTTAAACGGGGTAGGTCTTCATACAGGGAAAGAGGTAAAACTAACCTTTAAACCTGCTCCCGAAAATACCGGATTTGTTTTTAAACGGGTAGATCTTGAAAACCAACCGATAGTAGAGGCAGATGTAAATTTTGTGGTAAATACCCAACGGGGGACCAATCTGGAGAAAAAAGGAGTTCACATTCAGACTTCAGAACATGTGCTAGCGGCCTGTGTAGGCCTGGATCTGGATAATATTATAATAGAATTAAATGCTTCAGAACCTCCAATTATGGATGGGTCTTCAAAATATTTTGTGCAGGCTCTCGAAGAAGCTGGTATTGTTACTCAGGATGCGGAACGCGATGAATTTGTAATAAACGAGGTCATCTCTTATAAAGATGAGGAGTCCGGCAGTGAAATTATTGTAATGCCTTGCGAAAATTACCAGGTAACTACGATGGTGGATTTTGGAACTAAAATCCTGGGAACTCAGAATGCCTCCATTAAGGACATTTCAGAATTTAAATCTGAGATTGCAAATGCAAGAACGTTTAGTTTTCTTCATGAAATCGAAACCCTTTTGGAACATGGACTTATAAAAGGGGGCGATCTAAATAATGCTATTGTTTATGTAGATAAGGAGTTAAGCCCTGAAACTATGGATAAACTTCGGGTAGCATTTAAAAAAGATAATATTTCGGTAAAACCAAATGGAATTCTGGACAATCTCACCTTACATTACCCTAATGAAGCGGCTCGACATAAATTATTAGATGTTCTGGGCGACCTTGCTTTAGTTGGAACCAAGATTAAGGGTAAAATCATTGCTACAAAACCCGGGCATGGTGTTAATACCGAATTTGCGAAAAAACTTTCCAAATTTATAAAGAACGAAAGAAGAAATAATGTTCCTAAGATTAACCTGGATCAGCCACCTCTAATGGATGTAAACGATATTATGGATATTTTACCACATCGTTCTCCTTTCTTATTGGTAGATAAGATATATGAATTAACAGATTCGCTTGTTATAGGGATGAAAAACGTAACCATGAACGAACCGTTCTTTGTTGGCCATTTTCCCGGAAAACCTGTTATGCCGGGTGTGCTTCAGGTAGAAGCTATGGCCCAAACAGGAGGAATCCTCGCTTTAAAATCGGTTCCCGATCCGGAAAATTATCTTACCTATTTTATGAAAATAGATAATGTAAGATTCAAACAACAAGTTGTTCCGGGCGACACCCTTATATTTAAACTGGAGTTACTGGCGCCAATCCGAAGAGGAATCTGCCAGATGCAAGGCTATGCTTTCGTTAATGGAAAACTTGCCACCGAAGCCGTTTTAATGGCTCAAATTGTAAAATCTAAATAAAAAAGAATGAACCAGCCTTTAGCCTATGTACATCCCGGAGCAAAAATTGCCAAAAATGTGGTAATTGAGCCCTTTGCTACTATTCACAACAACGTGGTAATAGGCGAAGGCACCTGGATAGGTTCTAATGTCACTATAATGGAAGGTGCACGTATCGGAAAAAACTGCAATATTTTTCCGGGCGCTGTAATTTCTGCAATTCCACAGGATAAAAAATTTAACGACGAAGAGACAACCACTGAAATTGGCGATAATACTACCATCAGGGAGTGTGTCACCATAAACAGGGGAACGTCCGACCGCATGAAGACGGTGGTTGGCAAAAATTGCTGGATAATGGCTTATTGCCATATCGCGCACGATTGTCGTGTGGGCGATAACTGTATCTTTTCGAACAACAGTACGCTGGCAGGCCATATTAATGTAGGAGATTATGTGATTCTGGCGGGAATGGCTGCTATTCAGCAGTTTTGTAGTATTGGTAACCACGCCTTTGTAACCGGAGGTTCGCTGGTTCGTAAAGACGTCCCTCCTTTTGTAAAAGCGGGCAGGGAACCTTTATCATATGTAGGAATAAATTCTATAGGCTTAAGAAGAAGGGGTTTTTCCACCGAAAAAATCAGAGAAATTCAGGATATTTACCGTATCCTTTATCAAAAAAATTATAATAATTCCCAGGCTGTAGCTATTATTGAAGCAGAAATGCAGGCTTCAGCAGAGCGCGATGAAATTTTAGAGTTCATAAAAAATTCACAACGAGGAATTATGAAAGGTTATTTCAGTTCAAATTAAATATAAATCAATTAAACCTATATGGCTAGTACAAGCGACATTCGCAATGGATTGTGCATAAGATACAACCACGATATTTTTAAAATTGTTGAGTTCTTACATGTAAAACCTGGTAAGGGACCGGCTTTTGTGCGAACCAAACTAAAAAGTGTAACTACAGGAAAAGTTATTGATAACACCTTCTCTGCGGGTCATAAGATTGAAGATGTTCGGGTAGAAACTCATAAATTTCAGTATTTATATAATGACGATGAATTTTATCATTTTATGAATATTGAAGATTATACTCAAATACGACTGACCGAAAGTGTGTTGGATATGCCCCAATTGCTAAAAGAAGGAGAGGTAGTTACAGTTATAATTAATACTGAAGACAATATGCCTCTTTCTGTAGAAATGCCAGCAAGTGTTATTCTCGAAGTTACCCATACCGAACCGGGTGTTAGAGGAAACACGGCTACCAACGCAACTAAACCTGCAACCGTGGAAACCGGAGCAGAGGTAAATGTTCCTCTTTTTATTAATGAAGGCGATAAAATTAAAATCGAGACCGAGAAAGGGACGTATAAAGAAAGGATAAAAGAATAGTTCAATAAATTGAGAATTGGTTCTTTAACTCATAAATGCTTTAACTTTTAACTTTGTATTTTTAAACTCATTTAATGAAATTTCCTCAAAAACATACTCTTAACCAGATTGCAACTATTATTGATTGCGATTATGTTGGTGACGATAATTTTCTTATCCAGGGAATGAATGAAATTCATGTGGTTACAGAAGGGGATATTGTTTTTGTAGATCATCCAAAATATTATCAGAAGGCCTTAAACTCGGCTGCCAGCGTTATTCTTATTAATAAAAAAGTAGAATGTCCCGCCGGGAAAGCATTGCTTATAAGCGAGGATCCTTTTCGGGATTTCAATAAGCTAACGGCTTATTTTAAACCTTTTGAGACGGTAAGTTCCCAAATATCCGAAACTTCTGTGATTGGAGAAGGCACGATTGTGCAACCTAATACATTTATTGGAAATCATGTAAAAATTGGCGATAATTGTGTAATTCATTCAAATGTCAGTATTTACGATCATACCATTATTGGGAACAATGTTACCATACATTCGGGTACTGTTTTAGGAGCAGATGCTTTTTATTATAAAACCCGCCCCGAAGGTTTTGACAAGCTGTTATCGGGAGGTAGAGTAGTGCTGGATCATAATGTGGAAATCGGTGCTTTATGTACTATTGATCGTGGGGTTTCAGGAGATACATTTATTGGAGCAGGAACAAAAATCGATAATCAGGTTCAAATTGGTCATGATACCATTGTGGGTAAAAAATGTCTTATTGCTTCACAAACAGGAATTGCCGGATGTGTAATTGTAGAAGATGAAGTAACGATCTGGGGCCAGGTAGGAATTAGAAGTGATGTTCGAATTAAAAAAGGAACTGTTCTTATGGCACAAACCGGAGTTTCTAAAAACACGCTGGAAAATACTACTTACTGGGGAACTCCATTTGGAGAAGCCCGGGCTAAATTGAAAGAGTATGCCATGCTTAGAAAACTCCCGCAAATTATTGAAAAATTAGATTTATGAGTGTAAGTAAAAAGAAATTAGTTGAAACCTTTTATAATTCAGATTTTGTTGAAGATGCAGAATTTATTCAAAAAAGCCTTCATCCGGAATTAGAACTAAAATGGTACAGCAGTACCGGATTCCGAAGAATGAATAAGGAATCGCTGCTTAGTTATTTTCAGGAAATGACGGAATCTTATGCTTCACTGCGTACCGAAATAATAGATATTATTAAAGATCATGATCGGGTAGCACTTCATTTCACCTATTTCGCAGAGACCGTTGAAAATCCTGAGGAAGAGTTTCCTCTGGGGCACTTCATGGCAATTTGGGAAATCAAAAATGGCCAACTCTTTAAAGGAACTCAAATAAGTCAAGTTCCCCAGGAATAAGAATTATTTAAAAGTTTTCTTCTTTTCTTCTGAAATAATCCCTTTTCTTTTTTTACTCCGCTATCCGTAATAAAAAGAAAATTTTCAACAGAAGTTTTCTCTGATGTAATTTTTCCGAAGGTTTTATAAAGTAAACCTTCAAAAACGCTTTAAGTTTTATATTTAAAACCATACTTTTGTAATCGCAAAAATTAAGAAGAAATATGAGTGTTTTAGTAAATAAAGATTCAAAAGTAATCGTTCAGGGATTTACAGGTAGTGAAGGAACTTTTCACGCCGAACAAATGATTGAATATGGAACTAATGTGGTTGGAGGTGTTACTCCCGGAAAAGGAGGACAAAAGCATCTGGATAAGCCCGTTTTTAATACCGTGGCAGATGCTGTAAAGGAAACAGGGGCAGATGTTTCTATCATCTTTGTACCCCCCGCGTTCGCTGCAGATGCTATTATGGAAGCTGCAGAAGCGGGAATAAAAGTAATTATTACAATTACAGAAGGTATTCCTGTTGCCGATATGATTAAGGCAAACGATTATATTTCAGACAAAGATTGTAGACTTATAGGGCCTAACTGCCCCGGAGTAATTACTCCTGGAGAGGCAAAAGTAGGAATTATGCCAGGTTTTGTTTTCAAAAAAGGTAAAGTAGGGATTGTTTCTAAATCCGGAACTCTCACTTATGAAGCAGCAGATCAGGTAGTAAAACAAGGTTTGGGAATTACCACTGCTATCGGAATTGGTGGAGATCCTATTATTGGCACTACCACCAAAGAAGCCGTAGAACTTTTAATGAATGATCCTGAAACCGAATGTATTGTAATGATCGGTGAAATAGGTGGCCAGTTAGAAGCCGATGCAGCGAGATGGGTAAAACAAAACGGAAATAAAAAACCTGTGATCGGTTTTATTGCGGGAGAAACAGCTCCTGCCGGTAGAACTATGGGACATGCGGGTGCTATTGTTGGTGGTAGCGAAGATACCGCACAGGCCAAGAAAAAAATTCTTAGAGAAAATGGAATTCACGTGGTGGATTCTCCTGCCGAAATAGGTAAAAAAGTAGCAGAGGTTCTTAATAAATAAACTCCTTTAAATAATCATAGAATCCTTCTGATTAGCTCACGTGTTGGGAATTCAGAAGGATTTTTATTTTTAAGCCTATGGCTTTTGTTATATTTGAAAAAGAATTTAATCCAAATATCATTTTATAATGAAACTATTAGAAGGAAAAAATGCGATAATTACCGGTGGCAGCCGTGGGATTGGAAAAGGGATTGCCCAGATTTTTGCAAAACATGGAGCTAATGTAGCATTTACGTATGCGTCGTCGGTAAACGCTGCCAATGAGCTCGAGCAAGAGTTGCAAAAAACGGGAGTAAAGGCTAAGGGATATCAATCCAATGCCGCCAAATTTGAAGAAGCTGAAAAACTTATTAAGGATGTGGCCGAAGATTTTGGACAGATCGATATTCTTGTAAATAATGCCGGGATCACCAAAGATAATTTGTTAATGAGAATGACCGAGGCAGATTTTGATGAAGTAATAGAAGTCAATTTAAAATCAATTTTTAATATGACGAAAGCTATCCAGCGTACGATGCTTAAACAACGAAGCGGAAGCATTATCAATATGAGTTCTGTGGTAGGAATTAAAGGTAATGCAGGACAGGCAAACTATGCAGCTTCAAAAGCGGGAATTATAGGATTTTCAAAATCTATGGCGCTTGAACTGGGATCTAGGAATATTAGAACCAATGTAATTGCTCCGGGATTTATAGAAACCGAAATGACCGCAAAATTAGATGAAAAAACCGTCGAAGGTTGGAGAGATGCGATTCCTTTAAAAAGAGGGGGAACTCCCGAAGATATTGCCAATGCCTGTGTATTTTTAGGCAGTGATCTCAGCAGTTATATCACTGGACAGGTACTCCAGGTTAATGGAGGAATGCTTACCTAATTTCGTTTAAAACGCTGTATTTATAGAATGAGATTTACTGAAATTTTATATATAACCCTGGCGGCTTTTTTAGCGCTGGGGTTTGTATTTTTCAGTTATTTAAAAGGTGAAAGGAATAACCGGCGTATCAATTATTTGTTGGCAGCCTTTCGGTTCATTTCAATAATTATTTTATTACTTCTTCTTTTTAATCCTTCTATTACAGGCGTGCAAACCTATCTGGAAAAGCCGGATCTGGTAATTGCTATAGATCAATCGCAAAGCATAGAAAACCTTCAGCAATCTGATAGTTTAAAGAAGTTCAAAAAAGATATTTTAGCGAATACCAAACTCACCGATCAATTTAACCTTCATTTATATGGATTTGGATCTGAAATTTACCCAATAAAAGATTCCCTTAATTTCGAGAAGAAAAATACGAATCAGGGTAAAGTGCTGGAAGAGCTGAAAAAACTCAAATTTCCGGGACAAACCGCACTGCTTTTTTTAACCGATGGAAACCAAAATATAGGAAAGGATTACGAATATGTACAACTTCCTGGAAATTATTCCCTATTTCCGTTAATTATAGGAGATACAACAGCATCAGAAGATATAAGTATCGCTAATTTAAATACCAATAAATATGCGTTTCTTAAAAATAAATTCCCTGTCGAACTCATTGTAAATTATGAAGGAGAGAAAAAGGCAACTTCTGTACTTAGCATCCAGGATGCCAATAAAACCGTTTATAGTAAAAGTTTTAATTTTGATAAAAATAATACTTCAAAAGTTGTAAAATTAGAGCTTCCTGCCAGCAGTCTGGGTTCCCATTTGTACACGGCCAAACTTTCTGTACTGTCATCTGAAAAGAATATACTTAACAACAAACAATCTTTTGCAGTAGATGTTATCGAGGAGAAATCCTCAGTTCTGCTGTTGAGTTCATTTATTCATCCCGATCTGGGCGCATTGAAAAAATCAATTGAAAGCAACGAACAGCGAACTGCCAAAATAAAACTTATAAAAGATTTTAATATTTCAGAAATTAATGATTTTCAGGTATTTATACTTTATCAGCCCAATAATCTATTTAAGGATATCTTTCAGGAGATCGAAGATAGAAATTTAAATGCTCTGGTAATTACCGGTACTCAAACAGATTGGCAGTTTCTTAATTCTGTTCAGCAGAAATTCACTCGAAAACTCTCTACCCAAGCTCAGGAGGTAGTGCCGGTTTTCAATGCAAATTATAGTCAATTTCAGTTTGAAGATATAGATTTTAAGGATTTTCCACCTTTACTAGAGAGTTTTGGAAAACTTAATTTCAATACGAATATAGAACCGCTTTTGTACCAAAAAATTGAAGGTTTGGATACCCAGACTCCTTTACTTGCCACATTTACCGAAAATTCTCATAAAAGCGCTGTACTGTTTGGAGAAAATATATGGAGATGGAGAGCATATTCTTTCCAGGAATCCTCCTCTTTTGAAAATTTTGATAATTTTTTTGGAAAACTAATTCAGCTTCTTTCTAATACAAAAAAGAGGGACCGGTTAACTTTCACCGCCAAACCTTATTACCTGGAAGATGATAATATTACGATAGATGCACAGTATTTCGATAAAAACTATGTTTTTGATCCCGCCGGTAAGGTGGATATCCGGATTGCTAAAAAGGATTCTTTAGTCCTGGAATCCCCCATGCTTATTAATAATGACCAGTTTTATGCAAAATTGAATGCTCTTAAACCTGGAAAATATTCGGTAACTATTTCTGAAAGAACTTCCGGACTTCGAAAATCGGGTAATTTTTCAGTTTTGGAGTTTAACAGGGAAAAGCAGGCTTCTTCTGCTAATTATTCTAAAATGAAAGTATTTTCAGATCGAAATAATTCTAATCTTTACTTTTTAAGAGATCAAAACAGAATAATAGAAGAGCTGCTTTCTAACAGCAAATTTAAACCTGTACAAAAAAGCCATAAAAAAACTATATCTTTAATCGATTGGAAAATTTTACTTGCCCTCCTTATTTGTAGTTTCGCTGCAGAATGGTTCGTTAGAAAATACAACGGCTTAATTTAAAATTCAAAATATTTTTATAGAACGCGTACCTAAAATAGGAATCCCGATAATCATTCTTATCAGTTCAACAAGCTCAGCAGGGCAACATGGTCGTTTTTCCTGAGCCTGTTTAGCCATCAGGCAGCTGCTTGGAAGCTCTTAGGATATTCGTGACAGAGAAATATGAATTTAATTTTTAAAACTATTGGCTCATTCAATTTTTTATATTTAGTTTTGTAAAAGAAATGAAAACAGTTCAACTACATCACCATCATCATACTTACTACGCTCAGGCGAGGTGATTGTGATATGTAGTTAATACATCATATTAAAAAACCCGTTTGAGTAGCTCAGACGGGTTTTTTGTTTCCTGTTTAGAGCTGCTCTTATTAAAAAGAAGAAAATGAATAAAGAAAAACTAAGAATTGCTGTTCAGAAATCCGGACGACTTAATGAAGACTCTCTTAAAATCCTTAAGGATGCCGGAATTTCTATCGATAACGGAAAAGAACAATTAAAAGCGGCCTCGCGAAACTTCCCCTTAGAGATCATGTATTTGCGTAATGGGGATATTCCGCAGTATTTACGTGATGGAGTAGTAGATGTCGCTATTTTAGGCGAGAATGTACTGGAAGAAAAGGGCAATGATATTGTAAGAGCTGAAAAATTGGGATTTTCAAAATGTCGTGTTTCTCTGGCAGTTCCAAAATCTACCAAATACAAAGGGATTGAAGATCTGGAAGGAAAAAAAATCGCGACTTCTTATCCCAATACCCTTAACCAGTTTTTAAAGAAAAAAGGAATTACTGCTGAACTTCACATTATTAACGGGTCGGTAGAAATCGCTCCCAATATTGGGCTTGCCGATGCTATTTGTGATATCGTTTCCAGTGGAAATACGCTCTTCAAAAACAATCTGAAAGAAGTGGAAGTGATGCTTTACAGTGAAGCTATCCTGGCTATATCTCCGGGAATTTCAGAAGAAAGAAATAAAATTCTGGATCAATTACGATTTAGGTTAAAATCGGTTTTAAATGCGCGTACTTCAAAATATGTGCTTTTAAATGCGCCCAACGATAAGTTACCAGAAATTATTAAACTCTTACCGGGAATGAGAAGCCCTACGGTTTTGCCTTTAGCCGAAGAAGGCTGGAGCTCTGTACATACGGTTATTCAGGAAAAACGATTTTGGGAAATGATCCATCAGTTAAAGGAACTGGGGGCAGAGGGAATTTTAGTCGCTCCCATAGAAAAAATGGTAATGTAATTTTGAGAATATGAGAAAGATAATTAATCCGAAGAAAGAGGAGTGGAGCGAGATTTTAACACGCCCAACTCAAACCATAGAAGATATTGAGCTTACCGTGAACGAAATATTTACGGAAGTGAAAACTAAAGGAGACGTTGCTGTAAGTAAATACACCGATTTATTTGATGGTATAAAACTTTCAAATTTTGAAGTTTCTTCAGAAGAAATGGAAGCTGCAGAAAAAAATATTTCCGAAGAATTAAAACAGGCAATTTTACTGGCGAAGGACAATATTTTTAAATTTCATTCCGCTCAAAAATCGACTAAAATTGAAGTGGAAACATCACCAGGAGTAAAATGCTGGCAGGAAAAAAGACCTATACAAAAAGTTGGCCTATATATTCCGGGCGGATCTGCACCTTTATTTTCTACCATTTTAATGCTGGCAGTGCCGGCAAACATCGCCGGTTGCAAAGAAATAATTTTATGCACACCACCCAATAAAAAGGGAGAGATTAATCCCGCCATTTTATACACAGCAAAATTATGCGGGATTACCAAAGTTTTTAAAGCAGGAGGAATTCAGGCTATCGCGGCAATGACTTTTGGTACCGAGACTATTCCGGCGGTCTATAAATTATTTGGTCCCGGTAACCAGTTTGTAACCGTTGCAAAACAATTGGCAACCAAGTATCATGTGGCTATAGATATGCCCGCAGGACCTTCTGAATTGCTTGTTGTGGGAGATGAAACTTCCAATCCCCAATTTGTGGCATCCGATCTTTTAAGTCAGGCAGAACACGGGAAAGACAGTCAGGTTATTCTTGTTTCAACCTCGAAAGAACTGGTTGATAATGTTGAAAACGAAATTATAAAACAGCTGGAAGTGTTGCTCCGAAAGGAAATTGCGGCAGCGGCCATAGAAAATTCCCGGCTTATTGTAATGGAAAACGATAAAATCGCTTTAGAGCTTATTAATGAATACGGGCCGGAACACTTTATTATCTGTTCTAAAAATGAAGATTTTTATATAGAGGGAATTAAAAACGCAGGCTCTGTATTTGTAGGAAGTTTTACTCCCGAAAGTGCCGGCGATTATGCCTCTGGCACCAATCACACGCTTCCCACCAATGGTTTTGCCAAGCAATATAGCGGTGTAAACCTGGATAGTTTTATGAAGAGTATGACCTTTCAGAAGATTTCAGAAGAAGGAATTAAAGGGATTGGAGGTGCTATTGAATTGATGGCTGAAGCAGAAGGCTTACAGGCTCATAAAAATGCGGTGACTCTGCGTTTAAAATCCCTTATGTAATGGCTAAAAATTTCGATATCAACCAATTAGCGCGTCCTAATGTAGTAAAGCTGAAGCCGTATTCTTCTGCCCGGGATGAGTATAAAGCCGAAGGCTCCCAAATGACTTTTCTGGATGCAAACGAAAGTCCGTTTGAAAATGGAGTGAACCGGTACCCAGATCCTCATCAGCGGGATTTAAAAAGTCTGATTTCAGAAATCAGAGAAATTGAGATCGGAAAAATTCTTTTAGGAAACGGCAGCGATGAAGTCCTGGATTTATTAATTCGAGCTTTTTGCGAGCCGGGAAAAGACAATGTAATTAGCCTGCCACCAACTTATGGAATGTACAAAGTACTGGCCGATGTAAATAATATTGAAAACAGGGAAGTGTTGTTGGGTAATGATTTTCAGCCAAAAACCGAAAAGATTTTTGATGAAATAGATGAAAACACCAAAATTTTATTCCTGTGTTCACCAAACAATCCTACCGGGAATTTGTTTTCAAAAGAAATAATTATTGAATTGTTAGAAAAATTTAGGGGTTTAGTTGTAATAGATGAAGCATACATCGATTTTTCTGAAGAGGAAAGCTGGAGTAAAAGGCTTAAAGATTATCCAAATCTCGTTGTTACCCAAACACTCTCGAAAGCCTATGGAATGGCCGGAATACGGGTTGGAATTTGTTATGCTTCAGAAGATATAATAACTATTCTGAAAAAGATAAAACCACCTTATAATGTGAATGAATTGTCCCAGCAAAAAGCGCTTCGACATCTTCAGCAAAAAGAACTTGTAAAAGCTGAAATTTCAAGCATACTGAAGGAAAGAGAAGTTTTACTTAAAGCATTGCTTCAACTAAATTGGGTGAAAAAAGTTTTTCCTTCAGATGCTAATTTTTTACTGGCAAAAGTAGATAATGCAAATAAACGGTACGACGAATTATTAGGTAAAGGCATTGTTGTGAGAAACCGGAGCAGCCAGCCTCTTTGTGAAAATACCTTGCGGTTTACGATAGGGACAGAGGCTGAAAATCAGGAATTAATAAAGGTTTTAAAAGAATTATAATAATGGCAGAAAAGAAAAAAATATTGTTTATAGACCGGGACGGGACCTTGATTCATGAGCCGGACGATTACCAAATAGACAGCCTCGAAAAGCTGGAATTTTATCCTGAAGTCATTTTTTATCTTTCCAAAATAGCGAAGGAACTGGATTATGAACTGATCATGGTGACCAATCAGGATGGATTAGGGACAGAAAATTATCCGGAAAAGGATTTTTGGGAAATTGAAAATTTTATTGAAAAAACCCTGAAAAATGAAGGAATTAAATTTGCAGATATTCTTATAGACAAAACCTTTCCTGAAGAAAACGCGAATACTCGAAAGCCGAAAACGGGAATGCTGGAGGGGAAATACCTGGATAATTCGGAATATGACCTTCCAAGTTCCATAATGATAGGCGACAGGCTTACAGATATTGAATTCGCTAAGAACTTTGGAGGAAAGGGGATTTTTATAAATACCCACGAAGACCTTGCGACAGAAGAACTCAGTAATTCCAAAGCAGCGCTGCAAGATATTATTCTGTTTAAAACAAAAAACTGGAAAGAGATTTATGAATTCCTAAAGTTACAGGAGCGCACAGCTACAATTAAAAGGCAGACAATAGAAACAGACATTTTAATTGAGTTAAACCTGGACGGCACCGGAAACTCTAATATTGATACCGGAATCGCTTTTTTCGATCATATGCTTGATCAACTTGCCAGGCACGGGCAAATGGATCTTTCTATCCAAACAAAAGGTGATCTTGAAATTGACGAGCACCACACCATTGAAGATACCGCGATCGCGCTCGGGGAATGTTTTGCTAAAGCACTTGGAAATAAAAAGGGAATAGAGCGTTACGGATTTTGTCTTCCCATGGATGATTGCCTGGCACAGGTAGCCATTGATTTTGGCGGAAGAAACTGGCTGGTCTGGGAAACCGATTTTAAAAGAGAAATGATTGGTAAAATGCCCACAGAGATGTTTTATCATTTTTTTAAATCCTTTTCAGATGGCGCCAAAGCAAATCTAAACATCAAGGCAGAAGGTATTAACGAGCATCATAAAATAGAAGCCATCTTTAAAGCCTTTGCAAAGGCCATTAAAATGGCCGTGAAACGAGATATCGAGAAAATGATTTTACCTTCTACCAAAGGAATGCTGTAAAATGAAGAATTCAGATAAAATTGTAATTATAGATTATGGCGCGGGAAACATACAAAGTATCAAGTTCGCGATTCAACGTCTGGGACTAACCGCAGTACTCAGCAAAGATCCTGCAGTTATAAAATCTGCAGAAAAAGTAATTTTCCCGGGAGTTGGAGAAGCGGGCAGCGCGATGAAAATGCTTGTGAGTTCCGGTTTGGACGCTGATTATCCCTACGCTAACACAACCAGTTTTAGGAATTTGTTTAGGAATGCAGCTAATGTGTGAACATTCTGAAGAGGGAAATACAAAAGGTCTCGGAATTTTTGATGCGAAGGTGATAAAATTTAAAACCGATCTTAAAGTCCCTCAAATTGGCTGGAACCAGATTTTCGACTTGAAATCGGAGCTTTTTAAAGGAATTTCAGAAAACGAATATGTATACCTGGTGCATAGTTTTTATGTTCCGGAATGTGAGGAAACCATCGCTTCATCAAATTATGGTGTAGAATATACTACAGCCATTCATAAAAATAATTTTTACGGGGTTCAGTTTCATCCTGAAAAAAGCAGTGATGTAGGGGAACTAATATTAAGGAATTTTATAAATCTATAATCAATGAGGATCATTCCGGCTATCGATATTATTGAAGGAAAATGCGTGCGGCTTTCCAAAGGAGATTATGATACTAAAAAAGTGTATCACAAAGATCCGGTGGAAGTAGCCAAAAAATTTGAAGCCCACGGTATAAAATATCTGCATTTAGTAGACCTGGATGGAGCAAAATCGCAACAAATTATCAATTATGGAGTGTTGGAAAAAATAAGTTCTCAAACGGGCTTAAAAGTAGATTTTGGCGGCGGATTAAAATCGGATAAAGACCTTATGATTGCTTTTGAATGCGGTGCCAGCCAGATTACCGGCGGAAGTATTGCTGTAAAAAATCCGGAAATTTTCAAATCCTGGATTCAAAAGTATGGAAAGGATAAAATTATTCTGGGAGCAGATGCTAAAAATGAAAAGATCGCTGTAAGCGGTTGGACAGAGGATTCAGATAAGGACCTATTTCCTTTTATTTCCGAATATTTGAATCAGGGAATCGAATATGTAATATGTACCGATATTTCCAAAGATGGGATGTTAAGTGGTCCTTCGCTCGATTTATATAAAAAAATGCTGAATATAATTCCTGCGGAAACGAATAAAGCTCTTAAACTGGTAGCTTCAGGAGGAATTTCAAAATTTGAAGAAATTCCTGCCCTTGCAGAAATTGGCTGCGAAGGAACCATTATAGGAAAAGCAATATATGAAGGAAGAATACCCCTGAAAGAGTTGGAGAAGTATATTATAAATGAGTTATAAGCTTTAGGCTATAAGCTCCCAGCTTGAAACAATAAAAATAAAGAACATTCTAGATGCTGACTAAAAGAATAATCCCCTGTCTGGATATCAAAAATGGACGTACTGTTAAAGGCGTAAATTTTTTAGATTTAATAGATGCCGGTGATCCGGTGGAATTAGCGGAAATATACGCCAGATCCGGTGCAGATGAATTGGTGTTTTTGGATATTTCGGCTACCGAAGAACGGCGTAAAACATTGGCCCATCTTGTTTTAAAGGTAGCTGAAAAAGTAAATATTCCATTTACTGTCGGAGGTGGGATCTCGTCTATTGAAGATGTTGATATTTTGCTTAAAAATGGTGCCGATAAAGTGTCTGTAAATTCTTCGGCGGTAAAAAATCCAAATTTAATTAATGAATTGTCCGGAAAATTCGGTTCACAGTGCATTACAGTTGCCATAGATGCCAAAGAAATTAATGGAGAATGGCTGGTACATCTGGTGGGAGGAAAATTAGCTACCGATAAAAATCTTTTTCAATGGGCTAAGGAAGCGCAGGATAGGGGAGCAGGCGAAATTTTATTTACTTCTATGAATAACGACGGAACTAAAAAAGGCTTTGCAAACGAGGCTTTGGCAAAACTTTCTTCAATGTTGCATATTCCGGTTATTGCATCGGGAGGTGCAGGAACTATCCGGCATTTTTACGATACTTTTACAGCCGGAAAGGCAGATGCAGCATTGGCTGCGAGTATTTTTCATTATAAAGAAATAGAGATTGGAGAATTGAAAGAGGAATTAAGAAAAAGCGGAATTGCGGTTCGTTTGTAAAATAATAAAACGATACATCTCGACTCCGCCCGATGTAACAGAACATTCAAAATTTAGAATTTAAAATAATAAGAATATGAATATTGATTTTAATAAAAATAGCGATGGCCTGGTTCCGGCGGTTATTCAGGATGCGAAAACCCTGAAAGTTTTAATGCTGGGATATATGAATGAAGAAGCTTTTCTGAAAACCAATGAAACTAAAAAAGTGACTTTTTTTAGTAGATCCAAACAACGATTATGGACCAAGGGAGAGGAAAGTGGCAATTTTTTAAATCTTGTTAGTATCAAAAATGATTGTGATAACGATACCTTATTAATTTCTGTAAATCCAGAAGGACCGGTTTGTCATAAAGGCACTGATACTTGTTGGGCAGAAAATAATGAACCTTCTTTTGGATTTATTTCCACTTTAGAAGGAATTATTGAAAAACGCAAAAAACTGAGCCAGACAGAACCTGAATTAAGAGAAGATAAAAACAGTTATGTAGCTTCACTTTTTGATAAGGGAATCAATAAAATCGCTCAAAAAGTAGGAGAGGAGGCAGTAGAAACTGTAATTGAAGCAAAAGATGATAATGATGAACTTTTTTTAAATGAAAGTGCCGATTTGCTGTTTCATTACCTGATTTTGCTGCAAGCGAAGAATTTTACTCTTAAAGATGTGGTAGAAATCCTGGAAGAACGGAATTAATTTTTTTATTAAACCTGGAGGTTTTGACTCCGCTCAACCTGACATTCCCCAAAGATCGAGATTTCGACCTCGCTCATCTTGACATTTTCAGCACTACTTCCAGGTGCCAAGTTTCCCGGCCTGGTAATCCTGGTAGGCCTGGTAAATTTCTTCCTGAGTATTCATAACAAAAGGCCCCTGAGCAACCACCGGTTCGTTAAAGGGTTTTGCAAAACCTAATAACAGCGTACTTTCTGCAGATGCTTTAATTTCAATTTTATTGCCGTCGTTATTGAATTCGGCCAAATGCAGAGAGGTTATTTTTTTGGAATCGGCCACTAATTCTCCTTTTATTACATAGAAGAAAATGTTTTGATCCTGGGAAATAGGAATAGAAATTTCTGAATTTTCAGGAAAATCTATTAATAAAAGTGAAACTGGAGTCAGCGTTTCGAAAGCTCCTCCAGTGCCGGAAAATTCCCCCGAAACTACTTTTACTTCAATGCCATCTTCAGTATTTACTATTGGAATATCTTTTTTCTGAAGCCCTTTATAATTAGGTGAAGTCATTTTTTTTCTGGAGGGAAGATTAAGCCACAGCTGAAGGATTTCCATCTCGCCACCTTCTTTTTTGAATTTATCTGAAGAAACTTCGGCATGAATAAGTCCGCTGCCGGCGGTCATCCATTGTACTCCACCACTTTCTATCACACTGTTATGTCCCCCGGAATCTTTATGGGCAATGTCTCCATCTAAAATAAATGTCACAGTTTCCATTCCACGGTGCGGGTGGGGACCAAAAGGCAAGCCGTTATTGTTAGGGCCATATGTTTGAGGGCCGTGATGATTCAGAAATAAAAAAGGGTCAATCATCTCCAGGTTTCGGGTGGGCATAGGAGAATAGGTAATAAGATCGGCAATGGGACGGTACTCTGCTTTATGAATCTTTGTAATACTTCGCATTTCAATTTTTATTTCTCACGTAAATGAGTTTAAATCGTCCATTTTGATTTTCTCTGGATTCTACTTCAAAGCTGCTGATAGAATTTATCATGGGTGTTAATTTTTGAAAACCATAATTACGCGAATCGAAATTAGGTTGTTTTTTCTGAAGTAATCCGCCCACATCGCCTAAAAATGCCCATCCATCTTCATCGGCGACATCAGAGATCGTACTGGAAATAAGCCGGATCACCTTTGGAGTAATTTTATCTACATTACTTTTTTTGGCGTTTTTACCTTTATTGGTTTCCTCTAAATTTTCTTTAGAAGTATCCTTCAGAATTTCAATATAAATAAAGCGATCGCAGGCCACTATAAAAGGTTCGGGTGTTTTCTTTTCACCAATTCCAATCACCATTTTTCCTGCTTCCCGTAATCGTGTGGCGAGCCGGGTAAAATCGCTGTCACTGGAAACCAGACAAAAACCATTTACTTTATCGGAATATAATATATCCATGGCATCGATAATCATGGCAGAATCGGTAGCATTTTTTCCCTGGGTATATCCGTATTGCTGAATAGGATTAATGGCATTTTCTAACAGGACCGCTTTCCATTTTGCCAGATGTGGCTTAGTCCAGTCTCCATAAATACGCTTAATGGTGGGATTCCCATATTTTGCGATTTCTTCCATCATTTCCTTTATATATGCTGAAGGAATATTATCTCCATCGATTAAAACTGCCAGATTTGTCTCCATAAATTATTTTTTGCTTTCTTACAAAGTTACTTTTAAATATAAAATAAACGGCCAGTACAAAACATATAAAGAAGCTTATACAATTTCACTTAATAAAAGACCAGCCTGGTAAACCGAATAAAAGAAAAGGAAACCAATTTCCCAAAAGTTTAAGTAGGTTCTACGTGTATTAATACATTTGCGATCTCCGGAAGGTTTTTAAGCAATTCATCTTTAACAAGGTGGGCAATTTCGTGCCCCTCCTTTACAGTAATAGTGGCTTCTACAACTATATGCAAATCTACATAGTAAGTCATGCCTGTTTTACGCACAAAACATTTTTCGGTCTTATGTACTTCCTCTACTTCTTCGGTTATCTTTCTAATTTCTCCAATCAGTTCATCATACATATGTTCATCCATAGCTTCTCCCAGTGCAGGACGAAGGATTTTATATGCATTGTACAGAATAATAACAGAAGCGATTAAAGCAGCATAATCATCGGCATTTTCATAGCCTTTTCCCATTATTAACGCTACGGAAATTCCAATAAAAGCGACTAAAGAAGTTACCGCATCACTACGATGATGCCAGGCATCGGCCTGTAAAGCAGTACTATTGGTTTTTTTCCCCCGATGAGAAACTACCTGATAAAAAATTTCTTTAATTATAACTATAGCTCCCAACACAATAAGGGTATAAGGCTTGGGAAGCTGCTTGTTTGGGGCTTGAATGTGCTCTATACTTTCGTAAGCAATTACGGTGGCAGAAATAAGCAAAAATCCTACTACCGCAAAGGTTATAAGAGGTTCGGCACGACCATGCCCGTAAGGATGATTTTCATCTGCAGGTTTAGCCGCATATCTAATTCCCAGGAGTACCAATAAAGAAGAAAATACATCTGTGGTGGATTCTATAGCATCTGCGATCAGGGCATAGGAATGGCCAAAAATTCCTGCCAGGCCTTTTACAATAGCCATAAGGGTATTTCCTATAATACTTAAATACGAGGTTTTTATTGCTTCACGAGCGGTATTACTCAAATTAAAATTTTTTGGATCACAAATCTACATTCATTTGTTGAATTTTTAAGTAAAAAAAGCTTTTACCAGGAAACAACAAAAAATCTTTCGTAATTAAAATTATCAATTTTCATCCAGATTAACGGTGATTTATTTTTAAGGAAAAAATACTGAATTTGCTTACATACTACAGAAAAAGAAATCCAGTTTTCACCGCTTTCAGGAGGTAAGGGCCAATCCTGTTTCGGCGGGCAAATAAATGTTTTATCCTTGTAATACTTAGATTGGAATTCACTAAAATGTATCCAGTAACCAGCCAGACAAGCTTCATTTAGTTCTAATAAATTTATTTTGTCGCCATTCTTGGGGAGGAATAAAAAAGCCTTAAAACATACTTGTTGCTCAAATTGGAATGCCGAAACTCCTAAACTATTTAAGTAATTTTCAGTTAAAGGATGATATAAAAAAGGAAATTGTTTGGTTTTAAGTTTTGTTATCTTTTGAAGGAGGCTATCTCTTCGGTTAGGACCAATCCAACCTTTATAGCCGGATAAGGAAGGATCATAAATATAAAATTTATAAACCATTTCCACATGAAGGAATTGTTGTTTGGGTATATTTTCCAGTAAAAAATCTATCTCTCCTAACGTGATTTTATTTTGATGTATTTGAAAATTTTTATCCAGGATTCTATAGTCATCCGCCTTAGAAATAAAATATTCAAATAATCTTTCCATTTGTTTGCCAAGCACCCTTTGATATTCAAGTTCATCATCTAAAGTAAAATGAATGGATTTGGAAACTTCGGGTAAATAAAATTGATGCAAGTCCCATAAAGCAGTCGCTTTCCATAAAGGAGGAGTTTTTAAAAACGATTTTAATAAAGCACTAAATGAGGCCATGAAAAACAATGGTTTAAGGCGTAGGGTTCTTAAAAGATGTTAAATAAACTTTTTATTTTATTAATATTTTTCATTATATGATTAACGGTATTAATTTTTTTGTTAAAAAAAATTAAAATTATTTCCTAGATTTGATATTTCTGGTAATAAACCGAACATGATCGTAAAGAATTTACCATATTGTAAGCTTTCATTTTTCAACAATTTTGTAATTGTTGAGCCTGTTGAAAATGTTATAATGGATTCTCCAAAGGTAAAGTCCCTCTTAAGAGTCATGCTTAAACATTTTAATAGTAAAGAATTTTCCATTATTTCTTATCGAAGAAACAAATATACAGTATCCGAGGATGCTTATAATCCATTCACGGCACGATTGTTTAAACGTGTAAAAGGCTTTGCAGTAGTTTCAGATTGTCCATCGGTCAGGGAAAGAGCTGTGGAGGAACAAACAAAATTTAATGGATCTTTTGCTTTTTTTGATAAACTTGAAGAGGCAGAAAGTTGGGCTGCCAATATTGTTTCTATTCCCCAGGATAACAATTCGTTCTTTTAATTGCTCTATCCAGATTTAATTTCCTGAGATTATATTGCGGATTTAATTCTTCTTCTTTTTACCAAATATCCGCTGAAAAAATCCTTTTTTCTTCTTCTCCTTTTTATTCTTATTATCTTTATTTGGATTGCTAAAAATCCTTTTAAAGAATCCATCTCTTTTGCTGGCTTCACAATCTAACATTTCTTCTACTTCTTTCGAAGGTCTTTCGAAATGAGCATTCGTGATATTGTTAAAATCAGAATCTTTATTTAATTGTTTCAGAAATAATGCAAAAACAGGAAGGGCAGAATTTGCTCCCTGCCCAATGGCTGTATTTCTAAAGCCTATACGTTGATCATCGGTTCCTACCCAGGTGATCGCGATTAATTTAGGAGTAATTCCTACAAACCATCCATCTTTATTGGACTGAGTAGTTCCGGTTTTCCCGGCGATATCATTATTCAAGCCATAAGTAGTTCTTAATCGCGTAGCCGTGCCACTATCTACCGTCGCTTTCATAAACTGAATCATGATCTCCCGGGTTTGTTCATTAAAAGCAGGTTCCTTTTGAATTTCTGGCTGGAATTGGGCCAGAAGATTGCCGTGTGCATCCTCAATTCTTGTAATATAATAGGGATTACTGGGTTTTCCATGATTCAGAAAACTTGTATATGCGCGAGCCATTTCTTCCATATTCAATTCTGCAGTTCCCAATGCTATGGAGGGAACTTGAGGAATTTGAGAGGTAATACCCATTTTTCGGGCTTCAGCTATTACATTATTTATTCCTGTTTCCATTAAAACCTTGACTGCAATAGTATTAATGGAATTACTTAAAGCTGTTTGCAAATTATAATTCATATAAGGATCATCTCCATAAGAACCGGCATTCTTAGGAGTCCAGCCATTTTGGTAGGTTACGGCATCAACAGAAAAATAGGTACAGGGATCCATCCCGTTTTCTAAAGCGGCGGTATAAACCACAGGCTTAAAAGTAGAACCTACCTGTCGTTTACTTTGGGACACATGATCATATTTAAAATGTTCAAAATCTACTCCTCCTACCCAGGCTTTTACAGCTCCGGTTTGGGGTTCCACAGCTAAAAAACCGGCATTTAAAAACTTTAAGTAATATTTTATGCTATCAAGGGTACTGGCTTTTAGCACTTTATCCTTCCCGTAGTTAAAAAATTCTGTTTCCCTGGGGTCTTTATCCAGCTCTTTTATTATTTCCTCATTATTTAAACCTTCTTTTTTCAAGGTTTTATAGGCCGAAGTTCTTTTTGCCGCATCCAGGATAAGCGCTTTATTCTTTAGCCAGGGAGCATTTTTACCATAAGATTTTTCGTGGGTTTGCTGTAGTTCTGCTAAATGCTGGTTTATCGCTTTTTCAGCAAATTGCTGCATTTTATAATTTAAGGTGGTGTGAATTATTAATCCATCCCTGTAAATATTAAATTTATCACCCTCCTTATTTTTAAGGGTATCAAGAATATTAACCAAATCTTTTCGAAGTTGTTCTCTAAAATAGGGTGCCAGGCCTTCATTATGACTATAATACTGATAATCTAACTTTACATCTTTTGCCTGTGCCTGCTCCATTTCCCTTTGGTTTAGATAGCCATACTTATGCATTTGGTTTAGAACCACATCTCTGCGAAGTCTGCTTCTCTCGGGGAAAATACGAGGATTATAGGAGTGGGATGCTTTTAAAGTCCCTATGAGCGTAGCGGCTTCTATTAAATTGAGCTCGCTGGCATGTTTATCGAAAAATTTTAGGGAAGCACTTTCTATTCCGAAGGTATTATCACTAAAAGGAACCGTATTAAAATAGAGAGTAAGAATTTCTTTTTTGGAATAAACCCTTTCCAAACGGCGTGCAATTATGGATTCCTGAATTTTATTAATAACAATGCCCAAGGGACCATAATCTTTTCGCCCATACAGGTTTTTTGCAAGCTGAAGGGTAATGGTACTGCCGCCTCCCGCTGATTTATCCTGAAGCAGTAAGGTTTTAAAGATAACACGAAACAAACTCTTGGTATCAATCCCGTTATGTTCATAAAACCGAACATCCTCGGTTGCTATCAAAGCATTTATAAGGTTCTTGGGTAATTGTTTATAAGTTACCGGCTGGCGATCGAAAATATAAAATTTTCCAATTAATTTTCCGTCTGAAGATAATACCTGGGTGGCCTCACTTTGTTGTAAATCACTAAGTTCCTGCGCCGATGGAATTTTACCGAAAAACCCAAAATAAATGCTGAAGTAAAAAAGTATAAATAATCCAAAAAGAAGCAGTAAAATTCTAAGTGCCCATTTCATTTTTGGGGAGTTCTTTATTCGCTCTAGCATAATTATAATTAGTTACTGCAAATAAACGAATTCAAAGAAGGGTTTATTGAAACTTTACTTTTATTTAAGATTTTTTTACATAAAAATAGCCGGGAGTTAATACTCTACCGGCTATTAGGTTCTTGTAATAATCATTGTGCGTAGGGGGTTAATAATGATTAAATTCCATAACGTCTTCTGTTATACCAGTTATCTCTTGCTGATGATTTTAAATTTAAGAAATGTCTGCGATGAGTAAGATTTCCTTCCTTTACAACATTGTACGTTTCGATGATTGATTCTAAAGTTGCCATAATAATAAAAATTAAATGTTTATACCTAAAAGACTATTTAAAAATAGAATTGTTACAGTACTATGTATAAAAAGGTACTTATTAACAAATATTTAACTTTTCATTTAAAACTGTTATAATACAGGTTTATATTTTAAAGGAGAGTATTAAGTTTATAGCAAGGTTTGATAAAATATAAAGAAACATATATGTATAAGGCAGTAGTGTTAATTGTAATAGCTGTATTTACTGTAGCAGGAATAGTATATTATACATTTGAAGAGCATGATCCCTTTGGCCCGCAACCTGGAGCTAAAATTATGGATGTTACTAAAAAATGGGATATGCCAAATTCTCTCGATGAAATAAGTGGAATTGCCTGGATGGGGAACCACAGGGTTGCAAGCATTCAGGATGAGGACGGTATTATTTTCATTTATAACCTTAAGGATTCCAAAGTTGAAAAAAAGATAAAATTTACAGGGAAAGGCGATTTTGAAGGCGTGGCCCTGGTCGGGAAAGATGCGTATGTGCTTAGAAGTGATGGAGTTATTTTTGAAGTGGATAATTTTATGAATTTCTCCGGAAATACCATTAAACATAAAACCTCTCTTGCCGGGAAATTTAATTTTGAAGGAATTTGTTACGATAAAGATCACAATAGATTGTTGCTTAGCATAAAGGATAAAGACGGGGATAAATTTAAACCTATCTTCGCTTTCGACCTTGCTTATAAAGTTTTAAATAAGACCCCGGTTTATAAAATTTATTTTAACGATCCCATTTTTTCAGTTTTAAAACACAAAGATTCTCCCAGTATTATTAGACCTTCTGAAATTTCCATCAACCCCAAAAATAAAAATTTATATATCCTGGAAGGCCAAAATCCCAAACTTCTTATTCTTTCTCCTCAGGGAAAGGCTCAGCGTTTATATGTAATGGAGGAAAAACAATTTGCACAGGCAGAAGGTTTGACTTTTGGAGCAAATAATGAGCTTTATATCTCCAACGAAAGCAACGGGGCTCCCGCAAATATAATGAGGGTGAATTTAAATTAATTTTGTTCTTGCTGTTGAAGTTTGCCTGCAATCATTTGTACTTCATCCAGCACCCTGAGCAAATTTCCGCCCCATAATTTTCCTATTTCCTCTCTGGAATACCCTCGCTTCAATAATTCAAAAGTTACATTCGGAGTTTCTGAAGCGTTGTTCCATCCTTCAATTCCTCCCCCGCCATCAAAGTCGGAACTTATACCTACATGGTTTATCCCGATTTTACTTATAAGATATTCTATCTGATCTACAAAATCTGAGACATTTACAGCTTTTTCCTTTCTCAGTTTTTCAATATCGGGTGCAGCAGTAGATTTTATTTTTAAATATGCTTCAAAATAGGCTTCTTTTTTCTCTGTAGATAATTTTGAAATGCTGTCTGCCGAAAGCAGATTAAAGCCATTTTGTTTCGCAGCGTTTTCATAAAGTTTTTCCCGGGCGGCCAGAAATGCATAATGCTTATTTTTATTTACAAAAGTAGGATGGGCAACGGCCTGAACAACACCTCCATCTTCATTAAATAGAGCCAATAATTCATCATCCAGATTTCGGCTGTGATCGCTTAATGCTCTTGCTGAAGAATGTGAGGCAATAATAGGAGCTTTTGAGAGGGCGAAAATTTGTTTGATACTTTCCTTTGAAAGATGCGAAACATCTATCATCATTCCGAGCCGGTTCATTTCCAAAACCGCTTTTTTTCCCAACTCGCTTAGGCCGTTATTTAACCAGTAATTATCCTTTTCGCCAGTATTAGAATCGCAAAACTGGTTATGACCATTATGACAGAGAGACATATATCTGGCTCCTAAATCGTAAAATTTCTTGATCTTGCTTAAATCTTTCCCGATAGGATAGGCATTTTCAACTCCTATCATCGTTACCAATTCCCCCTGATTTACTAATGATTTTGCTTCATCGGAAGAAGTGGCAAGACAAATTTCCCCGGGCGCATATAATGTGGTAAGATCATGAATAGCGCTAAATTTTTTTAGAGCCTGTTTATATGCTTGATCATAAGCCTTGGTAGTAAGATCTCCCTGCGGAGTATAAACTACAAACCATACGATATCCAGCCCTCCTTTTTTCATTTTTGGCAGATTAACCTGCGTGTTCAAATCCCGGGTATAATTTCTTTTATTTGTGAAATTAATGGGATTTATGTCCACATGAGTATCTACCGTAATAATTTTTTGGTGGATTTCTTCAGATTTTTGCATAGCTGCTTTTGTGTGTTGCTGTGAATAGAGATGGGTGAACATTAAAATAAAAAATAGAGATAAAATTTTTTCTTTCATTTCAATCGTAAAATTTATTAAAAATCGAATTACTTCTCTTATAATGGAATAACAATTTACACTAAATTTGGTAGGACCAATTTCTTTTCATGAATAAATTAATTATTGTAAATCAGCCGGATCATTGGAACATTCCGGTAGATAATATCAGAGTTATTTCTGCCAGGGATTACCTTACTAACCCGGAATTTTCTCAGCAAAAAAAAGCGCGTATCTTTAATCTTTGTAAAGATTATTCATACCAGTCCAAAGGATACTATGTCTCTCTTTTAGCAGAGGCCCGGGGTCACATGGCCATTCCCACCGTTAAAAACATCGTAGATTTTAGGGAGCCAAAACTGGTTAAAATAGTTTCAGAAGAATTTGAAGACCTTATTCAGCAAAGTCTTAAAAATATAAAGAGCCAGGAATTTACACTTAGTGTATATTTTGGACAGAATGTGGCTCAAAAATATAAAGAATTAAGCGCGATGTTCTTCCGACATTTCCAGATTCCTTTTTTGCGCATAAAATTCAATTTCACCACTCGCTGGAATATTAAGAGTGTCAAAGCTATTTCAGAATCTGAGATTCCGGAGGAGCATAAAGAAAGCATGCAATATTTTGCCGCCCAGTATTTTGCGAAAAAGCGTTATGATACCCCGAAAGTAAATCAGGCGGAATACGATCTTGCCATTCTTGTTCAGGCCAATGACCCCGCGCCGCCAAGTAATCCCAAAGCTATAAAGAGGTTTATGGAAATTGCTGAAAAAATGAATTTTTACGTAGAACTGGTGTCGCCAAAAGAGCTTTCTCAACTTTCTGCTTTCGATGCTTTATTCATTAGGCAAAGTACAGAGGTTAATAATGAAGCATATGCTTTTGCCAGAAAGGCGCAACAGGAAGATATAGCCATTGTGGATTATCCGGATGCTATTTTAAAATGCTGTAATAAAGTATTTATGGCCGAAGCTTTGGAAAATGCAGGTATTCCTACACCTAAAACGGTAATTGTGCACAATCATAATAAAAATGAGGTGTTAAAGGTAACCGGCTTACCCTGTGTGTTAAAATCTCCTGACTCCACTTTTTCATTTGGAGTCAAAAAAGCGAATACAGAAGAAGAATATAAAGAGTTAGTAAATTCCATGCTTAAAAAATCTGAGCTTATAATCGCTCAGGAATTTACGTTTTCAGAATATGACTGGCGAATAGGGGTTTTAGATGACAAGCCATTGTTTGCCTGCAGGTATTATATGGCGAAAGGGCATTGGCAAATCTATAATTGGGATGCTTCCAAAAAAGATGACCAGGACGGAAATGCAGATTGTTTACCTATAGAAAAAGTACCAAAAGAAATACTAAAGATCGCTCTAAAATCGGCAAAACTGATGGGAAAAGGCCTTTATGGGATCGATATAAAAGAAGTGAACGGAAAAGCATTGGTAATTGAGATTAACGATAATCCTAATATTGATTTTGGAGTAGAAGATGCTTATTACGGCGATAAAATTTATATTGAAATATTAAGTGCTTTAAAAGAACGCATAGAAAAAAAATAAATATGAGTTACCATCTTTTTGAAGTTGCAGGAATTGAGCTGGAATATATGCTGGTAGGCAAGGCCGATTTAAAAGTGGCGCCCGTGGTAGATGAACTGTTTATAGAGAAAACAGGGGAGATAACCAGTGATGTAGATAATGGAAAGATCGAATGGAGCAATGAACTTGTAGCCCACGTAGTTGAACTAAAAACAAACGGCCCTACTAAAGACCTTGAGAATCTGGATCTTCTTTTTTCTGAAAATATTAAAGAAGTAAACGCACTGCTTTCCCATTTAAATGCAAAATTATGGCCTACTGCTGCACACCCGTTAATGAATCCTCATACCGAAATGAAATTATGGCCCCATCATTACAATCAGATCTACAGTCTTTATAATCGTATTTTTGATTGCCGTGGCCACGGGTGGAGCAACGTGCAAAGTATGCACATTAATTTACCCTTTTTTGATGATACGGAATTCGA
This sequence comes from uncultured Flavobacteriaceae bacterium, assembly GCA_963811195.1. Lineage (GTDB taxonomy): Bacteria > Bacteroidota > Bacteroidia > Flavobacteriales > Flavobacteriaceae > Gillisia. Next base: position 175,440 of record CAWEQF010000003.1, read on the forward strand.
AAAACTTCACGCAGCTATTAGAATTCTACTTCCCATTATTCCCGCATTGAGCGCTAGTTCCCCACTGTTGGATGGAAAACCTACCGGTTTTAAAGATGCCCGAATGGAGGTGTATAAAACCAATCAGAAAGAAATCCCACAAATGACAGGATGGGTGATTCCGGAACAGGTTTTCGATAAAAATTCCTACTATAAAATCATTTTTGAACCTATCAATGAGGCTATTAAACCTTATGATACAGAAAATCTTCTGGACCATCATTTTTTAAATAGTCGGGGCGCGATTGCAAGGTTTGACCGTAATGCTATAGAAATAAGAGTTATAGATATCCAGGAATGTCCGGCAGCGGATATTGCCATAGCTATATTAATAATTGAAGCCTTAAAATTGCTGATAGGTGAGGAGTGGATTACTTTAAAAGATCAAAAATCTTGGAATGAAAAGGCTCTTTTTCAGGTTTTTGACAAGGTGATTAAAACTGCCGAAACCACTACTATCGGAGATTTAAAATATCTGAATATCTTCGATTTAAATAAGGTAAGTACGGCCGCTGAAATTTGGGAAAAAATATATAGAAGGGTAAGAACTTCCATTTCTGAAAGACATCAGGAAACTATTGAATTTATTCTAGAAAAAGGATGTTTATCCACTCGTATTCTTAAGGCTGTAAACAACGATTTTTCTGAAGATAATCTAAAATCAGTTTATGAAAGGCTGGCAGGATGCCTGGAAGAAAATAAATTGTTTAAGCCATGAAGCTGGTTTTAACCTGCGAACATGCCGGAAATTCTATTCCGAAGAAATATCAGAACCTCTTTCCGCAAAAAAATGTATTACAATCCCACAGGGGATATGATCCCGGCGCTTTCGATTTATTTGAATATCTAATTCCACTGTCAGATTTTAATAAACATAATAAAATAAGCAGGTTATTAATTGAAGTAAATCGCTCCCTGGGACATAAAAGTTTATTTTCAGAATTTTCGAAACAACTTTCAGAAAAGCAGAAACAGCAGGTATTAAATAATATATATCGGCTTTACCGGTATTCTGTAGAAGAAGCTATTCAAAATTATTTATCTGAAAACGAAGAGGTGTTGCATGTATCTATACACAGTTTTACACCGGAATTACAAGGAAAAGTTCGAAATGCCGATATGGGATTGTTATATGATCCTTCCAGAAAAAAGGAAAAAGAATTCTGCCATAGGTTCAAAGCAGAAATGCTTAGGGAGCAATCAAACTTAAAAATTCGTTATAATTATCCGTATTTGGGAAAAGCAGATGGATTTACAACCTATTTACGAAAAAAGTTCCTGAAGAATTACCTGGGAATTGAGCTGGAGATTAACCAGAAATTTGAAGAAAATAATAAGATGCCTCCCCACTTAAAAACGAAAGTTTTTGATGTGATTTCAAAGATTATAAAATAAAAAAGCCGGCAAAATTACTTTTACCGGCTCTTTTAAACGTAATCTAACCTAAATCTTTTATTTTATCTCTACCACTTCCAGATCAAAAATAAGATCTTTTCCGGCAAGCGGATGATTTCCGTCTACTACAATAGTATCGTCTTTAACTTCAGCCACCACAAGGTTCATTTCACGTCCGTCTGGAGCTTTAGAAACTAATCCCATTCCAACTTCAGGTTTAATATTTTCGGGTAACTGGCTTTTCTCTACTTCCTGTACAAGCTCTTTTCTTGGCTCTCCATAAGCTTCTTCTTTAGGGATTTCAATGGTTTTCTTTTCATTTAGTTCCATATCAATAAGACCCTTTTCAAACCCCGGAATCAATTGCCCTTTTCCCAGTGTAAATTCAATAGGCTCTTTTCCTTCGGAAGTATCGAATACCTGGCCATCTTTTAATTTACCTGTGTAATGAACTTTGACAGTGTCATTTTGCTTTACTTGACTCATAAACTTTGTTTTTCAATTTTAAATTATATGTCCGCGAAAAATGCAGACCTTAATATTTAAATCCAAAGGTGCCAAAACCACGCCAAGAATCCTGAGGGTATTAAAGAAGCTTACCTGGATTATAATTTTAAAAAGTAAAGAAGCCACTTATAACAGGGTTTAACCAACTAATTTTAAAAAATGGAAGGCTTTTTTTCTAATTAGGTATCAAAAAAGATTACCTGCAGATATGTCAGGTTTTAAGAGTTTCCTCTATCGTTTTAACCAAGAACTTCAGAGGAAAGAAGAAAGTAAATTGTAAAATATTAATTAAGTCAATATATTTAGTAACCAAATTTTGTGAAAAACACATGATTTCAACAAGGAATATGTTATTCCGATAAACCATCTAACCTCAATATCATGAAAGAAAAAATATCTGCCTCGTCCTCTTCTCGCCGGGATTTTATTAAAAGCAGTGCCATTGTGGCCACGGGAGTTATGATCGTTCCACGCCACGTTTTAGGTGGGCCGGGATTTATTGCTCCAAGCGATAAACTGGTAATTGCCGGAGTAGGAGTGGGAGGTAAGGGAGAAAGCGATATTTATAATTTTTCTAAATCTGGTAAAGCCGATATCGCCTATTTATGCGATGTAGACGATCGCCGGGCGGCAACTACCGTAAGTCGTTTTCCTAAAGCCAAATATTATAAAGACTGGAGAGAATTATTTGACAAGGAATCTAAAAATTTCGATGCGGTTTCTGTTTCTACCCCAGATCACAATCACGCGATTATTGCTTTAAATGCAATGCAGCACGGAAAACATGTTTATGTGCAAAAACCGCTTACTCATGATATTTATGAGGCTCGAACCCTTACTAAGGCCGCAAAAGATTATAAGGTGGTTACCCAAATGGGAAATCAGGGAGCTTCCGGAGATGGAGTTCGAAAAATGCATGAATGGTATGATGCCGGATTAATAGGAAAAGCTCATACCGTGTATTGCTGGACAGACCGGCCTGTTTGGCCCCAGGGAATTCCCTGGCCTCCTAAAGCAGAATCTGTACCTGCAGAATTAGACTGGAATTTATGGCTGGGTACGGCACCTTACAAAGATTATATTAATGGGCTGGTTCCTTTTAACTGGCGTGGCTGGTGGGATTATGGTACCGGGGCGCTGGGTGATATGGGATGCCATTTGGTGGAAGCTCCCCATACCATTCTAGGTTTAGGATACCCTAAAGATGTGCAGTGCAGTGTGGGTAGTGTGTATGTAGATGAATTTAAACGAGGATATTTCCCGGAAAGTTGTCCGCCTTCAAGTCATGTAACTATGACTTTCCCCGGCAATGAAACCACCGATGGCGATGTTACACTGCATTGGATGGATGGTGGAATTCAACCTACCCGTCCGGAGGAATTAGGACCAAATGAAACTTTTGGCGATGGAGGAAATGGAGTATTAATTATAGGAACGGAAGGTAAAATGATGTGTAGCACTTATGGAGCTAATCCAAGATTACTGCCAACTTCCAGAACCGAAGAAGTAAATGTTCCTGTGAAATATGACAGGGTCCCAGGGGGTGCAGATGGCCATTATGCACAATGGGTAGAAGGAGCAATAGCCGGTTATGGAAACAAAAAATTAAGCTCTCCTTTCGATGTTGCGGGGCCTTTGACGGAAGCCTTGTTAATCGCAAACCTATCCATTCGCTCTGTAGATATTAGAAATGAAACCAAGAATAGCAAAGGAGATATAGGATATACATATCCTGGGCGAAATGTGGAAATGATATGGGATCCACAGGCAATGCGCGTAACTAATCTTGAAGAAGCAAACCGCTATGTAAAACGAGATTACAGGGAAGGCTGGAGTTTGCAATAATCTACTATATAATAATTTAAAGAGGATAAATGTCACGTAAAATACCTTTTGTAGTGTTGGAGATTATCCTCTTTTTTATTTGGAGTTGCAAGAATGATACTTACATTAAAACTTCAGCTAAACTGGATTGGAAAACGCTGAAAGTGAGTGCTTCAGCATATAACTCTGTCTCCTACCAGACCGGCGAAGGGGATCCTAATATTACCGCCTGGGGAGATACTTTAATCCCGGGAGAAAAAGCCATAGCGGTTTCCGAAGATTTAATTTATAAAGGCCTGAAACACAATACGCCGGTTAGAATTGATGGTTTACCGGGTATTTATTTCGTAAAAGATAAAATGAATGGCCGGTGGAGAAATAAAATCGATATTTATTTTGGTACTAATATCGATAGTGCTAAAATCTGGGGAAGAAAAAGAGTAAGTATTCATTTTTTACCATCTTCAAAAAAGAAGGAATAAACTTTTGATTTTTCATATTTAGGATATTCTTAATATTTCCCTTAGAATTTGTCCTTAAATTGCTATTATAAGTAGTTCCAGAAATTTTTATGAGAAAGCAGCTTTTACATTTTATAAAAGGTTTTAAAGAAATACTGAGTAGTAGATACTCAAAATATCACGATGAGCTTCCTTACTTTATAACGAGTTTTATCGCATTATTAATTGTTTTAGTGGGTATTTATGCTTTTATAGAACTTACTCAAGATCTATCTACTACTGTGATGGCGGGTTACGATAAATCTATTGCCGCTTTTGCTGTATCCCTGCGCACACCCCAGCTAACCCAAATTATGCAGTATATTACGAATATAGGAGATCTCTACGGCTACTTAGTTATGCTGGTGCTATGCACTATTGCTTTTTATATAGCATTTAAGAACTGGAGGTATGTATTACAGATTGTTTTTGTTTTGATGCTTTCTTCTTTGGCCAATACCATTCTTAAAAAAATAATTAACAGGGCACGACCTACTGCTACTCATCTGGTAACCGTAAAGACCCTGAGCTATCCAAGTGGCCATGCAATGAGTGCTATGGCTTTTTATGGGTTTATGATTTATTTGCTTTTTACTTTTAAAATGAATAAATATGTTAAGACCGCACTAATTTCTGTTTGTGGTTTAATGATCGTGGCGATAGGTTTTAGCAGGATTTATTTAGGAGTTCATTTTCCTTCGGATATTGCCGGAGGCTATATTGCAGGATTTATCTGGGTGGTTTTTTGTGCTTTGCTTTTCAATTTAATTTATTTCTTCCGAAGAGAAAAAGCAGATAAAAAAAGGAAAAAAGAAGGAATTAATGAAGCCCTAGATAGCCCAAAATAATCCAGAGAATAATAAATACTATTACTATTCCAATACAGCCACAGCCCCCGCCTAATTTTTTTGCTCCCCAACCCGCTAAAATAGCTCTTATAAGATTTTTCATGTCTCCATAGATTAATGGTTTTAAAAATAACGAGAACTGTATAATGTTTCTACGATTTTAGGAGAATCTTGGCTAAATTTTGTGTTTTTTTAAATTCTATCTCTATAGAAACCAAAGAATTATTTACATTTATCAAAAATTTTAAATTCATGTCTTCTAAAAATAAAAAAGAGAAGCAAGACAAAAATTCTGAAGATTATATTCTGGAAAAAAGTCAGTCAAGACATTTTGATACTACTTTTATTCTTATAATTTGTGTGGTGATCATAACCGCAATCGCGGTGGTAGGTGTTCTTTTTGACTACTGGTAGATCAGGATAATTTTATTTCATTCAATAAAAGAAATGCCTGGTTTATATATTCCTTCTCAAGAAATAGTGCGAAATAGTTTGAAGTAGAGATCATCTCGAAAACCGGAATTCCTTCATACGCAAGAAGCTTAAATATATAAAAATAAAGACCTACGGTTTTAGAACTGTTTTTGGGCAGTGCTATAGTAATACTTGATAAATCGCTTTTTACAGAAACCAATACTTCCATACTAAAGCAATCAGCTACGGTTTCTTTTAAATCTGAAGATACCAGAATATTACTTTCCTGATAATTACTGGAATAATTAAAATAAACTCCCAGCCGGTCTTTTACGATATTCAATAAATTTGACTGGCTATTAAGTATACTTTTGGAATTAAGATAGGTGTATTCTGTTATCCCCGACCTTACCACAATATCTCCCAGGTCTCTTAAATTACTGTTCTTTAAAAGATTCTTTTTAGGTGCATAACGGCGTAACGCCATAATAATCGAACCCTGTTGTACGGGTTTACGCAACTGTTTCTCTACCTCAGGTTTTAGATGGGCAGCCAAAGCACTAAAGTTTATCAGGTCTTTGGAAAGGGCATCATCCAAAAAGGGCTGGTGCCTTAACATATTATGTACACAGGAGGTAATCGTATTCATGTTAAATAATATACATTTTGTGCAAATGTATATAAAAATTAAGATGTTTTTTAATAACCAAAAGCTATTCCTTACTTATGCATCTCTATTTTGAATGACGATGAAAGTATTAAAATTTGGCGGTACCTCTGTAGGCTCTGCAGCAAGCATAAAGAATGTAAAAAATATTATTGATGGAATAGAAGGCACCAGACTGGTAGTATTATCAGCTATGTCTGGCGTAACCAATGAACTGGTGCTTTTAACCGAATGCTCCAGGGCTGCCAATACGGCCGCTATTTCGGAAAAAATTGAGACCTTAAGCAATAAACACTTCTCTTTAATCGATGAGCTTTTTTCGGTGGAAGAAGGCCAGAAAGTTAAAAATAATGTAGAAGAATTATTTAACGATTTGGAAACTGTTTGTGCAGGAGAATTTTCAGAAAATGTTGAGGCCAAAATCCTTACTTCAGGAGAGCTATTTCTAACTTATATTTTTTCTCAATTTCTTAAAGCCGATGGGGTAGCAAATACCCTTTTAGACGCGAAAAAATTCATGTATGTCTCCAATCTTGAAAATCCCGATACGGAGAAGGTAGGAAGAATGTTAACCTCCTATCTTGATAAGGAGGATAAAAATTCGATTTTCATTACTCAGGGATTTGTCCGTTTAGATAAATTCAACAGAATTAATACCCTTAAAAGGGGCGGTAGTGATTACACCGCCACAATAATAGGCGCCGCGGTCCAGGCTTCTGAAATTCAAATCTGGACAGATATTGATGGTTTTCATAACAATGATCCAAGATATGTAGAAAACACCCATACTCTGGCTCATTTAAGTTTTGAAGAGGCTGCAGAGCTCGCCTATTTTGGTGCAAAAATTCTGCATCCCCAAACTGTTTCTCCAATTATAGATAAGAATATCCCCGTATATCTTAAAAACACCTTTACCCCAGAGGCTCCGGGCACCAAAATATCTTCAGATTCCAGTGAAACCGGACTAAAAGCGATTTCGGCAAAAGACGGAATCACGGCTATAAAAATTAAATCAAACCGAATGCTAATGGCGCATGGGTTTCTAAGAAAAATATTTGAAGTTTTCGATAAGCATGAAACCCCTATCGATATGATTACAACTTCAGAAATCGCCATTTCCCTTACTATTGATGATACCAAATATCTTGATAATATTTTGGATGAATTAAAAGCTTATGGCGAAATTTCTGTGGAGATGGAACATTCTATAATTTGTATAGTAGGAGAGGGACTTATAGATGACAAAGGGACTTCAAAACTTTTCCAGATTCTGGAGAGTATTCCTGTTCGAATGATTTCTTACGGTGGGAGTATAAATAATGTGTCCCTGCTGGTAGCTACCGAAAATAAGATACGGGCTTTGCAATTTTTACATACTAAACTTTTTAATTTTTCTGCAGAGCCTGTAATGGCGTAATAACAATAATACCTTCTGTTTTTTGTTTGTTTAGAGACCATCCTCCCTTCCAATTTAGGGAGGGTGGTTTTTAGTATCACTGCTTGAGGATATTTAATGATCAGAAATTAAAAATTGTTGTTCGACTCCTTGTTGCCTTACAGTTCCTGATTCTTCTGAAAATTTTGTAAAATACTTTTAGTTTCTATATATTTTGATAAGTAATACGTGCTTTTATTCCGGTGATGAAGAAGCATGGCACCTACAAAATTCCTAACCCTAAGATTAGAAAGATTTGCCAGGGAATGTTCTATTTTTTCCTCTAGTAAAGGATAATATAAAAATTTATTAAAACGTGTTGCTAAAATTGTAGTTCCGTTTTGTTGGGCCTGATTCCATTTTTCTTCATTGCTATATAGTTCTATCGCTGCTCTCGCAAAATCCTGGGTTTCATTTTGAACATAACCGTTCCACGGAAGTTTTCCATTTATACCTTCAGCTCCAAGCGTGGTAGTAATCGCAGGTGTTCCTGCTAACATTCCTGAAATGAATTTACCTTTTAATCCGGCTCCGAAACGCAATGGGGCAAGCTGCACCCGGGACTGGGCCATTTCCAGGTGAATATCTGGAATATATCCCTTTATATAAAAATTTAAGCGAGGCTCCTGAAGTTGTAAATCTCCTGAATTAGAATAAGCGCCAAAAACCTTCATTTTTGTCTCCGGCAATGCCCTGTGTATCTCAGGCCATATTTTTTCTTTTAAGTATTTTACAGCATCGTTATTAGGCGCATGTCTAAAATTTCCAACACAAATAAAATCGCGACGTTCTTTATAGGAAGGTAATGATGAAAAATCAGAGGGAGAGATGCGCTCCAATAAAAAAGGCAGGTAGAATAAAAGTTGCTCAGGAATGTGAAATTGAGATTTTAATAATTTTACTTCCTCTTCAGAAATTATAAAACTAAGGTCGCAACGATAAATGCTGGCGATTTCCCGTTTTGTAATCTCTAGTTGCTGAATATGGATATCGGTTTCATTTTTTATTCTCAGCCTTCGGAATTCCCTTAAAAAATGAAGATCTTCTGTATCTAATATCGAAAGAGCATCGGGACAAAATTTATGAACGCGCCAACTATATTGTTCTTCAATTATAAACCTGTCGTAAACAACAATTTCAGGATGTATCTTTTTTAAGAAATCGTCAAATTGAGAGTGGTTAAGACGAATTTGCCGGGTTTCAATATTTTTTGTATCGAGAAACTGGCTTTCTGAATTGGGTGCAGCGGCACAGGCAAAAATGACCTTATAGTTATGGTAAAGAAAAAAATCAAGAATTTGAAGCATTCGGGATCCTGCAGCGGTGGAATTGGGCTCTGGCCAGACTGCGCCTATCACTAAAACCGTTTTCATAAAAAGGATTTCTCCAAAAATACCGGAAAAAAATGGAAGTGCTTTATATGTAAAGCCACTAAAATAACAGGAAGCTTATATTTTATATTTTTCGTGCCGCTCTTTCAGCATCTTACAGTTAAGATCTTTGCGGTTTTTAAGTACTGTTTTTCCAAACCAGGTATGATAGTGCTGACTTTCTAAAAATTCTACATTAATAGCATACCATTCTTCATCGGAATAATCTTTTTCAAAAAATTGTTCCCATTCTACCCGCAAGCGCTCGTTTCTAAATATATAATCTTCAATTCCTAAATGATATAGATCTGCATCACATATAATTTTTTCAGCCTTATTCTGAGGATTTTGAGGCAGCTTGGTAGCAAGAATGCAATTGGTAACAATTTTTGTCTTATTATCCGGATATTCCTGTTCTTTAAGATATTCCAGGGCATACACCACACTTTGCTCTTCATGATTTAAATAGGTTTCTGCCATTCCTGTATCATGAAAAAGGGCGGCAATTAAAATAGGTTCCAGGTCCTGGCCATAAACCTCTTCATAATTTGCAATAGTTTTTACATATTTAAATACATCCTGAGTGTGCTGAATACTGTGAAATGGCAATGATTTACACCGACTATTGTTTAAGAATTCCATACAATAATCGTAAGTTTTAGAGACCATATTAGTCCTGCTAAAGCCATTTAATAAACTGAAAGCCATTGATTACGGGGTTACAATAATTCATTAACAGGTATTAAAAAAACTGATTCTATTCAGAAAATACCTGTTTCTAATTTACAAGATTATGTGTAATCAAGGAATAAAATATGCACTTTAACCTTTTATTATGCTATTTTAAAATAAGCAATTTTAAAGCTATTGATTTCTTGCGACTAATTATAGATTTCTATCTTAGAAGTACTAAATATATCTTAATGCGGGAACAGCTCTCTTACATTTTTTATATTTTAAATTAAAACCTTAATCATGAGTAGAGGATTTGTAAAAGAAGAAGATCAGGAAGAAGCCCCTTTTATACCACCAAGAGCTGCCTTACCTGCGGGTGTAACTAATTATGTTACTCCAAATGGATATAATTTACTTTTAAAAGAAAGAAAACAAATTGAAGAAGCGTTAAATGAAAACAATCTGGAGAATGAAAAAGAAAGACGCCATCAGCGGGCAATATTAACGGGGAAACTCAATCTATTAAATGATAGAATTTCGAGCTCCCGGATTATAGAACCCAAAGAACAAACACAGGATGAGGTGAGGTTTGGAGCTACCGTGGATTTTTGCAGAATACTAAATGGCAAAAATTCTGTCCGGAGAACATTTCAGTTAGTAGGGGTGGACGAAGCAAATATTAAACAGAACAAAATTGCATTCGTAGCTCCAATTGCCAGAGCCCTAACCGGGAAAAAGAAAGGAGAGGAAGTTACGGTCTTTATAGCTGGGGAAAACCAATTGCTTAAAATTCTTGAAATCGTGTACTAAAAATGGCTATTAAACACTTCATTTTTAGAGGTTTTTGACAGAGAAGTTCAAAAAAATTTTATCTTCGGGGTAAAAAAGAATGGATAACGCTAATTCTCCCCGAAATCAGTTTAAAAGTTTAGATACTGGTATTCTTCTATTACGCATAGGAATTGCGCTTCTAATGCTTACTCATGGAATCCCAAAATTAATGATTCTATTAGGAGGCAACGAAATACATTTCCTTGATTTTTTAGGTTTGGGAGCATATATTTCACTTGCTCTCGCTGTTTTTGCTGAAGTTTTTTGTTCTATACTAATCTTTTTAGGCCTGGCTACCAGACTGGCATGCATTCCCTTAATTGTAACTATGCTTGTTGCAATTTTTAATGCTCATGGGGCAGATCCTTTTAATATAAAAGAGCTGGCAGTTGGTTATCTTCTTATATTTTTTACGCTGCTAATTACTGGAGGAGGAAGATTTTCTCTTCAGGATTATTTACTGAGCCTTAAAAAATAGAAGTAGTAATATACAAACCTTAAGTATTTGTTATTATTTTTTCAAAATCATCAACTTAATGTAATTTTAAGGAAAAGGATTAATAAATCTATAATAACAACATATACAATGAAAAATTTAGGATTATTGGCAACATTAAAAGCAAAGGAAGGAAAAGAACTCGAAGTGGCTAATTTTATTCAGGGAGCGGTAGATCTTGCCAGACGTGAAGAAAAAACAATTACCTGGTATTCCTTTAAAATTGATAAATCAACTTTCGGAATATTCGATACTTTTGAAAATGAAGAGGGCAGGGAAGCACATTTAAATGGCTCCATCGCCTCGGCACTTATGGAAAAAGCTCCGGATTTACTTTCTGAAGAACCTAAAATTCAAAAAATAGATATACTTTCTGCAGTCTAAACAAAAAGATTAAAAAAAACGGGATAATTTTTATCCCGTTTTTTTATTTACTTTTTTGAATTAGTGCTTAATTACTGGATTCAAGTAATGCAAAAAACTTATCCAGATTGGGAATAATCACAATTTTTGTTCTGCGGTTTTTTGCCCGGTTTTCTTTTGTGTCGTTATCTACCAAAGGATCATAACTACTTCTTCCGGCAGCAATCAACTTCCCAGGATCCACATTATACTTGTCCTGTAGAATTCTTACAATTGCAGTGGCACGTCGCACACTTAAATCCCAGTTGTCTTTTAAATAAGATCCCGGAACTATGGTTTGGGAATCTGTGTTACCTTCTACCATTACTTCCATACTCGGTTCAGAATTAATAACATTCGCAAGCTTTTGAAGCAAATCATTGGCTTTACTGCTTACGTGATAACTACCACTGTTAAAAAGCAATTTGTCTGAAACATTAATCATTACTACCGTTTTATCTACGCTAATATCCACGTCATCGCTTTCAGAATCTTTGGAAATCGATTTCTTTAAATTATAAGAAACCGCAAGATTGATTGAATCTTCCAGGGTATTTGCTTTTGCCAATTCTTCAGGATCTACTTTTTTAAGGGTTTCCCTCATTTTGTCCTTGGTATTGTTGGACATTACAGTAAGGTCATTCTTTTCGTATTTTGAATCATTAGATTCTTTTAAAGAGTTTATTTTTGCATTGTACTCTTCAACACGAGCCTGAATGGCATTCAGTTTATCCTGAGCCTGTTCTTTTTCTACTTCTGTTTTTTGTAACTGACTTTTAGTTTGCGAGAGTTCATTCTGTGACTCTACATACTTTTTTTTCGACACACAAGATGTAAACATCGCTGCCGATAATACGGTTACTAATAACGTTTTTTTCATCATTATAATGTTTAAATTTTACCCGTTTGTAGGTTTAATTGATTTGGATTATTCAAAGAAAACGAGTCTCTTTCACATATCTTGTGATAAATTTTACGTTTAACAAAACTTTGGCGACGAAAGTTAAATCGTTCTTAATCCTATAATAAGTTGTATTTTTATGTATATCAGTCAAATACAATTAAAGGAATCTCACAAAACAAGCATTTAGCAGCTTTTCTATAAGTAATTTGGAAGAGGCACAAGAGTTTTATGAAGAAGCTTTACAGCTGGTCGTGGCCAGAACGTCACCGGGTTTATTGCAGATAAATTTGAATAACCAGTTTAAAGTTATGCTATATACTAAGCCTAACCATACCGCCGCAGACTTTACCGTGTTAAATTTTGAAGTAGATGATATTGAAAATGTGGTAAGGGAATTAAAACAACAGGGAATAAAATTTGAAAAATATCCGGCGCCTATAAAAACAGATGAGGATGGAATCTTTAGAAATTCAAAAGGTCCCAAAATCGCTTGGTTTAAAGATCCTTCCGGGAATATTCTATCTTTATTGGAAACTTCAAAAGATTAATGCTGGAGTTTTGTACCAAAAGCGAGGTCTCCGGCATCTCCTAACCCCGGAACTATATAGCCTTTATCGTTTAATTCTTCATCTACGGCGGCAATCCATAGATGAGTGTTTTCAGGGAAATTTTCGGCAACGTACTCAACACCAGGCTGTGCTCCAATTACAGCAATTAAATGAATGGAGGAAGGCGTGCCCATATCTTTAAGCGCATGAAAAACATTTACAAAAGAACTTCCTGTAGCCATCATCGGGTCTGCCAGCACCAAAGTTTTTCCTTCCAAAGAAGGAGAGGCCAGATACTCTACTTTAATTTCAAATTCAGTTTCATTAATTAAATGTCGATAGGCAGAAATAAAAGTGTTTTCAGCTTTATCAAAATAATTAAGCAATCCCTGATGCAGCGGTAAACCTGCCCGTAAAATTGAACAGATTACTATTTTTTCATCAATTACAGGAATTTTACTTTCTCCAAGCGGGGTTTGAAAAGATTTTGATGAAAATTGTAAAGTTTTACTCATCTCATACCCCAAAATTTCACCAATTCGTTCAATATTTCTTCTGAAACGGAGAGAATCCTGTTGAATATTTTTATCCCGTATCTCTGAAATAAAGGTGTTTAAAACTGAATTATTATCTGAAAGATGGTGAACTATCATGAATTTAATTTTGGAGGTGGAAGATAGGCAGAAAAAATATGAATTTCAACCCCATAATCTTAGTAAAAGATTAGCATTAGGTGTACTGAAACAAAAAATAAATCGTTATTAAGTAAAGGTTTTCAGTCACTTTCTTTAAAAATTATTTAAAATTTTTAAATTGGGAAGGATTTTTGATATATCTATGCTAAAACTTCTAATTTGAAAACGGTATACTTTCTTGCATTTCTTTTTTTATCTATAGGACTTTTTGCGCAGGAAATTCCTATTCCTTCAACTCCCATTGAGCGTACCAAAAGCAAAACCAACCCTTTGCCCACCACAGTTCCCGCTCCAACAGCCACAAATCCTTTTATTAAAAACGTGAATACGGGAACTTCTTCCTCTTCAAAAAAAGAAGAAGAGAAACCTAAATTTTCAATGTATACAGATACCGGACTTTTAACAGCGGGCGATTATATAGAACAAAAATGGACGGAGGATAAAAAATCCAGCGTACCCTATAAAAAAGATCAGTATCTGGGAGATTTTAAAACCAACGGAAAATTCGTTGAAATTTATTGCAGGGATTATCAGTATGTAGATGGTGATCGTGTAAAAGTTTCTGTAAATGGTAAAGTAGTGCAACCTAATATTACCCTTCCGGGAGGTTATATTCCGGTGTTGGTAAATTTACAAAGCGGCTTTAATACCATAGAAATCGAAGCGCTTAACCAGGGAACTTCTGGTCCCAACACCGCAGCTTTCAAGGTTTTTGGTGAGAATGGCGAGCTTATTACTTCTAACGAATGGAATTTACTTACGGGCGCAAAAGCCAGTTTAATAATTGTAAAGCAGTAAGATCCTGCTAATGTTCAAAAACATATTTCACAAGATTGGCTCCCATTTTTAGCGCTTTTAAACGAACTTCTTCAGGATCGTGATGAACTTCGGGATCTTCCCAGCCATCACCCAGATCACTTTCATATGTAAACACTAATATAAGACGTCCTTTTTCAAAGAGACCGAAAGCCTGTGGGGGCAATCCGTCGTGTTCGTGAATTTTAGGCAATCCAGCAGGAAAATTAAAGGCACTGCTAAAAATAGGGAAAGAGGCAGGCAGTTCCTGTAATTCCTTATTGGGAAATACTTTTTTAAGCGCTTTCCTTATATATTTGTTCATTCCGTAGTTATCATCAATATGTAAAAATCCACCACTAAATAAGTATTTACGAAGATTTTCTGCTTCTTCATCGCTAAAATATACATTTCCGTGGCCTGTCATATGAATAAAAGGATATTGAAAAATATCACTGCTCCCCGGAGTAACCGTCGCCGGTTTGGGATCTATGCTGGTGCCAATATTATCGTTGCAAAACTTGATAAGATTCTTTAATGAGGTGGGATTCGCATACCAGTCGCCACCTCCCTGATATTTCATTAAGGCAATTTGCTGTGAAAATCCCTGTACAGAAATCATTACCAGTATTAAAAGGCAGAGCTTTTTCATTTCATTACAAATTATCTTCATTTATAAGAGCAAAGGTATGGCAGGCAACAATTGCAGCGGTTTCGGTTCTCAGGCGGGAAGTTCCTAAACTCACTGGTTTCCAGTTTTTTTCCAGCGCTAATTTTATTTCTATAGAAGAAAAATCTCCTTCGGGACCTATGAGAACTGTAATTTTATTTCCGGGTATTAGTTCATTTTTTAAAGATTTTCTAGGTAAATCTTCTTCGCAATGCGCAATAAATTTATCTCCGGTTCCGGTGGATTTTATAAAATCTGAAAAAGCTACAGGTTCATTGATTTTCGGTATATTAAAATGAAGGGATTGCTTCATAGCGCTTTGTATTACCCTTTCAAACCTATTGAGTTTTACCACTTTTCGTTCGCTGTGTTCGCAAATAACAGGTGTTATTTCGTCGATTCCTATCTCGGTTGCCTTCTCTAAAAACCATTCATAGCGATCGTTCATTTTAGTGGGTGCGACAGCCAGGTGTAAATACGCATTGGATTTTTTCTGAAAGGATTTGCTCAGGATATTTGCTACACATTTTTGTGGATTTGCTGCTATTATTTCAGTTTCAAAAAGAAAACCTTTCCCGTTGGTAACGTTTAGAATATCGCCTTCTTTTTTTCGTAAAACTTTTACAATATGCCTGCTCTCGTCCTTCGGAAAAATTATTTGAGCATCGTTTTCAGAAATATCGGGATGAAAAAATAGCTGCATACTTTAAATTTTATAACGTGCACTGGCGGTAACCGAAAGATCTGCGAATTCTTTCTGAAGATATTTGTAATAGCCGGCAATTCCTATCATCGCGGCATTATCTGTTGTATATTCAAATTTGGGAATATAGGTTTGCCAGCCGTATTTTTCTTCCGCGGCTTTAAGGGCATTTCTAATTCCGCTATTTGCAGAAACCCCGCCACCAATGGCAACCTGTTTAATTCCGGTTTGTTTAACCGCTTTTTTAAGTTTATCCATCAAAATTTCTATGATGGTGTATTGAATGGAAGCGCAAATATCATTCAGGTTTTCCTGGATAAAATCGGGATTGTTTTTCACTTCTTTTTGAATAAAATAAAGCACCGCGGTTTTAAGTCCGCTAAAACTAAAATCCAGTCCTTCTACTTTTGGTTTGGTAAATTTAAAAGCTTTCGGATTTCCCAGTTTGGCATTTTTGTCTATCAAAGGGCCACCGGGATAGGGAAGGCCCAGAATTTTAGCCGATTTATCGAAAGCTTCGCCTACCGCATCGTCGATAGTTTGCCCGATCACTTCCATTTTAAAGTAATCTGAAACTCTTACAATCTGTGTATGGCCTCCGCTAATAGTCATTGCTAAAAAAGGAAAGCTGGGTTTTTTGAAGTTTTCTTCATCTATAAAATGGGCCAGAATATGAGCCTGCATATGGTTTACTTCAATAAGCGGAATATTTAATCCCAACGCCAGTGATTTTGCAAAAGAGGTTCCAACAAGTAAAGATCCCATAAGTCCGGGACCTTTTGTAAAAGCGATTGCAGATACATCTTTTTTGTCGATATTTGCCTGAGCGAGGGCCTCGTGGATCACTGGTACAATATTTTGCTGGTGCGCCCGGGAAGCGAGCTCCGGAACCACTCCTCC
The DNA here is from genome assembly GCA_963811195.1 of uncultured Flavobacteriaceae bacterium. Lineage (GTDB taxonomy): Bacteria > Bacteroidota > Bacteroidia > Flavobacteriales > Flavobacteriaceae > Gillisia. The sequence continues at coordinate 192,058 of CAWEQF010000003.1, forward strand.
ATATTTTTGGTGAACCTCCTGAGTAGCAACAATATTGGATAATAATTTATCGTTGTGTAACACAGCGGCCGCAGTGTCATCGCAACTGGATTCAATAGCAAGGATGTAAATGTTTTCGGAAGTCATTGTAAAAATTTGCCGGCGTTTATTTTTTTAAAGAAGGTACAAAGTTAAAACATAAAAGCATATCAAAAAATTCTGGAAAATACTACTTAGGACAGTTGTTGCATTGCTTCTGTTTTTTGTGATTTTATTGATTTTATTTTCCATCCCTGCCGTCCAGACTTCGGTGGCAAAAAAATTAACAAAATCTATCAGGGAGAACTCTGATGTAAACGTAAATGTAGGCCGGGTAAGTTTTTCTTATTTTGGCAAGGTAAAACTTAACGATATTTACGTAGAAGATCATCATAAGGATACCCTTCTTACCATAGATGAATTAAGAACTTCGATCCTTGGGATTTCCAACCTTATAAACAATAATCCAAATATAGGAAGTACGACTGCAAAAGGTTTTAATCTTGAAATGAAGCGCTATAAAGGGGAAGACTCTGATAACCTGACTATTTTACTGGATAAACTAAAATCCCAACCTTCAGGAAATCCTAAAGATTTCCATATGAATGTGAGCGATATTTACATTCAAAATGGGCATTATAGTTATGTAGATGAAAATAATGAATCGCCGGAGGTAATAAAACTGGACAGCCTGAATTTACAGGCAGAAAATTTAAATGTGGTAAACGATCGATTTTCGGTAGATATAAATTCGATGCAGGCATTGGAAGGGAGAGGTACAAAAATCAATAATTTTTCTACTAAATTTAGTTATTCTCCTACCCGGATGCAGTTCAAAAGATTTGAATTACTTACCCCAAATTCAGATGTTAAGGCAGAAATTACGTTTAATTATACCTTAAAAGATTTTTCAGATTTTGTAAATAAAGTAAATGTAGATGCAGTTTTTAACAATTCTGAAATCTCTTCCACAGATTTGAAGCACTTTTATGAACCCTTCGGGAAAAATGAAAAGATTAATCTTTCTACACATTTAACTGGAACTCTCAACAATTTTACCTTGCATAATCTGCAGCTAAATGGAATGGATCGCAGTAGTGTTAATGGAGAAGTAAGCCTGACAGGAGCCTTCCCGGGAAAGCCCCAGCCATTTAAACTTACAGGAGATTTCTCTAACCTTTCATCCAATTACTACGATCTGGTGCATTTGCTACCCAGTATCTTGCGGGAGAAACTGCCCATTACCCTTCGCGAATTTGGAAGTTTACGACTACAAGGCACTACAGTTTTAACCAAAGATGCGCTTGATGCAGATGTTACGATTTCCACCCAATTAGGAATGGTAAAAGCAGACATTAATATGCATCATTTCGACAATTCGCTTAATACCACCTACAAAGGAAATCTGGTTTTCAAGGATTTTAATATAGGGAAGCTGGTAAATAATCAGAAACTGGGGAAAACAAGTTTGAATCTGGATGTGGACGGAAAAGGTTTTACTTCAGAAAGCCTGAATACCCAGGTACGGGGACGAATTTCTAAACTGAAATACAACAACTACACCTACGCCGATATTCAAATTTTAGGAAATGTTCGAAATTCGGTGTTTAACGGTAATTTCATTTCTCACGATAAAAATTTCCAGGTAGAATTTAACGGGCTGGTAGATGTTTCTAAAGAAGATAATATCTATGATTTTGAAGCCTCTGTAGGTTATGCAGATTTGAACAAACTCAATTTTATTTCACGAGATACTCTGTCCATTTTTAAAGGTGATGTTATCATGAATATGGAGGGTACTAATATAGATAATGTTGCGGGGAAGATAATTTTTACCAATACCTCCTATAAAAACACCCATGATTTTTACCATTTTGATGATCTTACCATAACGTCCAGTTTTAACAATGATGGGGAAAGAACCATTGCCGTTGCATCTCCAGATGTTATAAATGGAAAGGTAACCGGAAAATTTCAGCTGGCAGAAGTAGGCGCGCTATTCAGAAATTCCATTAGTAGTATCTATACCAATTATAAGCCTAAAACCATCACTAATAACCAGTACATGGATTTCGATTTCGATATTTATAATAAAATAGTCGAAGTGTTTTATCCGGAAATCACTCTGGCTCCCAATACCTACATCCGCGGAAGGGTGGAATCTAATGAATCTGAATTCAAATTAACCTTTAAATCGCCAAAGATCAATGCCTTTGGGAATATGATGCAGGATATAAATATCCAGGTAGATAATACCAATCCTATTTATAACACCTATGTGGAGGCGGACAGTGTCGCCACAGATTTCTACAATTTTTCAAAATTTAGTTTAATTAATGTTACCCTCAGGGATACTCTTTTTATTCGTTCAGAATTTCAAGGAGGTAAGAACAATAACGATGTTTTTAATCTGAATTTATTCCACACCATTAATAAGAACAATAAATCGGTGATAGGAATTCAGAAATCCGATATAAAATTTAAGGATAACACCTGGTATCTTAACGAAAACAGCAATAAAAGCAACCGTATAGTTTTCGATAATAATTTTAAAGATCTTGCAGTAGACTCCTTGGTCATGAGTCATAAAAATGAAATTATAAGCTTAAGTGGTAATTTGCGGGATTCAACATACAAAGACTTTAAAATTAAATTTAAAGATGTTGATATTGGAAAAATCACCCCAGATATAGACAGTCTTGATATGGCTGGAACCCTTAATGGGAACTTGAATTTACTCCAGAAGAAGGGAGCATATTTTCCTAATACTTCTTTAAAGATAGACAGCCTTAAAATTAATGACACCCCAATGGGGAACCTCTCTCTTAATGTAGATGGGAACGAGGATCTCACCTACTATAAAGTAGATGCTTCTCTTAAAAGAAAAGAATTAGAATCTCTGAATGCCAAGGGAGGAATTTCTGTTAATGGTAATACGCCTACCATCGATCTTGATGTGGCCTTGCGCAAATTCAATCTTGCGGCTTTTAGTCCCTTAGGCGGTATTGCTATAGATAATATTAGAGGTTTTGCTTCGGGAGATGCAAAAGTTACAGGCAATTACCGAAACCCTGATATAACGGGAAAACTCAATTTAGAGAAGGCCGGCGTAAGAATTCCATATCTGAATGTAGATTTTGACTTTAATAATAATGCGGTGGTTGATCTTACCCAGCAGCAATTTAATTTTAATAAGGTAGGAATAACCGATACTAAATATCAAACTAAAGGAATTTTAAATGGTACTATCACTCATAAAAATTTCAGGGAATGGTTTTTAAATTTACAGGTAACTTCAGACCGGCTGGTGGTTTTAGATACTAAGGCAGATCAGGATGCACTTTACTACGGAACTGCTTTTATTGATGGCCTGGCTACTATAAAGGGGCCTACCGATGAGTTGGTGATAGATGTAAACGCAACTACCGAGAAAGGAACTATTTTTAAAATTCCTCTTAGTTCTACAGAAACTGCAGGAGACAACTCTTATATCCACTTTTTAAGTCCTGAAGAAAAAGCATCTAAACTAGCAGGAAAATCGATAGAAATTCCCGAAGTAAAAGGACTGGAATTAAATTTCGATCTGGATATTACCAATGATGCCGAAGTAGAAGTGGTGGTAGATCAAACTAGTGGGAGTACTTTAAGAGGGCGGGGAGCAGGAAACCTTTTGATAGAAATCAACACCAACGGTAAATTTAATATGTGGGGTGATTTTGTGGTATATAAGGGGGTTTACAACTTTAAATATGCAGGATTGGTGCAGAAGGTATTTCAGGTACGTTCCGGAGGTAGTATAAATTGGGATGGAAATCCGCTTAGAGCACAACTGGATGTTAGCGCCGTTTATGAAGTTCAGGCAAATCCAGCGGTGCTGTTGGAAAACCCGTCGGTAAACCGAAAAATTCCCGTAGATGTGGTAATACAATTACAGGGGCAGATCGCGCAGCCCGATATTACCTTCAATCTTGAATTTCCTAACACGAGTTCTGTAGTAAAATCGGAATTGGAATATAGGATTAATGACCGGGCGAGCAGGGAATTACAGGCATTATTCCTGGTTACTCAGGGATCTTTTTATAGTCAGTTCGCCATTGGGCAAAATGCGATTACCGGTAACCTGGTAGAAAGAGCTTCCAGTTTGGTAAATGATATCTTTGCAGATGAAAACGGGAAATTTCAGGTAGGAGTAAATTATGTTCAGGGAGACAGAACTCCCGATCAGCAAACCGTTGATAGGTTTGGGCTAACTCTATCTACTCAAATAAGTAACAGGGTCTTAATTAATGGGCAGGTGGGAATTCCGGTAGGAGGAACTACAGAATCTGTGATTGTTGGAGATTTTGAAATAGATTTCCTTTTGAATGAAGATGGAACGCTGAAAGCCAAAATTTTTAATCGGGAGAATAATATTCAGTATATAGGGGAACAAATAGGATTCACCCAAGGGGTAGGGCTTTCATATTCGGTAGATTTCGATACTTTTAAAGAATTGATTCGCAAGATTATGAATAAGGAGATTATAAAATCGGCCAAAGAAAAAGAAGAGGAAAAATCGGCAAAGTCTCTGGCACCGGATTATATAGTTTTTCCGAAGCAATAGGGTAACCATTCATTCTTTAATTATTAAATAGGAGTTCATAATTTCTGTATCTCCCATAAGTTTGTATTTTTAAGTTTAAATTCAATTCATGGCAAAAAATATCAATCGTATAGGCGTAATGACTTCCGGAGGTGATTCTCCTGGAATGAACGCGGCAATTAGAGCAGTAGTTAGAGCATGCGCTTATTACCATATTCCGTGTGTAGGCTTTTACAGAGGGTTTCAGGGAATGATTGAAGGAGATTACTTTGAAATGGATGCAAGGTCTGTTCGTAATATCCTTCCCAGTGGTGGTACTATTTTAAAAACTGCCCGCTCCAAGGAATTCATGACTGTGGAAGGAAGAAAAAAAGCAGCCGATGTACTTAAAAAAGCAAAGGTAGATGCGCTGATTCTTATTGGTGGAGATGGTACTTTTAGAGGAGGAAAATTATTAAGTGAAGAACATGGAATATCAGTAATTGGAGTTCCGGGCACTATAGATAATGATATTCACGGAACCGATTATACAATTGGGTATGATACGGCTTTAAATACGGTAGTCGAAGCTATAGATAAAATTAGAGATACTGCCAGTTCTCATAACAGGCTTTTCTTTGTAGAAGTGATGGGACGTGATAACGGTTTTATTGCCTTAAACAGTGGAATAGGGGCAGGAGCTGAAGAAATTTTGATTCCTGAAGAAAACCTGGGACTTGAGAGATTGCTGGATTCGCTGGAGCGCAGCAGGCGCTCGGGAAAAACCTCGAGTATTGTTGTGGTTTCTGAAGGTGATAAAATTGGGAAGAATGTATTTCAATTAGCCGAATATGTAAAGAAAAATCTACCTTATTACGATGCAAAGGTTACCGTTTTAGGACATATTCAGCGCGGTGGAAGCCCTTCCTGTTTCGACAGAGTCCTGGCCAGCAGATTATGTGTAAAAGCTGTTGAACTTTTACTTGACGGACAAAAAAATGTGATGGTAGGCTTTGTGCAAAACCAGGTTAAAGCGTGCAGCCTGGAAACCGCATTAAAAGGAAAACATAATATAAATAAAGATCTGCTTCGTATTTCAGATATTTTATCTACCTAAAAATGAACATAGCAATTATTGCCCATAACGGGAAAAAGCCTGAGATGGTTCAATTTCTGAATGAAAATAAGGAGGTACTTCATTCAAAAGAAATTCATTTAATAGCAACCGGTACAACCGGGGCAAGAACAGAAGAAGCCGGGTTTGAAGTAGAAAAACTGCTTTCCGGTCCAATGGGTGGCGATGCCCAGATTGCATCCCGAATTGCGGAGGGAAATATAGATATGGTGATCTTTTTTCGAGATCCTCTAGATAAACACCCACACGAGCCGGATATTTTTATGCTCATGCGTTTGTGCGATGTACATAATATCCCGCTAGCCACTAATCCGGCAACCGCAAGATTATTAATTAAAGGGATTTAACAGCGATTGCGCTAATTTCTACATTTACATACTTAGGTAAATTGGCAACTTCCACAGTTTCTCTTGCCGGAGAGGTTTCAGCATTAAAATAGGAGCCATAAACTTCATTTATCTGCGAAAAATTCTTCATATCACTTATAAATATTGAAGTTTTAATCACATTTTCGAAAGTCATTCCTGCCTCTTTAAGAATGGCTTTCAAATTTTCCATTACCAGTTTTGTTTCTTCTGCTATAGAACCAGTTTGCAATTCGCCGGTCTCAGGATTTATTGCGATTTGCCCTGAAGTGTAAAGTGTATTACCCGAAAGAACAGCCTGATTGTAAGGCCCTATAGGTGCCGGAGCTTTGGAAGTGTTTATTATTTTTTTCATAATTAAAAGTTTAATTCTATCCTTATTCTTTTCTCTGGATTTCTCTTATAATTTTCTATCTGGAACCCTTCGTTTATCGTATTTAATATCTTGTAGCAACGAAGATTTAATTCCTATAAAAAAGTACCAGGAAGCCCTGGAGCTAAAAGGCACCCAGCTAAAATTCATTTTCCAGCTATCCAGGTCACGTTCAAATCTTAATTGTGTATAGGTAAACCCACCATTCTTAAAATCGAATCCCGAAGAACCACCTACTACCCATTTAGGAGATAACTCCACATTCCCCGAGAACATGATGGAATGAGAGGAAATTTCGTTCTGCCGGGCTATATTATTATACGTCATAGAATAAGCTAAAGTAATATCCCAGGGAATTTTATAATGATACCATTCATTATGTTCTTTTTTATCGTTCTTCAGGTTTTTATCTTCATAAAAACTCCCGTCAAGATTTGGATTTTTTCCGAAGAGATCATCGGGACGGCCTCCATTCCTGAAGGTTTCGTTCTTAAGTTTATCCTTGTTTTCGGTATCCTTTTCAAAATCTTTGCTGGAGAAGGAATACCCAAAACTTACATTTGCAGAAGTAAACCTGAATAAACTTCCACCATTATTGATATTCAACTTATCAATTCGCCTGTTATTATTGTCGAGTGCATATATATCCATATTAGCGGCCAGATTGATATCCAGTTTGTTCTGAATAATAGGCACACTTCCCCGCAGGCTAATGGGAGATAGCCTTAAAGAATCTGAAGCCAGATTATAAGCGGCACTAAGATTAAAGTTATTTAATAAGGTGATTTTTTTAGGTTCTGTTGCAGTACTATCCTTATCACGCACTTTTGCTTCGAGGGTGTTGCTTATAGAAAAGCCAAGGGAACTGGCAAACATTCTGCCCGGTGCTCCAAATAAAGTACCCTGAAACCTGGAATAATCTACATATCTATTTAAACTGGGATCATTGTTATTAATTATTTGATACTGATCATAATATTGATCGAAAGCGGGATTGTAATTATAACTTACAGAAGGGCGCATTACATGCCGGATTGCCTGGATTTTTTTATCTTTTCCGAAGGTTACCTGTCCGTAAATAGTGGTTCCAATACTCGCATTAAAGTTGTAGGTTCTATAAGAATCGAAGCCTCTCACAGTGTCTACGACTTCTTTTTGAGTCACCTGATTGTAAGATCGATCAAAGGTTTTAAACAACCAGTTTTCTTCATAATTTCCACCCGCACTCACGCTTAAATATTTAAACAACTTAAAATTGGTAGAAATAGGAATGGTTTGCTGGATTCCGGAATTGGCATCTCTGAACATTTGCGGCTTAAAAAAAAGAGAATCAACCGTATTTATGCGGTTCACACCCCTTAACGTATACTGAAGATTTATATTTTCAATAAGCCCCTTTTTACTTCCGGTTTTGGGAGCTAAAGGGTAGATCCTTGCCACACTTGCTTGTACGGTAGGCAACGTCATATTTATTTGCCCTGTATTGGTGTTTTGAGAATGCGTGGCAGTCACGCTGAAGTTTACCTGCGGATCTCCCGGAAATGTCTTTGAATAAGAAACCGAAGAACTTAATGTGTTATTTAAAAAGTTTGCTGTATTTCCCTGACTAACCGATTCCTGATAATAATTACTACTACCAAGGTTTACCGAAGCAGAAAAGCGAGAACTGGGATTAGCTTTAGAATCCTGGGAATGGTTCCAGCGTAGATTATAAACTGTTCTTTGAGAGAAATCGGGGAATCCTCTTTCACTGTTTAACAGGTTCTCATATCTAAAACTAATATTTCCTCTAAATTTATAGCGTACTGCATAACTGGACTCTAACCTTAACCCATAACTTCCATTGGTATAATAGTCTCCTACCGCAAGTAAATCCATATAATCGCTAATAGCGAAATAATATCCTCCATTTTGTAAAAAGTATCCCTGATTATTGCTTTGCCCAAACGAAGGAATAATAAATCCGGAGGTTTGTTTATCTGTTAAAGGAAAATATCCAAACGGTAGGCCAAGGGGAGTGGGAACGTCTTCAATATACATATTTACCAGTCCGGTTACGATTTTTTTATCCGGTACGAATTTTATTCGGCGTGCATAAAAATAATAATCGGGATTTTCTTCATTCTCAGAAGTAGTAAACCGTACATTCTGCATATAGTACACCGAATCGTTTACACGTTTGGTCACTTCTCCTTTAACTTTAAACTCTCCCTGTTCTGTCCGGGAATTATAAACCAACGCCTTCTGTGTTTTGAAATTAAACCGAATAGAATCCGGCTTCACCGTCTGGGAACCCTGGGTGAAAATGGGTTTCTGCGAATAGGCACCGGTAGAATCCGGAATTCCGTAAGCATAAACTTCATTTTTAGAATTATCTACCACTATAAGGCCTGCCGTCATAACCATATCTCCATAAGTAATCTGTGCCTGATTGTATAGATACATGCGATTTTCGTGGGGACTAAGTCGCATATAGTCTTCTGCGGAATATTTTACAACATCGGTTAATTCTCCCTTCTTAGGCTTAAGTGTATCACCTTTAATACTGTCTTTTTCGATTAAAGCTTTTGCCGAAACAAGCGAATCTGTGACTTTTCGTGCACTGTCTCTTTGGGCTTCAATACGAAGCCTCTTTTGTTTTCCTGTTTCCTGTGCCCTAACGGTTAGGCTGGAAAATACTATAAAAACAAAAGTAAAAAGTATATAGAGAGAATTTGTCCGCAATGCTATAAGTGCTATTTTTGTAAAGAATGGCTTGCTTTTTGAATGTTCAAAATTACATATATTTTTTTAGCTTCCTTTTGGGTTTCAAAAAAAATAAGACATTAAAATAATCCCTTTAATCCTATCGTTGTATATCTATGAAAACGAACCTACACAAACTTTTGGTATTACTATTCACTTTTCTTGCATTAACTTCGGTTTCTTTTGGTCAAAAAAGCGTTGGCAAACAAAAATTCGTTGTGGTTTTGGATGCTGGGCATGGAGGGAAGGACCCTGGGAATATGGGGGGCGGCTTTAAAGAAAAGAATATTGCCCTTAGTATCATTTTAAAAATTGGCCATGAGCTGGAAAAGAATAACGATATCCGCGTAATCTATACCCGCGATAAAGATGTCTTTATTCCTTTAGATGAAAGAGCGCGGATTGCAAATGATGCCCATGCAGATTTATTTGTATCGGTTCATTGTAATTCTCACACCTCTCAGGCAAACGGAACAGAGACCTGGGTATTGGGGTTAAGCAGAAATAAAGATAATATGGATATCGCCAAAAAGGAGAATTCTGTAATTTATCTGGAAGATAATTATAAAGCTACATATAATGGTTTCGATCCTAATTCCCCTGAATCTTATATAGGTTTAACTCTTATGCAGGAAGAATTTCTGGACCAAAGTATTATGCTTGCCGATTTTGTGGAAAAAAAATTCACAAACGAATTACATAGAAATGATCGTGGAGTAAAACAGAATATATTTCTTGTACTTAGGGAAACCTATATGCCAAGCGTACTCATAGAAACAGGTTTTTTAACTAATCATCAAGAAGGCCCGTTTCTAAACAGTGAGTCTGGACAAACAAAAATGGCTCATGCCATTGTAGACGGGATCGATGAATATATGGACAATATCAACATTAATGTTGTTCAGAACTCCGAGGCTCAGGCACCACCAAAACCTACCCAAAAAGACGTAGTTTCTGATCTGTCTGATAATTATGAAGGAATAACATTTAAAGTTCAGCTGGCCGCCAGTTCAAAAAAACTCGAACCCACCTCGCGTAATTTTAAAGGATTAACCCCTGTATTTCGTGAAAAAGAAGGAAAACTCTACAAATATTATTATGGAGCTACCTCCAGTTATGCCCATATAAAAAATTTGCACCATGAAGCCATTTCCGCAGGGTTTAAGTCCAGTTATTTAGTGGCTTTTAAAAATGGAAACAAGCTTACAGTTAAGGAGGCGTTAAATTCTGAAGCCAAATAGCACTACTTTCCTATATTTATTTCTAAATTTGTAGCTATTCATAAAAAAAATTAGCTTTTGAAATATTCTAAGGAGGTAAAAACCGGCATACTGGCAGTAATTGCCATAGCTATTTTAATTTTTGGTTATAGCTTTTTAAAAGGTAAAAACCTGCTGGAATCCAATAGGAAATTTTACGCTATTTATGCCGATGTAGAAGGGCTCTCTCCTTCTTCTACAGTAACCATTAATGGGTTAAAAGTAGGACAGGTAACAAATATCAATTTTTTAGATAAATCAGGGTTACTTTTAGTAACCTTTACCGTGGACAGCGACTTTAAATTCTCTAAAAGCAGTCTTGCACAAATTTACGGAGGAGGGCTAATTGGCGGAAAATCCCTGGCGATAGTGCCCGAATACGATTCAAAAACCATCGCAAAGAGCGGAGATACTTTACCCAGTGATATTGAAGAAGGGATTATGGAACTTGTTAATGAGCGCTTAACACCCTTACAGGTAAAAGTGGAAAGAACCATTGTAAGTGCAGATTCTTTGCTTACGGCCTTTAATCAGGTTTTAAGCCCAAAAACCAGAAATAATATTTCTGCTACTTTCGATGATCTGGCAGAAACAGTTCGGTCCTTAAAAGAAACTTCACAATCCCTGGATCAAATAGTTTCAGGAAATAAAGAACATCTTTCCAGCACATTTACCAATCTGGATAAAATGTCTGGAAATTTCGAAAAATTTTCAGATACCCTGGCGCAGGTTAATTTAAGCGGTATTACAAACGACCTTGAAGATGCGGTAGGCAACTTTAAACAGGTTAGCCAAAATTTAAACAGTGGGAAAGGAACGGTTGGAAAACTGCTAACCGATGATAAAGTGTATGATAATTTAGATCGTGCTACCAAACAATTGGAAGAACTTCTTCAGGATATTAAGCTTCACCCTAAACGATATGTTCATTTGTCGGTATTCGGAAAAAATCCGGGCCCATATAAACAACCTAAGGATTCTTTAAAATAGATTATATGCAACTTTTTGCCCAAATTATTTTTTTAATTGTATTAGTGGCTGCTATTCTTTTCTTTTCACGAAACATTCGTCGGGTTATCCGCAATGTGAAACTGGGAAGAGATGTGGATCGTAGCGACAATGCAGGTGAACGTCTGGCTAAAATGGTACGTGTTGCCATGGGCCAGTCTAAAATGGTAAAAAGACCTGTTGCAGGTATTGTGCATATAATTGTATATCTGGGGTTCATCATAATTAATATTGAAGTCCTGGAAATTATTATAGATGGTCTATTTGGAACCCATCGTATCCTTTCCTTTTTAGGAACCGGATACAACTTCCTTATCGGATTTTTTGAAATTCTCGCTCTTCTTGTATTTGTTGGGGTAATAGTTTTCTGGATTCGCCGTAATATCCTGCGCATTTATCGTTTTATGAGTAACGAAATGAATGGATGGCCAAAAAATGATGCCAACAATATTCTTTATTTTGAAATGGTATTGATGCTTCTCTTTATTACTATGAATGCGGCAGACCACCAGTTACAACTCAATGGATATGGACATTATCTTACTGCAGGAGCTTTTCCTGTAAGTGGGTATTTGCTGCCGTGGTTTCAGGATTTTAGTAACCATAGCCTGGTTATAATAGAACGAACTGCCTGGTGGTTACATATTCTGGGGATTTTATTTTTCCTTAACTACTTATATTACTCAAAGCACTTACATATTCTACTTGCATTTCCCAATGTATATTATTCAAAACTCGTTCCTAAAGGCAAGTTCGATAATCTTGAAGCTGTAACCAACGAGGTAAAACTCATGATGGACCCCGATGCCGATCCTTTCGCGGCTCCAGCCGAAGGGGATGAGGAACCGGAGAAATTTGGGGCTTCAGATGTAATGGATCTTAATAGAATCCAACTCCTAAACTCTTATACCTGTACAGAATGTGGGCGGTGTACTGCGCAATGTCCTGCAAATCTTACCGGCAAAAAACTTTCACCGCGTAAAATAATGATGTCTACCCGTGACAGACTGGAAGAAGTAGGAGAGATCATTAATAAAAAGGGCAAATTTGAAGAGGATGGTAAACAGCTATTAGACGATTATATTACCCGCGAAGAACTTTGGGCCTGTACTACTTGTAATGCCTGTGTGGAAGCCTGCCCAGTGGGTATAGATCCTCTTTCCATTATTTTGGATATGAGGCGATTTTTGGTAATGGAGCAAAGCTCTATTCCTAATGAGTTGGGAATCGCTATGACGAATATTGAAAACAATGGAGCGCCCTGGCCTTATAATCAAATGGACCGATTAAACTGGGCTAAAGAATCTTAAATTTAAAGTTGAAGTAAGATTTATAACTTATTACAAAACAATATATTAAAAAATATAATATAACATTAAAATGGCAGAAGCATTGAAAGTTCCTACGATGGCAGAGTATATGGCAGAAGGCAAAAAACCGGAAGTTTTATTCTGGGTTGGCTGTGCCGGTAGTTTTGATGATCGGGCAAAAAAAATAACTAAGGCCTTTGTGAAATTGCTTCATTCGGCCAAGGTAGATTTTGCCGTTCTAGGTACCGAAGAAAGCTGCACAGGAGATCCTGCCAAACGTTCCGGGAATGAATTTCTTTTTCAAATGCAAGCCGCCGGGAATATTGAGGTATTGAACGGTTATGAAATAAAAAAAATTGTAACCGCCTGCCCGCATTGTTTTAATACCATAAAAAATGAATATCCCGCTTTAGGAGGAGATTATGAAGTAATGCATCATACCACTTTTTTAAAATCTTTGTTAGAAGAAGGACGGCTTACCGTGGAAGGTGGTAAATTTAAAGGAAAACGTATCACTTTTCATGACCCTTGTTATTTAGGAAGAGGGAACGGGATTTTTGAAGCTCCAAGAGATCTTTTAAGAAAACTTGAAGTGGAGTTGATAGAAATGCGACGATGCAAAAAAAATGCTCTGTGTTGTGGGGCAGGAGGAGGCCAGATGTGGAAAGAACCCGAACCCGGAAATAAAGATGTAAATATAGAGCGCACCGAAGAAGCCATGGAAGTAAAACCCGATGTAATTGCTGCAGGATGCCCGTTTTGCAATACCATGATGACCGATGGAGTTAAAAGCAAAAACGAAGAAGGAAAAATTGAAGTTCTTGATGTGGCAGAAATGATCGCAAATGCCCAGGATCTTTAATTTTCCAATTGCTTCCATTCCACAAATAGCTCACTACAGTTTCCAAAAGATCTAAAAAAGAAATTGTAAAAATACTCATCTTCACTATAACGTATGTTAGAATACGTTAAACTTTTGAATTTCCCGGTACTATATTTGAAGCTATGCCTATTATCAATTAGCTTTGTGTAATATAATCCAAAAAAAAATGCTGGTACCTTTTAATAGTTTGCCGGATAGCTCCAGAGTATGGATTTATCAGGCAAATCGTTCATTTTCCAATCAGGAAATTGAAGAAATCACTCCAAAATTAGAAAATTTTATAGATCAGTGGACAGCTCATGGCGCCAATTTGAAAGCTTCTTTTGAAATAAAATACAAACGATTTATTATTCTTGCTTTAGATCAGCAATTAAATGCGGCATCAGGGTGTTCTATAGACGCTTCGGTACATTTCATTCAACAACTGGAAAAGGATTATAAGGTAGATTTGCTGGATAAAATGAATGTAAGCTATAAGCAGGGAGAACATATTGCTTATAAAGATCTTGCAGACTTCAGGAAAATGGCTAAAGACAAGGCTGTATCCAAAAATACTATCGTTTTTAATAATCTTGTAAACAATAAAGCAGAATATCTTTCCGATTGGGAAGTCCCTGCATCAGAGAGCTGGCATAACCGATTTTTAAAATAGATTAATGAAGCTTCTTTTTCCCTTTTTTCTTATTACTTTTTATTTATTAATACCTTCTTCTCCTGTCTTCGCCCAGCAGAAAAATCCTTTGATTGCCAAAGATTTTTTAAAGCAGCGACAATGGGTAGATAGTATTTATGATAGTATGAGTCTGCAGGAAAAAGTAGGCCAATTATTTATGGTGGCCATAAACTCCAAGGATTCATATAAAGAAATTCAAAAAGTAAAAACCCAAATAGCAGACCAACGCGTAGGCGGAGTTATTTTTTTAAAAGGAGGGCCAAAGCAACAAGCGCTGTTAACCAATGAATTTCAGGCGGAATCACAGGTTCCTTTATTGATAGGAATGGATGCTGAATGGGGATTAGCAATGCGCCTTGATTCTACATTTGCCCTTCCCTGGAATATGACTCTGGGGGCGATACAGGATAATAGTTTGATTGAAGAAGCGGGAGCGGCGATTTCCAGACATACCAAAAGAATGGGAGTTCAGCTTAATTTTGCTCCTATTGTAGATATTAATACAAATCCAGATAATCCCATAATTGGCAATCGTTCTTTTGGAGAACAACCACAAAATGTGACAGAAAAAGCACTTGCTTTTTTACGAGGAATGCAAAGTGAAGGAATGCTTACCTGCGCCAAACATTTCCCCGGTCATGGCGATACCGAAAAAGACAGCCATAAAACACTTCCTGTAATTTCTTTCAGCAAAAAAAGAATTGACAGCGTAGAATTTTACCCATATAAAAAAATCATCCCCGCCGGGGTTTCCAGTATCATGGTGGCACATTTAGATGTTCCCTCTCTGGAAGAAACGCCCGGTTTACCTTCCAGTCTTTCCAAACATGTTGTAACCGATATTCTTAAAAAGAAATTGAAATTTAACGGTCTTGTTTTTACCGATGCCCTTAATATGAAAGGGGTTTCTAACTATAATAATCCGGGAGAAATAGATTTAGCAGCCTTTGAAGCAGGAGAAGATGTGCTTTTAATGTCTGAAGACGTGCCCAGCGCAGCCCAAAAAATTATGGATGCTTATAATGATGGAAGTATTACTGAAGAAAGGCTGGCTCATTCGGTAAGAAAAATACTTTTTGCAAAATATAAAGCCGGGCTTAATAATTATCAGCCCGTTGATACTACAAATCTGGTAAACGATTTAAATAATATACGGGATAAGGTATTGTATAACACCTTGATAGAAAATGCCGTCACGGTCATGAAAAATGAAATGGGAATTCTGCCGGTGAAAGATTTGGAAACCAGGAAATTTGCTTATGTAAATTTTGGAGATGCAGACGGAGCACCTTTTTTAGAACAATTAAAAAAATATGATAAAGTAGATTGGGTAAAAGCCAATAGTCTTTCTGAATTGCTGGAAAAACTTAAAGCTTATAATTATGTGATCATAGGGTTTCATAAAAGTAATTCCTCTCCCTGGGCAGGTTATGAATTTACCGATGAAGAAAAAACCTGGATACAGGCGATAGCCCGGAATAACAATACTGTTCTGGATGTTTTTACCAGACCTTATTCCCTCCTGGATTTAAAATCCACAAGTAATCTGGAGGGAATTATTATGAGCTATCAAAATAGTCCCGAAGCACAGCAGATCTCAGCACAGGTAATTTTTGGAGCTCTGGGAGCAAAGGGTAAATTGCCGGTGAGCGCAGGGAAAGAATTCCCTGCAGGTACAGGATATTTCACTCAACCTTTAAACAGATTAGCTTATGGCCTTCCTGAATCTGTAGGAATGAATTCTGAAAAACTTCAGAAGATAGACTCGTTGGTAAATGAAGCTATCAACCAAAAAATGACTCCCGGTTTGCAAATTATTGTGGCAAGAAAAGGGAAAGTTATTTTTCAGCGAAATTCAGGATATCTTACCTACGAAAAAGAAAAACCGGTTACCGATTCAACAATTTATGATTTGGCATCTATGACCAAAATTCTGGCAACACTCCCCTTAATTATGCAACTTGAAGAAAATGGAGTGATTAATTTTAATTCGCGCTTAGGAGAATTAATGCCCTTTTTTAAAGGGTCTAATAAAGAAAATATCAAACTGCAGGATATGCTTATGCATTATGCCCGGCTACAACCCTGGCTTCCTTTTTATGTTCCTACTATAGATAAAGAAACCAAACGCCCTTCTTTAAAATATTATCGCGATGAACCTATGGAGGGATTTAATACCCAGGTGGCAGAGAATATGTATATACGTAATGATATTCGTGATTCTATAATGGGACTTATCCGGGATAGTAAACTGGAACCCAAACTGGAATATAGATACAGTGATCTGCCATTTTATATTATGAAATATTTTATTGAAGATCATTATAAATCTTCTCTCGATTATTTAACTTCCAATCGTTTCTATTCGCCTCTTGGCACTAATTATACCGGTTATCTGCCTTTAAAACGATTCCCGAAACAGGAAATAGCCCCTACCGAAAACGATAAACTCTGGAGACATCAACAGATACAGGGTTTTGTACATGACCAGGGAGCAGCGATGCAGGGCGGAATTGGAGGTCATGCAGGTTTATTTAGTACCGCTAATGACGTTGCCAAAATTATGCAGATGTATTTGAATGGTGGAAAATACGGCGGAAAACGCTATCTTAAAAGTGAAACAATCAATAAATTTAATACCTGTTATTATTGTGGGGAAGATGTAAGGAGAGGAGTTGGTTTCGACAAACCCCAATTGGGAAATGTGGGCCCTACTTGTGGGTGTGTGTCTTTAACCAGTTTTGGACATACCGGTTTTACAGGAACAATGGCCTGGGTGGATCCGGCAGAAGATATTGTTTACGTATTTTTATCCAACCGAGTATATCCTGATGTTAACAACAGAAAATTGATACATACAGATATTCGTTCCGAAATACAACGTATTATTTATGAATCTATTGATAAATAACTTATGAGAATAGCCATTGTGTGCTATCCTACCTTTGGTGGGAGTGGAGTAGTTGCTACCGAACTGGGAATGGCCCTTTCAAAAAGAGGACATGAAGTTCATTTTATTACTTACAAGCAACCTGTTCGCCTGGAACAATTAACAGGAAATATAAAATTCCACGAAGTACATGTACCGGAGTATCCTTTATTCCATTATCAGCCTTATGAACTTGCGTTAAGTAGTAAGCTCGTAAATATGGTTAAATTGTATAAAATAGAACTTCTTCATGTGCATTACGCCATTCCGCATGCCTATGCCGGATACATGGCGAAAAAAATGCTGGAAGAAGAAAATATTCATATTCCTATTGTTACCACACTACACGGAACAGATATTACTCTGGTTGGAAATCATCCCTTTTACAAACCAGCGGTAACCTTCAGCATTAATAATAGCGATGTGGTTACTTCTGTTTCGCAAAGCTTGAAGGACAATACCCTGGAACTTTTCAATATTACAAAGGAAATTGAGGTAGTACCCAATTTTATTGATGTTTCTAAATTCCGGAATAAATTCTCTGATTGTGATCGATCACTAATGGCAGATGATGATGAAAAAATTATTACTCACGTAAGTAATTTTAGACCTGTAAAAAGAATTGGAGATGTGATTAAGATTTTTGAGATTATTCAGAAAAAAATAAAATCTAGATTAATCATGATAGGGGAAGGCCCTGAAAAGGAGATGGCAGAAAATATGGCGTTCGATCTTGGCCTTCAGGATAAAATTGTATTTCTGGGGGAAAGCAATGAAATTGACAAAATATTATGTTTTTCAGATTTATTCTTATTGCCTTCGGAAAAAGAGAGTTTTGGCCTTGCTGCCCTGGAAGCTATGGTAAACGGTGTTCCTGTTATATCCACTAACACGGGTGGACTGCCGGAGGTAAATATAAATGGTGTTTCCGGCTATTTAAGTAATTTAGGTGATGTTGAAGAAATGGGAAAAAACGGAATCTCAATTCTTCAGGATGAAGTGAACCTTCTTAGATTTAAAATCAATGCCCGCGACCAGGCTCAGAAATTCGATATCAACAAAATTGTTCCCCTGTATGAGCAGGTATATCAAAAAGCTATAGATGCAATAAAAAAACCGGTTGAATAGATCAACCGGTTTTTTATTTTCTACTATATTTTTTAAAATTGATACCTAAGGCTTAAAGCAATATCGGGAGAGAATTGATTTATAACCGTATAGTCGTTAAAACCAATTTCCGGTCTAAAATCCAGAGAAAGTAGTAATGGGATATCAAAATTATATTCCACTCCTATATCTCCTGCTAAAAACAAGAATGTACCATCATTTCCTCTGTCTTGTGGTGATCTTTTGTCATTTATGTTTGCTATTCCGGCGCCGGGGCCTGCATACCAGTTAAATCCACCGTCGATATTCCAAACCCACTGATAGATCCCTGTGAGTTTAAAAGCATCGAAATCACTGGCATTACGCCATCCAAGATCGAGCTCAAGCCGGTTATTTTCGCTTAAACCCCGTTGGTAGGAAACTTCAGCTCCTAAAGCCGAAGCGCCTCCTAATCTCAACCCCAGCGCATTGTCTGCAATTGTTTGAGCATTCCCGCTCGCGGCAGTTCCTAATACAAATATGAAAGCAAAAATCATTTTCTTCATAATAAAAATCGTTTTGGTTTAAGTGAACAAATTTACTGGTTAAAATAAGATACAAAACGCCTGTTAAGCCAATGTATTGTTAATACCCTACAAAAAAGTGTTAATTTAGCTTCTCAACCATTCCAATGCTTTTTCTTTTTCTGAAATATCAAAGTATTCGGCTTTCACAAAGGGTTTCATAACCCTAGTCATCCATTTTTCCCAATTTTCGTTTCCTACCATAGCGATTTTATGTAAATCCTTAGCATGATCAACATCCAGTTTTAAATCTTCCCATAATGCTTTTGGCTGCCAGCCCTTAAAATCTTTCATTTCAAAATACCAGTTAAGGGCTTTGTGATTAGATAGGATTGTTTGAATTTCTGTCCTAAGTATCTTATAATCATTTTCTTCCAATTTATTAACTGCCTCGGTAGCTAATAAATTTCCTTCACTCTCATTTAATATCTGTATCATTTTTGTTAGTTTTAAATAATTCTACATTAAAAATAAAAGTTAGAATATAAAATGAGCAGTTTTTAACCTCAATCTATTGTTAATAATGTTTAATAATCTGTTAATCCAACCGGCTATAAATTTGTAATTTTAGCGTTCTATGAAGTTAAATTTAAAGAAACTGGGCCAAGCTCTGCAAGGAGAGCTATATCAGGATGAATTGCATAAAAGCATATATGCCACTGATGCCTCAGTATATCGAGAAAAACCTCTGGGAGTCTGCTTTCCTAAGAACATTTCCGATCTTAAAATTTTAATCCTTTTTGCCAGGGAAAATAATATTGGCCTTATTCCCCGAACTGCAGGAACTTCTTTGGCCGGACAATGTGTAGGGGCGGGACTAATAGTAGATGTTTCCAAACACTTCACAAAAATTTTAAATATAGATCCCGAAAAGAAAACAGTTACGGTACAACCCGGCGTAATCCGGGATGATCTAAATAGAGAACTTAAACAGTACGGTTTGTTTTTTGGTCCCAATACCTCAACCTCCAACCGATGTATGATCGGCGGAATGGCCGGAAATAATTCCAGCGGTACCACTTCCATAAAATATGGTACTACCCGCGAAAAACTCCTAAAATTAAAAACGCTTTTAAGCGATGGTACCAAGGTGGAATTTTCTGCCATATCGAAAGATGAATTTTTTCAAAAAACCGAAAGCCAGACACTGGAAGGTCAATTGTATAAAAAAATCTATGATTTGCTTTCTCCTGCTGATGTAAAAACTGAAATTTCTCTGAAATTTCCCGATCCTGAAATCCATCGCAGAAATACCGGGTATGCCGTGGACAGTCTTATAAATTCTGAAGTTTTTTCTGAAAATAAAGATCATTTTAATTTCTGCCATCTGCTTGCTGGAAGTGAAGGAACCCTGGCTTTTACAACCGAAATCACCCTTCAGTTAGATGATCTGCAACCTCCCTGTGCAGCGATGATTGCTGCTCATTTTAAAAGTATTGAAGATTGCATGCTTGCGGTGGTGCCGGCCATGGAAAGCGATTTGTACACCTGTGAAATGATGGATAAAATCATTCTGGATTGTACCAAGCAAAACATTAAATATAGAGAAAATCGCTTTTTTATTGATGCAGATCCTGCGGCCATTTTAATGCTGGAATTAAGGTCCCATTCTCAGGAAGATCTTCAGGAGCAAGTTCAAAAACTTATAGAAAGATTAGAAAAATCGAAACTTACCTACGCCTTGCCGGTTTTAATGGACGACCAAATAGATTTGGCGCTGGAACTTCGCAAGGCCGGGCTAGGTTTATTGGGGAATATGGTAGGCGATAAAAAAGCGGTGGCCTGTATAGAAGATACTGCCGTTGCGCTGCCAAATCTTGCCAGTTATATTCTTGAATTTTCTAAGATTATGAAGAGCTACAATCAGCAGGCGGTGTATTACGCACATGCCGGCGCAGGAGAACTCCATTTACGACCTATCCTGAATCTTAAGAAAGAGGAGGATATAAAACTTTTCAGAAAAATTACTGAAGATGTTGCCGCCCTGGTTAAAAAATATAAGGGTTCCATGAGTGGAGAACACGGCGACGGCAGGCTTAGAGCAGAATTTATTGAATTTATGGTAGGACCTAAAAACTACCAGATATTTAAAGAGATAAAAAATCTTTTTGATCCAGAAAATATTTTCAACCCGGGTAAAATTGTAGATACTCCGCCAATGGATAGTTCCCTGCGTTATGTGCCGGAAAGAAGTGAACCTAAAATTGATACCCTCATGGATTTTTCAGATTCTATGGGAGTTCTTCGGCTTGCCGAAAAATGTAATGGGAGCGGGGATTGTCGAAAATCGGTAGAGGCAGGCGGCACAATGTGCCCCAGTTATCGGGCTACCAAAAATGAGAAAGATACTACCAGGGCAAGAGCCAATGCGCTTAGAGAATTTCTTACCAATTCAGAAAAACCGAATAAATTCAATCATAAAGAACTTAAAGAGGTGCTTGATTTATGCATTAGCTGCAAGGGCTGTAAAAGTGAATGTCCCAGTAATGTAGATATGGCCGCCTTAAAAGCCGAATTTCAGTACCAGTATAACAAGGCGAATGGTAAAAACTTCAGAAGTAAATTGTTTGCTCATAATAACCGTGTAAATACTATTGCTTCTAAATTTCCCGGGTTTGCAAATTTCGCTTTTAGCAATAATTTTACTTCCACTATTGCTAAAAAAACAATGGGGATTGCAGAAAAAAGAAGTCTTCCGCAAGTTTCCAGGAAAACCTTGCGGGCTTATTATAAAGAAAATGAAAATAGACTCCAGATTTCAAATCCTATAAAAACAGTATATCTTTTTGCCGATGAGTTTACCAATTATCTGGATGCCGAAATTGGTATAGATGCCCTTCAGTTATTGGCGCATTTAAACTACAACGTTAAAGTTGTGGATCACCCCGAAAGCGGACGCAGCCATATTTCTAAAGGCTTTTTAGAAGAAGCGAAAGAACTTGCCAATCAAAATATCAAGATTTTTAAAAATCTTATTTCTGAAGAAACTCCTTTAATCGGAATAGAGCCATCAGCAATTTTGAGTTTTAGAGATGAGTATTTACGTCTCGCCGATGATCCTTCTGTAGCCGAGGAAATTTCCAAAAATACTTTTTTAATTGAAGAATTTCTTAAAACGGAAATGGCTTTAGGGAATATTAAAATAGAGAGTTTTACTTCAGCAGCAAAAACTATTAAAATCCATACACATTGTCACCAAAAAGCACTTTTAAATTCCGCTATAACCTTCGATATTCTGAATTTCCCCAAAAACTTTAAGGTGAGTATTATCGCATCGGGATGTTGCGGAATGGCCGGTTCCTTCGGCTACGAAAAAGAACATTATGAGGTAAGTATGAAAATTGGCGAACAAAGCTTATTTCCTGCAGTGCGAAAAGCCGATAAAGAAACGCTGATTTCTGCTAACGGTACCAGCTGCAGGCATCAGATTTTCGATGGAACTTCAAGAAAAGCGAAACACCCGGTTAGTATTTTAAGAGAAGCTTTATTAGATTAATTTACTTGCTGAAGGCAATATAAAAAAGTCATAGGTCGCTTCGAGCCAAGTCGAGAGGCTGGGGGTACAAATTACTTGCTAAAATGAGCAAAGGCGGTTAATATTTGTGAAAAATCAGAATGATTTTCTAAACTTTTTTTTTGACTTTTATTAAAATAAACCAGATCCCAGCATTTATTGTTGTATTCTAAAGCGCTTAAATTCTCTACCCAGTCTCCGGAATTCAGATATAAACAGGTGCCGTGTTTGTTGGTTTTCCGTATTATTTTTGGCTGATGTATATGACCGCAAACAACATATTTGTAACCTTTTTCTATAGCGAGATCGGTAGTGGTTTTTTCAAACTTGCTAATAAATTTTCCAGCTCCCTTTACACTGTTTTTTATTTTTTTAGAGAAGGAATATTTCTTTTTACCCATTTTGGTGAGCAGCCAGTTTAAAAACCTATTAAAAAGAATTAAAAGATCATAACCCCAACCACCCAGTTTAGCGATCCATTTGGCATTTTTAACGGCTGCATCAAAAACATCTCCGTGAAAAAACCAGGCTTTTTTGCCGTCCAGTTCCAATACAAGTTTATCTACAACTTCAAACTTTCCCATTTTGGTGTCGCTGAATTTTCGCAACATCTCATCATGATTTCCGGTAATATAGGTAACCTGGGTGCCATTGGCACTTAAGTCGATGATTTTTTTAATTACCTCAAGATGTGATTTTGGAAAATAGCTTTTCCTGAATTGCCAGATATCGATAATATCCCCATTCAGAATTAATTTTTCGGGAGCAATAATATCCAGATAATCGCAAAGTTCTTTAGCGTGTGCGCCAAAAGTCCCCAGGTGCACATCTGAAATTACTACCAGTTTTAATTTTCGTCGTTGAGGCAAAGCTATAATTTTGTACAAATATGACAGGATATTCTAATTAGGAGCTTAAACTGAATTTAAGTTATTCTTACTGAATGTTTATGAAATTCGGCTATTGTTAGGGGAATATTAAGTAGATTACATTTTTAAATATGTAGTTAAAAAATTACATTTGTTCAAAATCGATTTCTATGGCCGGAAATTCCTTCGGAACCCTTTTTAAACTTAGCACTTTTGGAGAATCCCACGGTCCTGCAATCGGCGGTGTAATAGACGGTTGCCCTGCAGGTATTCAATTAAATCTGAAGAAAATTCAGGATGAACTCGATAGAAGAAAACCCGGTCAGTCTGCCATTGTAACCCAGAGAAAAGAACCCGATACTGTGGAGTTTTTGTCGGGAGTTTTTGAAGGAAAAACCACAGGCACACCTATAGGTTTTACTATACAGAACTCCAATCAAAAGTCAAAAGACTATTCCCACATAAAAGATACTTACCGGCCTTCTCATGCCGATAATACGTACGACGCAAAATACGGGATTCGCGATTATCGTGGTGGCGGAAGATCATCTGCCCGCGAAACTGCGTGTAGGGTAGTGGCCGGAGCGGTAGCAAAACAATTGATTCCCGATATAAATTTTACAGCCTATACAGCTTCTGTAGGAGAGCTGTTTCTTCAGAAAAAACCTGAAGAATTGAGCTTCGATACTATAGAAAATAATCCCGTTCGTTGTCCTGACCCGGAAACGGCTAAAAAAATGGAATCTTATATCCGGGAAATCCGCTCGCAGGGAGATACGGTAGGTGGAACAATAGAATGTATAATTTCTAATGTTCCGGTAGGTTTGGGCGAACCTGTTTTCGATAAATTACATGCCCAGCTGGGAAAAGCCATGCTTTCCATAAATGCGGTAAAAGGCTTTGAATATGGCAGCGGATTTGAAGGTACTAAGATGAAAGGTAGCCAGCATAATGATTTGTTTAATCCAGACGGCAGTACAAAAACCAACAGGAGCGGGGGAGTACAGGGTGGAATTTCCAACGGAATGGATATTTACTTTAAAGTTGCCTTTAAGCCGGTCGCTACCATTATGCAAAATCAGCCAACAATTAATTCCAAAGGAGAAGAAGTGGAAATGCAGGGAAAAGGAAGACACGACCCCTGTGTGGTACCCAGGGCAGTGCCTATTGTAGAAGCAATGGCTGCTTTGGTAATCGCAGATTTCTGGCTTCAGAATAAAACTTCAAAAATATAAATACCCCTTTAAAATTTTAAGATGAAAAAACTAGCGCTGCACTGGCAGATTATAATAGGATTGGTTTTAGGAATTATTTGGGCAATTCTATCAAGTCAATTAGGTTGGAGCGAATTTACCATAGACTGGATAGCCCCTTTTGGAACCATCTTTATCAATTTGCTGAAATTAATCGCGGTACCGCTGGTTTTATTTTCTGTAATTAGTGGTGTTGCCAATATCGGGGATGCCAATAGTTTAGGTAGAATGGGAGGGAAGACGCTCCTGGCTTATCTTGCCACTACTGTCTTTGCAGTAGCTCTGGGGTTATTTCTTGTAAATCTTATACAACCGGGAAAACTGATTGACCAGGATAGCCGGATTGATAATCGCATTAGCTACGAGCTTTGGGCAAATTCGCAGGGCTATAAAATTAAAGACGGAATTCATTATCTCGATGATCCAAAATTTGTAGCACAGGCGCAACGCGTAACAGATCTTTCAAAAAGTGAACTACGAGATGCTACTGTCGAAGAGAAAATGCAGACGGCTAACCAGACTAAAGAATCTGGGCCTTTACAACCGCTGGTAGATATAGTTCCGGAAAACTTTTTTAAATCGCTTACCGATAATGGTTTAATGCTTCAAATAATCTTTTTCGCACTTTTCTTCGGAATTTCACTGCTTCTCATTCCCAATGAACAATCTAAATATGTGACCTCCCTGGTGGATAGCATCATGAATGTTTTTCTAAAAATGGTGGACCTGGTAATGCAGGCGGCACCATTCTTTGTTTTTGCTTTGCTGGCCGGAGTGGTAAGTAAAATGGCTGGAGACGATGTGGGAAAAGTATACGAAATTTTTAAGGGCCTTAGCTGGTATGCTCTTACCGTGGTGTTGGGCTTATTTATCATGATTTTTGTAGTGTACCCTTTAATCCTGAAAATATTCGTGAGAAAAATCCCTTATATGGGATTTTTTGAAGCGATGAGCCCGGCACAAACTCTTGCATTTTCAACAAGCAGCAGTGCCGCTACTTTGCCTGTAACGATGGAATGTGTGGAAGAAAATTTAGGGGTCGACAAAAAAATTACCAGTTTTGTACTGCCTATTGGTGCGACAGTAAATATGGACGGTACCTGCTTATATCAGGCAGTGGCCGTTGTTTTCCTGGCCCAATTGCATATGATCGACCTTGATCTTGGGCAGCAGCTCACTATTGTAATAACAGCAACCTTAGCTTCTATTGGTTCTGCAGCGGTTCCCAGTGCAGGTTTGGTAATGCTTATAATTGTTTTAGACTCGGTAGGCTTAAACCCGGCCTGGATAGCTATAATTTTTCCTGTAGACAGGATTCTGGATATGATTAGAACCGTGGTAAATGTAACTGGCGATGCTACAGTTTCTACCATTATCGCAAAAACCGAAGGTCTTTTAAATTATGTAAGGAAGAAAAATCAGACCGAAACTTTCGATCTGGATTCAAAAGTTTAATCCAGAAATTTTGATTTTAATTCCGGAGAAGGAATCATACATTCCTCCTTTTTTCCGAACCATTTATACCGGTGGGAGGCAATAAAATCATATACCCTGTCTCTTAAAGAGGCAGGAAGTAGAAGAAATATCTTCAGAAGTTTATAGCCTCCAGAGAGATCTTCTGAAATTTTAAGGGCGGCGGTAGATTTTCTATAATATGCCTTCCCGGGTTCAATCAGTAATATCGAATCTATTTCATTGGGGTCTAAACCTCTTTCTGAAGTGAGTTTTTTACCTATTTCACTTTGAAGGGAGGCATACCGGAAAACATCCTTTTTATCATGCGCTATAATAAAATTTACCGCTCCATTACAAAGATTGCACACTCCATCGAATAAAACAATTTTCCTGTGGTTTACAATATGTGTGTTCTCTTCTTTCATAGGATTTTTCCGGTTTGCAAATGTATTGTTAAAAATGGCAATTTTTAAAGAAGTCGCTCGTTCATTTTTATAGGTATGGCACTTATTTTGTGCCAAAAAAAAAGAATTTAAAATTTATTAAAAATGAAAAATTTTGTAGTAATTTCTTTAATGGCCTTGCTAAGCATTAGTTGTAATGCACAAGAACACAACAAAAACACAGCGCAAAACAATCAACAAAATCTTAAACAACCATCGCCTAAGGGAAGCTGGAATGTAACCCGAAAAACCGATAAAAACGGGAATCTTGTAGAATACGATTCTACCTACACCTGGTCCTCTCAAAATAATTTGAAAGGAGCCAATCCACAGCAAATGGATAGTTTAATGACCAGATATCAGTCTATGTTCGGACAAAACGGGATGCAAATGAACGGAACAGATATGAACTCCTTCTTTGGAGCCGACTCTACTTTTGTTAAGCAATTTATGAATGGAGGCCTTTTCCAACAGGATTCCTTAAGCAATCCGGAAGAGATGATGAAAAAAATGCAGGAACGTATGGCAGCTATGCAACAACAATTTTTTCAGCAGCAGAAGCATCAACCCATAATTCCAGCCGATCCAAAATATAATCACCAGGGATAATTGCTTATTTCTTTTTAACAGGCTGGACTAGCTCCAGTTGGTCCAGCGCCACATTTGTGGTAAAAATTCCATAATTAACATTGGCTTTGTTCTTTTCTATGGAATCTATGGAACCCACTGCTTTGCCATTTTCCATACGCACCCGGTCTCCAACCTTTAACGTGGGCCTGGGTTTATTTGCTTCATTTTTAAGCGCCGTTTCTACCTTTTTCTTTTCTTCTTTTTTGCGACTGCGTATTACTTCAACTTTTTTATCGGCTTCCTGTTGAATTCTTTTTTCTTTGGTTTTTTTTGCTTTTCGCTCTTTTGCGCTTTCTTTTTTGCGTTTTGAATTTTCAATCTCTACAATCTTCAAAAATTCACCTATAAGGGCTTTCTTCTGCTTATTATTAAAATATTTTTCACTTAAATCGTTTATTTTTTGTCCCAAATAAATCAACCGCTGATTAGAATCGTATAATTCCTGGTAGCTTTCCAGCTTTTGCTGAATCCTTGCATTGGTTTCTTCCAGCTTTTCTTTTTGCACTGCTGCCTTCTGTTCTTTTGTTTTTAAAGAGTCGGTGGTTTTCTGAAGTTTGCTTCTTTCCTTCTGAAGATTGGCAATACTTTTATCGAACCTGATCTTGCCCCGCTCCACTTTCTTTTTGGAACGATTAATAAGGCTGTAGGGAATTCCATTTTTCTGTGCCACTTCAAAAGTAAAGGAGCTTCCTGCTTCTCCCAATTGAAGTCGGAATAAGGGCTCCAGCGATCGCGAATCGAACATCATGTTCGCATTGGTCATATTGGGAAGCTCGTTTGCCAGCATCTTTAAATTGGTGTAATGCGTGGTTAAAATGCCAAAGGATTCTTTTTCGTAGAATACTTCCAGAAAAGTTTCGGCTAAAGCGCCCCCAAGTTCGGGATCACTTCCCGTACCAAATTCATCTATCAAAAAGAGGGTTTTATCGTCGCACTTCCGCAGGAAATAATTCATATTTTTTAACCGGTAACTATAAGTGCTTAAATGATTTTCTATAGACTGATTATCGCCAATATCGGTTAAAATTTTATTGAAAATGCACATTCTGCTGTACTCGTGCACGGGAATTAATATCCCGCTTTGTAACATAATTTGAAGAAGTCCTACTGTTTTTAAGGTAATGCTTTTACCTCCGGCATTAGGGCCCGAAATAACGATTATTCTATTGTCTTTTGCCAGGCTAATACTTTGGGGAAAAGTTTTTTCACCTTTCCGGTTATTGCTCCTAAGCAAGAGCGGATGATATGCATCTTTTAGCTGAAGTTCCCGATCTTTAGTGATTTTAGGCAAAATGCCATTTATTTCTTTGGCATATTTCACTTTGGCCGCAATTACATCTATCTCACTCAATAAATCCTGATACTCCTTCAGCAACTCTTTATAGGGTCGTAAAAAATTAGTAAGCGCCTTTAAAATGCGATTTATTTCCTCTTTTTCTTCATATACAAGATTGTTAAGCTCACGGGAATGCACCATAGTGGCTTCCGGCTGAATGTAAACGATACTTCCGGTTTTAGAATTCCCCAGAATTCCGCCTTTTACCTTTTTACGATACATGGCTTTTACGGCAAGCACGCGAATATTATCTACCACACTTTCCTTTATTTCATCTAAATATCCATATTCATTATACCTGGAAAGAGCACTGGCAAAACTGGAATTTATTTTTCCCTTCACCGCATTTATAGATCTTCGCGTAGTTTGAAGAAGGGGAGAGGCTTCATCTTTTACTTCCCCGAATTTGTTGATTATCTCACTAATTTTATCGGTAATATCCTTAGTGTATTCTATTTCGCCGGTAGTTTTGTATAAATTAGGGTAAAGCTCCTGGAATTTATTAAAAAACCGGATTTGTTGATTTGCCGTTTCTGAAATTCCCGAAATCTTCCTGAAGCCTCCTAATTCCAGTACAGAATCTTCTATCCCCAATAATTTTATCTCGCTGTTTATGCTATCAAACCCGTGATTTGGAATCCTGCTCTCCTGCTGAAAGGAATCCAGATATTCATTGGTTTGCCCCAGGGCAAAAATGGTTTTCTGAAAACTCGAAAATGGAACTATGGAAAGCGCTTTTTCTATTCCCAGCTGTGTACTGCAAAATTCGCTTATTTGTTTGCGTACAGAAGGAAACTCAAGATCATCAAGGCTTTTGGAAGCGATTTTTATCATGTGCGAAATTTAATTTTCCATTTCATTTTCCTGGGTTAAGTATGCCGGAATTTTCTTTTAGGAATTATTATTTCCTATTTTTAACGACTGCAAATTTACTTAAATAATCATGAAGGTCAACATTCATCCCACCTGGAAAAAGGAATTAAAAAATGAATTTGAAAAGCCCTATTTCGAAGACCTGATAAGGTTTGTAAAAAAAGAATATAACACTACCACCTGCTACCCAAAAGGCAGCCATATTTTTGAAGCTTTTAACCGGGCTACTTTTAACGATGTGAAAGTGGTGATTATTGGCCAGGATCCTTATCACGGGCCAGAACAAGCTAACGGATTATGTTTTTCGGTAAATGATGGAGTGGCCCTTCCGCCTTCTCTTCAGAATATTTATAGAGAAATTGAAAGCGATCTGGGAAAACCCATTCCAGAAGATGGGAATCTGGAACACTGGGCAGATCAGGGTGTATTATTGCTAAATGCGGTATTAACTGTAAGGGCCCACCAGGCAGCCTCGCATCAAAATAAAGGATGGGAAAAATTTACAGATGAAGTGATCCAGGCGGTTTCTAAAGATAAGGAACACGTAGTATTTATGTTGTGGGGCGGTTATGCAAAACGCAAAGGCTCCAAGATAGACGCCTCTAAACATTTAATATTAAGCAGCGGTCATCCTTCGCCTTTAAGTGCAAATCGCGGTTACTGGTTTGGAAACAAACATTTTAGCAAAGCCAACAAATACCTTGCAAAACACGGGAAAATCCCGATAAACTGGTAATAAAATTAAGAACTTTGGGAAATTAAACTCTCAATGAGGGAAAGTTGTGAACAAGTTCTGTATAGGGAACTTTCTTTTCAATAAGTCCCAGCGCTTTTAATTTATCCTGAACTTTTTCCAGATCATCTTCTTTTATCTGATGCTGGCTCCATGAAGTCACTTCCATCCATTTCTCGATATCTTCCTGTTTTTGACTATATCTTTTGGAAAGTATCTTTGTAATTCCGGGAACTTCATTAAAACTTGCCGTTTTAGTGTCCAGAACCCCTAACATTTTTTCTATATCGTTAGGACGTTTATGTAAAATTTCATCGCTAACCGCGATTACAAAGGATGGCCACGGAGTAGGGCAGTCCCCTAATCTTCTAAAAACCCCAGTATCTACTAAAGGTTTGGTGGTGTAATGCTCCCACATAAAATAATGAGCTTTGTTAGAAGTCAATGCTTCAACAGCGCCATTTAAATCTCCCACCACTTCAAATTTAAGAGAGGAAGTATCCCAACCCTGATTTTCAGCATTTACATAGGCCATAAGTTCAGATCCCGAACCTTTTCTGCTAATGGCGCAAATGGTATTTTTAAGTTCGTTAATAGATTTAAAATTAGAGTTTGCCGCCACATGGATTCCCCAAATTAATGGAGATTCCACATAGGTGTGAACAATTTTTGAGGGATTTCCTGCAATAATATCTTTAACAACACCTTCGGTTAAAATTACCGCAACGTCTATTTCATTATTTCGTAAAGCAGAATTCATAACACCGGTTCCACCGGGATAGTCTTTCCAGCTAATTTCAATATTTTCATATTCAAAATCACCTTCTTCCATGCAAAGATGCCAGGGAAGGTTAAAATGCTCGGGAACACCACCAACTCTTATTGTTTTCATTTTTTATGCTTTTCTTTTAAATACTTGTAAATAGCGGTTTGGGACCTTATTTCCTTTTCTTTTTTATTTTTAGGAACATAATTGTTCTGTTCGTCCTTATCCTGAATTCTTGCTTTTATATTATCGGCAAGCTGGAGAGATAGAATATCTTTAAATTCCTGTGCCAGCTCTACATCCAGAATTGGGGAAATCACTTCAATTCTTCTATCTAAATTACGGGTCATCCAATCGGCACTTCCATAAAATATCTTTTCATCGCCACCATTTTCAAACAAATAGATTCTTCCGTGTTCCAGAAACCGATCTACAATACTGGTTATAAATATATTTTCGCTCATCCCTTTTATCCCTGGAATTAAACAGGTAAATCCACGTACCAGCAGCCTGATTTTTACTCCTGCCTGGCTGGCTTTATAGAGCCAGTCTATCATTTCCGGGTCTTCAAGACTGTTCATTTTTGCAGTTATTGCAGCTTTTTTCCCGGCTTCGGCATTTTCAATTTCCTTCAGAATAAGCTGAGTAAAATTATGCCTGGTTGAAAATGGAGAAACAAAAAGACATTTTTCCCGGGGCACAATAAGTTTTCCCTCCAGTACTTTAAATATTCGATCTACCTCTTTAGTAATGTTTTTATTGGCGGTAAAAATGGCATGATCGCAATAAATCTCTGAAGTTTTACTATTAAAATTTCCCGTTCCTATATAGGCATATTTTGCTTTTTTGCCTTTCTCCCTTCGTGTGATAAGCATTATTTTGGAGTGCACTTTAATACGTGGATAGCTGTATATTACATTCGCACCCTTTTCTTCGAATTTTCGCCCCCAAACAATATTGTTTTCTTCATCGAAGCGCGCTTTTGCTTCTACAAATACGGTAACATCCTTGCCATTATCCAGGGCTTTCAACAAACTGGAGGTCAGAGAAGATTCATCGGCAACACGATACAGAGAGATCTTTATTTTTTCTACGGAATCATCGTTTGCCGCCTGTTCTAAAAACCGCTCCACATAATTGAATGACATATACGGGAAATGTACTGCCTGATCTTTTTTAGAAATACTGGCAAAATAATCCTGAGATTTTTCCAGTTCTTTATGCTTAATTTCGGCTAATTCTTTAGAATGAAGTTCTGGATTATGGGTAGGATCAGGAAAAGAGAGAAAATCGCTGAAATTATGATACTGGCCCCCGGGCATCATATCTATCTTGCCTAACTTCAACAGTTTTCGCAATTTCTTTTTTACCTCCTTCGGCATTGCAGCATCGTGCAGCAAGCGTGTTGGCTGGCCATCGGTTCTTTGCTTCAGGGAATCGTAAATTTTTTCAGCGAGTTCACCATCTACTTCATTATCTATATAAAGTTCTGCATCGCGAGACATTTTTATCTCAAACACTCCCAGCACTTCTTCGGAAGGATAAAACGACGGGATACAGAACCGCACAATATCATCGAGATAGGTTATTTTTTCATCTTCAAACTGAAGAAATCTCCCCAGCGTATCGGTGGGAATATTTACAATCCCTATTTTTTCTGAAGTGGTAAAAGTTACAGCAAAATAAAGGGTGTTGTTCTCAAGGAATAACTCTTCTTCTTTTTCAGGATCTATCAGCTTGGGTATAACTAAGTCGGAAACATTTTGATTAAAAAATTGCTGCGCGAATTTTTTTTCTTCAGAATTAAAATTTTTACCCTCAACAATATGAATTTTATTTTTCGCTAATTCCGGAACAATCTTCTCGTGATAGATTATCCCGAAGTGATCTTGCTGTTTTTTTACTTCTTCAAGGATTTTTTTGGTAATTTTATTTGGACGCAGGGCAAGTTTTTTTCGAATGCTTTTTTCAACTCTTTTCATTTGCCGGAGTTGAGAAACTCGTACTCTAAAATACTCATCCAGATTTGAAGAAAAAATTGCAAGAAATTTAATCCGCTCGTAAAGAGGATTTTTAGGGTCGTCTGCCTCTTGTAAAACTCGTTTATTAAAACTTAACCAGTTAAGGTCGCGGTGTTTTAAACGGTTATCATTGGTTGGCAGCATAGAGTTTTTATTTCCTCAAAAATACGAAGATGGACAGGGGGTAAATTTAATATTGTGTTAAAAGAAATGCTTAGGAAACCAAAGCCTGCAGCGCATTTTCGATTAACTTTTTTGTTAGCCCCTTGGAATCCTTGCTAAATTCACCTGTAGCTCTATTGGCAATAATAGCATTCAGAGAAACTGCATTATGACCTAATAACCTGGAAAGAGCATAAATTCCCGAGGTTTCCATTTCCATATTGGTTATTTTATTGCCGTGATATTCAAAAGTATGCATCTTATCATTCAGGTTATTATCCCGTATGGGAAGCCTTAAAACACGCCCCTGAGGCCCATAAAATCCACAGTTGGTAATAGTAATCCCTCTTTGAAAGTCTTTTTGAAATTTAGAAGCAAGGCTCTGGCTGCAGGAAACCGCATACGGTTCGCCCTGAGAAGGTTCCCAGTTTATATGGGAAATAAATTCTGAGGTGAGCTGCCGGTCTAATATATGCTTATCTTCATAAAAGTTCATAAGAGAATCAAAGCCTATGGCCATCTCTGAAACCAGGAAGGAATCCAGCGGAACTTCCTTTTGTATGGAACCAGAAGTTCCAATTCTTATAATATCCAGTGAAGTAAGTTCCTTTTTAATCTCCCGTGTTTTAAAATCGATATTCACCAGCGCATCCAGTTCATTAAGAACTATATCGATATTATCGGTTCCTATTCCGGTGGAAACCACACTTATTCTTTTTCCTTTATAAGTTCCGGTTTGAGTATGAAATTCCCTTTTTCGGATACTGAATTCCACTTCGTCGAAATATTGAGTGACCTTATCGACCCTGTCTGGGTCTCCAACGATAATTATAGTAGTTGCAAGATGCTGGGGCAGAAGGTTTAAATGATAAACGCTCCCGTCACTATTTTGTATAAATTCTGATGCTTTTAAACTCATATTATAATTTTAGAATGCTGTGGGAGGTAGAATCATATAAATAATCATACAGTTTAACGCCTCCTAACATTTCATCGTTTTTTAATATTCTATAAAAATTTCTTTTCCCGGCAAGTGCTTCTTTGCCTGCTTCAGTAAGAACTATCCTATCTTCTCCAATTTCGTAAAAAAGATGCACTTTTTCCAGCAATCTGCGCATTTGTTTCTCGTTATACCCATAATACCCCTGATATTCCAGCATATACCCAATTAAATGGTTGAGATTAGAAACCTTATTGGAATCAATAATTTTAAGCACATTTTTTTCGAGACTATTCAGGCCGGTTGCGGCATTGGGGAATCTTTCTATGTGGGCGCGAATACAACTGGATAGATATTCAAAATTAGTTTTTTGCTTAATAAGCCCCTTAAGTTTTTGGGGATTTGTACCATTATAATATTGCCAGATAACATTAGCTACTTCCAGATCATCTTCGTTTAAAGAGATTCTGGCATCATAATGGTTCTTTAGGTTTTTTAATGATAGTTGCGACAGGATGGTAAATTCCTTTTCGCCTTTTAATTTTTTACTACATACCAATTTTACCGGTTTTAACTTCTTATTTTCCATAAGATGACTAATGGCAGCCAGCATATTTATATGGGAAAAAAGATCAAATTCAAACCAAAGAATAACCTCATCGTATTCTGTATTCGTGTCAAATTTTCTGAATTCCGCTAAAAATTGTTCTTCATATTCCTGGGGTGAAATCTTATAATTTTCCTTCAGAAAGTCTTTTCTAAGTTTAACGAACTCTTCATCTCCAACCGTATAGGTGGTTGCGCCTTCACAAAGCATTTCTCTCCAGATAATGATCTCTCCATCAATCTTTAATTCTGAAATGTTCTGGCCCAGATCATCTCCATTCGCGATATGCAATTGTTTAGCCATAAGTTTAGTTTAATACAGGCAACGTTTATCCGCCTACCCGTTTTACATGAAAGCCTTTATTCTTTAAAAACTGCATAACTTTATCTCTCACATCTCCCTGAATAATAATTTCATTGTTTTTTACAGAACCCCCCACGCCACATTTTTTCTTCAAATTTTTTCCCAGTTTTTGAAGATCCTCATCGGTACCTACAAATCCTTTAACGATGGTTACTGTTTTTCCTCCGCGGCCTTTGCTGCTATAATGTGCTTCCAGATACTGTTCTTTTGGCTCTGGAGTAGATTCTTTTGTTTCATCGTGATATTCTGAAGCATCAAAATCATCGTCGGTAGAAAACACAAAGCCGCCAAGATCTTCCAACCCTAACTTCTTTTTAGCCATAATTTATTTTTTTAGGAGTCCTATCTCCACCAGGCGCTGATGCAGAAATTCTCCTGCAGTAATATCCTCATATTGTTTTGGATGTTCTTCATCTATACACTCCTCAAGACAGTTAAGGGGCATTTCACTTCTTGGATGCATAAAGAAAGGTATGGAATAACGCGGGTTAGACCATTCTTCCTTAGGCGGATTTATAACTTTATGGATAGTGGAACGGAGTTTATTATTAGTAAGTCTTTCCAACATATCTCCCACATTTATTACCAATTCATCTTCCTGTGGAATAGCATCTATCCATTCTCCATCTTTTCGCAATACCTGCAATCCTCCCGAAGAGGCCCCCATTAAAAGTGTGATTAAATTAATATCGCCGTGCGCTCCCGCTCTTTCCGCACCTTTAGGCTCTTCTGTAATTGGCGGATAATGGATGGGTCTTAAAATACTATTTCCATTGCTGGCCCAGTGATCAAAATAATGTTCCTCTAAACCAATATAAAGGGCAAGTGCCCTTAGCACATAAATCCCGGTTTTTTCAAGCATTCTATAGGCTTCCATCCCTACGTGATTAAAATCCTTTAATTCTTCTACCTGTACATTATCCGGGTATTCTTCAGTGAGGTTGGCATCTGCAGCTGGCTCTTGGCCAAAATGCCAGAATTCCTTTAAATCACCCTCTTTTTTCCCTTTTGCATGTTCTTTTCCAAAGGAGATATAACCTCGTTGCCCGCCAAGGCCTTCAATTTCATACTTATGTTTTGTTTCCAAAGGAAGATTAAAAAAAGCCTTTACCTCTTTATAAAGTTCGTCCACCAATTCATCACTCAAAAAGTGGTTTTTTAAAGATACAAAACCAATTTCTTCGTAAGCTTTCCCAATTTCATTTACAAATTTCTGTTTTCGGTTTGGATCTTCTGAAAGAAAATCTTTCAGATCTACACTTGGTATATTATTCATTGCCATAATGAGCTTTATTTTTAATGTTGACCAACAAAGTTAAATAAAATAAATGTGGTTTTAATTTTTCTTTGCTTTTATGCCAAAGTACTAAAATTAAGTACATTTGATAAATATTCAATTTTTATGGATCCCGATATAAGCCAGCCCCCTATAAATTATGATCGTAATGATTTTCAAGATGACCTTCTTCTGCACCTTTATAAAGGAATGCTGAAACCAAGACTTATTGAAGAAAAAATGTTGATTTTACTTCGCCAGGGAAAGATCTCAAAATGGTTTAGCGGCATTGGGCAGGAAGCGATTGCGGTGGGAGTTACCGATGCCATGCATCGGGATGAATATATTTTACCCATGCATCGCAATTTAGGA
This sequence comes from uncultured Flavobacteriaceae bacterium, assembly GCA_963811195.1. Taxonomy (GTDB): domain Bacteria; phylum Bacteroidota; class Bacteroidia; order Flavobacteriales; family Flavobacteriaceae; genus Gillisia. The sequence goes on from CAWEQF010000003.1 coordinate 228,600, forward strand.
GTTTTTACCCAACGGGATATTCCGCTCTACAGATTGTTTTCTCAATGGCAGGGGAAGGCCAATGGGTTTACCAAAGGGAGAGATCGCAGCTTTCATTTTGGCACTCAGGAATATAAAATCGTGGGTATGATTTCCCATTTAGGACCCCAGTTAGGAGTTGCTAATGGAATTGCCCTGGCACATAAACTTCGCGACGAAAAGAAAATCACCACCGTATACACTGGGGAAGGAGGCACTAGTGAAGGAGATTTCCATGAGGCTCTAAATATTGCTTCTGTTTGGAATCTGCCGGTGTTGTTCTGTATAGAGAATAACGGATATGGACTTTCAACCCCTACCCAACAACAGTTTAATATTGAAGATTTATACCATCGCGGTGCTGCTTATGGAATAGAATCGCATAAAATAGACGGAAATAATATTCTGGAAGTATATTCAAAGATATCAGGTTTAGCAGAAAGTATGCGTGAGAATCCACGGCCCGTTCTGGTGGAATTTAAAACTTTCCGAATGCGTGGGCACGAGGAAGCCAGCGGAACCAAATATGTGCCCAGTGACCTTTTGGAAAAATGGGGGCAAAAAGATCCAATTTCGAATTTTAAAAATTTCCTGGAAGAAGCCGGAATTCTTTCTGAAGAAATGGAAAATAGAATGCAGGAAGAAATAAAGCAGGAAATTGATGACAATTTAAAACTCGCTTTTGAAGAATCCCCTGTAACTGGTGTTGAAAGTAATGAATTAAATGATGTGTATAAATTATTTAAAGATCAATCGGTTAACATTGAATCATCTAGAGAAAATATTCGTTTTGTAGATGCCATTACAGCCTCCTTAAAAGAATCTATGAGAAAACATTCCAATCTGGTACTTCTAGGTCAGGATATTGCAGATTATGGAGGAGTGTTCAAGATAACTGAAGGATTTTTAGAGGAATTTGGAGAAAAAAGAGTGAGAAACACCCCTATTTGTGAGTCGGGAGTTATAGAAGCGGGCATGGGGTTATCTATAAACGGGATGAAGGCGATGGTGGAATTGCAGTTTGCAGATTTTGTAAGTTCAGGTTTCAATCCCGTGGTGAATTACCTTGCAAAAAGTTATTATCGCTGGAATCAGAATGCAGATGTGGTACTAAGAATGCCCTGTGGAGCAGGGGTTGGAGCCGGTCCTTTTCATAGTCAGACCAATGAGGCCTGGTTCACAAAAACTCCAGGTTTAAAAGTAATTTATCCCGCTTTCCCTAAAGACGCCAAAGGTTTGCTAAATACTGCCTTTAATGACCCCAATCCGGTGTTGTTTTTTGAGCATAAAGCCTTGTACCGAAGTATCAGGCAGGAAGTGCCTACCGAATATTTTACGATTCCTTTTGGAGAAGCATCATTATTGAGGGAAGGTAATACCCTCAGTATTATCACCTATGGCGCCCCGGTGCACTGGACCCTGGAGGCATTAGAAGAATTTCCGGAACTCGAAGTCGATCTTCTCGACCTGCGTTCTCTTCAACCATTAGATAAAGAAAGTATCATAAAATCGGTGCGAAAAACCGGTAAGGTTTTAATAATTACTGAAGATACCTTGTTTGGAAGTGTAGCTTCAGACATTTCTGCAATGATCGCCGAGGAATGCTTTGAATACCTGGATGCCCCTGTTGCCAGATTGGGGAGCCTGGAAACACCTGTTCCTTTTGCGGCAGCCCTTGAAAATCTGTATTTAGCTAAATCGAAAATAGTAGGTAAAATTAAAGAAATTGTATTGTTTTAATAAAACTTTAGCAGGGTGATTAGGGATTTAAGAGTTCTTAACATTTTCATTGTTAAATTATTAATAATCTTTTGTCTTTAGGAAAAGCGTAGACTAATTTAGTTGAGACTAATCATTTAAACTCATATTATGATACGACTAATTGTTATTTTCTTAATCATCGCTATCGTTGCCGCAATCTTTGGATTTGGCGGTATTGCCGGTGGAGCAGCTGACATCGCTAAAATTATTTTCTATATCTTTTTAGTGCTACTGGTTATTTCACTAATTAGTAGATTGTTCAGATAGATATTTTCAATTTTACTTAAACCAACCCGGTATAACCTCCAATAGTTAAACCGGATTGGTTTTTTTATACTAATTAAAAAATCAACGATGAAAAAATTATTGATAATTCTTAGTGCTGCCTTTCTTGTGATTTCTTGTGGACCGGGTAAACAAGCAACAGAAGCAAGAAAAACTTTTAAAGGAGACTGGGTTTTAAATACTATAACCTATCCAAATAATTCGGGAGAATTTAATGTAACCCTCTTTAATGATGCTTCTGCATCTTGCTTTCAGGGAAGTACCTGGAGTTTTGTTTCCAACAATAATACCGGAACTTATACTTTACAGGGTCCCGATTGTGATAATGGAAAACGCTATTTTGTATGGTCTATAGATTCACAAAATTCCGGAATAGGAGTTTTCGACTTTTTATTGAAACCTACAGACAGTAAATGGAATTCTACCACGGGAAATGAAGGATTCAGATTAAATCTGGTTTCTCTTTCTCAAACTACAATGGTATGGGAAGAAACGGTTACTTTGGAAGGATCTCCATTTGTTATACGAATGAACTTTACTAAACTTTAAAACAAACAGTTATGAAAAAAGGTATAAATAAAATAATAGCTATCTTTTTTACGGCAACCATGCTCGTAGGATGTCAGGCTACTAAAAATGCAAATAATAAACAAAAAGGAGCGGTAATTGGAGCTACCAGTGGTGCTGTAATAGGTGGCGTTATTGGTAATAACACCAAAGGTGGAAACACTGCTTTAGGAGCCATTATTGGCGGCGTGGTTGGTGGAGCGGCCGGAGGTTATATTGGTAGCCGCATGGATAAGCAAGCCAAGCAGATACAAACCGAAATTCCGGGAGCTGAAGTGGAAAGAGTAGGAGAAGGTATTAATGTTACTTTCGATGAGAACAGTGGTATTTACTTTGATACTGATAAATATAACATAAGCGGGAAATCTGCCGATGCTCTGGATAAATTAGCCGGAATTTTTAAAGAATATCCAAATACAAATATTCTTGTAGAAGGGCATACCGATAATACTGGAAGTGAAAGCTATAACTTAACCCTTTCAAAAAATCGTGCCCAGGCGGTTACCAATTATTTAGTAGATCACGGAATTAACTCCGGAAGATTTACCACTAAATGGTATGGAGAAGCTCAGCCAAAATACGATAACAGTACTGCAGAGGGGCGTTCCAAAAACCGTAGAGTGGAACTTGCCATTGTAGCTAACGACCAGCTTAAAAAAGAAGCAGAACAATCCACCTCACAAAATTAATTCAGAACTTCAACAAATATTAAATCCCGGTTAATCGCCGGGATTTTTTTATTCTTTTAGGTATCTTCAACAGGTGAATAAATTTGAGGTAATTATAGTAGGAGGAGGATTGGCCGGACTTACCGCCGCGATCCATCTTGCTTCAGAAGGAATAGAAATCTGTGTGATGGAAAAAGAAAATTTCCCGCATCATAAAGTCTGCGGAGAATATTTGTCTGCTGAAGTTTTGCCTTATCTTAAATACCTTAATCTCGACCTTAACCAACTACATCCGGTTCAAATAAATCGCCTGCTTTACAGTACCACAACAGGAAAAAATGTTAATACCAATTTACCATTAGGGGGCATGGGAATTAGCAGGTATGCCCTGGATAATTTTTTATATGAAAAGGCGCTGGAAAAAGGGGTTAAAGTTATAACCCAGATGGTAAGTTCGGTAGATTTTAAACACGATCGTTTTATAGTAACTACGTCTGAATCTGAAAAATATACCTCCACGCTGGTATTGGGAGCCTTCGGAAAAAGATCTGTGCTCGATAAAAAACTAAAACGGAAATTTATAACAAAAATGTCGGGCTGGCTGGCGGTTAAAGCCCATTATACACATCCTGATTACCCTGAAGATCTGGTTTCTCTTCATAATTTTAGCGGCGGATATTGCGGTCTCTCGAAAGTGGAGAATGGGAATATAAATGTATGCTATCTCACCACTTATAAAAGTTTTAAAAATTTCAGGGATACCGGTGTATTCAAAGAAGAAATTCTTTGTAAAAACCCATTTTTAAAGTCGTTTTTTGAGAAAGCCGTGATTCAGTTTGAAAGTGAATTAAGTATTGCTCAGATTTCTTTTGCAAAAAAAGAAACGGTTCAGCATCATATTTTAATGCTTGGCGATTCTGCAGGCCTTATTCACCCTCTCTGCGGAAATGGAATGGCAATGGCTATTAAAAGTGCAAAAACGGCTTCAGAATATATTTTGCAATATTTTTCTGATAAAGATTTTTCCCGACAGAATCTTGAAAATAAATATGAAAAGCAATGGCAAAAAGAATTTTCCGGAAGATTAAAAACGGGAAGGCAATTACAAAAAATACTTCTGAATCCTTTTCTTGCCGAAACCGGGCAGAATCTGGTACGAATTTTTCCTTCGCTTTTGCCTAAAATCATTTCAAAAACCCATGGAACTCCATCCCTATGAATATTCCCAACACCGCATACAGAAGCAAGAAAGCCGAGATTATGGACGATTTTGATCTTCAGGGCGAGGAGCTAAGAAAGACCTTAAAAGATCTTGACACCATAAATAAATGGCTTGGCGGAAATTCTATTACCATTAACGGGGTAAAAAAATTATTAATGCACTGGCCAAAACAGGAAATTAGTATTGCCGATATGGGTTGTGGCAGCGGTACGGTGTTACGGAAACTGGCATTATGGGGAAGAAAGAATGGCTTCAAATTAAAGCTTACAGGAATCGATGCAAATCCTCATGCCATAAAAATTGCACGGGAACTTGCCTTCGAGTATCCCGAAATTGAATTTGTAGAGCATAATATTTTTGATGAAGATTTTAAAAAACTTAAGTTTCATATTATTTTATGTACCCTTACTCTGCATCATTTTAAAAAACCTGAGATTATTTCTATTCTGAATAATTTCTACCGCCAGACAGAAATAGGAATTATAATAAACGATCTGCACCGTAGCAGAACCGCTTATTTTCTATTTCAGGCATTTTGTAGGGTTTTTATAAACAATGAAATTGCCAGAAAAGATGGATTAATTTCCATTTTACGCGGATTTAAAAGAGAAGATTTACAAATTCTGGCATCCAAAATACCTGCTGTCAGGCAGGAAATTTCATGGCAATGGGCTTTTAGGTTCCGTTGGATCATTAAGAAATAAACTATGAGTGTAAAAATTGTAAAAGTTCAGAAAGAATTACCAAAATATTCACGCGAAACCGCACAGGTATTACCATTGGTGGAAAGCTGGCTCGAAGGTCAGGACGATCGATTCCGCAGAAAAATCCTGAAGATATTTGAAGGAGCCGGAGTAGATAAGCGCTATTCCATAATGAAGCCTGAAGAGGTTTTTACCGCTACTTCGTTCGAAGATAAAAATGATATCTATGATCGCGAAGTAAAAAAAATGGGGATAAATGTTCTTAAAAATGCACTGTCAGATAAAAATTGGGAACCAAAATCCCTCGATTATATTATCACCGTGAGCTGTACAGGGATTATGATCCCTTCGCTGGATGCTTATCTCATTAATGATCTGGAACTTAACCAGAATATCACAAGACTTCCAGTAACCGAAATGGGCTGTGCAGCGGGAATCTCAGGAATGATCTATGCTTATAATTTTTTAAAGGCAAATCCGGGAAAACGCGCTGCGGTAATAGCGGTAGAAAGTCCTACGGCTACTTTCCAGCTTCATGATTTCAGTATGGCAAATATGGTAAGTGCGGCCATTTTTGGCGATGGAGCTGCCTGCGTACTGCTTTCTTCGGAAGAAGAAGCTAAAGGCCCGGAAATTATAGCTGAGGAAATGTATCATTATTTTGATGCCACCCACTTAATGGGATTCCGTCTCACAAATTCGGGATTGCAAATGATTCTGGATCCCCAAGTTCCCGAAACTATCGCGAATAAATTTCCCGATATTATTCATCCATTTCTGGAAAAAAACAACAGCAGCATTGAAAAAGTAGATCATTTAATTTTTCATCCCGGAGGAAAAAAGATTGTGCAAACCGTTTCTGAACTTTTTGGTAACTTAGGAAAGAATATAGATGATACCCGGGAAGTGCTTCGGCTATATGGAAATATGAGCAGCGTTACGGTTTTATATGTACTGGAACGTTTTCTGAATAAAGATATTCCTAAAGGCCAACAGGGGCTTATGCTAAGTTTTGGTCCGGGTTTTTCAGCACAAAGAATTTTATTACAATGGTAGCAGAGTTTAAAGATCTTAATTACTGGGCACTTATTTTAGGCGGCAGCAGCGGTTTGGGCTATGCCAGCGCCCGAAAGTTGGCAAAACACGGAATGAATATTATAATTATTCACCGGGATCGCCGATCGGAAATACCCGAAATAGAAGAAGCTTTCGATGAGATTCGGGAATCGGGGGTACGGTTGGAAAGTTTTAATGTAGATGCCATACAAAAAGAAAAAAGAGCAAATCTTATCACCCAGATTTCCGAAATTTTAGGTTCGGAAGGCAAAATTAGAACACTTTTACACAGTATTGCCAAAGGAAATTTAAAACCTATGACCGGCAATGAACAGGTACTGGAAAATATCGATTTTCAGCTAACTATAGATGCAATGGCCCTTAGTTTATACGATTGGACCCAGGCGGTCTTTCACGCTGGTCTATTCGCTAAAGATGCCCGGGTAATTTCATTCACCAGTGAAGGAAATAAAAAAGCCTGGGAAAATTATGCGGCGGTATCTGCAGCTAAGGTTGTTCTGGAAGCGATTACCCGCAGTATGGCCCTGGAATATGCACCGCGGGGAATTCGGGCAAACTGCATTCAGGCCGGAGTAACGGTAACACGTTCTTTCCAAATGATTCCCGGCAATGAAAGCCTTAGAATGCACGCGCTTAAACATAATCCCTTTAAAAGGCTTACCGTGCCTAATGATGTAGCGAACGTTGTTTATTTATTAAGCAAAGACGAAGCCAGTTGGATTACAGGCACGATAATTCCTGTAAACGGAGGAGAACATTTAAAATAGCAAGATTTATTTGTGAAAAAAACCGAAATCTTATCTAAACTCCCTTATAATGAACCCTTTCTATTTGTAGATGAAATTCTGGAAATCGATAAAAATTATGTTTCCGGAACTTTTACTTTTCCAGAAGATTCCTGGTTTTATAAAGGGCATTTTAAGGAATATCCCGTTACACCGGGGGTCTTGCTTACCGAATGTATGGCCCAGATTGGTCTTGTTTGCCTGGGGATCTTCCTGAATGAATCCTCGTTTCATTCAAAGGTTTCGGTGGCTTTTACTTCTTCTGATGTAGAATTTTTTCTGCCCGTTTTGCCGGGGGAAAAAGTGACGGTAAAATCGGTTAAAAAATATTTTAGATTTCAGAAGCTGAAGTGCGAGGTGAAAATGTTCAATCAACAGGAAGAACTCGTTTGTAAAGGTACGCTTGCGGGAATGTTTAAAAATAATAATTCCTGAAATGAAAAAGAGAGTAGTTATAACGGGAATGGGAGTGGTCGCGCCAAATGGTATTGGCCTACATAATTTCGAAAATGCTCTAAGGGAAGGAAAAAGCGGCATCAATTTTTTTCCAAAATTAAAAGATCTCAATTTTAATTGCCAGATTGGTGGAGCGCCGGAAATTTCAGAAGATACATTAAACACTTATTTTACACCTCTTCAACTTCGCGGATTAAACAGCAGCGGATTGGTTTACGGAGTAATTTCCGGGACCGATGCCTGGAAAGATGCCGGATTGTCTATCGTTAAAAACTCGAGTCCCGACTGGGAAAGCGGAATTATTTTCGGGACGGGAATTTTAGGAGTAGATAAATTTCGGGAAGCCATTCATTTAATAGATGCAGGTAAAACGCGAAGACTGGGAAGTACGAGTGTGATACAAACCATGGCAAGCGGAATTAGCGCTTATTTAGGGGGGATTTTGGGCTGTGGAAATCAGGTTACCACCAATTCTTCGGCCTGTACAACAGGGACTGAAGCTCTTTTAATGGGCTATGAACGTATAAAAGCTGGAAAAGCAAAACGAATGTTGGTGGGAAGTTGTGGCGATGATGGTCCTTATATCTGGGGCGGATTTGATGCGATGCGGATTCTCCCGGGCAAGTTCAATGAAAATCCACAGAATGCTGCCGGTCCTATGAGTGCAGATGCTTCAGGCTTTATCCCAGGAAGTGGGGCAGGAGCCCTGCTTCTTGAAGAGCTGGATTCTGCGCTGGAACGAGGCGCTAAAATTTATGCCGAAATACTGGGAGGGGAGGTTAACAGCGGTGGCCAGCGTGGTGGAGGCAGTATGACTGCAGCAAATGATGAGGCCGTGCAAAAATGTATAAAATCGGCTCTTGATTCTTCCGGGATTTCTTCAGAAGAGATAGATGTTATTAATGGGCATTTAACCGCAACTACAAGAGACGCTACAGAGATTAATAATTGGAAAGCTGCATTACAGCTAAAAAAAGAAGATTTCCCTGTCATCAATTCAATAAAAGGAATGACTGGCCATTGTTTAAGCGCTTCGGGAAGTATTGAATGTGTAGCTTCGGTTCTGGAAATAAATAAAGAATTTGTATTTGGAAATGCGAATTGTGAAAACCTGAACCCGGAAATTGAAAAACGTATTGGTCGAAAATGTGTTCCTGTAAAATCTGTAAATAAAAAAATAAACATTCTTGCTAAAGCCAGTTTTGGTTTTGGGGATGTAAATGCGGTGGTACTTTTTAAAAAGTTTATAAACTAATTAGGAATAGTTTTGCGGCAAACTGAATATATTTAAAGTAAAAATATGAACGATAACGAAATTATTCTGAAGATTAAAAATCTTGTGAAACCCTATGTACAAAGAAAAGAAGGCCTGGATAATTTTACCGAAGACACCGATTTTATTAATGATCTCAAAATAAATTCGGCCAATCTGGTAGATGTGATTTTAGATGTGGAAGATGAGTTTAATATTACTATAGACAATGATTCCATGAACGGAATGCTGCTGGTAGGGGATGCAAAAAATATCGTAAAAACCAAACTTGCTGAAAAGTGATAGGCAACGACATCGTAGATTTTAAAATTGCCTCCCGTTCCCGCTGGAAGGAAACCCGGTTTCGCAAAAAAATATTTACCCTGACAGAACTAAATGAAATTTTAACTTCTTCCCAAGAGGCAGTCACATTATGGCAAATCTGGTCTATGAAAGAAGCAGCTTATAAAGCACACCAGCGAAATTTTTATTTAAAGAGAAGGTTTAACCCAAAAGAATTATCCTGTACTTTCCTATCCCGGCAAAATGGGATTGTGCAGGTTGAAGATAAAAAATATTATACTTCTACCAATATTTCTGAAGATTGTGTTCATAGCATTGCCACTAAAGAGCCATCAGCTAAATTACTTCAACAAAAATATAGAACTTCTGTCAATCTTAATTATGAAGTACTAAAACAGGTTGCCTGCGCTAAAAATCTTCCGTTAGGAGAATTAAAAATCCAAAAGGATGAAGACAAAATTCCCTTTCTCTTTTACAAAAACAGGAAACTTCCTACTGTATTTTCCCTGAGTCATCATGGTCGATTTTCGGCCTTTATAATGGAAGTTAATTAACTATTAAATCCCGGTTAAAAAATATTAAATCGTCTTGCATTGTGTGTTTCGGGTTGTAAATTGATAGATATAATTTAAAACCTAATTTACATATGAAGACAGTAGATAAAATGGAGGTGATACACAGCCAGACACCCGAATTTATTGAGCAGGGAGAAACAGGGAAATTTCTTAAACTCATACCCGATACCTTTGTGATTAAAGGAGCTGAAGGAGAAAAAGGTTTTTCCCAGGGCTATGCAATCCGTCATTTAAACCGGCAGGATATCCTCTTGATTGATACGGTAGAGCAAGGTATGAAGGAAGGTATTAAAACTCTTGTAAAAGACGGATATCATATAAAAGGAATTTTGCTTTCAGGATCTGCAGTGGTAGATAATGCTTATGCCGATTTAAAAACGCTTTCTGAAGATGCCGGGGGAGCTCCAATATATGCCCATCCAAGAAATTCTTTTAAAGATACTTTTAAAGTAAAAGATATCACTCAAAAACAAGAAGTCTTAAAACATTTTGGGATTATTGTAGATGACCTTCCCGGAAACAACGGCGGTTCTGTGCTAATTTATTCTGATATTAATGAGGGTATGCTTTTTACGGGCGAAGATGCCATAGGATCTCCCTATAATACCGAGGAAAATTCATTTTCACGTCCCAAACTTAATAGTAAGAATGATGAATTTGGCCTGGCAGAAAGTTGGGGTGCCTATAATAGAGAATTCAGTTATTTATTTCCTTTACATGGGAAACCGGGTTTTAACTTAGAAGAAGGACATCAAACCGATATTTTAGACAGATTAAGCAGGGTTAAAGAATAAATAACTTTCCTGCATTTTAAAAAAAGGGACTATTCCTGAAGTATTTTCGCGTGATTCACAATTTTTTCATCGCTGGTAAAAATGAAAAAATTCAGTTTTGCGTTGTAAAATAGCTTTTCGAATAGTTTCTTTTTATTTATTCCTGCTCTGTTTTTCTTCAACCTGTCTCTCTTTTTCTTCTATTTCTTTTTGTTCCTCTTTTTCATTCTCCATATCTTCCCGATGATCTACCAAAGGGTGATCCGTCATATTAAGACCCACTATTAAAATAATGTTCGCAATAGTTCCATAGAGCATGGTAACCACAGCGATAAGTCCACCTCCCAAAAGGCTGGCAATGGCTAAACTCACATAATAAATACTTATATACCAGGCATAGGGAACCTGATCGCTTTCAGTAATAGGAAGGTTCAATAACAAAAAAGCGATGATAGAACATATTATTAGAATGGTATCTGATTTTGCAATAATAAGCACATCCTGGTAATGTTTTTCTGTAAGCCGGGACTGCGAGGCCCTGCTCACACTTAAAACCGTGAGCATTAAGGCAAGAATAGTAGAAGCTCCTAAAATTACTGTGTTGCAAAGCATGTTTATTCCCGAAAGAGATCCGCTTAACAATTCCTTAGCCTTATATCCGGATAATTGCCCCAGAATAAAAGTACCGGTTCCCATAATGATTGTGGAAACAACCCCGCCCACAACCGCTCGTTTAAAAATTCTATCCATAAAAATAAAAGATTTTTAAGAGGCTAATATTAAGGATTTACGCAACAACTTCCAGCTTTATTAACTTTTTTCAAGCATAAGATATTGTTAAAGAGCCGGCTAAATCGTGATAAAATTGATATTTTAAGATCTGAAAAATTACACAATATGTCCAAATTGAATGTCACTCAAAAACTTATTAAATCTCATTTACTTGATGGGGAAATGACCCCCGGAAAGGAAATAGGAATAAAAATAGATCAGGCTCTTTTACAAGATGCTACAGGAACTCTTGTACAGTTGGAGTTAGAGGCTATGGGACTTAAAAAAGCAAAAACAGAAGTCGCGGTCCAATATGTAGATCATAATTTATTACAAACAGATTCTAAAAATGCCGATGACCATGTATTTCTTTTATCGGCTGCCCGAAAATTTGGCTTATGGTTTAGCCGGCCGGGAAATGGAGTAAGTCATCCGCTGCATATGGAAAGATTTGGAAAACCGGGAAAAACCATGGTGGGATCAGACAGTCATACTCCTGCAGCAGGATCTTTAGGAATGCTGGCAATTGGTACCGGCGGACTGGATGTTGCGGCGGCTATTGCTGGACAGCCTTATTATGTAAAAATGCCAAAGATAATGGGGGTAAAGCTTACCGGAAATCTTCCCGACTGGGTGAGTGCTAAAGATGTAATTCTGGAAATGTTAAGAAGATATGATGTTAAAGGCGGAGTGGGGAAAATTATAGAATATTACGGCCCCGGACTTAAACATTTAAAAGCGATGGACCGCCACGTAATAGCAAATATGGGGGCAGAACTCGGAGCCACTACCACCGTTTTTCCGAGTGATGAGGAAACTCGGAGATTTTTAAAATCCCAGCACAGAGAAGAAGACTGGACCCAATTAATAGCAGATGAGGGCTGTGAATATGATTTGCACGATGAAATTGTGCTGGACGATTTAATACCTTTAATCGCATTACCCACCAGCCCCGGAAATGTGGTTCCGGTAAGTGAAGTAGCAGGAAAAGAAATAAGTCAGGTAGTAATAGGATCTTCAGCAAATCCCGGGCTACGAGATTTCTGGATGGCAGGCGCCATTGTAAAAGGAAAATCCATTCATAATAATGTCTCTTTTGATATAAATCCTACCAGCCGGCAGATTATTCAGAATATGATTGATAATAAGACCTTTGCCAATTTAATAACGGCAGGAGCCAGGTTTCATCAATCCGGTTGTATGGGATGTATAGGTATGGGGGAGGCCCCGGCGTCAAATTCCATAAGTTTAAGAACGATGCCGAGAAATTTCCCCAGCCGTTCGGGAACCGAAGACGACCAGGTGCATTTATGTAGCCCCGAAACCGCGGCTGCTTCCGCGTTAACCGGTAAGATTACCGATCCGCGCGATTTGGAAAAACTCTATAACATGAGTTATCCAAAATATAAAGAGCCGGAAATGATAATTTTGCATACCGATATGCTGGTACCACCTGCTGAAGACGGTGAAAAGGTAGAACTTAAAAAAGGACCAAATATCAAAACGCTTCCGCATATAAATCCGTTGATGGATACCTACGAAGTGCCGGTTTTGCTTAAAATGGGCGATAATATTTCTACAGATGAAATCTTACGCGCCGGAGCCGAAGTGCTGCCTTTCCGAAGTAATCTCCCCGAAATAAGCAAGTTTTCCTTTAGTGTGATAGATAAAACATTTTATGACAGATCCCTGAAAGCTAAAGATGATTTTGGTGGGCATGTGGTGGTTGCTAAAGATAATTATGCGCAGGGATCGAGTAGGGAACATGCGGCCCTGGCGCCTAAATATTTAGGGCAGGTAGCAGTTATCGCTAACAGCTACGCGCGAATTGCCTGGCAGAACCTTGTGAATTTTGGCATTCTTCCCTGGAGTTTATCAATATTGAAGATTATGATAAAATAGAGCAGGGAGATATGGTATGTCTTAAAAACCTTCGGGAAGATGTTGCCAACCGAAATAATATCCGGGTAGAGGTAGAGAATGAAAAAGGGGAAAAGAAAGAATTTGAAACCAAACACAGCTTAAGCGACAGGCAAATTCAAATATTATTGAAAGGCGGAATTATAAATGAATTTAAAGAACGGCTTAAAAACAGGGAAGTTAATGCCGTAAACAAAAATACTGTTACCGGCAATCCCCGGGATCAGATAAAATAAAAATTAATTCAAAAAAAATAAACAATATGAAAATTGGAGTAATAGGAAGTGGAAATATTGGAGGTACATTAGGTACCCATTGGGCTAAAGCAGGTCATAAAGTACTTTTTAGTTCACGGCATCCCGAAGAGTTGAAGGACATAGTGCGCAATGCCGGCGGAAACTCGAAAGCCGTAAGTGTAAAAGACGCTTTTGAAGCCAATGCTGATGTGTATTTGCTGGCGGTACCTTTTAACGCTATAGATAGATTAGCCGAAGTATATGCCGGCGAATATGGCGACAAGGTGATAATTGATGCTACCAATCCTTATCCGGAACGGGATGGTGAAATGGCGCAGGAAGTAAGGGATTCTAATAGAAATGCTTCAGAATATACCGCTATGAAATTCAACACGGCAAAAACAGCGAAAGCTTTTAATACCATTTATGCCAACGATCTCAAGGAAAGGGCATTCAGAGACACCAATAAACTTGCGATTCCCTATGCCGCGCAGGATGAACAAAGCAAACAGACCACTGGTAAACTTATTGCAGATATAGGTTTTGAACCGGTTTATGTAGGGGATCTTACCAAAACACATATTATGGATCCCGATCAAAAAGTATATGCTAAATCTGTGAGCCGTAAAGAGCTGGAAGATATGCTATAACCTTAAAATCTCTGCTTTCCGGGGTTTGTTGGAGGGCATAAATTGAATTTAGTTCTTTTATGAAAAAGAAAGATCCTGAAAAAGAGCAAAAGCAACAGAGCATTGATTCTGAACTGAAAAAATCTGAAACTCCCGTCAATGATGCCGCGCGTAATCACAGTGAAATATTACAGGAACAGCTCAAGGAAGGACAGGAGATATTTGAGAGAAACACGGTAAGTATAATAATAAGTTCATTGACGGCAGGACTGGAAATTGGTTTCAGTTTTTTGCTATTATGCACCGTTTATTCTTTTTTTGAAGGCAAAGTTTCAGAAGCTGCCATTTTCAAAATAATGACCCTCGTATATCCCGCAGGATTTATTATGGTCATTCTGGGGCAATCTATTTTATTTACTGAACAAACTTCCTTATTAAGCCTTCCCGTTTTAAATAATAAGCAGTCTTTATGGAAGCTTCTTAAATTGTGGGGATTGGTGATCGCGGGGAATTTAATTGGCGGATATCTCATGGCGGTATTGCTTATATGGATAGGTCCAGAACTAGGAATATTCAGGCTTAATGCCGTTAGCCATATAGCTTCCCATGTAATTTCATTTTCTCCACAGGTTATTTTTGCAAGCGCGGTACTGGCCGGATGGCTGATGGGATTACTATCCTGGTTATTGTCTTCAGCAAAGGATACCGTAAGCCGGTTACTGCTTATTTTTATGATTACAGGAATTATGGCTTTTACCGGGTTACACCACAGTATTGTAGGAAATGTAGAGGTTTTTGCCGGTTTAATAGGAACTTCTGCAATTGGACTTAAAGATTATCTTTCTTTCCAAAGCATTGCTATAATTGGAAATGCTATAGGGGGAGTAGTATTTGTTGCGCTTTTAAAATATCGCGCCTTTGTGTACAATATAGATTAAGGAATATTTTAAAATAAAAAGAGGCTGTCTAAAAAGTTGCATTTTCGTCAAGCTGAACTGGTTTCAGCTTCTAATCAATACTGATTATCAAACCACTAGAATCCTGGAAGATCACGACTGCTATTGGGACAGGATGACGTTTTTTTGCTTTTTATACAGCCTCTTTTTAATAAATTAAATAAGCTTTAGTGAGTTTTCATCTGGCTTTTTCGTTTTGCAAGCTGTTTTTCCAAATCTCTTACAGATTCTACGGCGGCAGCCTCAAAGGAGTTTTCGTTAGATTCGGCAAATATCTGTGGGCCCGGAAGGCTTAATTTTATATTACAAATAAATCCTTTTGGATCCTGTCCCTCCTGTTTTTTGAAATGTACTTCTGCGCGTATTACAAAATCGTATTTATTTTCAAGTTTTTGAAGTTTCTCTGTTGTAAATTCTTCTAAACGATCGCTCTTTGAAAGCTGAACAAATTGAAATATGGTTTCCATTCTTTTTAAAATTTTATTTGTTACTAATAAACTTAATATTATGTGGAAGGGCAAATATATTAGCTATAATTGGCTAATATTTATGAATTTTTAATGGGAGGATCTTTTTATAAACGAATTTAGTTTTTTTCCTTTAACGCCGATTCTCTTCGCGTAAATTAAAAATTCCAAAACTATCCCAGTAGACCAAAATAAATAAGAATTAAAGCGATGGTATCATAAAAGGCATGGGAAAAAATTGGGTACCAAAGATTTTTATCATATTTCTTATAAATCAACGTCCAGTAAAGTCCTGCAAGGCCAGAAGGGATTATTCCAAAAATGCCTTGCTGCTAATGATAGAGACCAAATAATAAACTTGTTATAAGACCTGCAATCCAGAAAGAACGTTTATAATTGGGGAACCACTTTTCAACAGTGGTATGTATAAATCCTCTAAACACAATTTCTTCGTAAAGGCCTCCTACAATCCAGGTTTCGAAAATTATTAAAATAAGGATACCCGGATGATTTCTTATAAAATCATATTCGGTATAATCTTCCAGGTAATTCTTAAAAAATATGATTTATAAAAGGATAATATAGATACTTAATGAAGGCCACCCATATAATCGCCGAAATGATCCCGACTAATAAAGCATGACTTTTAAATTTTTTGAAACTAAATCCATAAACCCGCAGTGTTTTGTTTTTACGCTTTAAGTAAATAAAGATTACTGCAAAGCATATAATTGTATTTGAGTAATATGGAAATCCTGCATAATGAGGAAAAAGAAGTAGAAAAGCAATTATTAAGACGTCAAAAATGGAACTTAAATACTGAGGCTTACTCATATCCAGGATTATTTATGCCGGATTTACTTAAAAATAGTAAACTTCTTTTAATAGTTACTTTCCTGGAATTCACGGGAAAATATTTAAAAGGTAGAAATCAGTTACCGCTTAATTTTGTCATTGTCTGAATAAAGACATCTGTGATTTTAGGTTCCTTTTTCTTGATTTCCTCCCTAAGGTTTTTCATTGTCTCTTCGGCTTCAAATAAATTAATGTCCTTAATGAGGTCTATTTCCAATACCAATAAAATACTTTCAGGACCAAAATGCATGGTTTTAGGAAAAGCCCAGTCTCCCACATTTTTGTTGTTCTTTAATACATTTTCAATCATGTTTAATATTTCGGGTCTTGCGCTTTCTCCCAATAACAAACCCTTGGTTTCCCGAGCCAGAAAAGTAGCCATGCTCAGCAGTAAAAGTCCTATTAGGAGGGAAGCTATTCCATCAAAATAAGGATTATCTAATTTAAGGGATAAAAACACCCCTGCAAGTGCGATCAGTAAGCCGGTAACTGCGGCGCTATCTTCCAGAATCACCGCGAAATTGGTAGGATCCTTACTTCTAATAATACTGCCCACAATATTTCCCTTCCGCTTATTAGTTTGATAAAACTTTTTAGTAGCTATGGTAAGCGAGGTACCTTCAAAAAGTATGGAAGCTCCCAAAACGGAGTAGCTCCAAACGGGATCTTGTATTGGTTCCGGATTTAAAATGGAAATTATTCCCTCATAAATTGCAAATCCGCCTCCCAATGAAAATAAAAGAATACTCACCACAAAACTCCAGAAATATACTTCTTTCCCATAACCAAAAGGATGCTGTTTATCTGGTTTACGATCTGCTTTTTTCATTCCCAGCAACAAGAGCAAATCGTTTCCTGTATCTATAACCGAATGTATTCCTTCCGAGAGCATGGCCGAACTGCCCGTAAATCCAGCCGCAATGAATTTGGTAATCGCGATTAAAACATTTGCTGCAATAGCACCATATACTGCTACTTTAGATTCTGCTGCCATAAAAATTAACGGTTTAGAGGGTTAAAAGTGAATAAAATAAAGCGTTTTAAGGAAGTTACAATTTTTAAGACCACCTGCTAAAACTTTAATAATATTTTAGTTTTTCAAACTTCAGCAGAGATCAGTGTTCTATTTTCTCGATAGTTTGAATAAATACCCGGGTGATTTTTGGCTCTACGTTCTTGATTTCGGTGCGCAGTTGAGCCATTGTTTTTTCGGCTTCCTCGAGATTTAGACTGTCTTCCAGATCTATATCTACAATTAGCAAGATGCTATCGGGTCCAAAATGCATGGTTTGCGGCACTCCCCAGTCTGTAACATCTTTATGCCGTTTAAGTATTTCTTCTACTGAAGCGATCACCTCTGGTCTGGCACTTTCCCCCAATAGCAATCCTTTGCTTTCATGAGCCAGAAAGGTTGCCACAATAAGCAGGAGGGAGCCTATAATAATAGATGCCACCGCATCTAAAAGCGGAATATTAAGCTGATGTGATAAAAACACGCAAATTAAAGCTACAGCAAGGCCTGTAACAGCGGCGCTATCTTCAATAATAACCGCGAAAGTAGCGGCATCTTTACTTTTTATAATACCGCGAATAAGATTGCCGGAATTTGCCCTGGATTTATTAAAGGTTTTAAGCGCTATAAACAACGAGGTACCTTCAAATATAAGGGCAGCAATAAGAACCACATAATTCCAGGTAGGATCTTCCAGAGTGGGCGGCGTTTTAAAGGCATGAATTCCCTCATAAAGCGCGAAACCGCCTCCCAGCGCAAAAACCAGTATACTCACTACAAAACTCCAGAAATACACTTCTTTCCCATACCCAAAAGGATGCATTTTATCGGGTTTCTGTTGGGAGCGTTTAATTCCCCAAAGCAATAATAAACCGTTGCCGGTATCTACCATGGAATGAATCCCTTCGGAAAGCATCGCGGAACTTCCTGTAAAAAAGGACGCTATAAATTTGCTGATTGCGATAAGAATATTGGCGGCGATCGCTCCATAGATCGCCGTTTTTGAATTGCCGGTGGCCATAGAATTATAATTGGTTAGTCCGGGTAAAATACAATAAAGGCAAAGAACATTTTCAGAAAAAGTCCTTAAAATTTACTCCTGAAGGTGGGGAAGGAATCAAATTTTAGTTACAAATAACAGGACAGGAGGGAGGCAGTTAGTGTGGAGCAGAGCACATTAAGAACGCTTTAATGTTAAGTTAGATTAAAAATCTCCGTATTTAGCCCGATAATTCGTAATTTAAGTAGTTAATTTTAAAGATTACCTAAAAGGATAAAAGCAAAGAATTTAAATTAAGAGTTATGAAACGGAACAGCATATTTAACTATGTTTTTAGTTTAACCCTCATGTTCATTATAAGCGGTTGTGGAAGTACTGCCAGTACAAATAATCCGGAGATGGTAAGTTCACTTGTAAACACCAGGCAGTTCGAAATTGAAAATACATGGTTATTTCCGTTAAGCGGCAACCGTGTAAATTTGATTGGCAATTCCAATTATATAAGAATGAAAGGCGACAGCGTAGATGTATATCTTCCATATTACGGCGTAAGGCATTCGGGTGGCGGTTACAACAGCGAGAATGGAATAGTTTATAAAGGTATTGCCAGGGATTTTAAAATAGTGAATAACGCTGCCAAAAACCTGTACGACATGAGTTTTAAAGGAATGCAGGGAAGCGAATCTTTAAACTTTTTTATTACAGTATATGGTAACGGGAATACCAACACTTCGGTAAACAGTTCGCAACGGCAATCTATTTCATATACCGGAAAAATTAAGGCATTATCCGCAGAAAAAGAATAAGCAGGTATTCTATGGTTAGAGGTAAAGGATGGATTAAACGACTATTCTAAAACATACTATTTTACATAATATAAATTATAGGACAAATGTATATGCGGTAAACCTGACGAAAATAACTTTTTGGGTTCTATTTTACATAGTTGCAGATATGACGGATATAGGTCATTGTGTGTTCTATTAAATTTAGTAAACGAAACTTTGAAGAAACTGTGGCGATACTTCTCACTTTACCTGTCATGTATTCCTTTCCCTTCCAGTATCCGGGGTATATATTTTTCTATCCGGAAAGTGCGTGTTTTAGATTGTTTAGGAGCCGAAAAATATAAGATATACGCCCGCTGCCTTCCCGGTGATAAATTCTTAAAAGCGGCATTAAGCTTCGGAAACTCATTAAATTTTTGCTGAAGTTCTTCAGGCACCGGCCCGGGATTATTTTTCAGCTTTATTTTTACGCCCGATTTTTCCACTTCAACAGCTTCAAAAATATACTTTTTTAAAAGAGGTTTTATTTTTTCTATTTCATCAGCGGCGGTAAATTCTATGCGGCGTGAGATTCGTGAATTTTTCCCCGGTTTTTTTAAAACTCCAGCGGGATCCTTTAGCAATACGCCTTTAAAAAACATTAAGGCGCAGCATTCCTTAAATTCCTGTAGAATTGCAATGTTATTTCCCTGAAACGTGTAGGCGGGTTTGCCCCACTTTATTTCTTCAGTTAAATGACATTCAAGGAGTAAGGATCTTAATATCTCCATCTCTTTTTGCCATTTTTGGTTTCTCTTTAAAAATTCATCCACATTAGCGTTCATTTTGTAACAGCTTATAAGAAGATTTAAATTATAAAATATTTCGCTTTCCTCCTATCTATGTTGGTGCTTTTCAATTTTAAAAAGCATTTTAAACAAACTGATTTTAATATATTTTACTACTTTTAGACTCATTAAATTTAAGCTATGAAAAAAATACACCTGTTATTCTTAACCTTCGGATTTTTAGCCCTTACCACCCAGGCTCAAACTATAAACCCCGTAATTAAAGATGTGGGAGGAATGTTTGAAGTACCTCTTGCGGTGGCAAAACCCGATCCCGCCATCAATTATAAAATTGCCCTGGAAATTGGAGATAAAATCACAAACGGGAAAGAAGTTAATCCTGAAATAGAGGCCATTGCAAGGCTATACAATCTTCTTTCTTATTCCGGAGTACCTAAGGATCACATTCATATTGCAGTTATCATTTATCATTCTGCAACCTGGATTATATTGAACGACGAAGAATATCACAAAAAATTTGGGGTTGATAATCCAAACACGAAAGCTTTTGAAGAAATGGCCGATGCTGGAATTGAATTTTTTGTTTGCGGTCAGACCTTTACGGCTGCCAGTTTAAGACCCGAACAAATCAATCCCAATATCAAAATAGCTTTATCCCGTCTTACGAGATTAAGCACCCTGGAAATGCAGGGATATGTAAACTTTAAAATATAGTTCTTCTTGGAGGCCACACCCCTTCATTTGGCCGGATGTAATCTGGGTTAACTTATTATAAATTACTTACAAAACTCCCGAAAGTCGGTTTTGTAAGTAATTTATTTAGTAGTGAACATTTCAACTAATTTTTGTCCATCATATTCCCATTATTCATCATTTGCATGGCGTTTTTCATGCAATCGTCGCTCATCATTCCCTTAGCATTCATACGTTGAAGCATTAAGGTCATCATTTGAGGATTATTCATAAAGGATTGCATCATTGCAGTACTGTCTTGCATGTTCATTCCCATTCCTCCTTTCATTCCGTTCATTCCGTTTCGTCCCTTCCTGGAATTTCCCATCATCATTTGCGAACCTCCTTTATGATCCTGAAGATATTCCCTGAAACTGTTCATGTGTTCAGGATTATTAATAATAGAATCAAAAATTTCATTTCTGGTATTCGGGTTTTCCAACATGGAGTTTACATCCTGTCTTTGATTACAACCTACTACCGAAACTAATCCCAGGAGCATAACTAAAATTATATTTTTCATAATGTAAATTATTTAATTAATGATTTTTTTGCTTCTTCAAACTCTTCTTTGGTAATTTCTCCTTTTGCAAAACGCCTTTTTAAGATTTCTAAAGGCTCTTCTTTTTTTTCCTTATGGTTATTGGGATTTATTAGCCATAGAACAATTCCTATAATAAATACCATTAGAATTATCCATGACAGCATATTCATTCCCCAAAATTGATCGTTAAAATGATTCATCATAATTAATAGATTTTAATTTAAGGATTTCATAGATCCTTCCTCTTTCTTAGCCTCTCCTTTATAGTTAGTCAGGCCTACTACTTTATGCGTGTTTTTAACACTTGCGGTTCACAAGCAGTGTTATCATCATTTGAGTTAGTTATAATTTATTTCGTTTCTACAAAATTTAATAAAATACAGTTTTACATTAATTCTAAAAAGCAAACCAAAATTGAAGGTACAGCATATTATTATCTGCGGCATTTCTGCCAAAACCGTCATAGTTGGTGGATGCTCCGTTAAATTTGTTATAAGCAAAATACTGTAGCGATAGTTTGGTATTTTCCCAGGGCAGATAATCTACTTGTGTTCTTAATCCATTACTGTCAGGAATTCCGGCATTGCTTCCGGAAACTTCTGCAGGTGCGTATAATCCGCTATCTGACGATCCCGTAGTATCAAAATATCCTACCGTAAAATTAATTCCGGGTTTAAAAAATACACTTCCGTCTATATTGAATTCATTTAACTTGTTTTCCGGATTTTGGCTGCCTCCTTCTCCAAATGTTGCATGTAATTTCTGATTTTCATCGATATAGGCGGTATGCAATGTAAATTGACCATTGGTAAACTGGTGTTCATATTGCAGATCTACAGCAACGTCAGTATAATTATCGGTTTCGCCTGAAATACCGGCGGGATATAATTTAGTAGCCATGCCAAAGGTTCCCACCGAAATATAGTTTTTATTAAATTGTTTCTGAATAGCAAATCTCCAATAAGGCGACGTGCCACTAACCGCTCCCGAGACCGAAGAATCTGGTGGTAATGCTGCTCCTAATTGGGCCGTTCGATACCCTGTGAGTTCAAAATAAAACAAGTTATTAACCATGGCATAAGCTCCAAGACCGGCCACTGTACCTCCCAGATTTTCAATGATCGCTCCACTGCCCGGCGTAGGTGCAACACCAGATGAGGTATAGGGATAACGCCAGGCTGGAGTGGTATTCCATAAATCCTGTACCGTAGGATTATTGTTCAAGGTCACCCCATAGGTAACAGGTATTTTTCCTGATGTTTGATTCGCATATCTAATATCCGTATTGTCCAGTCCAATAGTTCCGGAACCGTTGTCTAAAGTTAATTGGATGAATGTACCAATTTTGGGAGTTACCTGTCCTGCATAGAACAGGCTTATTTGCTGTGGGAATTCTAAATTATTATTTTGGGTGCCTGGAATAGTTTTATTTATAGTTGTAAAACCTGTCTGAAACATTCCTGAAAGAGGAGAAATACCTAAAATACGCAGGTACTCTTTAATCTCATTGGTGTCTTTTTTAGATACTTTTTGGTCCGTAAGTGTCTTTATACCGGTTAGCGTATAGCCATTTAATTTAAACGCCCTGCCGAACGAGGTGAGTTGTGGATATACCGTATGACATACTGCACAGGCCATGCCTGTTTGGCGTGCATAACTGGGAATAGCGAAACTATGTTTAGGAAATAAGAATAAGATTAATACTATTGTAAAAAAAATACCTGGATTTACTTTATTTAATACTGTTTTCATAATTTAAAGGATGAATTTATTCTTGTTTTTCCAATACCCTGATATAATTTACCAGTTGCCATCGTTGATCGTCAGTAAGCGCGTCCTTATAAGACATCATGGGAGGATTTCCATGGGTGATTTTCCAGAAAATTGCTCCATCGCTTTCATTTTTTACCCTTAGCGATAAAAAATTTGCCGGTTTAGGATCCAGGGCAGCCCCGGCCATACCATCTCCCTTTCCTTTCATTCCATGACACAGGTAACACATTTGGTTAAAGGTCTTCTTCCCCTGTAAGGTAGCGGCTTGATTTCCCGCTAAAGGATTTTTAAGTTCGTTGGCAGATTCTGGCGCTGTCCATACAGCTTTTTGAGCCTTCATTTGATTATATCCCAGAAGAAAGAATAAAATCAAACAAATTCCTTGAAATTTTAACTTCATCTTAAATTTGATTATATAGAAATTTGATGTATCAAATTTAAAGCACATTAATTTGCAGAAATATGATATTTATCATATTTCCTTTCATTTTTTTTTATAGGATTTTTCAGATTTAGGAAGGAATTTAGCTACTCTTAGAATTTTTGTATTCTGATTTCTCCCGTTTTAATGGGTATTCACCCTCTTTGAAGATTAGTCTGAAAGAATATTACCCACTATTTCACAACATTCCATTGGATTATTTTCCAGGGCATTTATTGCAACACTTTTAGGATAGTAGGGTTGGTAAATTTCAGGGTCGGTAACCGAAAACAACCCTACTGTAGGAATTTTAGAAGCACTTGCCAAATGCATAATACCACTGTCTGCTCCAATAAAAACTTCTGTATTGGCTATAACGGCAGCTATTTCGCGTACATCTTTACTGTAAAAAGAAGGCGCTTTAAAATCTATTTGTGAAACATTTTCTATAGGCAAAATCTCAATAATATTATTTTCAGGAAATTTTGTTTTTAAAGCTGAATAAAAATTTTCCCACCAGCTTTTGGAAAGGCATTTTTCACCTGTTGCGAATGTAAAAATAGAAATGGTTTTATTGGTATTTCCTGTAAGCTTATCCAGTATATCTTTTGCCTTTTGAATTTCCTGGGTGCTGAGTTTAATATCCAGGTTAGCAATTGGTGTCCCATTTTCCGAAGATTCCAGTAAAGACAAATAGTTACGAAGGTTATAAACAGGGTATTTGGCAATATGTTTGGAATCTGGAAGATTTACCAGATGGCCGGCATTTTCGCCAAAAATCTTCCGCCTGGAATTAGCCAACTGGGTAAGTAATCTTCCTGAAGAAGATCCCTGTGCAACATTAATTACAAGATCATATTTCTCCTTTTTTATAGACCAGAAACTTCGTAAATAATTTATGGGAGTTTTAAAAGGTTTGCGGGGAAGGGAAATAATTTCCTCAATCTGCTCATAATTCTGAAATAAAGTTTGAGCAAGGTTACCTTTTACCATTAAATCTATTTCTGAATCGGGAAAAAGTGCCGTTACTTCCTGTATAAGCGGAGTGATTAACAATAAATTTCCAAGTCTATGATTAGGGCGGCAAATCAGGATTTTTTTAATTTTAGCCTGATCTTTCATATCTAACTTCAGCTCTACATCAGAACTTCCTATATTTTTAGTAAGGGCACGCATCAATTTTCGCCTTACAACATTTACTCCTTTTAGCTTGCTCATTCCGTAGTGATCTTGTTCTATAATAACGGGCTTGCAAGGTAGAAAATTATCTAATTATTTTAATGAATCACAATTATTAATAATGCGGATTTTTGGTCGTATCCAATATGTATTAAGATCACATTTTATCATTGATATCAGCTAAATACAATATCAGTATAATAAAATCTGTTAGAATTAAAATTAAATTCTACAACTCCCGGTGTAATGTACACTTCTATATTTTTAAACCGATTCAGCTTTTAGTTTTGCCTCTTTCCGGTTAATTTTTGAAATATAAAAACTGCTAACCAGTATTAATGCTCCACCAACAAAAGTATTCCAGGTTAAAACTTCGTCCAGCAGCAGGAATCCCAGCAATATAGCACTTACTACCTCCAGATACATTAAAGAAGTGGCGGTAGCTGCAGGCAAAAATTTGAGACCGTAAAAGAATAATTTGAATACCACTACCCCTATAATAATTCCGTAAATAACCGCTATTCCCAAGTGAGGAAGTTCAGCAGAAGGAAGCGAGGTTAAGAAGGGTAAAAATACAATCACCCCTGCAATATTCTGGTAAATAATTATCTGGTTCTGCGAATAATTATGACTTTCCCGCTTAAACATAATTACCGTTATGGCATAACCTATCGAAGCTCCCAGGGCGGCCATCATCCCAATAAAATCATCAGATTTAAAACTGAAGGGCTTTCCTGCATAGGTAAATAGTATACCTATAAAAGCAAGGATCAAAAAATAATATTGTTTTTTATGGATTGGTCGTTTGTAATACAAACTTTCTATGGCCGTAACAAACAGCGGGTAAGTATAAAAAAGCACCACTGCATTTCCTATAGAAGTATGTAAATATGCGGTGAGATATAAATACATTCTCCCCGCATTAATAACAGATGCAAGCAGCATATGCCTATAATTCCCTTTTATTTCCAGACCTCCTTTTTGCCAGACCGCGGGCAATAAAAAAAGCACCGGAATCACTGCTCTAAACCACGCGATCGTACCGGCGCTCATACTCGTCATGGATTTTATGAAAACTCCGTTGGTACCTGCAATTATCGCACAAAATACAACTGCATAAATCGCTTTTTTAGTCATAGAGAAGCGGTGGCTAAATTAGTAAGCCGCGAAGCTAAGAGAATTTATTTTGAAAAGTCTCCAAAAGAGAAATCAAAAAATTATGCCAGTATATAAATTTTAAATAATACCCATTTAGGTTGGATACATGCCGCCATCCACATTAAAAGTTTGCCCAGTGATATAGCCATTATTAATAATTTCCAATGCCATACTTGCCACTTCTTCTACTTTTCCGAAGCGCTTTACAGGGATTACCTCCGGATTTACTCCTTCTAAATCCTTTACCATATCGGTTTCTATAAGTGCCGGGGAAATAGCGTTGGAAGTAATTCCTTCTGCAGCAAGATTTTTAGCATAATGTCGCATCATTCCTAATTGTCCTGCTTTGGAAGCGGCATAATCTACCGCTACTACTCCACCGGTTTGTGCTGCAACAGATGAAATAAAGATGATTCGTCCCCATTTCTGTTTTCGCATAGCCGGTAAAACGGCCTGGGTAACTAAAAATCCCGATCGAAGATTTACCTTTAAAGTAGTGTCAAAATCTTCTGCAGAAACATTTTCTATAAGCTGTTTTTTGGCTATTCCGGCATTGTTTACCAGAATTTCTACATTTCCAAACCTGTTCTTTATTTCCTTCAGCATAGTATTTACTTCCGTAGATTCAGATACATCAGCTTTCACCGCAATTGCAATCCCTCCCTCCTCTTCTATTTGAGAACACAAAGCTTTTGCTTCTTTTTCTGAAGAATGAAAATTAACAGCAACTTTTGCCCCTTTACGCGAAAGACTTAAAGCTATGGCGCGACCAATACCCCTGGAAGCCCCGGTAACAAGCGCTATTTTATTTTTTAATTCACTCATTATGATTCCAGTGTGGCATTCATAGTCATTTCAAGATTATAGGCTTTGCTAACCGGGCAGTTTTCTTTAGCGCCTTTGGCTATTTCCTGAAATTTGTCTTTACTAATCCCGGAAACTTTTGCATTTACAGTTAATTCAGATTTATTAATTACCCCATCTTCCAGGCTTACTACGGCTTTGGTTTCCAATTTATCCGGGGTAAAACCAGCTTCGGTTAAATCTGCACTGAGTTTCATAGTAAAACACCCGGCGTGTGCCGCAGCCATTAATTCTTCGGGATTGGTTCCTACCCCTTCTTCAAACCTGCTTTTAAAAGAATATTGCATTTTATTTAAAGCAGCACTTTGAGTGGTTAAATTTCCTTTTCCTTCTTTAACATTACCGTTCCAAACGGCGGTTGCATTTCTTTTCATATTATTTTTTATTTACAGTAATTTACTTTTTAATAAAGGAAAATCGCGGCTATGCCTATCGATTCTTCTTATACTTTATTTATTTGATATTATATAACATTTTATTTAAATCAAAAATTTAGATAGTTAGTACTTTTTATGCTGATTATTAATTAGTTATAAATTTTTATTTTAATCTTTATCGTTACGATCTATTTTCGAAAAATATTTAAAATTAAAACCTTTAAATATAATCTGCTTTCAGCAATTTCAGAAAGTAGAAATACTAATTAACTTATTAATAACCAGATAAGGAAAGCCATAAGCAGCCCGATAACAGAAATAATTGTAGTCATAAGCGTCCAGGACCTGAAAGTTTGTTTTTCAGAAAGACCTAAATACTGGCTCACCAGCCAGAATCCGCTGTCATTTACATGCGATAAGATTAAGGCTCCCGAGGCGATGGCAATTACCATTAAAGAAATTTGTTCTATAGAATACATTCCCTGGGTTAAGATGGGAGCGGTAATTCCGGCAGCCGTAATCATAGCCACGGTCGAAGATCCCTGCAGGATTCTTACCACGGCAGCTACAATAAAGGCAAATATTAACGGATTAAAAAAGCTGTTATTTAAGCTATGTGCGA
Organism: uncultured Flavobacteriaceae bacterium; assembly: GCA_963811195.1. GTDB lineage: Bacteria > Bacteroidota > Bacteroidia > Flavobacteriales > Flavobacteriaceae > Gillisia. The sequence continues at coordinate 256,138 of CAWEQF010000003.1, forward strand.
TCATTTCTCCCGCGCCGGTATTTATTAAAATCTGTTTAAAAGCACCGCCCGCTCCTGTGAGCAAGATAATGATCCCTGCGGCCTGAAAAGATTTGGTACTCACCTTGAGCAAGAAATCTTTGGTCATTCCGTGTTTGATTCCTAAGAAATACCAGGCGATTAAATTTGCGATTATCAACGCAGTAAAGGGATGACCCAATAATGTCAATAAATTTAATATTTGTGCTGAAATGTGAAGAGAAGCGACTAAAGGACTTGAAAAAAGACTGTTTAATACAATCAGGAAAATAGGAATCAGGATGATAGCGATAACCATCCCCGCCGAGGGTTGACTTTCTGAAGGTTCCTGTATTTTTACATCTTTATAAATATCGGGATGTACGTCTATTTTACGCGCAAGATATCGGGCGAACAACGGTCCGCCTATAATAGCTGCAGGCAAACCCGCGATAGTCCCAAAAATTATTACCCATCCCAAATCTGCGCCCAGGATATCGGCAACCGCAATGGGACCCGGGGTGGGAGGAATAAACGTATGCGTAATTGCAAGTCCGGCTAGTAAAGGAATGGCATACAACAATAACGATTTACCTGTTTTTTTACTTAATGCATAGGTGACAGGTACTAAAATAATGAAGGCTACATCAAAAAACACGGGAATTGCCACTACAAATCCTGTGAGCATTAATGCCCAGGGTGCGCGTTGTTCACCCGTTTTATTCAACAAATAGGAAGCCAGCCGCTGAGCGCCTCCCGAATTTTCCAGAATTCCACCAAATAAAGCGCCCAATCCCACGACCGTGGCAACAAACCCGAGGGTATTGCCCATTCCTTCTTTTATTGTATTTAAAATGTCTATTGCAGGCATTCCCGCGATAAGGCCTACCACAATACAAACGATTAAAAGTGCCAGAAAAGCCTGAATTTTAACTCTTAATATCAGGAATAAAAGCAATGCAATTCCAGCAAAAACGGCAAGTAGTAATTGAAATTCCATTAGTTATCCTGGTTCCAGTGCGTGTGAAAAAATTCTCCCCGGGGTTTATCGGTTCTCTCGTACGAATGGGCTCCAAAAAAGTCTCGCTGCGCCTGGATCATATTTGCTGAAGTTTGAGAGGAAGTATAATTAAGTAAATAATTGGCTGCGGCCGATAAAACCGGCACAGGACAGCCACTTTTTACCGCCACGGAAACAAGATTTGCCAGCGCCGCTTCAGAATTATTAATTTTTTCTGCAATCGGTTCGTTCAAAAGTATATGAGTCATAGACGTTTCCTTAAAAATCTGCACCAGTTCTTCCATAAAGGCAGAACGAATAATACAGCCGTTTGTCCAGATTCTGGCAATTTCTGAAAGGTTTAAATCCCAACTATATTGTTTTGAAGCTTCAATTAAAAGATCGAAACCCACAGAATGATTAATGATACTGGCGGTTTTATAGGCTGAAAACAATCTGTTTATAGAGAAATCTTCTGAAGTTTTAGAGAAGTCATACAATTTTGTGGCTTCCCCTCTTTCCTTATTTTTAGCTGAAATATTTCGTGCCATAACAGCGGCGGTAATGGTATCGAAAGGCACACCCAGCTCCAAAGCGGCATTGGTGCTCCATCCTCCCGTTCCTTTCTGGCTGGCGACATCCAGAATTTTATTGATAAGAAAATCATCGCCTTCTTTTTGCTTCAATATTTCAGCAGAAATTTCGAGCAGGTAACTTTTCATTTCCTTATTCCATTCTGAAAAAATCTTAGAGATTTCAGTTACATCTTTTCCGGTATAAAAGCGCAGATATTGATAAACTTCAGCAATTAGCTGCATTTCGCCGTATTCTATACCGTTGTGCAGCATTTTTACAAAATGGCCCGAGCCGTTAGGCCCAATATGAGTACAACACGGATTCCCGTTTCTGTCTTTAGCCGCAATTTTTTCCAGCATCCACCCTACCCTTTGGTAAGTTTCAACGGTACCACCGGGCATAATGGAAGGGCCTTTAAGCGCTCCTTCTTCACCACCGGAAACACCCGTTCCCATAAATAAGATCTCTTTTTCTGCCAGGGCTATTTTTCTCCTTATGGTATCCTTGTAGTGAGAATTCCCTCCATCTATTATAAGATCGTTCTTATCCAGCAATGGCAATAAACTTTCAATAACAACATCAACGGTTTTCCCTGCATTCACCATAAAAAATATATTTCTTGGCCTGGAAAGAGAAGCCACAAAACCTTCCAGTTCCTGAAACCAGGGAAATTCATATATCGCTTTATTTTCTTCAGCAAAGGTTTTAGCGATATCCACTTCCAGTTTTGCAACCTGCCGGTTATATACCGAAACTTTAATTCCTTTGGAAGCCATATTTAGGGCAAGGCTTTTACCCATAACACCCAACCCCAGTAAACCTATTTCAGATTTTGGTTTTCCCAGCTGAGAAATGATTTCAGAAATAATTTCTTGAACCGAATTATTGGCATCGATCTGAATGCCATATTCTGCAATTTCGAGAGTATCGAATTGGGACTGAAGCAAATCTGGATTAAAGTAATGATCTTGTCTTTTCTGAAGCCTTTTGTGAATAACTTCATAAGTAGAATTCAGAAATATCCAGATTATTCTTTCGAAAGGTATACTTTGCAGGACTTGGCGATATTTTTCTTTTAAAGCGGAGCAGGCAAGAACTGCCCCTCCATCGCTTTCCCAATTTCGAATATTTTTTGCCAACGTGGTAAGCCATTCTTTCCGGTCCTGATCATGAAGAGGAATACCCTGTTTCATTTTCCTGATATTTACCGGGGGATGAAAATTATCGGCATCGTAAAAAGGAAGTTTTAATTCTTCGGCAAGCCGTTTTCCTATTGTGGTTTTTCCCACTCCGGCCGTTCCGTAAACAATATAAATCATAGGAAAATCTTTTTCCTAAGCAAGTTAAGGATTTTTTTGAGTGCTGTGGTAAGGAGAAAATTTTGTAAATAACCAGGAAGCTGATATGAAGATGAGGCCGTTTAAGTAGCATTTCGTCAAGCTGAACTTGTTTCGGCATCTAATTTAGCCGTGATATTCAACTTATGAAGATTCTGAAACAAGTTCAGGATGACATTTTTCACACTTTTTAGACTGCCTTAATAGGTTTATAAATCTCTGTTTATAACCAGAAATTACCAATCAATAGGAAAATAATCTTTAAGAAATTTACCACACCAGTGTTTACCGGTATTTATTCCGTCGAATAAAGGATCCATCACTCGCGCTGCGCCGTCAACAATATCTAAAGGTGGTTGAAAATCGTGAATTTCAGCTTTCTTTTTGGATAATTCTGCCGGATCTTCATCGGTTACCCAACCGGTATCTACCGCATTCATATAAATTCCGTCGTTGGCAAGGGTAGCTGCCGAAGTATGCGTAAGCATATTAAGAGCAGCTTTAGCCATATTGGTATGCGGATGGCGATCTTCCTTTTTAAAACGATGGAACTTTCCTTCCATCGCAGAAACGTTAATTATGTGTTTTTTACCAGTGTTTTCTCTTTTCATCATTTCCGAAAGTCGATTGCACAACACAAAAGGAGCAACAGAATTTACCAATTGAACTTCAACCATTTCGGTAGTCTGGATTTCGCCCAATTTAAGTCTCCAGCTGTTGGTCTTTCTTAAATCTACCTGCTGTAAATCTGCATCCAGTTTTCCTTCAGGAAAAACTTCCTTTACCGAAAGACTGTTATCGAAACTATAAGGAATCTGGGAAAGTTTTGCCGAAGCTCTTAACCCAACACCAGGTTCGGGGCCGTGCCAGCTTACCGGTAAAACATTGTTTTTATTATTTGAAGCTTCAGAAGAAAATGAACGCAATTCTTCCAGACAACTTTTGTGATCCTGCAATAAATCCTGGGCAAACTGAGGTAAAGAGTCTATCGGCTGGTCCTCCTTCTTCATCAGGTGTTTATAAAAACCCGCCGGCCGTCTTACCGTTTGCGCAGCATTATTGATAAGAATATCCAGGCGGTCGTATTTCTGCTCTATATAATTACAGAAAATCTCCACGCTGGGAATATGCCGTAAATCGAGTCCATGAATCTTTAATCGGTCTCCCCAATCCTGAAAATCATCTTCTTTAGAAAATCGAATGGCAGAATCGGCAGGAAACCTTGTGGTAGCTACCACCGTGGCCCCTGCCTTAAGCAGCATAAGAGTAATATGATAGCCTATTTTTAGCCTGGAACCTGTAACTACCGCTACATGACCGGTAAGATCTGCCGATTGAAATCGCTTGGCATAATTAAAATCGCCGCATTCTGTACACATGCTATCATAAAAATGATGCAATTTTGTATATTCTTTTTTACACACATAACAATTACGGGGCGACTGTAATTCAGGTTGTTCCTTCGTGCCAGACTCCAGGAATTTGGGTGCGATAAATATAGTTGCTTCCCGCGCAGCTCTTATTCCGGTTTGCTTACGAGCGTGTTTTTCCTGCTCTTTTTTCTTACGTTTGGCTGCTTTTGCAGAATCTTTTTTGCGGCGCTCAAATTCATCGCGATGCGGCCGGGTTAATTTGCCGGCGGCTTTCATAAGCGCGATTCTCTTTTCTTCGGAAAGCTCAAAAACCTGATTGGTATCCTCTACAAGCTGCTCTAAAACCGCAATACACGCATCTATTTCCAGCTGACTAATTGGTGCGGTTATTTCTTCATTTTCAGATTTCATTCAAGGCAATTTTCAAGCGGCAAATATAGAAGTATTTTAGGTGTTGTAGTGTCTATTTCGAAATTAATCGTTTGGTAATATCTTCCATCATTTCGATCTGTACTTTCTGGATATTAAGCAATTCCTCCTGTTGGTGCATAATTAAATGATCCAGTTTTTCATGAAGGATTCTTATCTCCAGTTCCGACTTTAAATTGATCATATAATCCATCTTCCCCCGTTCCCGGTCTTTTTCTTCCTGGCGGTTCTGGCTCATCATAATAACCGGCGCCTGTAAAGCCGCCAGACAGGAAAGTATTAAATTCATCAAAATAAACGGGTAGGGATCGAATGCTCTTCCCATCAAGAAAATAACGTTTATCAGCATCCATATTAGAATAAAAACTCCAAAAATTATGATGAATTTCCAGCTTCCTCCAAACGAAGCTATCTTATCTGCAAGGCGCTGACCAAATGTAAAACCTGAAGGGTCTTCAGTTTCAATATTGGCCGAAATAGTTTCGTGGTTCTCTATCGTCTTAAGTACATCGGTTTCCAAAACCCCCAACTCCCCCACTTCCTTCAGCAAATAATCGGCTATATATTTCTGCCGGTAATGATTGAGTTCGGTTATAGAAATAAAGCCGTTTCGCGTAAAATGCGGTGCATCTTTTTTTATAAGATCAAAAATAGATTTTCTGATGGTCTTTACATCTACTTTTTCTTCTTCTTCAAATTCTTTTTTGGAAAGACTGCTGATAAAGGTTTTCATAACTCGATATTTTAGTTCTCCATTGGGAGTTTCTTAAAATAAAGATAGTTATTCCGCTAAATCAACACGTAAAAAAAATGAGTAAGCGTATTTATTCTGTTTCCCTAATCCTGCTCTTTTCAGAAACCCCGTTTTCATTAAAGGCTTCAACCTGGTAATAATATTCCTGATCTGCATTTAAAGCTCTTAACGCATAGGAGTTTTTTCCATAGATCATTACAGAATTATTGAGTTTATCCTCATCAATTCCCCAATACAAAACGTAACCCTGAGCATTTTTTGAAGCTCTCCAGCGAATATCGGCATTACGCTTGTCTTCCTGCCGCTTGGCCTCAAATTGGGAAGGAGTTAAGGGAGTTTTTCCATAGCCTTTCCCAAAGACCCTGAATTCTGAAATAGAAAGATATTTGTTCGGAAAATGCACATTTTGATAGCGCACATACCTTGCATCTGTTGGCGTATCCAGCTCAATATAGGCGTGTGGCTGGTCGCGGTCGTTCTTTGAATAATCTGCCAGCGTTTTCCAGTTTTTTCCATCGAGAGAATACTGAATAATAAACTGATCTTTCAGTCCGCCGGGAATTCTTCCGAAGTGACTGGCATTAAAATCCTGAAAATTGATTTGCACCGCATACACTTTCATTTTTTTTCCCAAATCTACAGATAAATGTATGCTGTCGTTACTGCCGGCAGCAACCCAAAAAGTACGGATATTCTCATCGGTAACATTTGAAATATCATAATTTGGAGCCTCCTGGTCCAGCATATATCCTGAATTGCTTTCATCTACAATATTTTGTTTTATTCCAGGTTGAACGGTGGAATTAGTTGTCACCTTTTTTTTATAAGATAATAACATCCATCCGGCAAACCTGTCTTTGTTATTTTTAACCTTCACATCAGGTAAGTAATGCGGATAATCGCCATAAGCAGTATTGACGTACATATCGCCATCCTCCTCAAAACCGGCGGGAAACATCCCAATTCTTCGTTCGAATTTATAATTTACAGAAATGGGCATACTGGCAAAATGCCAGAAATTCCCATTATTATCCTGTACCGTACTGCCGTGACCCGCACCGGTTAAAAATCCTCCCGGTTTATAGGAAATGGGATTATAAGGCGCATATTTAAAAGGTCCTAAAGGATTTTTACTGGTGTACACTCCATCCCCATAGACATTCCACTGTGTTCCGGGAGCACTGTATTCAAGGTAATAGGTGTCGCCATGGCGCGTCATCCAGGGGCCTTCAAGATAGGGTTTCATATCTGAGTTATGATTTTGGCCGAAGCGTTCCCAGCCATGAATGTCGGGATGTAAAGTAAAAAGATCTTTCTCTTTCTCTTTTGGAAGATAAATGTTATCCGGGTCAAGCTCCACCCCATGAATAGGATTTACATTCGAAGATTCTTCGTATAAATAAACTTTCCCGTCATTATCTACAAATAGATCGGGATCCTGAATTTCTATGGGAATTACGCTATACGTGGTTTTCCAGTCTCCAAGTTCAGGATTATCGGTTTCAATAACAGCCATTCTTCCTGACGGATCACCTGCCACAATCACTCTATCTCCTTCCACTGCGGCTGCAGGAGCATTGCTGCCGTTAAAATACCAGCTTTGAGGTTTAATGAATTTCCAGTTGCTCATATCGTCTGAAACCCAATACCCGTGAGACCGGGTTACAAACATATAGTATTTACCCTTAAAATTAATCACCGCAGGATCTGCCCCGGAGCGATAGGAAACGCCTTTAAAAGAATAGTGAGCCATGTAGGTATAATCTATATCTACAGGGTTACAATAGGTTTTAAAATTCTTTTTGGGAATGCCGTTTTGGGCATAAAAGAAACTGCTGAGTAATAAAAAAAGGAATGAAAACTTAAATTTTAGGGAATAATTCATAATAGAAATGTCTGACAAGAAAACAAAGATAAGTTTTCTTGCAGATGCTCTCAAAAATTTAAAAAAGGTTTAAGATTTTATCCCGGGGACTAGATTTTTTTTACGCGAACGGCATTCATTCCTTTCATCCCTTTTTCAAGTTCATAAGTAACTTTATCGTTCTCTTCAATTTCATCGATAAGTCCGCTTACGTGTACAAAATATTTTTCCTGGTTAATGCTGTCCAGAATAAATCCGAAGCCTTTGGAATGATCGAAAAATGAAACTTTTCCTTCTTTGGGTGCATTTTTATCCTCTTCGTCACCTTCTTCTTTTTTAGGCACACCAATTACGATGTCATCAGCTTCAACTTCAATTTTTCTAGAGGGATCCGGCGGAGTATCGGTAAGATTACCGTATTCATCAACATAGGCTATATCAAAATCGCTTCCTTTGGAATTCGCTTTGCGCTCTTCCTTTTTCTTTTGTTTCTCTTCGCGCTTCTTGGCACGTTTTTTTTCTTTTTCTATTTTATTAAAAGTTTGTTGCGATTTAGCCATTTATTACTTTAGTTGTTGATTTTTAGATTAAAAATAATTTATTTTCTTGTTACAAATATAAGGCTTTGTTTTAAATTCCTGCCGTCTGTGATATTAAGATTCTTTTAAATTATAGAAATCAGCTATTTTTTTATACATGGGGAGTAAACTGGTTGAGATCGTAAATTCCCATTTGTTTTTCTATCCCCGCTACTTTATCTACCATCATATCAAAACCATCTCCTCCAAATTTTTCATGTTCTTTCTTTTCGAAATCTTCTCCTAAAGAATCATATTCATTCTGAGAAACCACTTTTTTAAATGCAGGAAAAAGAATGGTGTCTTCTCTGGATTCATGCGGCCTGTACATAATATTAAAGGCATTCATAAGTTTTACTAGTCGCTTTTTATCCTCTGAAGACGGTGATTTCCCATTTTGGGTAAGGCTAATAATCTCAGCTGTAACCTGCCTTCCCCCCTCATGTTGTTTTATTAAAGTGTCTACCAGATCGGTTAAGGTGTTAGCTTTTTTTAATCTGGGAAATAAATAGTTTTCTTCCAGTTTTTCGTGATATTCTTCTACGAAATTTTTAACAATACTGGCAGTTTGATTAATATATTCAGGATTAAAATCCTGTTCGTCCTTAATATTCGCCATCGAATGGTCATATATTAAAAGCATTCGCTGTAATAACCCATGTTCCCTCATTAAATCTTCATTGGCAGCAACCCTTTTTTCACCTTGCTCTCTATCTTCTCCTTCTTCATTTTCCTTTTTAGCATTCCCTTCCTGATCTTTACATGATAAAATTAAGCCTGAGGCTCCTATTATCGAGGCACCTGCCATTAATAAACTTCCTTTCTGAATAAATCCCCGACGGGAAGGATTTTGCATATCATTCTGAGATACTGAATTTTTCATGACTAAACATTTTAAGAAATAAAAAGAGAATATCGATCAGGAATTTTCATTCCCTTTCAATATTCTCTAAGGTATAAATTTTTAAAGAATCTGTTTCTTAACAGCCTGCTAATCTTCTACATACTCTTTTAAAGCCTTTCCAATAAAGTATTCCCAGCCTCCTTCAAAATTTTTTCGGGCGAATTCCGGAGAATCCGGAAGGGTTTCCAAACCTTCGTGTGTAAGTTTTACCAGAGTTTTATCTTCTTCAGGAAACAGTTCAAAAGTCACCAGAGTGTTTCCGCTGAATTCAGGATATCTCCAAGAATACGAAAGTTTTTCCATAGGTTTAACTTCTTTTACCGTGCATTCATGCAGGAATTTATTATTATCATCTCCCGCTATAAAAGTAAAAGTGAAACCCGGTTGAGTCTTGAATTCTTTAAGTTCAAAATACCAGTTTTTCATCTCCTCTTTACGGGTAATGGCTTTCCAGATTCTGGCTGCAGAAGCATTTATTTTATCCTGAAAAACTAAAGGTTTCATTTTTTATTTTTTGAGGTATTTCCCATACCAGTCAAGATACCGCTGATATCTGTCTACCTGATAACTTAGTACCTGCAATCCGTGAAACTGATTTGGATATACTACAAGTTTGGTAGGAACATTCAGTGTTTTTAAAGCGGCATACATTTGTTCGGTACCTTCCGAGGGCACATTAAAATCGTTTTGCCCGACCATAAATAAAGTTGGAGTCTTTATACGATCTGCATGGGTAAAGGGATATGAAAGTTTTAAATATCTGTCTAAGCCTTCTTTGGTCCAGGGAAGCCCGATTTCTTCATTCCACTGTAACAGGTATTGATCTATCCCATACATAGAAAGTTGCATAGCGCTCCCGGCGCCACTGCAGGCTGCTTTAAAACGAGTATCTGAAGCTATGGTATAATCGGTTAAAATTCCGCCGTAACTCCAGCCGCCTATTCCCAATCTGTCTTTATCTATCCAGCCCTGCTCTGTAAGGTAATCTACCGCGCCCAATAAATCCTGGACTTCCAGATTTCCCCAATCTGCATAAATCGCTTTGCTGTAATCTATCCCGCGACCATTACTTCCTCTATAGTTAACCGCGGCAACGGCATATCCACCTGCGGCGAGAATCTGTCTTGAAAAATCGAATTCATATTGATCCTGCCAAACCGGACCACCATGAATAAATAATATAAATGGCAGTTTTTCATCTCCGGAGCCGGCAGGTTTATAAAACAGTCCCGAAACTTTAGTTCCGTCTTTACTGGTAGACTGAAATCCTTTCACACTTGCCAGTTCAACATTTTTTAGCCAGTCCTCGTTTACGTGAGTAATTTGATTTAGTTTGCCATCGGTAAGGGTATAAATGTTACCGGGATGCTGCGGATCGCTCATGGTGGTTACCCATCCGCCTCCATTATGACTTTCCAGTTCAGAAAAACTTCGGTCTCCACCAATAACGTTGGAAATTTTTCCACTTGAAATATCGACGCTGGAAATATATCGCTGCCTGTCATCCTGAACCAGATACGCAATGCTTTTGCTATCCGGCGACCATCTGAAATTAGCGACAGGTCTGTCCTGTTCTTTGGTAAAGAGTTTTTTATTACTTCCGTCCGGATTCATTATAGCTATAATCCCGTTTTCATAATTAATAAATGTATCGTCTGCATTGGAACGGATATAGGCGATATGTTTCCCATCCGGGCTAAAATGCGGGGCGGCCTCTTCACCTTTCCAAGTGGTGAGTTCCGTGACCTCACTATTTGCTGAAGCATTAATAGAATAAATACTTACATTATTGTTACGATCGGGATGCTCTGTACGGTTACTGGTAAATAAGATGGTTTTTCCGTCCGGAGACCACGAAGGATTTTTTTCATCGAAATCACCTTTTGTTAACTGAACAATTTTACCGGTAGCAACGGTCAGCAAATATAAATGGGTATTTTTATCCAGAATATATCCCTGTATATCCTGTTTAAAATGATACCTGTCTACAACAATGGGATCTTTAACCTCCTCTTTTTTCTTTTTCTTATCTTTTGCATCCTTCATTACGAGCACGATTTTAGAACCGTCTGGAGACCATTCATAGTCTTCAAGGTCTTCCTTTACCTTCGTAAATTGTTTTGCTTCTCCCCCTCTCCTATCCATTAACCATAACTGACTAGTATCTACACTGTCTACTTTTTTGGAAGATACATATGAAATATACTTACCATCCGGACTAAATTTAGCATTGGATTCCCCTTCGGGGGTAAAAGTGAGCTGTAAGCTATCTCTTCCATCCCAGCTAGCCATAAATAAGTCTGAATGTTTTTTGTTCGCGGTAGAATCCGGAGTGGCTACACTGTACAAAATCCACTTTCCTTCAGGAGAAACCTGGGGATTAGATACAGATTTTAAATTATAAACGTCGCCGGGAACCAGCTTTCTTTTGGTTTGGCCCTGAAGAAAAAGAAAGCCTAAAGAAAGTGCAATGCAGAGTACTATTTTTTTCATAAAATAATTATTAGTTAAAGGCTTAATTTATGAAAAAAAATGGATGAAAAACATCTTCTCCACCCGATTTTTTAATTGTTGAATTTTTAAACTTGCAAAAAAATCAATTATCATTTAAAAATTTATAAACTGCAGAAAAATCAAGATCTCCCATTTTATGCTGGTTAGCTAACGCATAGACTTCTTTGGCAGCATTGGTTAAAGGAGCTGCTTTTCGATTTTCGTATGCCGTTTCTGTGAATAATTGCAGATCCTTCTGAAGGTGTTTTAGAGGGAAATTAGCTTCATAATTCTCATCCTCAATCCGCGAACGGAAAGCCTTTAAAATTGGTGCAGTTACCGCAGATTCCATTAAAATATCCATGGCTTTGAACTTATCTATTCCCAAAGCGATCCCGAGAGAAAGACTTTCAGAAAAAGCCAGCATACTTTGTCCTAATAATTGGTTGATCATTATTTTCATTGCAGATCCTTTCCCGTGGTTGCCAACGTGGATGGTGTTTTTACCCATTAGATCCAGCAAAGGCTGTATTTCTAAAAGATCTTCTTTTTCGCCTCCCACTAAAAAAATAAGCTCTGCCTTTGCAGCGGGTACTTTAGATCCGGACACCGGGGCATCTAAAAATCGGATGCCATTCTTTTTAGCTTCTTTTGCCATTTTCTCGCTAAACGATGGATTAACGGTGCTGGAATCTATCCAGATACTGTCCTTTTTCATCGAAGTTAAAAACCCGTTTTCTCCAGATGCTTCTTTTTCTACAACCGACGGGTTTTGCAGCATTGTAATTAATACATCTGCTTCTTTAACAGCTTCAGCAGGAGAATCTGCCCATGTAGCCCCAGCTTTCAGTAAAGATTCCGCTTTGCTTTTAGTTCGATTATATACGGTTAAATCGTGACCTCCTTTTATAAGGTTGTCTGCCATTCGGCTTCCCATGATCCCTAATCCTATAAATGCAATTTTCATTTTAATAATTTTTAATTTCAGTTATAATATACCAAACAGCCTTCTTTAATTGAAAAACAAGATGCTAATTCTATGATAAATTTTCTGAATAATTTTTATCAGGATTCTTCGTGTTCTTTCATATCCTTCCGAAGATCTAGTTTTCGAAATGCAGGGGAAATTGCTCCAGTAGTTAAAACTGTAATAAGCGTCATTGTACCTCCAAATACCACGGCGGTAACAGTCCCCATTAATTTCGCGGTGAGTCCACTTTCAAAAGCTCCTAATTCGTTGGAAGATCCTACAAACATAGAATTTACCGAGGCTACCCTTCCGCGCATATTATCGGGGGTCTTCAGCTGGAGAATAGTTTGCCTGATGATCATGGAAATGCCATCTGTCACGCCACTAAAAAATAAAGCAATTACCGAAACCCAGAAAATTGTGGAAATCCCAAAAACAATCATGCATATACCAAATCCAAAAACCGCCGCCAATAATTTCATTCCGGCATTTTTATTCAGAGGAAAATATGCCGAAGTAAACATTATAAGCAGGGCTCCAATTGCCGGTGCCGCACGTAAAATTCCGAAGCCTTCCGGACCCACTTTTAAAATATCCTGGGCATAAATAGGAAGTAAAGCCACAGCCCCCCCAAACAAAACCGCGATCATATCTAGCGTTATCGCTCCCAGAATTACCTTAGTATGAAAAACATATTTAACACCTTCCTTTAAACTCTTGAATATAGGTTCTCCAATCTTGGGATTAAGAATAGGTTTTTTAGGAATCTGGGTTAAAAATAATAATGCTATCAATGCAAAAGCAAAGATTAAACACATAGACCAGTGAACTCCAATCCAGTTAATGGTAAAACCTCCTACCGCTGGCCCAATTACAGCGCCCATTTGCCATACAGAGCTACTCCAGGTTGCTGCATTAGGATAGACTCTTTTAGGAATAATAAGAGAAAACAAAGAAAAAATGGTGGGACCTAAAAAGGAACGGACGATCCCTCCCAGAAAAACCAGGAAATAAATAGAATATAAAACCAGATGCTGAGAAAAATTTCCGGCAACTCTTGGCCAGGTAAGCAGAAACAAACCGAGACTAATAACCGAAAATCCCAGGATACATTTTACCAGTAAACCCTTCTTTTCTTTTTGATCTACAATATGACCTGCAAACAAAGCCAGGGAAACAGCGGGAATAACTTCCATCAATCCAATAATTCCAAGTGAAAGCGGATTTTTGGTAAGGCTATAAACCTCCCACTCTATCACTACAAATTGCATGGTCCACGCAAATACCATGGCGAAACGTACCATTAAAAATATATTGAATTCCTTATAGCGTAAGGCCGCGTATGGATCGTTACTTTTCATTTAAAAATGAAGAAATTATCAAATTTGGGTTTGTATTCTGCAAAAACAGAATTTTTAAGTATTCTAAAAAACAAACCTCCGTGCAAAAGCAAGCATTACATCTTTTTGCACGGAGGATTAAAATTATTGTTTTTTGTTCCAGATATTATTGGAAAGGTCTGCATCCATAAAAATACCTCCTTCCAGAGATACCTTGGAAACATTGTTCACTCCATTCAATTCCACTGAAGCCGAACCTGAATTATTTTTCCATATTTCTGGGGTTTCATGAATGGTTTTGGTAGTTCCATCTCCCAAGGTAACCACTATATCTACCGGAGCAGGCATTCCGCCAATATTTTCTAATTGCAGGGTTGTTTTACCATTGTTAGTTTTAACATCGGTAATAGCCAAATCTATATAATTGTGACTAAAATACCAACTATCCCAGAACCAGTTAAGATCTTTCCCGGAAACATCATTTATAGAGTAAAAGAAATCCCAGGGAATGGGATGTTTTCCATGCCAGCGTTTCATATAACCTTGTAATGCATTTTTAAAACCTTCATCGCCCAACATATCTTTTAGTGCCAGATACCCCAAAGCTGCCTTTCCATATTCGTTATTTCCAAGTCCGGAACCGCTTAAAATATCGCCAGGAGTTATAATAGGTAGATCTTCTGTCATCGAAGGATCGTGGATCCACCTGTTTACTCTAAAACTTTTAAATGCTTTTACCGCTGCCTCTTCGCCTAAATCTGAAATTCCTATCAGGTGTTCCAGTGCGGTTGCCCAGCCTTCGTCCATAAATCCGAAGCGGGTTTCATTAATTCCCATATAAAACGGGAAATAACTATGAGCGATTTCGTGTTCAACCACAAAACGGGTAAAATCATCGTCTGGAGTAGAACTGTCGTTCACCATCATAGGATATTCCATATCGGCAAAACCCCTAACAATGGTCGATTTTTGAAAAGGATAAGGAACACCGGGATAATTGTTAGAAAACCATTTTAATGCGTGTTTCCCATATTCCACCATTTTTTTGAAATCTTTTGATTTCTCATCGTAAGCAGCCTGCACGCTGGCTCTTCGATTGGTAGAATTGTCTACCACCACACTACCGGCATCCCAGTTATAATGGTTACTGGTTGCAATGGCCACATCGGTAATATTATCTGCTTTCCATTTCCAGGTATTGGTAGTATTCTGTTTTGTTACCAGATTTTTATTAAGGTCCTCCTGATCTGCAATATGAAAAATAGAGTCTGAAGTCATAGATTTCTTCAGCAAATCTGCATATTCAGACTGAAGGACTTCATCAGGATTTAAAAGATCGCCTGTAGCCCAAACAATGAAATTTTTAGGTACGGTAACTTCAAAAGTATAATCATTAAAATCGTTATAGAATTCCTGGGAACCGGTAAAGGTCATACGATCCCACCCGTCTATATCGTCGTATACTGCCACTCTCGGGTAAAAATAAGCAAAGAAAAAAGTAGTAGAATCTATTGCACCTTCTCTCCCACTTTGAACGGAAACTTTATAATGCCAATCAATTCCTAAATCTATACTTTGATTTGGAGGTAGTGGTTGCGCCAGTTTGATAGTTTTATTGGTACCGTCATTTTTATCTTTCCATTCCCTTTCCTGGCCATTTTCGGTATATTTATCTATATGGGTTCCGGTAGTTAAATAATCATCACCAGTTTGCCCTAATCTTGCTGCCCCGGCCTTATGGTTATTCAAAATAAGCTTAAAATTTAACGTGTTAAGAGTATCAGGACTATTATTGGTATAGGTTATTTTTTCGGAGCCCTTTATTGTTCTATCCGGAGGATTTACATCCAGGTGTATATTATAAGTTCCTTTATTTTGCCAGTAATTTTTCCCTGGCTCTCCGGTTTTGGTGCGGGTATTTTTTTGGTAAGCATTCCTTACATCTCTTGGGGTGTAAAGCTTCTGGCTGAATCCTAAGGTTGTAAACATTAGAAAACAGGCCACCATAAAACTTTTTTTCAGCATAATTATTTAAAATTTTTAATACGAATGTCTCAAAGTTAAGTTTTCTAAATTCATTTTTTCATAGGCTTTTTTAAAGATTAGCTTTCAAAGGAATATTGAATGGCATTAATCTTTTTCTTCAAGTTCAAAAAAATCGTTAACTGGTTTTTTAAAAAGTTCAGATAGCTTTAAGGCAAGCAAGGTGGATGGCACATACCTGTTTTTTTCAATAGAATTTATAGTTTGCCTGGAAACCCCAATCTTATCTGCAAGTACTTCCTGAGTGATATTTAAAATAGCCCTCTCTACTTTTAAAGAATTCTTCATTTTTAACTGATTCTTTTATAATAATGAAACAGCAATACATATACTGCCAGCATAAACCATAACACCTGAAACTCTCCCAGTTCTGAAAAATTATCAGCATTTTTATTTATAACATGATCTACAATATAATTCGCAGCAGGTTGAAAAAAGGAATATAGTACGCCCCATATAAATGCTAGCGTAAATGCCTGGCCTCTAATATTATTTATCATCTCATCTTCTACTCTTTCTTTGGAAATGGCTATTATCAAAAGAGAAATAAGCATTATTCTTTTAACAATAAATGTCAAAATTTCATAGGAGTCGTTTAAAAATGAGAGCAGGAAAACAAGAATAAATGTGAGGATAAACAACCCTATACCAACTTTTTTCCAAACATGAGGGAGCTTCATTGTTTCCAATCTTTTAAGACCTTTACGCTCATTTTCGCAAAATTTCTGTTTATTCATAATATTTAAGTTTAGATGACAAATATATTTATTTTTTTGTAAAGTATACTTGACTTTTTAGTTTTTTTATATTTTCATCTTAATTAAAGGGAAAAAAATGAAAATGTCCGTAACTTTATACAACCATTAAAATTTTATATACTATGAAAACTACCAGAGAAGAAGTGCATGAGGAAAGCCATAAGCATCTAGTGCATAACTTACAGGAATTATTGAAAAAAAATTATGATGCCGATAAAGGTTTTAAAAAAGCTTTCGAGGATACTAAAGAAGGGCATCTAAGACAATTTTTAAAAAAACAGGCAGTTCTCAGGAATCATTTTGCCACCCAACTGGATAAGGAAATTAGAAATTTAAATGCACATCCCAACGAAAACGGATCCGGAACCGGAGATTTTCACCGAACCTGGATAGATTTTAAATCTTCAATTTTTGGACACAAGGATGAAGCGGTGCTGAAAGAAGTTATTCGTGGAGAAAAAGCGAGTTTAAAGGAATATGAAAATAAGCTGAAGAATTTTAATTTTCCGGCTAAAATTTCTGAAATATTGGAAAATCAAAAACGGGAAATAGAAAATACCATCCAACAGGTAAAATCTCTTAAAGATTTAAAAGATTATCATTAAAGGTTTTAAGACTTCACCTGAAGGAATGGCGGAAATTTCTTAGGGTTCCGTTATTTTTTAACCGGAATTAAAAACAAAGGTACTTTTGTTTTTTTAATCACTTTTGCGGCTACATCTCCCATCATTAATTTTTCCAGCGTACTATGGCTATGGGTTCCCAGTACTATAAGGTCTGCTTTCCACTCATCGGCATAGTTTAAGATACATTGTGCGGTGTCCCCTTCTATTAAATGGGTTTCTACGGCAGGATCGCCTAAATGTTCTGCGGCAGCTTTAAGAAAATTACGGGCTACTTTTTCCATTTCGCCGTCCACATCTGCTTCTACAGGGATATCGGCACCATGATACCCCATAAAAGTGGGATACTGTGTTCCATAAAATCGTATATCGGTTACCACATGGACCAGACAAATTTCTGCACCCATTATTTTGGCCAGTTCATAGCCCTTGTTGGCCACTTCTTCAGAAACCGGATTATAATCTATTGCAATTAGTACTTTTTTCATTTCTCCTCTGTTTAGTAATGTATATTTTGAAGTTCTTCCTGATCGCGCAGGTATGCCCCGGTTTTAACATCGGGATAAAATGTAGCATAAGAATGAATTTGATCGTTGATCTTTTTATCTATAAGTCCGCGATGCAACTGGGAAAGATTGGTACAACCAGCTGCGGCAAAAAGCTCTGTAAAATCGTCCAGAATTTGCTTTTGGTAATTACGTACTCTTTTCCATTTATCTTCCACCACCAGTCCGCGCATTAAGGCTTTATTGTTGGTAGTAACCCCGGTTGGGCATTTATTGGTATCGCATTTTAATGCCTGAATGCAGCCCAGGGCCAGCATCATTCCGCGAGCAGAGTTACATACATCTGCACCCAAAGAAAGCGCCTTAAACATATCGAAAGCAGTGAAGATTTTAGTGGCCGTAATCACCCTAATATCTTTCTTTAAAGCATAGCCGTTAAGAGTATCTATAACGAATATCAGTGCTTTTTCCCAGGGCATTCCAACATAATTGGAAAAATCTATAGGTGCCGCGCCGGTTCCTCCTTCTGCTCCATCTACCGTAATAAAATCGGGTTTTATGCCGGTTTCCACCATTCGCTTACAAATTATTCTGAATTCCTCTTTACTCCCAATACATAATTTAAAACCAATAGGTTTACCGCCGGAGAGATCGCGCAATTGCTTAATAAATTTCAGTAAGCCATCTGCATCGCTAAATGCACTGTGTCCGGGAGGTGATAGAACCACCGTATGGGGTTTTATTCCTCTAATTTGCGCTATTTCCTCATCATTCTTTACCGCGGGCAATACCCCGCCATGACCCGGTTTTGCTCCTTGTGAAATTTTTATCTCAATCATTTTCACTTCTGGCATCGTGGATTTTTCTTTAAATTTTTCCGGAGAAAAATTCCCGTCCTCGGTTCGGCAACCAAAATAGCCAGTCCCCACTTCATATACCAGATCTCCTCCTTTCAAATGATAGGGAGCAATTCCACCTTCCCCCGTATTATGATAAAAATTACCGGCTTTTGCTCCTAAATTTAAAGCCATTACCGCATTTTTGCTTAACGCACCAAAGCTCATAGCCGAAATATTAAATAGGCTGGCCGAATAGGGCTGCAAACAATCAGGTCCTCCAATCTGCACTCGGGGCGCTTCCTTCAGCTTTTTTGCAGGATAAATACTGTGCTGCATCCATTTAAAATTCTCCTGTTCAACATCCAGTTCTGTTCCGAAGGGATGGGTTTTATTCTGAAGTTTTGCGCGTTCATAAACGTATGCTCTGTGATTTCGATCAATAGGCTTCCCATCTGTATTGTTCTCTACAAAATACTGATGCAGTTCCGGCCCAATCATTTCCAATAAATACCGCATATGCCCCAGCAAAGGAAAGTTTCGAAGGATGCTGTGTTTTTTTTGAAAAATATCGTATAAACCTAATCCAAATAGTAAGCCTCCTATGGTAATAAATCCATACCTGGGCCAAAGAACCGTACAGATAATCAAGGAAACAATTATTATGGCGACAAAGGTGAAACGTATTGCTTCTCTCATAAAATGAAGATAAAAATCTGCTTCTATATGCAGATATTATTTATTTAAAGTTACGAAAAGTAGAATAATTAAAGTTCAATCAAGGAAAGGGACTCCTCTTGCTTCTAGCTTTTAGAGAGGAAATTTATTAAAGATAAAGGCGGGATAGCTATAAAATTTTCATAAAAAAACTCCCTGATCAGGGAGTTTTTTTAGTCACTGGGTTTTATTATTCTTTCTTTTTGAATTTAAGAGCCGCCGAATTAATACAATAACGTAAATGTGTGGGTGCAGGACCGTCATGAAAAACATGCCCCAAATGCAATCCGGTAGATTTTTCTATCACTTCATCTCTAGTCATTCCCAGGCTATTGTCTTTTACCCAAATCACGGCATCGCTATTCAGGGGTTTCGTAAAGGAAGGCCATCCTGTACCCGAATCGAATTTATCTGCACTGCTAAAAAGCGGCTCCCCCGTCGCAGCGCTTACATAAATTCCATCTTCATGGTTGTTGTAATAAGGATTATTAAAGGGGGGCTCTGTTCCTTTTTTAACCATGATTTGATATTGAGTAGGGGTTAATTCTTTTTTCCATTCATCATCAGGTTTGGAATCAGGAAAATTGTTTTCCTGGGCGACCGCCTGTGTTTTGCTGGTATGGCTTTTTTTATTCGTATTTTGGCAGGCAGCTTGAAACATAGTAAGGCATACCAGACCGGTTAAAACTAAAAACTGTTTAATATATTTTTTCATAATTCAAATTTTTAAAAATTCAGGTTGTAAAATATATACGAATATTTGCGCTGTAGAGTTTTTAGTCTCTAATTCCCAGCGAAAATTACCGTTACGGCTCATTATTTTCCTTCAAAAATAAATTTACTTCCTCTTTGCAATTCTATGAAATTACTAAAAATTTTAGCCTGTCTAAAATCCGAAGCTTATAGAAGTAGGCTAATTATTTCTATTTTCGTTAAATGAAATTATTAAAAGCTTTCCTCTGTTAGCGTAATAATAATATATTTACACTGTGAATGCAAAGACTTTTTCTTACGGAATACTGCGAACTATAGGAATCTTAGCAGCTATTATCCTGCTGCTTTTTTTTCTATATGAAATTCAGTCGGTTTTAGTTTATATAATCGTGGCCGGGGTAATTTCCCTTATTGGGAGGCCTGCTGTTATTTTTTTCAGGTCCAAACTTCATGTACCTAACCAGCTTTCGGTAGTAATTGTTTTATTATTAGTGCTCGCTGTATTTATTGGAATTATCCTGGTATTTGTCCCTATTTTAATAGAACAAAGTAAATATCTGGGGCGCATAGATATAGAAGCGTTTAAAAGTGATATAAATAGTCTTAACACCCAGATTAATAATTATTTGGGGGTTAACGATATAGATATAGTAGAAAGCCTTAAAAAAAGTGAGTTTATAAAAAGCCTGGATGTTAATATAATTCCGAAATTTCTAAACAGCGTATTTGGAATTTTAGGCGCCACGGTGATAGCATTATTCTCTATTTTATTTATTTCATTCTTTCTGCTAAAAGACAGTAAATTAATGCTTAACAGCATTCTGGTTTTCGCAAATAAGGGAGAAGAAGATAAATTTCAGCGGGTATTTAATAAGATAAAAATCCTGCTTTCACGCTATTTTGTGGGACTTACGATGCAGGTCACTGTTTTATTTATTTTATATATTATTCTGCTGAGTATTTTTGGGATAAAAAATCCGGTAGCCATAGCTTTTATTTGTGCCTTTTTAAATTTGGTACCTTACCTAGGGCCTACTTTCGCGGGATTACTTATGGGCCTATTTGTAATTTCCAGTAATCTTGGTGCCGATTTTCAGAAAGTAATTTTACCGCACTTACTTTATGTCATGTTGGGGTATGGCATTTGCCAGCTTATAGATAATTTTATAAGTCAGCCCCAGATTTTTGGGGCGAGCGTAAGATCGCATCCCCTGGAAATATTTTTAATTATTTTAATATCCGGCGTATTATTTGGTGTTATTGGCATGGTGGTGGCAGTTCCTGTATATACAGCTCTAAAGGTTATTGCAAAAGAATCCTTAAGCGAATATAAAATTGTAAAGCGCTTAACCCGGGACCTCTAAAATTATCGGCTTGAATAAGGCGCTTTTACATCCAGACGTTCAGCAATTCCTGAGAGAAAACTTACATCTTGATGTTGCCAAATTAATTCTAAAAGGCAGTCCTTTTTCTGAAATTTCACCTCAGGAACTGGCCACTCAATTATCAGGACTCGCCAAAGCAGAACATAAACTTCCCTTGTTCTTTAATAACAAAAAAATTGTTTACCCTCCTAAACTGAATCTGGAGCAAACCTCTTCAGAACTCACTGCCCGATACAAATCTTCCCTGGTTACGGGAAAAACATTAATTGATATTACCGGAGGATTTGGAATTGATTCCTATTTTTTTTCTGAAAAAATTGCTGAAATCACTCATGTGGAAAGAAATAAACAACTTTCTGAGTTGGCCGCTCATAATTTTAAAGCCTTAAATGCTCACAACATCCATTGCGTAAAGGGAGATGGAATTGAGTATTTAAAAGCTACACCTCAATATTTCGACTGGATTTACATAGATCCTTCGCGTCGAGATACCACCGGTAGCAGATTTTTCTTTTTAAATGAATGCGAGCCCAATGTTCCAGACAATCTGGATTTTTTAAAGAAAAAATCGGAAAAAATACTTATAAAATCTTCTCCCCTCTTAGATATAAAAGCCGGGATCCAGGAGCTTAAAACTGTTTCTGAAGTCCATATAGTAGCGGTTAATAGGGATGTAAAAGAATTACTGTGGATTATTGAGAAAAAGCCTTCTTCAAAAATTAGAATCAAAACCATCGATTTTCAGAAAAAGCAAACGCAGGAATTTGAAACAGATTTTAATGAAAGTCTTCCTTCCACGGAGTATTCCCTACCGAAAGAATATTTATTCGAACCGAATCCTGCGATCATGAAAAGCGGACTTTTTGCTGAAGTAGCCCTTAAAACGGGTACGGCAAAACTTAATGAAAACTCACATTTATATACTTCCAAAGAATTAAAAGATTTCCCAGGGAGACGTTTTGAAATACTTAAAATATTGCCCTATAATAAAAAACTTAAAAAATTACTGGGTTTAAAAAAGGCTAATCTTACCACCAGAAATTTCCCAAAAACTGTAGAAGAGCTTCGGAAAGAGCTAAAAATTAAAGAAGGCGGCAAAGATTATATATTTTTCACCACCCAAATGGATGGCCAAAAAATCGCGATCCTTTGCAGGAAAATAACAGATTAGTGAGTTTGAGCTCTTAAGTCTACAAATATCCTAGGTTTGCGTTGGTGACCGGCAAATTTAAGCTCCTGTATCTCCTCTTCAGAAACCAGATTAAATATTGGAATCACCTGCAGTTTCCCCTGAAAATCTGCTTTTAATAATCGCAATTTTTCCTCAGATACTGTAACCGGAATTTTAATAATTACTTCATCCATCCCGTGGTGATCTTTTCTTACTTCAATAACAAAATTATTGATTCCCTGGTTTTCATTCATCACATTAATAATATGCTGCGGATAAAGGCTTGTGCCCTTCAATTTAATCATTTGCTGTTTACGACCAATAACAGAGCTTAATCGCAAAGTATTTCTTCCACATTCGCAGGCTTCTGTCGTGTAGGTCAAAATGTCGCCAGTAGCAAATCGCAACAGTGGCATTGTTTCGGTTTGAAGGCTGGTAATTACCAGTTCCCCATTTGTTCCTTCATTTACCGGTTCCCCCGCATCATCTAATATCTCAGTATAAATTAGATCCGGCTGCAGATGATTACCCCTGTGCAGGTGGCATTCTGTAAATGCGGTGGCCATCTCGGTAGAGGCATAAGTAGAAAACAGCTCTATCTGCCATTTCGAAACGATCTTTTTCCCCATGGCATTCAGTCCATAATTTTTATCGCGAACAGGCTCTCCAATGCATACCGCTGCTTTTACGGAAGTAGATGCCATATCAATTCCATTCGCTTCGGCATATTCAATCATTTTCAAAAGAAATGAAGGTACCGCCACAAGATATCCCGGTTTAAATCTGGAAATAGAATCCCACTGAAGTTGAGGAACACCACTACCGGCACGAACTACAGCTGCCCCCAGTTTACGCAGGCCTAAAAAATATGCCATACCTGCCATAAACCGCCTGTCGAGGGTTGTAGTAATTTGCACCACATCGCTTTTTGTTACTCCCACCATTTCAAACGATTTCATTTCGTTGGTGGCCAGCCTGTCCAGGTCGTGCTCGTTTAAAGCAAGACTAACAGGCTCTCCCAAAGTTCCGGAAGTGGTTACATAATCTATAATATCCTCGTGAGGTACACATAAAAACTTCTCGTTATCTTGCTGAAGATCCTCTTTTCGCGTAATGGGAATTCGTTTAAAATCTGAATACTGTTTTATGTTGCTGACATCGATATTATTCTTCTTAAAAACTTCCTGATAAAAAGGGGAATTACGCTGAAGATATAAAAGTTGCTTTTGTAATTCCAGCCACTGGATTCTTTTTATTTCTGCTTTTGAAGCTTTGTCATTCGTCATAATTCAAATTTTTCGTTCACTCTTTCTAATCATTTTCTGTAAGTGCTGCTTATCCGGCAAGGTAGTTACCACACATTTTAAAGCCTGTTTGTAAAAAACAGTCGCTTTTTTATACTCTTTTTGTTTAAAATAATAATCTGCGGCAAGAGCATAAACTTTCCAAAAATTTGGATTCAAACTAATAAGATGGTTAAAATTTTTATCAGATATGGTTAATCCGGAGTTAAATTTATGATAGAGTTTAGTATAAAGTGCCCGGTATTCCTGGTAGTTTTTATAAGCGCGGGTATAAATAAATTTGTCTTCAGGAATTGTTTGCGAATCTATTGCCACACTTCTAGTGACGTTTCCTTTTTCAAATTTTCGAAAAGCTTCATCCAGATCATAAGCTACAAAAGATCCTAACTGATAGGGATTAGCAGAAACCCATACTTTTCGTTCTTCAGGTTTAAAAACGATTCCATGATGTGCCAGTAACTGGTCGATAGCCTTTTCATTCCCATAACCAATGGCAGCGCCGTCTAATCCTTTTCGGTTTCTCAAGATCGCCACCGCCTTTTTTGGAGTTAGTTTATCTTTTTCCTGTATTAATTGTTGCATTCTTTTAAAACGATATTCAGAATGACTTTCCTTAATAGCCTTGATATTTCGTTTATCATTAGCATAAGTTTTACTCTGGAAATGATTGCTACAAACCAGTTCATTGGAGTTTTGTACCTCGTAAACTCCAAACTTCTTAGGAGAAACTTCAATAATTATCGCTTTTCTTTCTGAAGCACTCCCTACCATAATCGCTTCACTTACAAAGACTTCTCTTTTTTTTGCGATAGCAATAGCTTCTTGTGTATTCGAAGCATACTGAAGAATTTCGCGGGCTACCAACGAAATTGGATCTTTGGCGACTAATGGAATTTTTGATCTTCCTGCATTTATTGTTACACTAACCCCTTTTTCATTTATGCCGCTCACTGCTCCTATCATCCCGCCCCAGGTGTACATCATGAATTTATAACCTTTATCGGGATTAAAAAATGCTGCAATCTTTTGTTTGGCAAAGGTATCACCCACATAAAAATCGAAGTTTCTCCCTAAAAGCAACTGTCCATCTGCTGTTTTGGAATCCCAGGCAGCGAAAGAAGTACAACCTACCAACATAAAATCCTGCAAAGCATGACCAATATCATGAGCTCCCGTTAAATAAAGCCCGCGAACATACGGCGGCGCAAAATAATCGTATTTATGAAGGTTAAAACGTGTAATTCCATATATTTCCTGTTTATATTCCTCGGGAATATATTTATACATTTTCCTATTAAACCATGCGATTATCTTGCTTAAAAACTTGCGATAAGATTTAGAAGGAACAAGGCTCTGGATTTTATCCATAATCGCATTTTCCTGATTGTGCATTAAATCTCGGGTAAGGCTGCCCGTGACCATTCCTCTTTCCAGAGGGCTTCCTTCTATATACAGCTCCCAAATTCCGTATTTATTTTTTAGAAGTGTGTTTTTCCCAATGGTATACAGGCTGTCATTATGTTTAACGCGAACAGTATCTATATTATCTATCCCGGTGAGATCGGGCCGTTGCGTCATAGATTTTTTAACCCCGCAGGAGGAGAATATCACCAAAAACAACAACGCGATTAATAAGGATAACTTCTCTTTCAGCAACATCTTTCTTATTTTAATTTCTGAAGTAAAATCACCTCGTTCTGGCGATACACAATTTCAAAATTCAAATCGATGATCCACCGGTAATTATACCCGGGATCTAAAATTATTACTTTTTCGGCTTGTTTACTTATTAAATCGCTTAAAGTATGTTGAAAATACTGGGACTTAGCGGGGGAAATTATAATATTTTTATACCCGGTAATATCTCCGGGTGCTTTATTATAAAATTGAAGATCTGAATACTGTACTGCAAAACAGTTACGGGAGATATTTACCTTTTTTTCGTTACTTTCCAGCCCTATTACTTTATTTTTATTCTTGTAATGCAAAAAGAGGGCTAAAGCCCCACATTCTGAATAAAAATGCAGCACCTTTTCTTCATCTTCAATAAATCCTGCTACTTTAAGAAAACGCTCTCGGTTAGCATCAAAATATTT
This sequence comes from uncultured Flavobacteriaceae bacterium, assembly GCA_963811195.1. Taxonomy (GTDB): domain Bacteria; phylum Bacteroidota; class Bacteroidia; order Flavobacteriales; family Flavobacteriaceae; genus Gillisia. Next base: position 281,906 of record CAWEQF010000003.1, read on the forward strand.
TTTTACTTCAGCAAAAACATTTTTATACCGATAATTACTCAAAACTTCTTTTCTGTAATATAGTTTCTCGCCATTATTCTTTCCTGTAAATGAAATTAGGTTTTTAAAATTGAGCGCGGGTTTCCCTTTTTTTATCCGCTCTATAAAAAGCACATCAAAAAAGTAACCCTGCAATACAAAAGCCACGGTAACTGCAGATAAAACGCCTATGATAGAAACCACCGAAATAGATTTTAACGCTGGGTGCTCTGCAAAAAACAGCGCTCCAATCCCTAATAACGTAGTAATAACCGATAAAATGATAGAGGTTCTGTAGGTTTTTAAAACCTTATTTCCTGTTTCATATTCCTTTAAAAACGCATTAGTAATAAATATGCTGTAATCGAGCCCCAGCCCAAATATGAAAGTAGAAATTATAATATTTAATATATTGAATTCAATATGCAGTGCCCCCATAACACCAAGGGCAATAACCCATGTAATCCCTATAGGAACAATGGTAAGCATACTTAAAACAAGAGAGCGATAGGAAATAAGAAGGATAAGAAAAACAGCAATTATAGAATACCAGATTAAATGATTAAAATCTGTTTTTAAATTTCCCAGGAAACTCTCATTAAGCTGTTTGCGATCCACCACCACAACATTTTTCTCATTTCTAAACTTCTGTATCAGCTGCTCAGTATTTCCTTCGGGAATTTCCAAAGAAGTAGTTACTGTAGCAAATTGGGGTTTAGCCGAAATAAAATCATCGAGATATAAGGTAGAAGTTTGCCGGTAATCCTTCAGATAAATAGGGTCAAAGTTTTTGGACAACAGCGAATAAAACTTATTAAAACTTTGAGGTTTAAAGCCATATTTTGAAGATTCCTTTATAAGTTGCGAGCGAATTTCTTCTTTTTTTTCCGCAGTCCAGAAACTATTCCACTTTTCAATTTTATTTAGCTGGGTAGTAGTAGAAAGCACCACTCCCCCAATACTGCTGAAGGATGTGACCTCTCCTTTATTTTTAAGAGCAGTGAGCTGGGTGTATAATTTGTTATTAGCTTCCAGAGCATCATCGGGAGTATTGCCATAAGAAACCAGATAGACAGATTTGGCCGCTTGTCCCGCAATATCCTGTACTTTTTTTTCAACATTCTTTATATTGGCAGGAACATAATTAATGGAGGAAAGGTCGCTGTTGAATTTAACATGGGTGAAAAAGAAAAGTCCCCCTGTAAAAAGCAGGGCTAACAGAATTACTAGATACTTCTTTTTGTGAAACTCAATAGCCGCGAATTTATCCAGAAAAGTATTTCTCTCAATGCTATTGGTCGCCGGAGCTTTGTAAAGCAGCGGAGTGAGCAAAAGTGCCACAATCGAAGCCACCAAAACACTTATAGCGGCAAAAATGCCTAGGTCATTCAGCGCTTTACTCTTTACGAATAACAGGCACAAAAAAGCAATTGCCGTGGTCCCGCTACTCATTAAAACCGGAACCGTAATGTCCTTATAAAGCTGTTTTAAATCGTAGTTGTTTTTATAATGCGTAAGGATGTGCAACGCATAATCTATACTTATTCCCAATAAAATGGAACCTATTCCAATAGAGATCGCAGAAATAGTTCCTTCAAGAAAATACAAAACAGCTATCGCGGTAACAGCTCCAATAATACTTGGTATAAAAAGAAGTAAGGGAACATAGATTTTGCGATAATATAAAACCAGAAGTATAAGAAGAATAAACACGGCAATACTCACAGTAATTCTTATATCTTTTTTAATCTGATTCGCGTTGGCAAGCGAGTATAAAACCCCTCCGAAATATTCGCCTTTTACTTTTGGGAAAGTATTATTAAGTGAAGCGGTAATAGAATCCAGCTGTTGAATAAAAACAGTGTTTTTATCGGTTTCTGAAGAAGGTAACTCAGGATTTATAAAGAGTAATAAATGCTGATGGTCTTTAGTAAAAAGAAAATTATTGTACAACACAAAATTATCGCCCACCTGCAATTCTTGTAATTTATCCAGCCCCAGCGGAGTTAGCGCCAGGGGATCTTTAAATAAAAACTCACGCGTTACCAGCCCGGTAGGAGAAATTAGCGTTTTATAATCCTCTTTAAGCAACTGTGAAACACTATCGGTTTCCAGCCTTTGTTCTATTTTTTGGTAATCTGCCTCGTTTAAAAAAAGAGGAAGATGGTTATAAACAAAATTATAAATCTCCCGTATGCCTTCATCGGGAACTTTGCCCTGCACATTCTTTACATATGTTGGAAGTTTTGTGTTTACCGAATCTATAAAACGGCTCGCATACTTTATAAGGTCTTCGGGCGTATCCTCTCTATCTTCGGAAGAAATGGTGACTATAATTTTGTCGGTTAACCGGGACTGATTCAGAACTTTTTTTAAGACGTTCTGCTTTTCACCCGATGGGATTAAGCTGGTAACATCTTCTTCCAGTTTAATTTTGGAAGCGAAAAAACCGATGATTCCAAGGAAAACCAACCCCAGAATTATTGCGGAAACTTTATTCTTTATTATAAAATTATGAAGTCTGTACATTTATGGTTTTACCACCTGCTTTTGGTTAAGAACCGAAAATAAGAAATAAAAGATAATCCATAGAACTAATGAAATAATTCCTGCCAACGCAATACTTCCCAGAAAGTACTGCCAAACACTGTCAAATACTTTAGAAGTGGAGTTAAAATCTTCCAGTCGAAGCTGCCAGGCAAGTCCCTTTCCTGTAATTAACGAACCCATTTGATAACTCGCATAAATTATAAGCGGAATTAAGGGCGGAATGGAAATATTTGAAAACAAAAAGGCTATAACTTTATTGACACGAAATATAGCCGCAAGTAAAAAAACAATAATGGTATGCAGGCCCCAAAACGGGGAAATACCTACAAAAACACCCAGGGCAATCGCCGCCGCTTTTTTATGGGCTGGTTCCTGACTTTTAATAATATCCTCTTTCCAGAATTTTTTAAACCCTTTTTTCTTGAAATCGCTGTATTTATTTCGAGGATGGATGTAAAAAAAACTCACCAGCACAAACCACATATACAGCAAAACAATACGGGTAATATCCCAAAATGGACGAAAATGAGTAACTCTGTCCTCTTCCTGGTAAAAGACCTTGATAGGAATATTGCGAACTTCCACCTTTTGCCATGCCGCTTTTACTATTACTTCTATCTCAAATTCAAATTTCCGGGTAAAGAGCTTTAATGAATTCACCGGTTTTACGGGATATAGTCTATACCCGCTTTGCGTATCGTGCAGTTGAATTCCTGTAACAACGAGATACCAGAAATTCGAAAATTTATTTCCTGTAGAACTTTTTCCGGGAATACCATTCCTGCCCATATTACGATCGCCAACAAGTAAAATTTCGGGATCTGCAGGTTTTTTATTTTCAAGTTCCGTAAGAAATATATCCAGATCATCGGGATAATGTTGACCGTCTGAATCTATAGTAATGGCATAGTCATATCCCTTCTTTCCGGCAAGTTGTAAACCTATTTTAAGAGCGTTTCCTTTCCCCTGGTTGGGGGAGATATTCTGAATATGAAGAGATTGAAAATTGTCCAGAATAGAAGAAGTTTCATCGGTAGAACCATCATTTATCACTAAAATATTTGATGTATACAGTAATAAATCCTGTAAAACACTGCCGAGACTGGCGGCATTGTTATAGGTAGGAACAATAATGCAGCAATTAAGTGCACTGAATCTGTGTTGATATATTGGGTGCTTTTCCAAAGGTTCTGCCAATTTACCTGCAAAAATATCATTTCTCATCGGGATGGCATAATTCCTTTACAGACACTACATTAAAAATTAAATCTTAATATATACAGAGCTGATTTTTAAAGCGATAGTGTTGTTATGATAAGCTATTCCTTTAAGCAAAATACGATCGTTTTCTTGGCGAATTTCAGACTGAAGTTCCAGGTTATCGTTCTCATTGGGATCTACCACCGCCATAAATTTCACATTGCTGCCGGTTTTAAGCTGTAATTTACAGCGTTGCTGTCTCTCTGCTTCTTCCTTAAACAATTGCATTAAAATTACACCAGGAGTAACAGGCCGCCCGGGAAAGTGGCCTTTATAAATAGCATGTTTTTTATTAATTTTTATTCCGGTAATAAATTTACCATCAGTAAAAACAGAATCCTCTACAGAATAAAAATCTTTTAATAACATAGCAGCTTAATAAGTAAATACTAAAATAGGGAGAAAAAGGCGGGTTTAAAACTGAAGTTCTTAATTTTTGAAGACATTTTCGTCAATCGGCTTATTCACTAGTATATTTTTAAAACTTATTTCTGTGTAATCTCCGGCGTCTTCTTTTAATTTAACCTGATTAACCAGATGATTTTCATTAAAAATAAGTGTGATCTCACTAAACATTTCCTTTAATGAAGGATCCTTAGGAACCAGAATTGCGGAAATCTCGTTACCATTTTTATAATAGGAAATATCAAAATTCTCCTCATCGTCCAGCAATTTTCCATTGATACTTCCCGATATTAAATCTATAATCTTCTCAAAAATCTTGTTCGAAGCAAGGTTAGTCACACTTTTATCTCCTTCGTCATCTATAAACAGTCGATTTCCTTTAAAGAGTATTTTGTAATCGTAAGGCGAATTGTATTCCCATTTAAGAATATTGGGCGCTTTGTAATATAATTTCCCTTTGCTAATGGTGGCATCTTCCATCATTTCCAAATGCTTGGTCTGGGTGAAATCGCTGGAAAGAGTTTCGATTTTTTGCGAAAAAGCAATCATTTCTTTTCTGAAATCTTGCTGAACTTCAGTAGAAAGTTTCGCCTGAGAAAAGGCAAAAACAGGAATAAAAATCAGAATAAATTTAAGAATACGCATTTAGTTTAAATAAATTATCAACCCGAACTGTCCCGTAGTTGTTAGTTTCCAAAAATATCAACAATTGTTCCAATATTTCAGCGGTTTGAAGGTTACTATCGTGCAATAAAATTACATCCCCAGGTTTCAACTTTTTCTTTATTCTTTTCAGGATTAATTTTTCTGAATTAAGAATAGCATCATAAGATCTCACATTCCAGCCAATTACTTTATGGTTTGTTTTTTCCAGAGCTCTTTTGGTTTTAGGATTAATAACCCCAAAAGGAGGTCGAAATAAATTTATTTTTAATCCCGTCAGATTCTCTACGACTTCATTACAGGCTTCAATTTCCTTAATAATTTTTGAGGTAGAAAGAAATCCCATTTTACGGGTATGCGAAAAAGTGTGATTTCCCACTATATGTCCTTCCTCAATAATTCTTTTAAGGATTTCAGGATTCTTTTCTACATTTTTACCAATGCAAAAAAATACCGCTTTTACCTTGTACTTTTTTAAAATATCAAGAATTTCTAAGGTATTTTGTACCGGCCCATCATCAAAACTTAGAGCTACTTTCTTTTCAGGAAAATAAGGATAATGATTATAAGAATTCACAAAATAATTAAACCGAATATTAGTAGAAACAATCAGCAGAAAGAAAAGATATCCTGTTAACAAGCCTGTAAAAAACCACCACCAGATTTCATGAAAGAATCCAGCGGTAAAAATTACGAGCAAAAGCAAAATGATCACCCTATTTATCCATTTATATTTCACAGCTACTAAGTAAGATTAAACTATGGTTTTGCCCCAAGTCTTGATTGTACAGCAAAATATAGTGGGAAGACTTATAAATGACCGAATTAAGTTTCAATAATTCCGGAATCGCAGAAGACCGGAATATTTTACAAGCCAGCCATAATGCATAGCCCGAAACGGTATTATAATCTCCCGATAAATGTTTATAGGCTATTTGCTGGGAATCTTTAAACAATCTATCCTGCAAAAAAGTATAAAAATGATCGTATCGGCAATCGCCATTCTTTCCAAAAATTACAGCATTTATCTCCTGGGAATTAAGATTATTCCGGCTTAAGAATGTGATAAGCTGTTCTTCTACTCCTTCCTGCGAAGCTGCCTGAAAAATTTCTACATCCATTAAGCGGGCATAAGTATTTTGTTTTTTTTCTGAAGAAAGTGCAAAGAAATGTGCTCCTTCTGACGTAATGCTACCGGGAGTAGTATTTTTAAAAAGTTCCAAGTTTTTAATCTGCTCCTCTTTTAACTGATGATTTAAGTAGGAAAATGAGGAAATCGTGGGTGAAATTTCATCTACGCCACCCACCAGAATATTTCCAGGATTTTTTTCTTCAAACATAAGTATGGCATCTAATAATGCCCATTCCAGCGAAGCAGAACTGTGGGTGTAGGTAACATTGTAGGCTGCGCATTTTAGGTTCAATGCGATCTGCCCTCCCACCGTATTGTGGGTGGATAGTATAAAAGAGGTAGGAGTAATCATTTCTTCGCGCTGTTCTAAAATCGTCTCCAGAAATTTTTCGGTATCCTGCTTACTTCCTTGGCCGGTTGCCGTAATTATAGCATCAGGAATTTCTATATCTGCTTCTTTAAGAGCCATTTTTGTTGCTCCAATTCCCATTTTTACTGCGGAAGACATTCTGCGCAACTTTATGAGTGGAATAAAGTTTTTATAATCCCTGGTGATGGCAGGAAAAATATTTTTAGAATACTCTATCGCCTTCCCGGAAAATGGAACTTCTTCCGGCTGAGCAGAAATGCTTCCCAGTCCATTAATGTAAATTTTATTCTTCATTCTTACTAAAAATCAACGAAGTACAGTTACCTCCAAATCCAAAGGAATTGGAAAGAACAACCTCCAATTCTGCCGCTTTACATTGGGTAACGGGACGAATTCCTGTTTCCGGCATTAGTGTTGTAAAATTCAGATTAGGGAAAATTTTATTTTTTTGAAGTGACAAAATACTAAAAACCGCTTCGATCCCTCCTGCCGCTCCAAGGCAATGTCCAGTAAAAGCTTTTGTAGAACTAAAATCGGGAAGTTCATTCCCGAAAATACGCTTAACAGCTACACTTTCTGAAAGGTCATTATTTTGGGTAGCGGTTCCATGAGCATTTATATAATCTATGGCTTTTGGCTTAATTGCAGCAGTGTCAAGGGCTTTTTTCATGGCGAGGAAAGCCCCTTCTCCATTTTCGGAGGAAGCAGTTTGATGAAAGGCATCATTTGCATTTCCAAAACCTGCTACATAGCTTAAAACAGTCTTTTTCCCTATAACATCTTCTGCTTCAAGAACCAGATAAGCGGCACCTTCACCCAGATTCAAGCCTTTGCGGTCCTTATCGAAAGGTTTACATTTTTCCGAAGAAAGAATCATGAGCGAATTAAACCCGTTAATAGTGAATTTGGTTAAACAATCTGTTCCACCCACGATTACCCTTTTCAATTTTCCCGATTTTATTAATCTTGTTCCGGTCATAATTGCATTGGCCGCCGACGAGCAGGCAGTGCTCACTGTGCCTGTTAACCCTCTTATCCCGAAATATCCGGCAATTTGTGAAGTAGTAAAACCCGGATGCTGTGCTTCAATAAACCTTCGAAGTTCCGGCTTCTCTTTAAATTGATGATAAAATTGCTCTGTACTGTCCATTCCTCCCACGCTGGTTCCGGAGATAAATCCGGTAGTTTTTAGGTCCAACGGTTGAAGTCCGGCTTGATCTATAGCTTCCTTAACCGCCAGCGACCCCAACAAAGCAGCTCTGGTAAACGAATGTTCCTTAGATAAACCAAGCATTTCAGCCAGAGATTCGTTGGTGATTTTCACTTCACCCACCGGTAACTTTGTATGAATGGTGGAAAGGATTTCCGGGTAATCGATTGGAGAGATGCCCGAAATAAGAGAATTATAATTTTTTTCCGCGCCGATTCCCAGTGCAGAAACAATTCCCATTCCGGTAACGGCAACCCTATTATTCATATATTATTTAGTACGATGTGCTTCTATATACTCTGCCATTTTATTGATTGAAGCAAAAATTTGTTTTCCCTGTGCAGGATCTGTCAGTTTTATACCGTAATCCTTTTCAAGCAAGACTATAAGTTCCAGCGCATCTATAGAGTCTAAACCCAAACCATCCCCAAAAAGAGGCTCATTGTTGTCAATATCTTCTACGGAAACTTCTTCAAGATTAAGTTGTGCTATAATACTGCGCTTTAAATCGGTTTTTAAATCATTCATTATCAAAAAGATATAACTTTTCTAAATTTTCTTCGGAAAAAAGGACCTTCCCTTCTTTTGTTATAAGAGACAAAAATACATCATATTCCCCATTTTCCAAGTCGATCCACCCGCAAACCACTGCATTAGATTTGCCAGTATCCATTAAAATATGAACATAATTGCTAATTAATTCAGGATTAAACTGTGGTTCTATAAAGAAGATATTTTCACCCTTTAAATTATATTTAATGCTTATTTCACCCAATACAATATTGGGCAGCGTGTAAACAAAAATCGAAGGAGAAACAATTTCCTGCATCGCTTTCGAATGTTCCCTGTCTACCTCTAAACTGGAAGCCGAATTAGAAAACACCAATCCTGTATTTTCGTTTACTTCTACTTTTTCGAATAAAAGTGAAGCAGCCAGAATCCCCAATTTCGATAAGGAATCCATTTTATGATATTTAGGATATTTAAGCTGAAAAAAGGAATACGCTTCTTTTAAAAAACTATAAACAGTGTTCTCATTATTATGAAAAACAAGTTTATTATCAATAAAAATTTTACTTTCTCTGATTTTTACCGTTTTCTGGATGTAATACTTCTTACTCATTTCCTTCTTTTTTAAAAATGAGCGCTAAATTGCAGCCCCCAAATCCGGAAGCGGTTTTGAGAGCATATTTTAAAGACGAAGTTTCTAAATTTTTAATAAGATTAAGAGGCCTGGAAACTCCTTCTTCTTCACTGTTTACGGAAGGAAAAAGCTGATTTTGTAACAGAGAATGTTTTGTTATAATAGCTTCTAGCAGAGCGGCGGCTCCAAGCGTATGGCCGTAAATACCTTTAAAACTATTTACAGGAACCTCTTCCAAACCTGCCCTGTTAAAGGCAATCGCTTCCATTTCGTCGTTATAAAGGGTTCCGGTTCCATGAGCCGATAAATAATTTATTTCCTGAGAGGTAATCCCGGCTTCTTTCAATGCGTTTTTAATACTTAAAAACAATCCTTCCCCTGTTCTGGAAGGCCCCGAAATATGGTTGGCATCATTGCTCACCGAATCTGCCACAAGTTCGATAAAGGGACTATTTTCGGGTTTGGTTGAACTTACTAAAACGGCCGCTGCAGCTTCGCCAAGACTTATTCCGTTTCGATACGTAGAAAAAGGTTTGCAGGGTTCACTGCTTAATGCCTGAAAAGAATTAAAACCGGAAACCACAAAATCTGAGACCAGATCGCCGGCAACCACTAATACATTATTAAATTTTCCGGACTTAATTAGTCTGGAAGAAAACGAAACGGCCAATCCGCCCGAAATACAGGCGTTTGAAATCACCACAGGTTTTTCTTTAATCCCAAAAAACCGGCGGATAACTTCAGCAAGTTCATGTAAATAAATTCGCTTATCATTTTCATCCCTGCCCAGTATATCTATATTTCCTTTGGTAGTACTTACTAAAAGTCCTGTAGAATGGATATCTAAACCGGGAGAGTTATTTATAACTCGTGTAATGGCCAGCAGCATCATTTTTTCCAGCTTTGTAAATGCTGAAGGTTTTCCTATTTTTTCAAATGCTTCATTTAATTTATTTTCCTCAATAACCGCCGCATAAAACCCGGAGGGAGCAAACTTTGAAGCAGGTTGTTCCTTAAGGGCAGAAATATTGTTTTTCAATGCTTCAAGATTGGATTCTGTAGAAAATCCCAGCGGAGAAATAATGGCATCTGCTAATAAGTAACTTTTCTTCATAAAGATCGGGCTTATTTCTGTATGGAAGATGGAAAATTAATCTACGGTTACGGTTTTCATTTCGGAAGTAGCGATCAACTTACCATTTTTATTTTTTGTTTCTGCCTTTACCAGGGTTACATTCATAATCTCATGTAGAATTTCCACAAAAGTTTCAAGACGTTCTCCTGCTTTAGGCAGTTCTATAATTTCAACAGATTTAATAACGCCAATAAATCCGGTTTTTGGTTTCTTTAAGCCTGCCAGAAAACCCTGATACCCCCTGTGAAGCGACATACTTTGCGCCATATGCTCTGTAATTCCAGCTTCAGAAAAAAAATGATTCTCTACGAGAATATTACCTGCAGGAATGGTAAATTGGGTGATCCCTGTAAGCGGTGTGTAGTTTAAAAGGCCATCTACCATTACAAAAGGCGGTTTCTGTGGGATAAGTTCCAGTATTCTATTTATATCAGTAATCGGTTTTTTAAGTAGGTTTTCCTGCATTCTGTTACTCATTAAAATCGTTCCAGTAATCATAATAGTTGTACCATTGATAAGGATACTTTCTTACCAGGGATTCAAGGTTTTCAAGGTACGATTTTAAAAGATTTCTCGCCGATTTTTCTGAATTTTCATATCTACGGGCATAAAAATGATAATGAAATTTACGTTCCCTCATAATGTGAACAAACAGCACCGGAATGTTATTTCTTATGGCCAGTTTAAAAGGTCCCTGCGGAAACTGTACAGGTTTACCCATAAATTCCTGGGTATAGGTTTTTGAGTTCTCAAGGTATCTGTCTGCAGCAAAGACGAGCAGTTCATTATTATCCAAAGCCTTATGCATTCTGAAGATATGCGAAAGATCGTCTTTTAAAACAATGGTTTTTACGTGGGATTTCCCCGTAACCGAATTTACATAGTTCTTAATTTGCCTGTGCTCCAGATCGCTCATTACCAGATTTATATTTACCGGGTATTTTTTATCGGTAAAAAAATGCTTGGCAAGATTAAAATTACCAATATGCGCGGTTAATAAAATTCCTCCCTGATTTTCTTTGAGTAACTCTTTTATATTTTCAACGCCATCAAAATGAAAACTAAAACGCTCTTCCATCCCCGCACCAATTGCCAGTCGATCGATCTGAATTCTTCCGAAGGTGAAGTAGCTGAGAAAAACATCTGTGCAGGAACGAAAAAAAGAATGCCCAAGCCTTCTTCTAAAAAGGTAAAAAGTGCTTCGGGTTGAAGTAAAAGAGAAGAAAATGAAGTACAAAACCACGAACCACAACACAAAATAAGCTGGATAAAGCCCCAAATTCCGGATTATAAAAACATAAATCCTAAGGCCTAGAACCGTTCCTCTGGATTGTCCTTTCCATTTTGCCATTTTACGAATACAAACCTCCGTTAATATTTATAATTTCGCCGCTAATGTAGGAAGCTTTTTTGGATGCCAGAAAAGCCACTAAATGTGCCACTTCTTCGGTTTCTCCAAAACGATTTAACGGAATATGCTTTTTAAGCTCATTTTCATCGAATTCTGAAGTCATATCTGAATGAATAAAGCCCGGGGCTACAGCATTTACCGTTATATTTCGCTTTCCTATTTCCTGGGCAAGAGCCTTAGTGGCAGAAATAACCGCGCCTTTTGCAGCAGAATAATTTACCTGCCCCGGATTTCCTTTTAAGCCGGAAAGAGATACTATGTTAATTATTCGCCCAAAACGCTGATGCAACATATTTTTAAGAAAGGGTTGCGTAACATTATAAAATCCGTTTACCGCCACATTAATTACAGAATTCCAGTCTTCGCGTTTCATCCATAAAAACAATCCATCCTTTGTGATTCCTGCATTATTAATAATTACTTCCACAATTGCTTCCTCATTTTTTTCCTGCCAGTGAGTAATGGAATTCTGAGTTTTTTCTGCATTGGAAACGTCAAATTTCAGAAGCACGCATTTTACATGCTGTTTTTCAATAAGATGCTGTGTTTCTATGGCGGCGGCATCATTCGAAGTATAATTCAGCAAAATGTTATAATGTAATTCCGAAGCCAGTTCTAAAGCGATTGCTCTCCCAATTCCGCGGGAACCTCCAGTAACCAGAGCGTATTTCTCAGCCATATTCAAGTGTATTAATAGGCATTATTTTCTTTAATAAATTTTCTTATGTCTTCCAGTACAGGTGAAAGGCTTTGATCTTCATATTTAATGACGGGAATAATCTTATCTAAAATCTTCATTTTTTCCTGTGTAACTTTAGAAAGTTTTTCGTCGTATTTTAAATACTTTAATGCCTGATGAATACTAAGCAATTCTACCGATAGCACCTCGAAGGCATTTTCTATTACGCGTTTGGTAAGCTGGGCAGAATTTGTTCCCATACTCACAATATCCTGATTATCATTATTATTGGGAATGCTGTGAACATACATGGAATTGGAAAGGGTTTGATTTTCTGCCGTAGTAGAAACCGCACTAAACTGTGCCCCCTGCATACCGAAATTAAGCCCGAGTACTCCCGTATTTATAAATGGAGGTAAGATATTATTCAGTTTATCATTCAGCAAATAATTTAATTGCCGTTCCGCCAGCATAGATGTCTTAGCAATTACCAACCGGAGTTTGTCCATTTCCAGCGAAATATAATCACCATGAAAATTCCCACCGTGATACACATGCTTTCGGGCAACATCTATTATAGGATTATCGTTGGCAGAATTTACCTCTTCAATCAATATTTTTTGTGCATTTTCCAGGGTGTCAAAGACCGGACCCAGAATCTGGGGCACACAACGCAAACTGTAATATTCCTGAACTTTCTCTTCAAAATGATTTTTTTCAGAAATATCCCCATTATATAAATGTTCATCCCTGTTTCTGGGAAGCTTGCTGTCTTTTAAGTGCGCCCGCATTTGTGAAGCCACTTTTTGCTGTCCAATATGGAGTTTAGCGCTATTCAGTTCAGCAGAGAGATGATCATCGTAAGCCTGTACGATTTCATTAATTACCGAAGAACAGAAAATAGACCAGTCCAGCAATCGCCGGGAATAAATAATGTTCACAATGCCAATACCGGTCATTGCCGAGGTCCCATTAATAAGGCCTAAACCTTCACGCAATTCCACCTGAATGGGCGAAATATTTTCTTTTTTAAAAACTTCGGCAGCAGGCTGACGTTTCCCTTTATAAAAAACTTCGCCTTCCCCAATTAAAACAAGTGCAAGGTGTGCCAGCTGAACAAGATCTCCGGAGGCTCCTACCCCGCCATGTTCAAATATTACGGGGGTAATATTTTTATTAATAAGTGCCTGCATGGTGATAATTACAGAAGGATGAATGCCCGATTTGCCGATAGCAAGAGTATTTAACCGGGCCAACATCAGGGATTTTACAGAAACCGAATCCAGGGGAGCTCCCATGCCAGAGGCATGACTTCTTATTAAATTATACTGGAGTTTAACCCGATCCTTATCCTGAATTTTGTACTGAGCCATAGGCCCAAATCCCGTGTTAACACCATAAATAACTTTATTTTCTGAAAATTGCTTTAAAAAGGTAAAGCTTTCTTCTACCCTTTTTGTCACAGATTCCTCAAGTTTAATTTTGTGATTTTCGAAAAGTACCTGATAAAAATCTTCAAAAGTCAGGTTGTTTTTAATATGAAGCATTGCTTATAAAGCTTAAAATTTGGGTTATCTAAGAAAAAAACCGCCCTTACGAACTCTTAACAAATGTACTATATTTACGTGGTAATCAAAACGGGATGAAAAAGGAAATAACAGATGTTATTATAATTGGCGCAGGGCCTTCGGGAATGGTCTCGGCTTCATACCTTCATACACATAATATTAAAGTAAAGGTTCTTGAAAAATCGATATTTCCGCGCTTTACTATTGGAGAAAGCCTGCTGCCCCAAAGTATGGATAATTTTGAAGAAGCGGGATTACTACAGGCCCTGCAAAAAGCAGGATTTCAGAAAAAATTTGGCGCAAGATTTATTCGGAAGGATGAAATTTCTGAGTTTATGTTCGATGATAAGTATGGAAAAGGCTGGGATTGGACCTGGCAGGTTCCTCGTGCCGACTTTGATAATGTACTGACAGATGAAGTAATAAAAAAAGGAGTTGAAATTGAATTTGGAGCTGAAATCACCCATGTAGAAATCACAGATAACGTTAAGGTTTCTTTTAAAAATAAAGCGCGGGAACATTTTGAAATACAAGCGAAATTCATAATAGATGCCAGTGGAAATGGGCGCGTACTTGCACGGGCGTTTGGATTGGAGGCACCACCAAAAATAGCAGAACATGCCTCGATTTTTACTCATATTAAAGAAACAGGCCGCCCCACGGGAAAGGAAGGCGAACAGATTAGTTTTGAGATTTTAAATACCAAAACCTGGTTTTGGTATATTCCTTTCTCAAATGGAAATTCAAGTATAGGATTTGTGGGATCCCGAGATTGGTTTAAACGTTTTCCAGAAAAAACAGACATCGCTTTTAAAGAGATGTTATGGGAACTGGATTTTTATAAAAACCGGTTTGACGATTATTTGCCCTTATTTTCTCCTGTAAAAGCAGAAAATCTTTCCAAAAATGTCACGAAATTATATGGGAGAAATTTTGTTTTAACAGGTAATAGCGCTGAATTCCTTGATCCTATATTTTCTTCGGGAGTTTCGTTTGCAACCTACTCAGGTCTTTTAGCAGCTAAATTGATCATTAAAACTTTTGAAGGTGAAAATATTGACTGGGAGTCGGCATATGTAACACCTGTGAAAAAAGGGGTAGATGTTTTTGCCAGTTATGTAAAAAGCTGGTATTCAGGTGAACTACAGGAAATAATTTTTCATAAAAACCCTAACCAGGAAATACGTAAAAAAATATGTGCGGTTCTTGCCGGATATGTTTGGGATACCGATAACACTTTTGTAAAAAACCATGAAAGAAGCCTTAAAAACCTTAGTCGATTAATTTCTTTAGAAGAATACAATAAAATCTCATCGGCTAAATAGAGATAATTTTCTGGTGTCAAAGGGATTAAAACAATCTAAGATTTTGTTAGGGAAAAATAGGAAAAAAGGTTTGCAGGATTTATAGGTAAAAGTTACATTTGCAACCGCAAAATTACTTGCGAAGTTCATTTAAAGGAGAGTTGCCAGAGTGGTTAATGGAGCAGTTTGCTAAACTGTCGACGAGCAATTGTCGCGTGAGTTCGAATCTCACACTCTCCGCTATTAATAATTTAATTGCAGAAACTGCAATTTACGGGGTGTAGCGTAGCCCGGTTATCGCGCCTGCTTTGGGAGCAGGAGGCCGCAGGTTCGAATCCTGCCACCCCGACGAACCTTATCGAAATAAGGACCAAAACACTGTTAATCTATTGATTTTCAGTGTTTTTTGTTTTTGACAATATCACTTGATATCATTTGAATTCATCTGTTTCAGTGAATGATTCGGTGAATACATTTTAAAGTTCATTTCACTATCTTAGAAGGACATTTCGGTTGATTTGACTTTCGTCTTTGAAAAACTATTGTTTCACTAAAAGACGCTCGAAATGCCTAATTTTACTACCTTTTCTATTCTTTTCTTAACCGGGAAATTAAATGCTAAAGAAAATAACCTTTAATTCTGCCAGACATACGTCTGCGGCTAGTGTCACTTCTTCTTTTTTTCTTTAATATTTAATTATTCATAAGAATATATTATTTTTTTCTATATTTGTTAACCATATGGTTAAACTGTATGGTTAATAAAAAAATCAATAATGAAAGACGAGAAAACAGAAGATCATATCTTAACCGCTGCTGAAAAAGTATTCCAGCGCAAAGGAATGGATGGAGCGAGAATGCAGGAAATCGCTAATGAAGCAGGAATAAATAAAGCTATGCTTCACTACTACTACCGAAGCAAGCGGTTTTTATTTGAAGCCGTGTTCAGTAAAGCTTTTTCTATAATTGCTCCAGAAATAAACAGAGTGGTAAATGAAGATATTCCTCTATTTGATAAAATCGTGAAATTCACTAATAGCTATATTGATTTTATTCAAAAGCATCCTTATCTACCCAACTTTATTATTCAGGAGCTTAACAGAGACTCTGAATTCATTAAGGTCCTCCAGTCTAAAAAAGGTTTCCCTGATTTTAGAAATTTTCAAGCTCAGGTGGAACAAGAAGTGCGGGAGGGAAAAATTAGACCTATTAAAGCCGAACAGCTATTCATTCACATATTATCCCTCAATATTTTCCCCTTCCTCGCTGCTCCATTGCTTAAAGGATTCCTTAAAATTAATGACAGAACTTATACAGAACTGATGGAAGATCGAAAATTAGAAGTCTCCAAACTAATAATCAATTATTTAGAAATAAAAGAATGAAAAAAATAAGCTTCTTAATTCTGCTTTTGATTAGCTCCATAACCTCGGCTCAGGAAATACTGACCCTCAAGGAATGCTATAATCTTGCCGAAGAGAACTATCCTTTGGCCAGGCAGTTATCTCTCCTGGAAGAGAAAACTGACCGTGAACTGGACGTGATTCAAAAAGATAAACTGCCTAAAATAGATCTCAATGCAAAAGCTACTTACCAGTCAGATGTTATAGAAATACCAATGGCTCTTCCCGGACAGTCAGTAGAATCTATTGACAAAGATCAATATCGCGCCACACTTGATGTGGAACAATTAATCTTTAACGGGGGAAAAACAACTGCGAAAAAGGACCTTAAAAAGGTTGAATTACTGTCTCAGAAACAGGAAGTTAAAGTAAATCTTTACCAGATAAAGAAAAGGATCAATCAGTACTATTTTGGGATTCTTCGGCTACGGGAGCAGATAGCCCTTCTGGATTCCAAAAAAGAGGCTTTAACAGAGAGAATTCAGGAATTGGTGTCGCAGGTAAAATATGGTACCGCTCTCCCCTCTTCCGAAGACATTCTGAAAGCGGAGATGTTGAAAATAAATCAGCAACAGGACGAAGTGGAATCACAGCTTCAAATTTTCCTTAAAACCCTGTCAGTCTTTATAGCCATACCTGTGGAGACTTCTACCGCGCTGGAGTTGCCTGACCAGAAAAGGTTTTCAGTGATGGATGGCACCAGGCCGGAAACAGTACTTTACAACCTAAAACAGGAAGAATTGGACCAATACCAAAGCCTGCTTTCAAAAAGCCTTTACCCCAACATCTATGGATTCGCCCAGGGAGGTTACGGTAAACCGGGCTATAATATGCTTGACAATTCCTTTCAGGATTTTTACATGGTGGGAGTGAAACTCAATTGGAATGTTTTTGACTGGGGAAAGGTAAAGGAACAGAAAAAATCCCTTGAGATTTCAAAGGATCTGATCGAATCAGAAAGAGAAACCTTCAATTTTAATAACAGTGTAGAACAGGAAGAAGCCCAAATGAAGATCAACAAAATTCGAAAAATGCTGGAGAGGGACAGGGAAATTATTGCCTTACGCGAGCGGATAGTGGAAACAATTAAATCGCAACTCACTCATGGGGTTATCACTTCTTCGGAATTTTTAACTGAATTCAACAATCTATACGAAGCAAAAATAAACCGACAACTTCATGAAATAGCTCTCGAACTGGCTAAAGCCGACTACAATGTAATAAAAGGAAATACTGAAAAATAAACTACCATGAAAACAAGAATATTCATACTGGTATCATTTACAATTTTTGGCTTTACCTCATGCAGTGATGAGAACAGGGCTGACGGATATGGCAATTTTGAGGCCACCGAAGTTATCATTTCCTCAGAAGCCCAGGGGAAAATAAAATATTTTAAACCCGAGGAAGGAGATCAATTAGAAGCTGGAACCCCCGTCGCACTAATAGATACCATTCAACTTCATTTAGAAAAGCAACAATTGCAGGCCTCGAAAAAGACAGTTGCCTCCAAATCCCAGGGGGTGTTCTCACAAATAGATGTTCTTAATGAAAAACTGAAAATAGCTGAACGTGAGGAAAAGCGTGTAAAAAACCTCTTTACTGAAAATGCCGCAACCCAGAGGCAGGTAGACCAGGCTGAAGGAGAAGTACAGGTAACCAGGGAAGAAATAAGAAATGTCCGGACAAAGAACTCCCCTATTGTAAACGAGATCGAAATGATGGACGCTCAGATCGCGAGGGTTAACGATCAGATACAAAAGAGTATCGTAGAGAACCCAATACACGGAACTGTTTTAGCGAAGTATGCAGAGACAGGAGAAGTTACGGGTTTTGGTAAGCCCTTATATAAAATAGCAAATCTGGATGTCCTGACCCTACGGGTATACATCAGTGAAACTCAACTTTCAGATATAAGACTGGGGCAGGAAGTCCAGGTGAAAATTGATTCAAAAAAAGAGGAAATGAAAACTTTTCCGGGAAAAATCACCCGGGTATCATCTTCGGCTGAATTTACTCCTAAAACAATCCAGACACGGGAAGAAAGAGCCAACCTTGTCTACGCAGTTGAAATTGAAGTAAAGAATGATGGTTCTCTTAAAATAGGAATGCCTGCAGAAATGTGGTTGTAAACTACAGAGCAGTAAAATAAGAAAAGCCACATGAGTATTACTTTAAAAAATATAACGAAGTCCTACAAAAAAAACACAGCTGTAGAAGACATCTCCTTTGAGGTAAAACCAGGGGAACTGTTCGGTCTCATTGGTCCTGATGGTGCAGGCAAAACAACCCTTTTCCGAATACTGACCACCTTGCTTTTAGCTGATAAGGGTGAAGCTACCGTCGCGGGATATGATGTTGTAAAAGAATATAAAAAAATTCGAAAATCGGTTGGATATATGCCCGGAAAATTCTCTTTATACCAGGACTTGACGGTAGAAGAAAACCTGGAGTTTTTTGCTACTATTTTCGGCACCACTATAGAAGAAAATTACGATTTGATCAAGGATATATACGTTCAGATCGAACCCTTTAAAAAAAGAAGAGCCGGAAAACTTTCAGGTGGAATGAAGCAAAAGCTGGCCCTTTCCTGTGCCCTTATCCATAAGCCGAAGGTCTTGTTCCTGGATGAACCCACTACCGGGGTAGACCCTGTTTCAAGAAAAGAATTTTGGGACATGCTGAAAAGGCTGAATAACAAGGGAATAACAATCCTGGTCTCTACCCCTTACATGGATGAGGCCACCCTTTGCGACCGCATTGCCCTTATCCAGGCCGGTAAAATTTTGAAAATAGACTCTCCTTCCAATATTATAAATCAGCATGAGAGGCAGATCTATAATGTAAAAGCAAAGAATATGTATAAACTTATTCAGGATCTAAAGGAATTTCCGAAGAATGATAGCGTATTCGCCTTTGGGGAATTCGTCCATTACACTCACTCCCATCAAGATTTTTCTCCGGAGGAACTAAAGAGATTCCTGGAAGAAAAAGGGAATAAGAAGGTTTTTATAGAGGCAACCTCCCCGGGCATCGAAGATGTTTTTATGGACCTGTCCCGAACAAAAGACATAAAGGCCACAGATAATGAAGAAGTTTGAAGAAACTGTAATAGACGTAGAAAACCTGACCAAGAAGTTTGGCGATTTCACAGCAGTCAATAAAATTTCCTTTAAAACGTATAAAGGGGAAATTTTTGGCTTCCTTGGAGCGAATGGTGCCGGAAAAACCACAGCCATGAAAATGCTTATCGGGATCTCCAAACCCTCTTCTGGAGAGGCTTCTGTAACCGGGTATGATGTCTATTCTCAACCTGATAAGATCAAGAGGAATATTGGATATATGAGCCAAAAATTTTCCCTGTATGATGATCTCACCATAAAGGAGAACATTACATTCTTTGGTGGTATTTATGGTCTTGACAGAAAAACAATTAAAGTGAAAATCAGGGGAATAATTGAAAGTCTTGGATTGCAGGACGTTGCTAATAAACTGGTGGGTGCCCTGCCTTTAGGCTGGAAACAAAAACTGGCCTTTTCAGTGGCATTATTACACGAACCTAAGATTGTGTTTCTCGATGAACCCACGGGTGGTGTAGACCCCATAACCCGCCGCCAGTTCTGGGAATTAATATACAAGCAGGCCTCACAGGGAACTACCATTTTCGTCACTACCCATTATATGGATGAAGCCGAATACTGTGACAGGGTCTCGATAATGGTGGAAGGAAAAATTGAAGCCCTGGATACCCCAAAAAATTTGAAGAAAAAATATGACACCGATTCCATGGATGGGGTATTCCTGAAACTGGCCAGGAATGTCGAATGATCTATACGCACTTAAAGAACTTATATGAAACGTTTTATCGGATTTGTAAAAAAAGAGTTCTATCACATTTTTCGTGATAAACGCTCCATGTTCATATTATTTGGGATGCCCATAGCGCAGATCCTTCTCTTTGGCTTTGCCATAACAAACGAAATTAACAATGTTGAAATTGGAATCCTGGATAAATCAAAGGATCATGAAACCCAAAAAATAATCAATAAAATTAATGCTTCTGAATATTTCACCATAGAAAATGTGGTGGAGAATGAAAATGAAATAGAATCGGTTTTCAAAAAAGGAGAAGTAAAGGCTTTCCTTGTCTTTGAAGAAGGTTTCGCAAAAAATCTTAATGCGCTACATCTTGGAAAGATCCAGGTAATAACAGATGCTACAGAACCTAATACCGCGAATACCATTGTAAATTATATCCAGTCGATCATTCAGCATTATCGGCAGGAATTGAACGAAACCTCAAATGCGGATGTAGAAATACAAGTGCAAACACGAATGTTCTATAATGCCGAACTTAAAAGTGTTTTTAACTTTCTGCCCGGAGTGATGACCGTTATCCTTATGTTGGTCTCTGCCATGATGACCTCAATATCAATCACCCGGGAAAAAGAACTGGGAACCATGGAAATCTTGCTGGTGTCCCCCTTAAAGCCGGTACAGGTGGTGATAGGAAAAGTTTTCCCTTATATCTTCCTATCCATCATCAATGCTCTGGTAATTCTCATCCTGGGAGTAACTGTCTATGGAATGCCTATAGAAGGGAGTGTAATACTGCTGGCATTTGAAACCGTATTATTCATTATAACTGCACTCGCCCTGGGGATTCTAATCTCAACTATTGCTGAAACCCAGCAAACAGCCATGATGATCTCACTTATGGGATTAATGTTGCCGGTGATCCTTTTGTCTGAATTCATTTTTCCTATTTCCAGCATGCCGCTTCTACTACAGTATATCAGTCACTTTATTCCTGCAAAATGGTTTATAATTATTCTGAAGGGAATTATGTTAAAAGGAGTTGGAATTATCTATCTGTGGAAGGAAACCCTGATCCTGGTCATTATGGCTGTTTTTCTAATTGGTTTAAGTATTAAAAAGTATAAAATAAGATTAGAATAATGAAAACCATAAGCTATATCATACAGAAGGAGTTTCGGCAGATTTTCAGAAACAAAGGGATGTTGCCCATTATTTTCGTTCTGCCCTTAATACAATTGATTATCTTATCTAATGCAGCCACATTTGATATTGAAAATATAAAGTTCTCCTACATAGATCATGATAACAGCTCAACTTCCCGGGCTCTTATAGAAAATTTTAAAGCCTCCACATATTTTGATGTGCTTCAATCCTTCCCTGCCCATAGCTTAGCTTATGAGTCCATGGAAAAAGGACAGGTGGATGTTATCCTGGAAATCCCTTCGAATTTTCACACCCAGCTCATACGGGAACAGCAGATAGATCTGGGGGTGTACATCAATGCCATAGACGGGTCCAAGGCGGGTGTTGAAAGTGTATATATCAACCAGGTCATCAAAAGTTTTAACAAGAATATCGCAACTAATTTCAGAAGTTCTGGTCCACTTCAAAACCAGCAAATAAATGTTCTGACCGTTCCCTCCTTCTGGTATAATAATACCCTTAACTATAAGATTTTTATGGTACCGGGTATCCTGGTGCTATTGGTAACCATGCTAACCCTCTTCCTCTCGGGGATGAATATTGTTCGGGAAAAGGAAATTGGCACGCTGGAGCAAATTAATGTTACCCCCATTAA
The DNA here is from genome assembly GCA_963811195.1 of uncultured Flavobacteriaceae bacterium. GTDB lineage: Bacteria > Bacteroidota > Bacteroidia > Flavobacteriales > Flavobacteriaceae > Gillisia. The sequence goes on from CAWEQF010000003.1 coordinate 303,775, forward strand.
AAAGTACCAGTTCATTATAGGAAAACTATTTCCTTTCTGGGCGCTGGGACTTCTCATTATGACCATAGGTCTTATAATTTCAAAGTTTATTTTTGCAGTCCCTATGATTGGAAGTACCCCCCTAATTTATCTGTTTACATCGGTATACTTACTGGTTGTTCTGGGAATGGGGCTTTTAATCTCTAACTATACTGACACCCAACAACAAGCTATGTTTATTGCCTGGTTCTTTATAGTTATTTTTATTTTAATGAGCGGACTCTTTACCCCTATAGAGAGTATGCCTGATTGGGCCCAAAAATTAACTCTCTTCAACCCAATCAGATATTTTGTGGAAATTATCAGAATGGTAATGCTCAAAGGGTCGGGCTTTAAGGATATTATACCTCAACTGATGGTTATTTCCGGTTATGCATTGGTAATGAATGGGTTTGCCGTGTGGAGCTATAAGAAAACAAATTAAATCGTAGCAAAAACACATCCCCCATATACAAAGCCACTTTGCTCTTTATAAGATTTTCCGAATTCCAAATCCTGTATTGTAAGTTTGCATCAAAAGTTAATTTATACGGCTCTAAAGAAGTAAGTAGAAAGAGGCTAAAATACTTTTCATTTGAACTTGCAGGATTCTTTGATTAAAAAATGATAAAGCACCAGGTAAAACAAGTAAATAGAAAAAGAGTTAAGTTATTTTTAGATAAATATCTATCTCCATAATATCAAAGACGATCAAATAAAAATGATTCGTGTTGTTCTCCCAAGTTTTGTGAATGATTCAGTGAATTCCAGCCGATAAAATATAAAGTGGCTGGGAGCGGACCTTTAAAGAAGCCGTTGTGTTTTCTGCAACCCCGACTAACCTTATCGGGAAAAAGAACTAAAACACTGTTAATCTATTAATTTTTGGTGTTTTTTTTTACTCTTGATTAATCATGTGTAGAACCTTCGTAATATCCATTTTATCTGCAAGAGCAGTTCCGGTTCTCATTGTTGTTGCTGCACCGCAGGCTACTCCCCATTTTAAGATCTCGGGTAGCGAAAAATGGTTGGTAAGAGCATAAATTAAACCTGCAACCATACTATCACCTGCCCCAATGGTGCTTTTTGGAGATATGGAAGGATTAGCCTGATAAAAGACACCTTCTTTCGAGGCTAAAAAAGCACCGCCGGCACCTAAAGAGACAACTATATATTCGGCTTTTTTTAATTGTATCATTTTTAAGGCAAAAGCCTCTTGCTCTGTGCTCGATAAATAGTCTTTTCCGGAAAGTTGCGCCAGTTCTTTCTGATTTGGTTTTAATAGAAAAACCTGTCCTTTTAGAGCTTCCAAAAGCGCAGGGCCAGATGTGTCTATTACCACCTTAATTTTTTTAGGCGAGACCAGTTTTATTAACCGGGCATAAAAATCGGTGGGAGTTTCTTCTGGTAAACTTCCACTTAATACAAGCATATCCTCTGGTTTTAGAAGTCTATAGACAAGAGATTTTGTTGCCTCCAGTTCGATTTTTTCCAGTTTACTTCCAGGCATTCCAAATCGATACTGCAAATTGGTTTTGGTATCCACGACAGATAAATTCTCTCTCGTCCATCCTTCTACAGGAATAGCCTCTGTTGTTACCCCTTCTTTGAGCAGCAGGTCGTTGAGATATTTTCCGGTATCGCCCCCTGAGGTAAACAGACAATGGTTTTTTTGTCCAAGCCTGTGGAGTACTCTGGATACATTTATGCCACCACCTCCAGGCTGATACTCTATGGAATGGCATTTTAGTTTCTGTGTGGCAAGCAAACCATCTACATTGGCACTTTTATCCAGAGCTGGATTTATGGTTAGAGTGATTATATTCATTACTATGTAATCTATTCAGTTCACCCGGATTTACCAGGTTTAGTTTTTAAAATGCTTCCTGTATAATTGAAAATCTTTGACATATGTTCTGAAAAATTTTTAAAAAATACTTCAAACTTATTTTTCATTAATTCATGATTCTTTAAATAAGATACATCACAAGACAAATCATCACATTCTATCATACCTTCCATTTTCTGTCTATGTCCTTCAATTTCTATTTTAAGATTATTCAATTGTCGGGTTTCTGTTTGAATTTGATGTTTGAATTTTTGTAAGTTTTCAAAAAGATTGAGGTTATTTGGTTCAAATGCATTGGAATTCAACAATCTATTAGTAAATGAAATTTCGGTTTCAGTATACTCAATAATTGATTTCCACCATAAAATATCGTGATGGAATTTTAATAGGGCTTCTTCTGTATTGTCCATGCTCTTCATTTTAAAATTTAAGATCTTAGCAGACCCATAAAAGTTCCTTTTAACCAAATATAGTGGAGAAACCCTAGCATTACTATGATAATTATCAGTCCAAAAATACTTTTTGGGAGAGTTTTATCCTTTTATAACCAAGGCCTAATTATTTTACAAGTGCTGATAAGTATAATTTGGTGGTTTTCAATAATACATTAGATGATAGTTACAAGTAAATGGACAGGGGTGTGAGCCACTTGAACTTAATATTTTTGAAATAAAGTCCAAAATCAGTCCGATATTTTAAAGATATCCAGGCTTATTTTGAATAAAATTCATTCTTTTCCAAGCTTCGAAACCCCGTAGAGCGCGGCTCCTAAAAGCGCCGTTTTTTCATTTAAAATAACTTTCACAGGTATCATCTGCAACAAAGAATTCATTCGGCCGGATTGAACAAAATTTTTTTGAAAAATTTTCTTATCCATACGGTGAATAATATTAGGTAAAATTCCACCTCCTATGTAAATTCCGCCCATGGCTTTAAATTTTAGAGCAAGATTTGCGGATTCTATAGCCAGAAAACGAATAAAAAGATTCAAGGTCTCTACACAAATCATATCTTTTTTTGCAAGAGCCGTTTCTGTTATTACTTTGGAAGGATTTTCACTTACTATTTTTTTCTTTAACCATATAGGTTCTTTTTCCTTCTTTAAACGCCGCATCAATAAATATATAGTAAAAATTCCGGGGCCAGATATAAGCCTTTCCCAACTTACATGCCCATATTGTGTTTGGAAAAAATTCAAAATTTCGATATCCAGATCGTTACGCGGGCTGAAATCACAGTGTCCTCCTTCCGTAGCAAACGGATAGTAATAAGCACCATCCCAGAACATTCCTGCTTGTCCCAAACCCGTGCCGGGCGAAATTAATGCAGCATTCCCCGGAAGCTTCTTGCCGTATTTCAGGGTCACAAAGTCCTTTTTATGAAGTGCCGCCAATCCATACGCATTAGCTTCCATATCATTAATGATCCATACAGATTCAATATTCAATTCTTTACGGATCTCCTCACTATCGATACCCCAGGGAAAATTGGTGCCCTGTACTTTTCCCTGAATTACAGGACCCGCTACTCCAAGCGAGATTCCATCTATAGCAGGCAAATTGTTTTTTTGAAGATGACGCACCATTTCTACAAACGATGTATGTGCTTTAGTGGAAAATAATTCTTCATGCAACGGTATGAGTTTTTTGTCCTTTAATTGAAAAAGAGCCAGATTTGTTTTTGTTCCTCCAACGTCTGCTGCCAGAATGATTCCCTTTTCTGGTATGCCTGTCGTATTTAAACAGCTTAATGGAACCTGCCCTTTATGTATGATAGGAATTGAAGTGTAACTGACTTTCGACATATTGTTATTCTTTAAGAATTGTTACTTTTTTAGAAATAACATCTTGAATTAATACCTGGTCTTTTTTACTTGTTGTTCCTTTTTTCAGGATATGATTTCGTTTTTACAAGCGAGATTTTTCTCTAAACAATGAAGATTTTCAAAAGTGGTGTTTGCTATATTTTTTAGTGCTGTATCTGTTAAGAATGCCTGATGGCTTGTAATTAGAACGTTACGGAGAGTCATTAAGCGAGCTATTTTATCATCTTGCAGTATATCTTCAGAATGATCTTCAAAGAACAGGCCTTTTTCCTCTTCATAGACATCCATACCAAAATAACCAATGTGTCCGGTTTTTAAACCTTTTATTACTTCTGTTGTATCCACCAAACCCCCTCTGCCTGTATTTATCAACATAACATTTTCCTTCATTTCACCGATTCGATTTTCATTAATAATATGGTAGTTTTCCTTTGTTAAGGGGGTATGAAGTGTGATGATATCCGATTGACGGCATAAAGTGTTCAAATCTGTATATTCTACGTTATATTTTTTTACTAATCCCTTATCTTCCAAAGGATCACAAGACAATAATTTACATCCAAAACCAAATAAAATTTTGGCTACTATACGGCCTATTTTTCCGGTGCCAATAATTCCCACCGTTTTTCCGTTCATATCGAAACCTACCAAGCCGTCTAAAGAGAAATTTGTTTCCATTATACGATAATGGCTTCGTATTAATTTACGATTCAATGCCAACATAATTGCGACGGTAAATTCTGCAATGGCGTTAGGTGAATAGTCCGGCACTCTTACAACCCGTATTCCCAATTTTTTTGCATAGGATACATCTACATTGTTATAACCGGCACTTCGCAAAGCTATAAATTTAATTCCTACAGCATTTAGTTTGTTTAAAACTGCTGCCGAAGCATCATCTTCAGTAAAAATTGATATGGCCTCACACCCTTCAGCTAAAATGGCAGTGTTTAATTTAAGATAGGTATCCAGTAATATTAACTCGTTTTCGCCATTATTTGCCTGAAGCAAATATTCCTTTTCAAATTTATGGATATTAAAAACTGCTACTTTCATAACTCATTATTAAGGGTTACCTCTTGGCGTAGGCTATTCTCTTCAGCCTTATTTATATTCTTAATACCTGAGATAAGGGCATCTGGATTAAAGGAAATACTATCGATCTCGTTTTCGACCAGAAATTGGGCAAATTCCGGATAATCGCTGGGTGCCTGGCCACATAATCCGATTTTTGTATTGGTTTTGTGAGCTGATGCAATTACCATTGAAATCATTTTTTTAACCCCGGGATCATTAATGTCAAAAATATCACTCAATAACTCGGAATCCCGATCGACTCCTAATGTTAACTGAGTAAGATCATTAGAACCAATCGAAAAACCATCAAAAAACCTGGCGAATTCTTCTGCCAGTATAACATTATTGGGAATTTCGGTCATCATATAAAGTTGTAAACCATTTTCACCTCTTTTCAATCCATTTTTTTCTAACAAACGCACCACTTTATCGGCTTCGATTAACGTTCGGCAAAATGGGATCATTATTTTTATATTTTCCAGCCCCATATCTTCTCTCACCATTTTTAAGGCTTTACATTCCAGTTCAAAAGCCTCCTGGTATTTGGGGTGATAATAGCGTGAAGCTCCTCTAAAACCAATCATAGGATTAGATTCTACTGGTTCAAACTGTTGCCCGCCAATAAGATTAGCATATTCATTGGATTTAAAATCGCTTGTACGTACAATAACTTCTTTAGGATAAAAGGCTGCTGCGATTGTTGCAACACCTTCAGCCAGTTTTTGCACAAAATAATCTTCTTTATTTGGGAAATGATGAGTTAAGCTTTCAATTTTTTCTCTGACCGCTGTATCTTTTATTCTATCAAAATGTTTTAAGGCCATAGGATGTATTTGAATAGAATTATTAATCACAAATTCCAATCGCATTAGTCCAACCCCGCTACTCGGATAAAATGATAGTTTGAATGCTTGTTCCGGATCTGCCAGAATAAGCATCGGTTGGGTTTTAGGCATTTTAAGATTCCTGATATCTACTTCTGTTTCTTTCCATTTTAGTATCCCGTCATAGACCACGCCTGTATCACCTTCGGCACAGGAAATAGTAATATCCTGACCATCGGTTATAACTTGCGTAGAATTTATAGTACCTACAATTGCAGCTACTCCAACTTCACGAGCAACTATGGCCGCGTGACTCGTACGCCCACCTTGATCAGTAATTATACCTGCAGCTTTTTTGAGAATTGGGTCCCAGTCGGGGTCCGTCTTTTCTGTAATCAAAATTTCACCCGGCAGTAACTTATCAGATTCTTTGGGACTATGCAGAATTCTGGCTTTACCTGCTGCTATTTTATTACCCAGTCCCATTCCCCTCGTAATTTCCTTACCTTTTTCGAATAAGGAATAGGTTGTGATATTTAGATTGGTCTTTTTCGCGCTTTGTACTGTTTCCGGCCTTGCTTGCACAATAAAGAGCTCATTTGATTTTCCATCTTTTGCCCATTCAATATCCATTGGGCGACCGTAATGTTCTTCAATAAGAACAGACCATTGAGCAAGTTTTATAACTTCGGCATCGGTTAAAACAAATTGCTCCTGTTTTTCCTTTTTAGTATCCAGGTTTACAGTTCCATTGCCTGAAGTATCATAGATCATTGTCTTTTCCTTACTACCCAATTTTCGGGATATGATGGGTTGTTTTTTGCCTTCTTTTAAACCTGGCTTAAATACAAAATATTCATCTGGATTAATACTACCCTGAACAATATTCTCTCCTAATCCCCATATGCCGGAAACCAGAACAACCTTATTAAAACCAGTATCCGGATCCAGGGTAAAATTAACGCCAGAACACGCAAGATCGGAACGAACCATCAATTGCACACCAATAGATAATGCTACCTTTTTATGATCAAAACCATTATCCTCGCGATATTTTATTGCCCGGTCTGTAAAGAGTGATGCATAACATTTTTTACAGCTCTCTATTAATTCTTCTACTCCTTTTACATTAAGATAACTTTCCTGTTGGCCAGCAAAACTGGCTTTTGGAAGATCTTCTGCCGTGGCACTGCTTCTTACCGCCAACGAAATGTTTTCTCCATACTTCTCTATAAGATTTTGATATCCTTCCTTAATAGCTTCTTTTATAGGCTCAGGTAATTCTACTTTGGAAAAATTATTTCTAATACTCGCTCCTGTTTCTTTTAAATTAGAAAAATCATTTTTATTCAATTTATCGAGTACATTAAAAATATCTTCTTTCAAATTACCCTGTTGTAAATAGTACCAATAAGCTTCAGAAGTAATGGCAAATCCATCCGGAATATTTACTTTCCTGGAAGTGAGTTTTTGGAACATCTCTCCCAATGATGCATTCTTTCCACCTACACTGGCAACATCATTTATATCAATCTCCTTGAATTCTTTAATAAATTTTTTCATGGTTATTTTTTTAAGGGAGATAATTCATAATTATCTATAGTAAATATCTGATAATATGTAGTGTTTAGAAATGATATATATCATTTACCAAATACATTGAATGTAATTTTTAGCTTTTTTGCTTTCCAAATGATAATAATCATTTCCTGTTCTTTTTTATAACTCTAATTTTAGTAGAAATGAGATTAAATGGCAACCACTTAATTTTTAAAAATAAATGAAAATGATTCTAAAAATATTCACTTCAACAAAAAGTCCGGCAGAGGCCATAGAAAAAGCCAATAAAGAAATACAGAAAATGATGCCTACGGGTTATGATGTAAAAGAAATTGCGCAATCTGAATCTACTTTTTACAATTCTTTTGCAGAGCAAGAACAGTTTCATTTTACGATAACTATTCTTTTTAGAAAGAAAATTCAGAATAAAGAATAAAAATTATGGGAGAAATAGCAACATCCAACTGGGAAGTAATTCTCTTTTATAATCCAAATTCTGTACTGGCAGAAAAAGTATTGGCGTACGCTAAAGCGGAAGGATTACCCATGAGGGAAGTAGATATACTAAAAACTCCGTTTACCGGAACACAGCTCGAAGAACTGGCAGAAAGGCTACATATAAATCTTGAAAACTTGATCAATAAAGCACATCCCGATTTTAAAAAAAATTATAAATCGCTCAACCTGTCTGATGATGATTGGATAAAAATAATGAAGAAGCACCCGGAGTTTATAAAAGAACCCATTGCAATACGAGGAGATACCACCATTCTGGTAAGAACGCCCAGTGATCTGGTTAAATTATAGTTTAAAATGTTTAGAGACCGCAACCAGGCTGCACAGCTACTCGCCAGGCAGTTGAGGAAATACGAAAATACTGAAGCTCTTATTTTAGCCATACCCAGAGGTGGCGTACCCCTGGGATTTATTATTGCGCAAGCTTTAAATTTACCCCTGGAAATAATATTATCAAAAAAAATAGGACATCCTTACCACAAGGAATACGCTGTAGGTGCTGCCACCCTGAAAAGCAGAATTTTAAGCAATGCTGCCGCAAACATTTCAAAAGATTATATTAACGAGGAAACTGCCAGGATTAGGCAATTACTGAAAAAGCGATACGCTGCATATTATGGAAACCGAAAACCACTACCATTAAATCACAAAATTTTAATAATAGTTGATGATGGCATCGCTACCGGGAATACTATTTTGTCTACTATTGAAATGATGACTGACGAAAAACCAAAAAAAATAGTTGTTGCCGTACCCGTTGCATCCCCCGCTGCATTGCAAAAGCTAAAAGAATCTCCTTTTATAGATGAAGTCATTTGCCTTTCTACGCCTATCAGTTTTCAAGCTGTAGGTCAATTTTATGAAAATTTTGATCAGGTAGATGATGAAGAGGTGAAGCGTTTACTCGAAATAAATAATCACAGGTTGCTGAGGTAATTGTATTTGATCATCTGTAAATAAAATAAGAATTGATCCAAGAGGTCATTTATCGACAAAAAATCCTAAGCCCCCGGGTTAAAAAGCACAATTGAAAAGGGAGGTAAAAACTTATTCTTAAAAGTTCTGGGGAAATTAATAGGGTATTAATTCATATCCCTTGTTTAACAGATAAATACCCGTCAAAAAAAGAAGAATATAGATAACCTGAACAAATTTTATATTTATTAGTTTAAGCCATTTCGTGGCAAGATTTGGTAAAACGAATAATAGCAGTCCAAATCCTAAAGCCGCCCACCCAATGAAAGTAATGATTATCCGCCAGTCTGCTTCCCAGATATTATGAAAAAGAATGCTTAATATTCCAACAATTATTGCCAGGAATGAAGTTATAATTGCGAATTTCTGATCGTTTAAATCTTCGAAAATCTGCTTTATCCGGGTAGGATTATAGCTTAAAAGAAAGAAAAATATCAATAAATACCAACCCCAGAATTTGGCTAAAAAAATAGATACCTCCATAGTGTTATTATTATGTCTATTTCAAATGTAAGTACTATACCCTGTAATATATATGACATATATCATTCTATAGGGCTCTTTTTTAGATTCTGCTTAAAATGATTAAGGCTGTATTTGAGCTTTTTTAGTCAGATATGATGTAGGAAAAAATTAAAATTGAGACGACCGGCGTTTCCCCATTGCCAGATTTCAATAATTTTAAAAGGAAGTTGTTCAGAAAATAAGATTACCCTCCATTTGGTGGGATTTAATTGGTATCAAACTTTTAAGTTCTGCTAATTAATCTAATTCAGCAAGATGAATTAGAAGATTTAGGTATTGATTTAGAGGGAGAGAGAGGCTGCTAAAAATTCCTTTTGAAATTATTTCATCTCTTCCAGGGCCTTTAATTGGAGTATTTTTATTTTTCGATCTTCGATCTCTATCAATCCTTTTTTCCTGAAGTCTGAGAGGGCGCGAATTAAACTCTCGGTTGCCACTCCTGCCCCACTGGCAAGATCACTGCGTGAAATGGTAATAGCATCCCTGGAGGCAATGTTCATAATACGTGTAAATTGAAGAATGGTTTGTGCTGTCTTTTTTCGTACCGAACTATATGCCATATGCAAAAGTTGTTCTTTTATTTCTGAAATGTTTTTTGTGAGTACGCCCATTAATTCCAAGGACATATTTTGATCTTTGCCAATAATATTCTTTACTTTAATTTTAGAAATTCCTGCCAGTTTTACATCGTCAACAGCTGTAGCGGTTTCCTGATAAGGCAAATTATCTGCTAAAGAGGTTAACCCTAAAAAATCTTCAGATTTATAAAGGGCAGTAATGAGTTCTTTTCCATTTTTCTCTATTTTATGACTTTTAACAACACCTTTAATTATAAGATAGATGTTGTGGGAATGTTCACCTTCTTTATAAATAACTTTTCCTTTGGGATACGTTCTTATCTCGCCAGTATCATCAAACAAATTTTTCAATTCATTTAGATTATGAACGCCCTCCTTAATTTCATTTTTTTTGGAAATACTACTTTTGGCTTTATGCCGTATCCGGTTCTTGGATAATCGACTTTCTATGGCACCAAGAAGCTCGTCTTCTTCAAAAGGTTTGGTGAGATAATCGTCGGCTCCGAGATCCATCCCTTTACGTATTTCTGTATGTTCTGACTTCGCGGATAGGAAAATAAAAGGAATATGGGTAATGGCAGGAACCAAGGAAATCGCTTCCAGAACTGCATACCCATCTAACCCGGGCATCATGATATCACAAATAATAAGATCGGGGAGTTCTTTTTTTGCTTTTTCAATCCCAATTATGCCATTAGTCGCGGTAGAAACATTATAGTTCTCAAACTCTAAAAGCTCGGCCATATTTTCACGCAACACGTTATCGTCCTCTATTATAAGTACCCTTTTCATCGTGGTATCTATCAGGTGGATTTTTCCCTATAAATTCCGTATCCTCATTCGGAACACTAGTAAAGATAGCAGATAAATATCACAGTACATATTAATTCTCCATGGTAATTTTGTACTGTTGGTTAAGAATAAAAAGAATATAACTAATTTATAAAACGGTCTTCAAATACCGGGTTTTTCAAAATACTTCGAATTTCCTGTCGCTCTAAACGGGAATCATTACCAGGTATTAAAACCCTGATAATCGTACAATTATCGATAATTTTAAAGTTTTATATTCCTAAAAAATTTGTTGCTAAATCATATTACTGAGTATAACTAGATGTCCTTTACTTTTGAAAACAAAGTCCCATAACACTCAGTAAAACCAGAGTTATATAAATGTTCGATCAGGGGTGGCACCTAGGTTTATCGCCTCAAAAAATTGGAAATCAGCTTAGTTTTTAAGTCAAATAAGTGTAGTAAAATACCTTCATAGTGGTATTTTATTATTACTTTATCAAATATATCTTAGCATTGTCAAATATTTGATATCTGTACTTGGTTAAGATTTACGACGAAGTTGGGGTAGGGTCTAACTTCAGACGGAAAATTATTTTGGGGAAAAACGTTATCGTGGATCCATTTTCTAATAGCGATAAGCAATATTTGATACAAGAGCCTTCAGAATTTTCTGGAGGCTTTTTTACTTAATTATATTTTCTTCAAAAAAAGGATTGAAAAGACACCTCCAAATTCTTCAGGGTTTTTAATAATTCCTATATTTATTCTCCCAAATAGCGGAATTTTATGCAACAGGAGCTCAAAAAAATATCTGATTACTGGCAGGAGATATATTCCCAACAGGTAAAAGAATATCGACCTTTTAAAATATCCGAAGAATTTAAAAAATTCGCCTCTATATTCGCCCTGGGAAATTCCTATTTCTATATTGTGAATCTTCATAATTTTGAACTGGAATATGTTTCAGATTCGGTTGAACGGTTTGTGAATAAAAAGGCGAAGGATATTAATATCAATGACCTATTGCAAACCCTGACTCCGGAAGAAGTTGAAACCATCAATCTTAAAAGTAAGGTAATAAGCCATTTTTACACCTCTTTTTTGGATAAGGAAAAAGTCCTCACTTACAAAAATATGTTTTCTTATCGTATAAAAGATACAAGGGGCCAAATAAGGACAATGTTGTACCAGGCCTTTCCTTTAAGTGTTTTAGAAAACGGCACTCCTGAACACGCTTTTTGTATTCAAACAGATGTTTCCCATCTTAAAGTTAGCAGTACCAGGGGCGTTTCTTTTATTCATATGAATGGTGGAAAATGTTATTTTAACGCTGAAATTTCCAAAGGTAAATTTGATCCAGCCTCCTGTGATGTCGGCAACAATGATTTTTCTGAACTTCTTACAGAAAGAGAAAAACAGATAGTGATTAAATTCTCCAGAGGATTAAAAGCTGAACAAATCGCAGAAGAACTAAATCTCTCTCCCCATACAATTAAAACTCATAGAAGGAATGTCTTGCAAAAAAGCGGATGCACGAATACTACTGAATTAGTTGCAAAATGTCTTGTTAACGGAATAATTTCTCCAAACCTGAATTAATATAAGAATTGGCCTAAACGTAAAATACATTTCCTAAATATGATCCAAAAGTTTAAATATGTTGGGATGATGGAATTGGTGGATAGTCCTGATTCTACAAAATCTCCTGAGCTAAAACCTGTGGAAAAGGCTTCATTCTTCTTTTAATCCATTTTACCACCTCATACCAAATAACAGATAGAAAGCCGGCAATTAAACTTAAAAGTATTAAATAACTATCTAATATTTCGAACTGAAAAAATTGATTAAGGGGTTTAACAACCAATAGTAAGCCTGTTATAAAAACAGTAGTGCCAATAGCAAAATATATTAAGTTATTCTTATATTTTATAGTGGTAAAGACGGAATAATAAAAAGAACGGTTTACAAAGGTGAGAAAAATATTGGCAGACATTAGAGCTGTAAAAACCATCGTTCTGGTAACAGATTCGTTATAGCCTTGTGAAACGGAATATTGATAGATGAAAAGAACTCCTATTGTAATCATTAACCCCTGAATAATACTGGTTGTTAACTCCCGAACATTAAAAAAAACAACTGTAAAAGGGCGGGGTTTTTGTTTCATGGTTATCTTTTCCCGGGGCTCATTTTCATAAACAATAGAACAGGTAGGACCCATTATCAATTCTAATAAGATAATGTGTACCGGGGACAGAATATTCGGGTAAATCCAACCAAATACCAACGGAAGAAAGACAGTTAAGATTATAGGAATATGTATGGAAATTATGTATTGGATAGCCTTTTTTAAATTGCTGTAAATTTTTCTACCCATTGCTACAGCGTCCACCATTTTAGACAAATCATCGTCCACCAATATCAGGGAAGCAGAATCCTTTGCTATTTCAGTTCCTTTTTTTCCCATGGCAATGCCTATGTGTGCCGTTTTAAGTGCGGGACCATCATTTACCCCATCCCCTACCATCGCCACGATCTCGTTATTATCCTTAAGCGCATTAATAATTTTAAGCTTGGCCTCCGGAAACATTCTCGTGAATATCGAATTCTCTGAAACCGTTTTTGACAATGCTGAAAGAGGTATCTTCATGAGTTCCTCTCCAGAGATAGCATGTTTATAGCCTAAAAAATTAATTTGTTTTGCAATGGCCAGCGTGGTGGCAGCATTATCTCCCGTAATAATTTTTACTTTAATTCCCGCAGTATCAAAATCTTTCAAAACGGTCTTGATATTTTGTTTAGGAGGATCATAAAACGCTACTAAGCCTAAAAATACAAACTGAAAATCCTGTTGGATGGATGGAAAATTGTCGCCCTCGAAATTTGTTTGAACTACCCCTAAAACTCTGTAACCATCTCCTGCCAGAGAGTTTATAGCTTCTTCTATTTCTTTTCTTTCCGAAGCTGATAGGCTGGAAACATTTAATATAGCTTCCGGGGCTCCTTTAGCAGCTATAATTCGGTTGGAAGCATCATCCTGAAAAATATGAGTCATCATTGGAGGCTGCCCATCCAGTGGATATTCGTGAAACATTTTATACTCCGGCCTTTCATCTACAGGAAACAAGCTTTTATAGCTTTCATGTAAGGCTATTTCCATAGGATCAAATGGTATAGGTTCACTTGCCCACATTGCCATTCTTATAAGCTCTTTTTCATCTTTATTTATATCTTCTTTAACCGAAATGATCTTTTTAGCTGCCACACTATAAATTCTATCGAGAGTCATTTTATTTTCGGTAATCGTTCCTGTTTTATCGGTACAAATTACCGTTGCGCTGCCCAACGTCTCCACGGTTTTCATTTGTTTCACCACAATGCCCATTTTCATAAGCCTCCAGGCTCCCATGGCCATAAAGGTGGTGAAAGCAACGGGGATCTCTTCCGGCAATATGCTCATAGCAAGTGTTAATGCTTTAAGTACACTATCCAGAACATTATAGGATTTAAAATAATTTATAGCCCAGACTAATAAAAAAATGGCGCCTCCTGCGATTACCATTTTCTTTACAAAATTGTTGATTTGTATTTCCAAAGGGGTTTTCTCTTCGACTACAGCCTCCAGGCTTTTTCCTATTTTTCCTAATTTGGTATTATTTCCTATTTCGGTCACGGTAGCAATAGCTAATCCACTGGCTATCATCGTACCCATATATATTTCATTATTATCGGGCATTTGATTTTTATAGATAGAAAAAGATTCCCCTGTGAGGATAGACTCGTTGACCGAAAAATCATTGGATTGTGCAATAATACCATCTGCGGGAATGTTAGTACCTTCTTCCACCACCATACTGTCCCCTACCACCAATTCTGTGCTCTTAATTTTAGTGATTTTCCCTTCCCTAATTACCTTGCAATCAGGTTGTGTATATATTTTTAATTTTTCCAAGGCCTCCCGGCTTCTTGAATCCTGGTATAAGGATATTGCAGATACTAACACAATGGCAAGTGCCAAAAAAATACCATCCCCAATATTTCCTGTTAAAAAATATATAGAAGAGGTAACCAGCAGCAGAATAACCATTGGTTCCTTAACAAGATTTTTTGTAGCATACAAAAATCCACTTTCTTTTTTAAAGTTTAATACATTTTGCCCATACTTTTCACGTGCTTCACGTACCTGATTTCTTGTAAGGCCTTTTACATCATAATTCTTAACGGACATATTTCCTAAATTAATTCTACATTCCAGGGATACTTTACCTCATTTTATCAGGATTTTTGATAATTTTTATTTTCAGGGATATCAGATATTTTGAGAAATTAACTGATTCTCGATTATATTCCTATGTGCCAGCTAGGAATGCATAAAATCAGTTGCTTTTAAAGCCAATTAATTTGCGATATTTAAGTTCTGTTTCCTTTAATTTCTCCTCCATTTTTTTGTATTTATCAATATCGTTAATAGTTACTACGGCAGCTATTACCTGATTATTTTTATCTGTTATAGGCCTGCCGCTCAACAGTAATCGTTTCTTCTTATGGGTTTGCAAATCTTCCAGAATCACTTCAATATCATCTGTGATTTCTCCTTTTAGCGCTCGCTCTGAGGGTAAATCCTGAGCGGGAAAGGTTTCTTTTCCGTCAGGGAAATATATTTTAAAATGATCTGAAAAATCTGCCGACATGTGTGATTCATCTTCTGTTCCAAATAATTCATGTGCCATATAATTTGCCAACACAACCTCTTTAGAAGTATTTATCACTAAAACGCCATCGCTTATATTCTCTAAAATGGTATTTAATTTCTGCTGATTTTCATATAATTGGTTTAACGTTTTCTTCTCTTCCTCTTCTAACTGTAACTTTTCAGTAATATCTCTGGCAATGGCATATAAAATTTCTGTGGTTGTATCTGCAGTGGCCGTCCACGAAAGCCATTTAATGCTTCCATCTTTGCATACCCACCGATTTCGGAAATTTACCAGGTCGATTCCCTTTTTAAGCCTGGATATATTCTGAAGTGTCATTGCAACATCTTCTGAAAAAATAAACGTGGTAAAAGGTTTGCCCAGAAGTTCTTTATTGGAATATCCTAAGACTTTTACCAGGGAAGGATTTACTTTGATAAACATTGTTTCCGAGGCAATTATAAGGCTGTCTATGGACATATTGAAAAAAGTGTCTGCAGCTTTTAAGCTTTCCTGGATTGCTTTTCTTTCGGTTATATCGGTAGAAATATTCCCGATAGCATACAGTCTGTTCGAAATATCAAATAATGGGAATTTTACAGACAAATAAGTATGCGGCCCGTCTTCCTGATCTATCACCTCTTCTATCTGAATTTCTTTTTCCGCTTTTATCACTTCTAAATCTGCACTGCGATAGTTGTCTGCAATTTCTTTGGGCATAAACTCCTGATCGGTTTTTCCTATTAAATCTATTTCTTTAGCCTCAAAAAGCGATTGGTATTTTTTGTTGACTAAAACGTATTCTCCATTAATTTTTTTGACTGAAATAGCATTGGAAGTGTTGTTAATTATAGACTCTAGCAATTTTTCATTTTTTACCAGTTCCGCATGAGCCTGTTTTTTAGCTTTTAATTGAGTTTTCAGAATAAACAGCACAATAGTTAACATCGCTAAAGACAAAACAATTAACGCCATGGAAATCCAGTACCACACCTTATGGATTGTATAAGGCATTTCTCTCCAGAAGATTACACCCAGCGCTATTACTACTGCCATGTTAATGGCATAGCCAAGTAAAATTCTTTTTTCTAGTGAGAGTTTCATTTTTATTTATTTTAAAACTGAAAAGAGAAAGCCGCTTTTCTCCTTTGGTCTTTATTTAATTATTCTTTGGGTTTTTATTAATAAAGCCCCATTTAATAAGCTAATTTAGAGAACTTCCTATTCCAACTATATGATAAATATCATTTGCACGTTAGTTTTTGGTTCACTTTTTAAATATAAAAACTCACGCTACTTCTTGCCATTCCCTGTTTCCTTCTCACAGAAACAGCGCATATAATTCAGGCATAGAAACCTGTATCTAAAAAGATTTATTATCATAGATATTTTGCCATTTTGCGAGATGATATATATCATTTCAAATACAAAACATTCAATTTATCTTTAATACAAATTGGGTTGAACTCTTAAAATTTTCACGTTATGAAGAGGGCCATCTGTGGTATATGGATGTGAAGCTTTAGAGGCTTTAAATCAGTTTATATCTTTAAAAGGGGTAGAAATGTCATGATTAAAATTTCAATATTACTTAAATATGATTTATAGAACCTTATAAACTAGAAAAAATGAAAAATGAAGTCCTTAATAATTCAGACCTCCATGTTGAGCATACACAGTGGAGAAGTGAGCTTTTGTTTTGGGAAGACGAAATAAAATCCTTCAACAAACGGCTGGAGGAATTGGTAAATCGGTGGACCGATAAAAATGTTCTGGCACAATTAGAACATTTTCAAAATGAAATTATAAGTCACGGTGAAATTGTTGATACATTACAGCACGATATTGTTGAACATGAAAGCAATATGTCTGGTCACGATGAAAAAGGTGAAAATGTAATTAACGTAGTACTCGCAAAACACCATATAGAATTTAGAAACCGTATAGAAACGCAAAGAAATATGTATGCAGATTTCAAAAAAAAATTTTATAGATTCCTCTCAAAATTTATGTGAGAGAACGAAAAGAGATTTGAAGTACTAAAAATCTTATACAAGGAGTCTAAACACTGTCTAAAAGAAACGAAATATTATATAATTTTTCATAGAAGCCTTAAGTAATTTAAAATTATTCAAGGCTTCTTCACGAATTTTATTTACTTACCAATTCTAAACTACCTCCAGTTCATTATCAACCTCATACACACCAGGAGCGTAATAGGCTGCTTTACGAGCTTTATCTTTTTCGGCAAGTGAATGTACTTTTCCTCTTAGTTTTACTTTATGTCCCTCTACACTTACAGAAATTTCTTCAGCTTCAAGATCTGCGGAACGCTCAAGTGCTTTTTTAATTCTTTCCTTAATTTGATAGGGTTCTACTGTCTGCTTTATGGTAATAAAGTTAGAAACTCCCCGAACGCCCAGTAAATTTTGGACAGCCCTGCTGGCAGAGTCTTTTTGGTATGCCCACTGCACTTCGCCGGTTAAATTTACCCAGCCATCGTCTACTTTTATCCTTACTCTGTCGTCTGGAACAGAGGAGTTCCACTCAAGAGCATTAACTACCGCTGTTGCAATATCGGCATCGGATCTTTTAAAGGAAGTTCCATATTTTACTTCAATATCTTCGGCCACGGCTTTTACACCCTGTACACTTTTTACCGCTCTTTCAGCGGCTAACTTTTTTGCGTAACTATCTACCGTTCCGGTGAGGGTTACAACCCCA
The DNA here is from genome assembly GCA_963811195.1 of uncultured Flavobacteriaceae bacterium. GTDB lineage: Bacteria > Bacteroidota > Bacteroidia > Flavobacteriales > Flavobacteriaceae > Gillisia. Next base: position 321,732 of record CAWEQF010000003.1, read on the forward strand.
TTTTTTACAATTACCCCAATTTCGGTTTCATCAATGTTTGGCTGCCAGGCCAGTTCATCAAGAACATCGTTTCTTATTTCTACATCTGTTTTCATAATAAATAAGTTTCGTTAAACAAAATTTTTTAAAATTAAATTTACAATTCAAACAGTCCCTATGTAATGACATTTATCAGCTGAATAAAATTTAAAAAGTTCTTTACCAAATATTTAACATTATGATTATCAGTGTATAATATTAAAATAAGACTGACATATATCATTTTAAATTTACTATAGATTGTGGAATTTTATAAAAGAATTAAAAATACCATAAATGAAAAATACAGTTCAACATTATCAGCAACGGGAATTTCACGTATTTGTACAAGAAACATTTCCAGGTTTAATTCAGCTAAAAAAAGAGGGGGACAGAGAAGCCTTTAACAATCAAATATTAAAAAAACTCCCAAGTATAAAAAAATACATCCAAGACAGGCTCATAACGGCAATTAGGAAAGGACATTTCCCTAAGAACAAATACAAGGCAGAAGAGTTTATAGATCAACTTTTTATTGAGGTTTATGATCATATTGAGGAAGTGAGACAGGAAAAAGAGTTTTATCTGTGGTTATTTAAAAAAACCGATGAATTACTCGAGAATGTAATAGCGGACGAGGAATTTGATGAATTCTTTTTGAGAAATATAGATGATTACTCCAAACCCGAGTGGGATGAAATGGAAGAAAAATTTAGTACAGACGGCGATGGCGATTTATTAATGATAGAGGAGTTAGACGACATTTCTTATAAGAAAAATGATTATAGCTTAGATCATGTATTTATAGAAGATGATGAACAGGAGTATATAAATAAACTGGATAACGAATTGGCGAAAGCTGAAGTGCAGAAACACATTAAAATGGTATTATACGAATTACCGGTACAGATGCAGTCCGTTTTTGAATTATTTTCAAACTATAAATTCAACATAGAAGAAATAGCCAAAATTAAAAGGGTATCTCCAAACCAGGCCGAAAAATTGTTACAGGCCGCAAGAAAAAGCCTTCGTACCAGCTTTTTAAATAGATATCTGCTTTTTTAAATAGATATCTGCTTGAGGAATAATATTTTTTTTGGAAAAAGAGAGTACTTCTATTTTTTTACCAATAACAAATGGTTGTTTTCGAGGGCTTTAAGAAGTGTTTTAATATAATCATTAATATTTTTATCTACTTTATGGGCATCTACAATCTCTATTTCACCGCGCCACATCAATTCACGTTCTTTACCGGGACATATACAATAAAGTGAAGTTTCGGTGGTGTACACCTGATAACTTTCTTCCTGTCCTTTAAAATATAGATGCTGATTCCCGTAGTAATAATCTTTAAAGGTCTGGTAGTTTTTTTCGAAATTCCGATATGCATCTATTAATGTAATACGACTTTCCTGCCCGGTTAGTTTGGTAAATAGAATAGCATCAAAATCAGATTCAAATAGTTTATTCTCAATCTCATTAAGTTGTTCTAAAGACTGATTATTATCGATAAAAGATTTTTCAAAAAAGTCAATACTTTTTACGGCCCTTACCCCTTCCTTTTCTAAGGCGTCTGCCATTTTCTTTTCGTAGATTCTTCTTATCTCTTTATTCGGGGAGATACCTACTACAAGAACTTTATTTGCGCGAAAATTAACTGTATCAGGGTTCTTATATTCTCTCGTTAAACTGGTAGAATTACATCCTACTAATACTATTAAAAAAAGGATAATAGCCGCCGATCTGGTTAAGGTTTTCATTGCATTAAATTTTGTATGGCACGAAATTTTTGCTTCTCGTAAAGTTTATTAGTTGTTTTCACCTCTTTAATTATTCTTCTACAATTTCTGGATGCTCCTGTTTTTTTAGAGAGGGTTGAGTAGCTTTTAAGCGAAACTGACTTACGATAGTTTTTTTTGTTTCGTTTTTTCCATAATTTCTGCCAGCATTTCAAAAATACTGCGTTTGGTCTTTTTAAGATCGGAATGAAAATCGCTTTCTTCAAGAATAAGCCTGTAATGTTCATCTTTGTATACTCGAAGTTCACCCGGCACATCAATATCGTCTGTTAGCACCCTAAGTTTATTTTTGTGAGCCTTTAATTCTTCTATCAGTTTTTCTACGCGTTTACTATGGCCCTGCAACTGGTTGAAGATCGCTTTGCTTTCTTCGGAAGATTTTTCATAGATAAGTTCTAAAGTATGCTCTGCCACCAGATCTTTTAAAAACTGAAGTTCATCCTTTAAAAAGGTAAGATCAGAAAGGGATTGTACAGTATCTTCGTGTAATCCTTCTGTATCGCGCCATTCAATATATTTAAAATTTGTTGTTGTTTTCATTTTATAAAAATTTAAAAATTATATAAGTCTTTCCGGGATAATTCAACTAAAAGTAACCCGACTTTAAATATTTAGAAATGACAATTATCAGTTTATAAATATTTAATCCGAGATAAAGATGAATACGAGATAAAGATTCTCGATTTCGCGAAGTAATTTTCAATAATCTGAAGCTGTATACTTAATTTCCAAGAAGGATTTCCACTTCGGAATATAATTTAGGAATGGTTACTTTCCACCCATACGTATCTTTAATCTTAACACGTAGCGCATCCTGGGCAGTAGGTTCGCCGTGAATTAAAAAAGTATTTTCAGGGATGTTTTTTATTTCATTCAGCCAGTCTATAATTCCTGCCTGATCTGCGTGAGCAGAAAGGCTTTCAATATGTTGAATATTAGCTTTTACAGAATAATACTTTCCATAGAATTTAAGTTCATATGCACCTTCCAACAATTGCCGGCCCCGGGTACCTTCGGCCTGATATCCTACTAACAAGACAGTAGTGGTTGGATTATCGATTAGCTGTTGGAGGTATGTTAACACCCTGCCTCCTGTAATCATACCACTTCCTGCAATTACTATTTTTGGCCGTGTATCCTCTATGGTTTCCCAGGTTTCTCGGTAGGAGGTAATGATGTTCATACGTTTTTTCATTGAGCTAAATTCTGTAAGTGGAATTTTATGCCAGGATGGAAAATGCTCAAAAACTTTCAACACATTATTCCCCATTGGACTATCAATAAAAATGGGAAGGTTGGGGATTCGTCGTTCATTGTACAATTTCCAGAGAAGGAATATTAATGTCTGTAAACGTTCTACCGCAAATGAAGGAATTACTAAAACGCCCCGGTTAGATAGGGTTTTATCGATAAGTTCAATAAGTTTTTCTGATACACTTTCACGGGGATGTAACTTGTTTCCATAGGTGCTTTCTACAAAAAGATAGTCTGCCCATTCCGGTTTTTGAGGTGGAAATAATAACAAATCTTCCTGTCTTCCAATATCTCCGGAAAATACGAATGTTTTACCAAATAGTTCAAGAGTAATGAAGGTAGCGCCAATAATGTGGCCATTATAACTAAAACGGTATTTAATGTGTTCAGAGAGTGAGTACCACTTATCTTTTTCTGCCTGGACAAAATATTTTATGGTTTTTTCAGCATCTTCAACATTATAAAATGGTAAGGCGGGATGATGCCGGCTATAGTTCTCTGTATTAGCCTTATCTGTATCCTCTTCATTAATTTTTGCACTGTCTAAAAGAATAATCTCTGTGATTTCCAAGGTAGGTGCCGTACCAACTATCTTACCTTTAAAACCCTGTTTTACTAACCTGGGAAGATACCCCGTATGATCCAAATGACCATGGGTTAACAATACAGTATCTATAGCCGATACGTTAATGGGGAGATCCTGCCAGTTTTGCTCTCTCAGTTCTTTTAAGCCCTGGAACATTCCACAATCGATAAGAATATTTTGTTCGGGGGTTTCTAACAAAAATTTGGATCCTGTTACGGTTCCCGAAGCTCCTAGAAAATGTATTTTTACGCTACTCATTGCAGTGAATAATTACATAACATTGAAATCTCAGAAATTATTTTCTTTTTTCTGGTTTCGGAAACCCCCAGATGATCCAAATAAAATACGTCCTTTGCTAACTGACGGCATAATACAATATCCCTGCTCAACAGAAATTGCTTTTCTCTATTACTTAGTAAGGTAGAAACCGTGATAGGATAGAGACCTAACCTGTCAATTCTATCTTTCAACCCGTGATGTTCAGGGTAATCCCAGCTCAGCAAATAGAGTCCGGAACATTTTCCGTAAGTAATCGCATCAGAAGTAAAGCGTGTATTGGTTACCACCCACCCCTCATTCGGGCACTTTGGAGTACTTTGATATTGTTCTACAATATCCCGATATCTTGAGTGAATATATAAAGGAACTTTCACATTACAATTAAGGGTTTTCTCACTGTGAAATTTACACTCGGCAACAATGTGCTTTCCGCTCTTGGTAGCAACCACATCTACCTCGTGTGACACACATTTGCCCTGCATAATTTTATCAATTTCCACCTTATACCCAGAATATTTCAATAATGTGCCAATAAAATTTTCAAAAGGAAAACCTGTAGGCCCAAGTTCATAAATGGCTTTTTTGAGTTTATATTTAGAGGCAAAAACGGGTTTGGTCTTTTTTAATAAGGCAAAGGCTCTGTTGTAGATCTCACGGGTGGAAATGCCCTGATACAATTCCTCTTGTACTATGGCTATTATGCTATTAATGGTGTAATCATCGGCACCGCTTTTATTAAGACTACTGCGCAATTTAGCCAATGAAAAATCTACTTTTTCACCGGAGGACTTTACAATTTGGATGTTCTCTTTCTTCATCACAATTAATTACGTAAGTCGTGTAGCGACAAGACCGGTACTTTGGCACTATAACCAAGGTTCTTTACCATTGGTTTTGAAAACAAAGTTTCAAGAAAATCATGCTTCTTATTAATAAATGCCACCATATCGCTATTTCTACTTTGCATAAAAATATTTACTCCCATTTGTACCTGGGTGTTTTTCAAGAAATTAAAGGTATAAATGAGGCCATCAAAAATCTCTTCTAACAGAGCTTTCTTCACTTTTTGCTCTTCAGATAATTCTTTTTCCTCACTTATATGAAGGATTCGTATGGGCGCATTTGTTATTTTGGCGATTTCATATAAATGAAAAAGTTCTTTATGTTTATAATGCGTTTTAAAACTTGTGGGAAAAACAATCTCATTAGGTTCTTTAAATGAGGTTTCTGAGGGAATCATTAGCACAGGACAATTTCTAATTTTTTCCATAAAATCGATACTATTGCTTCCAATCAATACATCAATAGCATCTGTTTCGCCCTTATGGCCTACAATAACCATATCGATATCTTTGTCTTCTACCAAAGCCTTTACGGCTTCCAGGGGTGTATTGAAAACAGATTCTATAAAATATTTATGATTCCCGGGAACATCCAGTATTTTAATTTGTTTTAATAATTTTTGTATGTTATGTTCAGAACGGGATTTTACCTCTTCAAAATGATTTTCTCCAGGTTCCGGTACCATTAGATTATCCATCGTGTAATTTTGAACCATAAAGGCATGGAGCAAATAAAATTCCACTTCTTCATTTTTATACAACTCACTGGCATAGCATAATGCATTCCAGGCGTTTTTCGAAAAGTCTGTAGGCAATAAAATTTTCTTTTTCATCCTGATGAATATTATGGTTTCCTATGAATAAATTTAAGTAGACAAAATAAAGTTAACTATGATAAATATCAGTCCGGCATAGAGAACGTTAGAAGTACTATTATTAATAACGTTGTAAATTTTGAAGGATTATAAATGGAATTTTAATATGGAGCCCTATTTTTTCTAATGTAGAGGTATAAAGAATATTTTCTAAATAAGAATGGCGTGAATTAACCATTACCAATAAGTCAATATCATAATCTTCTATAAACCTGTTAATAGATTCTGTAACCTCATTGCCGCTGCCGGTAAGGAATGACACTTTATTTTTCGCAAAAGCCAGTTCCAGCAATTCTTTATTATCCAGCTGTCTCTTAGACAGTGAATCGATCTTCGATATATGTAAAAATTGAATCCCTGCAGTAATCCTTTCTGCCACTAAACTTACGAGTTTTAGTTCCCGCTGTTTATAAGGCATCATATAATCTGAAGGAAACAAGATGTTTTTTGGAAGTATCTCGTGATAGCTTTCAGGTACAGCCAATACCGGACTTTTAACATATTTTATAACCTGTAATGTATTGCTGCCAAATGTGATTTTCCTGTCATTGGTTTTGCCTTTTGTGCCCATGGCTACCAGGTCTATGTTTTCTTTTTCTACCAGATCATTAACCACATCTACAAGGGAACCAAAAACGGAAATGGTAGCTATTTGATGTTTAGGATTTTGAAAAGATTTGGTTACCTCTGCTTTGAACTTCTGTAAGGCTTTATTAGAATTCTTCTGTATTTCTTTTTTTACATCTTTAAAAACAGACTGTAGCTTTATTTCTTTTTTGGCATAAACTTCATCAGCAAACGCGTGTACTATAATAATTTCACACTTAAAATATTTAAAAAGCTCCAGTGTATACCTGGCAGCATTTAATGCGTTTTCTGAAAAGTCGGTAGGAATTATTATTTTTTCCATCACATATCATTTAAATCCTTTAAAAATAAATGCATTTTCCTTCTTAAAAAATGACAATGGTCAGCCAATCAACCTAATTCCTTTAAGTAAGAAGTTGTGGATGAAGTATTTGTTTTCCAAAGAGAGAGATATGTTAAAAATATTTTATAATAATTTTATCTCTTTTAAAGCTTTTAACTGAGGTGTTTTTATTCTTCAAACTCGATCTTTCCTTTTTTCCTGAAATCCAAGAAGGTTCCTGTAAAATCTCCCGTTGTAATAATGGCCGTCTTTGCAAGATCCCTATAGGAAACAGTAATTCCTTCCACTGCCCTACTCTTAAGTTCTCTGGAGGTAAAAAAATAATAAGGGAGGTTTTAATGTTTTCAACCCGATTGTTGTATCCACTATATTCTTTACCCCTAACTGATAAATATCATAGTACAGGCCAATTCTCAAGGTTAATTTTGCCTCATTAGTTAAAGAATTCAATAAAACAGCTTAATCATTAAACCGTATTCCCGATGGTTCTCGAAACCTTAAATTCTATTTAATAAAAAAAATGAAGCTATGAATTATACAAGTATCCTCATTATTTTATCCTTACAAAAATGAGTACACATATAGAAGCCAAAAAAGGAGAAATTGCAGAGAATGTTTTATTGCCTGGAGACCCCCTGCGGGCCAAATGGGTGGCCAAAAATTTTCTGAAACATCCAAAACTGTATAATGATATTCGGGGAATGTACGGGTATACCGGGACATATAAAGGCACCGAAGTATCCGTACAAGGTACCGGAATGGGCATTCCCTCTACACTTATTTATTGCCACGAATTAATAAATGAATACGGCGTTAAAAACCTAATCCGGATAGGAAGTGCCGGTTCTTACCAAAAAGATATAAAACTGCGTGATATTGTTATTGCGATGGCCGCTTCTTCCACCTCCGGGATTAATAATTCACGGTTTATAAACGCCGATTATTCTCCCACCGCCAATTTTGATTTGTTCATGAAAGCTGCAAATTATGCAAAACAAAACCATATCCCCATTAAAGCCGGCAATATCTTATCCAGCGATGAATTTTACGAAGATGATTTTGAAAGTTATAAGAAGTGGGCAGAATTTGGGGTATTGTGTGTAGAGATGGAAGCGGCGGGTATATATACGATCGCTGCTAAATTTAATGTTAGGGCCCTGGCTATTTTAACTATTTCAGACTCTCTGGTAACAAAGGAAAGCATCTCTGCCGAGGATCGCGAAACCAGTTTTACTACCATGATTGATATGGCCTTAAATACAGTAATTTAAAAAGAAGGTGATGATCACAAAAATCCGGGAATTATAGAACTGGCAGAAGGTGACTAAAAATCCTAAAATTTAAACATCATTTAAACAATTAGTAGGACTTCTGAATGCTGTTATATAACAAATATTATTCTGAAAAGGGAAAAATAAATATACTGGATAACCTATAATCATAAAAAAAGGGACTGCATGTGCAGTCCCTTTTCTACATTGAAATTACTTATTTACAGGTAAAACCTTAATCGAACAAAGTCGATCGGATATTACTCTTAACAAATAACTCCATTGTATACAATGCCAGTAAATTTCTTTACTCTAAAGCACTGTTTAAGTTAGAAACAGGGGCATTTTACATGACCCCTGTTTCCGGAGAAATATTTGTTAGCTCGCTCAAAATTTTGCAACATCTATTACAAAACAATTGTGTGGGCTAATAAACCATCTTCTCCCGTCTACCCCGTGAGCAGACATTTTATATTAAATCGGGGAAACCTTTGCGGGTTTCCCCGATATATAGAAGAAATTGTTTCTATTAATCGGCAGTAGCTGCAAATCCTATTCTGAACTTTTATCTACTTATTGATTGTGATACAATTCTTCTAAAAATCAATTCACCTTGCAGTGACCTGATCTAATATTATTTACATTCAAAGAACATTATTTTTTATTGTTGATTACTAAAGTAACGTATATAATCATCTTAGAAAATGACAAATATCAGTTTTTGATGGTTTTAGCGATTACTCTTACGCCCAAATTTATCCAATTCCTAATGTAAAGGCAGTATTTAAACCGCATTTTACATTAAGAATTAAAAGAATAGGGATTATGACATTAGTCATTCCATATATATATAGTAAATCTCAATTTTAAGTAAAAGTTATTGACATGTGTAAGTCATTCTGGATTAGCTCATTTTTTGTTTTTATAGTTTCCTGCCAAAAAAAGGAAATCCCCATCAAGCCAAGGGTGAGTACCATCACGCAATCTGTCTATGTGTCTTTAACTGTACAGCCCGACAGTATGTACGAAGCATTTGCAAGTGTAAATGGAATATTGGAAAGCAATTTAGTTTCTGAAGGTGACCTGGTAAAAAAAGGAACATCCCTTTTTCAGATTATAAATACCAACCCCAAACTTAATGCAGAAAATGTCCGGCTGGCTTATATCATGGCAAAAAAAAACTATACGGGAAATACAGCCGTTCTGGCTTCAATAAAAGATGAAATAGATGCTGCCCGGCTTAAATTACTAAATGATAGCATAAACTACTTTAGACAAAAAAATCTCTGGGAACAGCACATTGGTTCCAAAGTTCAACTAGATGCAAAAAACCTGGCTTATAAATTGAGTGTAAATGTCGTTTCAGGCTTAAAAATTAAATATAAAAGAACAGAGAATGAGCTGCAAACACAGCTATTACAAGCGGCAAATAGTTATAAAAACTCCATACTCACAACGCAGGATTATACAGTTACGAGTAAAGTAAATGGTAAAGTATACGCGCTCTACAAAAAACCCGGTGAAATTGTAAACCCTCTGCAACCTCTAGCAATGCTGGGAAGTGCTAATAAATTTTTACTGGAACTTCTTGTGGACGAAGTAGATATCGTGAATATTGCTGAAGAACAAAAAGTTGTGGTCACTTTAGATGCCTATCCCCATGAAACTTTTCTGGCACATGTTACCAAAATATACCCTAATAAGGATGAACGTAACCAAACTTTTAAAGTAGAAGCCAGATTTCAAAATCCACCAAAAATCCTTTATCCCGGTCTTTCAGGTGAAGGTAATATTATTATTGCAATCCAAGAAAATGCACTTACAATCCCCCCGGAATACCTTATAGATACAAACAGAGTGAAAACAGAAAATGGAATTATTGAAGTAACTACGGGCCTGCGAACTGAAAATGAGATAGAAATAAAATCCGGGCTTACTGCCAGCACCGGCATATTAAAACCAGATAACTAATGAACGGCCCATTACTTTTGGGGATAGCAAAAACCCATTTACTCACTAAAATAAAGCAGACCACTATTGCAGCTTTAGGAGTTGCATTTGGTATAGGCTCCTATATTACATTGGTAAGTTTTATGACAGGGCTAAACCAAATGCTGGACAACCTTATCTTAAACCAAACCCCGCATATCCATATTTATAATGAAATAGAACCTTCAAAAAAACAGCCTATCGCAAATTATTTAGATTTTGAAAATGCAATAAACATTGTGCATTCTATAAAACCCAAATTAACTCAGAAAAAAATACATAATGCTTTACCCCTTATAGAGAAACTTAATAAAGATGATAGAGTTCTTAGTGCTGTACCTCAGTTAAACACTCAGCTGTTTTATATTTCAGGTCCTATCGAATTAACCGGGAATTTGAAGGGGATTAATGTTCTAAAAGAAATATCCTTTTTCAATTTTGAAGATTATATTGTAGAAGGAACGGCACAAGATTTACAAAACAACAGTTCAGGAATTCTCCTTGGTTCGGGGATCGCCAAAAAAATGTCCTTAAAGATGGGAGACCGTATTCAGGTAAGCACGGTTCAAGGAAACGTTTTTCCTTTAAAAATAGTAGGAATTTTTCAAAGTGGGATTGCAGATCTGGATAACATCCAGAGTTACGCAAATTTAAACACGGTGCAGCGTATTCTTGGTGTAGCCAATAATTATATCACGGATATCAATGTAAAACTTAATGATATAAATGAAGCCCCCTATTTGGCAAATTACATCGCCTCCCATTATCAGGTAAAAGCCATAGATATCGCTACCGCAAACGCCCAATTTGAAACAGGTACCAACATACGAAACCTTATTACTTATGCGGTTTCCTTTACCTTGTTAATTGTAGCAGGCTTCGGAATTTACAATATTTTAAATATGCTTATTTATGAAAAAATGAACGATATAGCGATTTTAAAAGCTATGGGGTTTTCAGGAAAAGATGTGCAGTATGTTTTTTTGAGCCAGGCTATAATTATAGGTCTGGCTGGTGGGATTTTAGGGTTAATTGTGGGCTATTCGCTTTCTGTCTTTATAGATGGCATCCCATTTAAAACCGAAGCCTTACCTACTATTACTACATACCCTGTAAACTTTAATCTATGGTATTATATAATAGGAATCTGCTTTGCACTGGTTTCTACCTTTCTTGCAGGGTACTTACCATCGCTTAAGGCCCGGAAAATGGATCCGGTAGAAATATTAAGGGGTCAATAAAATTGACATGGTTTTACAAGCAAAACACATAAATAAACACTTTAAAAAACCAGTAGATTTTCATGTGCTGAAGGATATTAATTTTACATTGGAAAATGGCGAATTTTTATCAATAATGGGAAAATCCGGCTGCGGAAAATCTACTTTACTGTATATACTTTCTACCATGGATACAAATTACGAAGGAGAGTTGTTTATTCAGGATGAAAAAATAACAGGGAAAAGTCGAAATGCACTTTCATATATAAGGAATAAGCATATAGGTTTTGTATTTCAATTTCATTATTTACTTTCAGAATTTACAGTGTTAGAAAATGTGATGCTCCCTGCAAAAAAACTGGGAAAAAAATCCCTTGAAGAAATTGAATCCGATGCCCTGGAAAAACTTGGAATTTTGAATATAGAAAATCTAGCTTTTAAAAAAGCATCTCAAATTTCCGGAGGAGAAAAACAGCGAGTTTCTATAGCAAGAGCCCTAATTAATAGCCCGTCTATTATAATTGGTGACGAACCTACAGGTAATTTAGATAGTCATAATGCTGAAAATGTTTTATCTATCTTCAAAAAACTAAGCAACGAACAGGATTTATCGCTGCTAATTGTAACTCATGATATGGATTTTGCCAGGAAGACAGACCGTATTATTGAAATGTCGGATGGCCGGATTGTCTATTGATAATTGTGTTAAAACCGCTGAACGGCTTTTATTCTTTAATGGCTTTAGCCTCTTTCTTCGCTGCTTTTTCCTGTTTTCTGAAATAGCCTCGGAACAAAAAGTTGTGCCTTAAAGCTTCCATGTTTTCATTCAACTTTTTGGAGGCTTCTTTTATCTCCAGCATCGTAGAATCTATTGTTTTTGGTAAGGTTTCATCTTTGGTGAGATAATTAAAGGCGCTTTCTGAAGTGTTTATTTCCGCAATAATTAACTGCAATTTCTGTGTGGTTTCTGAAATATCTTTACTGGATTGTTCTAAATTTGAAACCATTTGTTTAATTTGGTTTCCCACGATAGTATCATTTAGCAAAGCACCTACAGCGCTTTTTTCCATATCAATTTTAGCAAATTTATTATTCAGGGAAGCTATTAACCTATTGGCGCCATTTGTAGTTTGTTTTAAATTGGTTAGGGTCTGTCGGATATCCCGGGTTAATAAAGAATCGGTGATCAAGGCTCCCAATGCCCCTTCTCCTTCTAATATTTTATTTGTGATTTTTAACAAATCGGCTGTAAGCAATGCCGCATTTTCATTGGTTACATTCAGAGTCGAGAGCATATCGTCTGCTCCTATTTTACTGTACGTAGATATAGTATCTCCTGAAATTATAGTTGGTAGATTTTCCTTTCCGGGCAGAATATTTACTACCATACTACCTACCAATCCGTCTGAACCTATAGAGGCAATCGCATCTTTTTTAATGAAGGTACCTGTTTTTTCTTCCACCATCATTTGTACCACAATTGTAGCTTCGGCAACCATTTCAATTTTACCAACAGTGCCCACATTTATCCCGGAATATCGCACATTATTCCCCAATTGTAATCCGTTAACATTCTGAAAAACAGCATATACCTGAATGTTTTTACTAAAAATGTGTTGTCTGTTGCCTATAAAATAGAGTGCAATTACTAAAATAAGAGTACCAACCACAACAAATATTCCAACACGGGCTTTATAAGAATTTGACTTTTTCATAATACTCAATTTTTAAAGAAGGCTTTAACTTTAGGGTCTTCAGAAGTGGAAAGCTCCTCAAAAGTACCTTCAGCATAGTTTATTCCCTCCACCAATAATATCATTCTGTTACTAATAACTCGGGCACAATCCACATCGTGAGTGATTATAAGGGACGATGTTTTATAGGTTTGCTGTATTGTGCGCATTAATTGAATAATTTCTTTGGCAGTAATAGGATCCAGCCCTGTAGTGGGCTCGTCATACAGGATTATTTTTGGCTTCAAGATCAATGCCCTGGCAAGTGCTATCCGTCGTTGCATTCCTCCAGAAAGTTCTGAGGGCATTAAATCTATCGCCGTTACCAGTCCAACATTTTCCAGAGCTTCAATTACCAGTTCTTCTGTACTCTGGTTAGTCTGTATCTTATTTTTATTTCTTCGTAAGGGGAATTCCAGGTTTTCGCGTACCGTCATAGAATCGTATAGCGCACTGCCCTGAAACAGAAACCCAATTTCGGTACGCAGTATATCCAGTTCTTTGCGACCCAGCGAAATAATATCGAAATCCCTAATTTTTATAGATCCGCTATCGGCTGCCATAAGTCCTACTAAACATTTTATCATTACAGATTTTCCTGAACCTGATTTTCCCATTACCACCAAGTTCTCACCTTCATATAATTTCAGATTAAAACCATTAAGGACATGATTTTCTCCGAAACTTTTATACAATTCCTTTATTTCTAACACAGGCTTTTTCATATGTCGAAGAATATATCGGTTAGAAATACGGCAATAAAGTCAATTATAAATAATAACATTGAAGTATAAACCACAGCGGCATTAGAGGCTTCTCCTACACCAACAGTTCCCTTTGAACAATGGTATCCTTTATAACAACCCACCAGGCCAATTGCAAAACCGAAAAAGAAGGATTTTACTGTGGCCGGAATAATATCGCTAAACTGCAAGGCATCAAATACCTTATTAAAATACAATAGATAGGAAACTTCTCCCTTTAAATTTTCTATAAGTGCAGATCCTACTAGTGCAATAGCATCTCCCATAATAATAAGCAATGGAAGCATTAAGGTAGTTGCCAGAATTCTTGTAACTACCAAATATTTAAATGGATTGGTTCCAGAAACTTCCATCGCATCAATTTGTTCGGTCACTTTCATACTGCCTAGTTCGGCGCCAATACCGGAACCTATACGTCCTGCACAGATTAATGCTATAATCACCGGTCCTATTTCTCGCACAATGGAAATGCTAACCATGGACGGCATCCACGAAGCCGCCCCAAATTCGAGCAAAGTGGGCCTTGATTGGAGGGTAAATACCAAACCAAGAATAAAACCGGTAACGCCTACCAAAAGGAAGGAGCGATTTCCCATCTGGTAACATTGGCGTACCAGTTCTTTCCATTCGAAAGGAGCACTAAACACCTCTTTAAAAAAGCGCATGGCAAAATAGGTCATATCGCCAATTTCCATAAAAAAGCGTGTAATACCTGCGGGTATGTTGTTGATTCCGTTCAAAATCATTCATTTATGTAAAGTAAAAGTAGATTTTGTGTGCGGAAAGAGAAATGATATTAATCAGTTTTGCAGACAGACATTTTTGGTACTGCTAATAGTACTTTAAGAATAAAATGCCTCAAAAAAATAAGATGAATCCAGGTTGCGTTCCATTCGTTTAACCTCTTTCCGGGTAAGAAAAGGACCGATATCACCCTCGGTGTGAATAAAAAAAACCCCTGGGCTATCAAGCACTTATTTAATCCCTGATTTGCCTGTTGATTGAAAAATAAGAGACCTGAAAATGGGGTATAAACTCACTGTAGTTTGATGATACCCTGTCTTATTGGTATAACCATAAACGCACTAAATTTAACAATTTCTCGATATTAACCGGTTTGGTAAGATAATCATTGGCTCCTGCTTCAAGGCTTTTGGCTTTATCTTCCGGCATTGCTTTAGCCGTGAGCGAAATTATAGGCAAATCTTTATAAGCTCCATATTTTCTGATTTCCGTAGTAGCCTCATAGCCGTCCATAACAGGCATCATTACATCCATTAAAACAATATCGATATTCTTTTCCTGCTTTAATTTTTCAATTGCCATTTTTCCGTTATCTGCTACCATTACCTTCATACCGGAATCTGACAGTGCTTTGGAAAGTGCATAAGAATTACGATTATCATCATCTACTACCAGAACTTTTTTGTCTTTTAAACATGTTTTGGATAATGCAGTTCGGTCATTATCTTTTTTTGCCGGGCAGAGAGTTTGCTTGAGTCACTATGTATAAATAAAGAAACTTCATCTAATAGGAGTTCAGGTGAAGAAGCTCCTTTTATTAAAATACTGTCTGTAAATTTATGCAGGTCTTTTACTTCAGATGTTGTAAGTTCCTTGCCGGTATATATAACTACAGGCATCTCATTTGTTTTTTGACTGGCTTTTAGTTTTTTCAGGACTTCAAATCCGGTAATATCCGGCAGATTAAGGTCAAGAATTATACAATCGAACTTTCTAGTCTTTAGTTCATTTAATGCATCTTTGCCCGTAACCGCAGTAGAAATTTCTACCTCTTTATTCCTGAGAAGACTTTCAATTGCTTGTAAAGTTGCTTCATCATCCTCAATAATCAGAAGCTCTTTAACAATTGAATTATGCAATATTTCCATTTTTTGCATGGCCTGGTCAATATCCTTATTGGAAACAGGTTTTACCCCTACACCCATAGCACCCTTGCTGAGCGCTTCCCGGTGTTGATCTTCAGCCGACATTAAATACACCGGTATATGCCTGGTTTTTAAATTAAATTTCAAATGATCCAGAACAATGAGCCCTTTCATATCTGGTAATTGCTCATCCAGGAGTATGCCGTTAGGCTGATATTTAATAGCCAGTTTCATTCCTTCTTTCCCATCCCTTGCAAAAAGCAGCTTATAGTCATATTTCTGGACTATTTTCTTGATAGTTAGAGAAAAATCTTGGTCATCATTAATTATAAGCAGGGAGTAATCGGAAACTTTTAAATTCTCCCTGTCATCCGGGATATAGGTTTCTAAAATATTTGCCGAATTATTATCGGCCAACTCCATAGTTTCATTCTTTGTTGCTTTAGAGTGTTTTGGTTCGGTGTAAGAGGATATAGCATCATCCATTTCTTTAATAGGTGCACTGGTAAGATCCATTGGGATATATACGGTAAAAACGCTGCCTTTTCCTTCTGAACTTTCTATATGAATTTCGCCACCTAATAATCTTGATAGTTCCCTGGAAATAGTTAATCCCAGGCCAGTCCCGCCATACTGACGGCTGGTGCCACCTTCCGCCTGTTGAAAAGCCTCAAAAATCATCATCCGTTTTGCTTCAGGAATACCAATTCCGGTATCGGTTACAGATATTTCCAAAACCTCTGATTTTGGAAGTATAATTTCTCTAAAAGTAACCCTTGCGTTAGGTTTACCAATCGAGACATTTACAGAACCTTTTTGGGTAAATTTAATAGCGTTGGAAATAAGGTTTTTTATAATTTGTTCCAATCGTTGTCCATCGGTTATTATTCTATCCGGCGCCGTTGCCTTACATTGAATAGTGAACTTTAATTTTTTTGATTTTGCGAGGGGCTCGAACTGGTTTTGTAGGTTATTTACAAGGCTGTCTACAAGCACTTCTTCGGGGTGAATCTGTAGTTTTCCAGCCTCCACTTTGGAAAGATCCAGAATATCATTAATAAGATTCAGGAGTCCCAGTCCCCCTTCATAAATAATACTGGCAGCTTTTTGCTGGTCTTTATAAAGATTTCCTTTATTATTATCACTAAGATCTTTAGAAAGAATCAGAAGACTGTTCAACGGCGTTCTTAATTCATGAGACATATTGGCCAGGAATTCAGATTTATACTTACTGGCAAGTTCCAGTTCCTCTGCTTTCCTTTCCACTTCCACCCGGCTGAATTGCAGATCCTCCTTCTGCATCTCCAAATCTTTGGTTTTTGATTCAAGATCGTCATTGGCCATTTGTAATTCCTTACTCTGAATTTTTAATTTTTCCTGTTGTTTCAATAACTCTTCAGACTGGCGTTGGGATTCTTCCAAAAGGTCTCGCATTTTTTCCCTATCCAACGAAGAATTTGTTGTAATAGCTATGTTCTCTCCTACAGAACGAACCAATTCCAGCTGATTATCATTAAAAGGCTTGAAGGATCCAATTTCGATCACTCCTTTTACTTCACCATCTATAATAAATGGCTGCACCAGTATGTTTTTTGGTTTTCTTTCTCCCAGACCAGACGATACACTAATATAATCCCGCGGTATAGATGAAAGTACAATGGCTTCTTTCTCTAAGGCAGCCTGCCCCACGAGGCTTTCTCCAAAATCAAAAGTAGTTTTAAGAGATTTTCGTTGGGTAAACGCATAAGAAGCAGTCATTCTCAGGCGTTTTTTATCTTTGTCTTTTTCGGTAAGATAAATTACTCCAACCTGACCATCGAGATATTTAGTTAAATAGGAAATAATATTTTTAGACAAAGTCAGGAGGTCCTGCTCTCCACGCATTCTGTCGTTAAGTCCTGCCTGTCCGGTTTTTATCCATGCTTCATTTTCATTCTCTTCCGAAATTCGTTTAAGATTCTCGGTCATTGTATTCAAAGCGATACCCAATTGGTCGGCTTCACTTCGAAGTGGCATTTCAATAGCAAAGTTACCTTCTGCAATCGTGTTTGCCGCCTTTACAATGGTTGTAAATGAGTCAACCATCGCATTAATATTGTTCTTAAGCTCCTGTACTTCTCCTTTCACCTCCACATCTATCTTTCTGGAAAAATCTCCTCGTGCCAGAGCGGTAGATACTCCCGCAATATCTCGTACCTGAGAAGTTAGGTTGCTCGCCATCTGGTTCACGTTATCTGTAAGATCTTTCCACGAACCGGCAACGTTGGGCACTTCTGCCTGACCTCCCAAGATTCCTTCGGTTCCCACCTCACGTGCCACGTTGGTTACCTCATCTGCAAATATGTTCAAGGCATCTACCATGATGTTGATCGTGGTGGAAAGTTCTAATACCTCGCCTCCTTTTCCTTGTTCCGAAATCTTTTGTGATAAATCCCCGTTTGCTACCGCTGTGGTTACTGATGCAATTTCCCTCACCTGAGTGGTAAGGTTACTCGCCATTGTGTTCACATTATCTGTTAATCCTTTCCAGGTTCCGGCAACGTTTGGCACTTTTGCCTGACCTCCAAGCATCCCTTCTGTACCTACCTCACGCGCAACACGAGTTACCTCGGCCGCGAATACGTTTAACGAGTCCACCATCTGGTTAATGGTATCTTTTAATTCAGCAATTTCTCCTTTTACATCAATGGAGATCTTTTGTGATAAATCCCCATTCGCCACCGCTGTTGCAACATTGGCAATCTCCCTTACCTGACTGGTAAGGTTACTAGCCATTGTATTCACGTTTCCTGTAAGATCCAACCACGCTCCGGCCACGTTTGGAACTTCTGCCTGACCTCCCAACATTCCTTCGGTTCCTACCTCACGTGCCACACGGGTTACCTCGTTAGAAAGAATGTTAAGGGAATCCACCATCGTATTGATAATGGTAGAAAGCTCTAATACTTCTCCCCCTTTTTCTTCTTCGGAAATCTTCTTTGATAAATCCCCGTTAGCAACGGCCTTTGTTACCGATGCAATTTCTCTTACCTGTGTAGTAAGGTTAGAAGCCATGGTATTTACGTTTTCCGTTAGTTCCCACCATGCACCACCGACATTAGGTACTTCGGCCTGACCACCAAGAATTCCTTCTGTACCTACCTCACGTGCCACACGGGTTACCTCATCTGAAAATATGTTCAATGAATCCACCATTGTATTGATGGTTTCTTTTAGTTCTGCTATTTCCCCCTTGGCTTCAATAGCAATTTTTTGTGCCAAATCTCCTTTTGCTACTGCTGTTGCAACATTCGCAATCTCTCGTACCTGAGTAGTAAGATTAGATGCCATGTAATTCACATTATCGGTAAGGTCTTTCCAGGTTCCCGCAACGTCCGGTACTTTTGCCTGTCCTCCCAGGATCCCTTCAGTTCCCACCTCACGTGCCACTCGTGTTACCTCATCAGAGAAAATATTCAGTGAATCCACCATCTGGTTAATGGTATCTTTTAGTTCTGCTATTTCCCCTTTTACATCAATGGTAATTTTTTGAGAAAGATCTCCGTCGGCTACCGCGGTAGCTACATTAGCAATTTCCCGTACCTGCGTAGTCAGGTTACTGGCCATGATATTAACATTGTCGGTAAGATCTTTCCAGGTTCCCGCCGCACTAGGTACCGTTGCCTGTCCTCCCAGTTTTCCTTCAGTTCCCACTTCGCGGGCCACACGTGTTACTTCAGCCGCAAATAAAGTCAGGGAATCCACCATGCTGTTGATGGTATTGGAAAGTACCAATACTTCTCCCCCTTTTCCTTCTTCGGTAATCTTTTGGGAAAGATCGCCCTGGGCAACCGCTGTCGTAACCGAGGCTATCTCCCGCACCTGATTGGTCAGGTTACTCGCCATGGTATTTACGTTATCGGTAAGATCTTTCCAGGTTCCGGCCACATCGGGCACTTCAGCCTGGCCTCCCAGTTTTCCTTCGGTACCCACTTCTCTCGCCACACGAGTTACCTCATCGGAGAAAATGTTAAGGGAGTCCACCATCTGATTGATAGTATCTTTCAATTCTGCTATTTCTCCTTTAACATTAATAGAGATCTTCTTTGAAAGGTCACCGTTCGCTACTGAAGTTGCCACTCCGGCGATCTCCCGTACCTGAGCCGTAAGGTTAGATGCCATTGTATTTACATTTACCGTAAGATCCTTCCAGGTACCCGCAACATCTGGTACATCTGCCTGTCCTCCCAATTTACCCTCGACTCCCACTTCCCGGGCCACGTTGGTAACCTCTGCGGCAAAGATATTCAGGGAATCCACCATCCTGTTAATGGTAGTGGAAAGTCCAAGTACTTCCCCTCCTTTACCTTCTTCTGTAATTTTTCTGGAAAGGTCACCATCGGCAACCGCTGTGGTTACCCCTGCAATTTCCCGTACCTGTTCGGTCAAATTACTTGCCATCTGGTTTACATTATCGGTAAGGTCTTTCCAGGTTCCAGACACATTAGGCACACTTGCCTGTCCGCCCAGTTTCCCTTCTACTCCCACCTCCCGGGCCACTTGAGTAACCTGTTCAGCAAAAATATTCAGACTTCCTAAGGTTCGGTTAATCACATCGGCCATGGCTCGAAAATCTCCGGTTACCGTCAGGCTAAATTTATCTTCTAGTTTTCCGCCTGCAATACTATTAAGAATTCTACTTACTTCCAGTACCGGTTTTGCGATCGCTTCAATAAGAATGTTAATGTTATCGATCATATCCTTCCAAACTCCACTGGAAGCCTTAAACTCTGCTCTGGCATCCAGGTTTCCTTCAATACCTCCCACACGAGAAATACGGGATACTTCGGTACTAACTCCACCAATCATTTCAACCATGGTATTATAAGCCTCTGCTAAATCTGCAAATTTATCGTTACGTTCTTTTGAAAGTCGAACAGAGATATCCCCTTCCCTAAATGCCTCGAGTGCAAATATTAGTCGATCCAGTTGTTCATGCATATACTCATTGTCCTTGAACATTTTATCATGCGCTACTCTTTTAGATTTTTTAACTATGGGCCGCTTTTTGGGTGTAGTATTCTGTGAAGAGCTAGTTTTAGTTGTTTTGGAGGTCGTATTTTTTTTTGCCATTATGGGGAAATTTCAATTCAAATAATAATAAATGCGGCGGTTCAAATCTTAATAGATTGTAAAAAACGGACTTTATATCTTTTGACAATGTGAAAACTGTGTGAAAATTATGTGAAAACTGTGTGAAAAATTATTGAGGTAGGAAAAAAATATTAACAATAAAAAAATTATAGGGCTACACTTATATGAGGTATTCTGCTGATAATTAAATATAAAAGGTCCCTCAAGCCCAAGTGATTTTATTAAAAAGATTCACTTATTTTAACTGTCTTCTTCCCCAGTATGAATTTGTACCGATTAATACTTCTTGATTTAGTTGATTTTATTCTTATTTTTGAAAATTATCATAAAGCATTCAGAAAATAGGACTATTTGGACTTTTAAACCGATCTAATAGATTCCTTTTACCCTATCGATATCCTTTCAAAAAAAAATAGAAATGACGAAAATTTTACTAGTTGAAGACGATTATTATCTAGGTCTTATAATAAATGACCAACTTGAAATGAATGGATATGAGGTAAGTCTTTTAAGATTACCTTCCCAGACTGTTGAAAATCTTCAAGATGAAAAATTTGATCTGGTAATAATGGATAAATTACTTAGTGGGATCGACGGAACAAATGTCTGTTCAGAAATTAGGAATACCGAAGGCATTTCAAATATTCCTATCCTTATGATGTCCGGACTTGATGGTGCGAGAGAGATTTGTATTGCAGCCGGCGCTAATAATTTTATTGCTAAACCTTTTGAAGTTCAAAGCTTGCTTAAGAGTATTGAAGCTACTATAGAAAATGCAAAGGATTCCGAGAATTAAATAGATTATTTTGTGGGGTGGGATGGCCAAAATCTTTATCAGTTATCTTCCTGCCTGTAGGGCTTAAAAAGTCAGTTACTCTTAACAATAACGACTATAAAATTACTCCTTCTATGAAATATATCGAGGAATGCGGACATAACTTAATTAAGAAATTTAACTGTGCAGGCAATAGCTTATCTTCTAAATAATTTCAAAAAGATCATAATATTTTTAATGCATCTTTTATAGAGAGAAATTGAAACTGGTTTCCCCTACCCATAATTTTAAAAAAAAATGGATTTCCCAATGTAATAAATGAAACCTCATGAAAAATTTCATCGAACTGGTAAAAGCCGTGTTTTTCATATTCATTACAATTACAGGGATTGTTGTGATTGTATTTGGCGGGCTATACTTATATAATTCAAATCCTGAATTATTTACTAAAAGCACTAAAAATGCCAATACCTGGTCACCAAAAAATGTGGTAACCGAGTTAGCAAACAATTCTATGTCTCCGGAGGTTAAATTTGGATATCAGCTAATTTCACAATCCTCAAAATATATGGGGCCTAAAGCGAAAGACCCTAAAATGCATTATGCAGGCAATAATCTTGCATGCGTAAATTGCCATTTAAAGGATGGTACCCAACCAGGATCGGCTTCCTGGATAGGTGTGACTCAACGTTTCCCCCAATTTCGAGGGAGAAGTAATAAGGAAGGAACCATCGAAGATCGTATTAATGGCTGCATGGAGAGAAGTATGAATGGCAAAAAATTGCCGATAGATTCCAAACCTATGAAAGCTATTGTAGCTTATATGGAGTGGCTTGGAGAGGGACTTCCTAAAAACATGGAAAAAGAATATAAAGGATTTACTTCCTTAGATATTCCTAAAAAGGCGGTAGATTTATCTAAAGGAAAAAAATTATTTAGTCAGCAATGTGCCGTATGTCATGGAGAAAATGGGATGGGTAAATGGTTTGAAGATCCTTTAAAAGGCTATCAATACCCGCCTCTGTGGGGTGATGATAGTTTTAACAATGGAGCGGGAATGCACAGGGTTATAACTGCAGCTCAATTTATAAAAGCCAATATGCCTTTTGGTGAGGCCACAAAAAAACAGCCCAAATTAACCGATGAAGAAGCTTATAATCTTGCCGGTTATATTAATAGTTTTAACAGGCCGATTAAAAACAATCTTGAAAAAGACTACCCAGATCTAAAACTGAAACCCGTTTCTACTTCTTATGGGCCATGGGCAGATAACTTCTCTGCAAAACAACATCAATTTGGTCCTTTTCCTCCCATTATTGATTACTACAAAAAGAAATATGGTATTCAAAAAAACAAGTAAATATATTTTCCGTATTACTTCAGCTGGCAATACAAATGGAATGCTAAAAATTTCAAAAATGATTCAATCCATAATCTACTAAACATAATTTCCTGAACCACTTCATTTTCACATTAAAATAAATGGCAATTATGGGTTGGTAAAGTATATTGTGAAAATGTAAAGTCCAGTTGAAGATGATATTGAATAGCTTTTGATGATTTTTGAGGCATATGGCAATCTATGCTGTTTATGTGTACATTTCCAGGTAATACACTCCTGAGTTTTGCTTTTTATATAACAGTTGCTTTGAGAAAGCAACCGTTATTGATTGCCATGAACATCGGGATTTACCGTATCCCTATGATTCGCATCTCTGAAAGATGATCCCTGGGCTTAAAATAAAAACGGGATTTAATTTTTAATCCACTTGCCCCAGAATTGCGCAGGTCTGCACCTGGCTATGCCGTTTTTTCTTTTTTTGATTTTGCTTTACTTCTAAAGTATTCTATAATCATGGGTAGTAGCGATAAAATTACAATGCCGAAAATAGCGATTTCGAAATTGTTTTTTACAAAAGGAAGATTTCCAAAGAAGTAACCAATAAAAACCAGGAGAAGAACCCAGGAGATTCCTCCAATAATATTAAAACGAATGAATTTTCCGTAATGCATATCGCCTATTCCTGCCACAAATGGGGCAAAGGTGCGCACAATAGGCACAAACCTCGCTAAAATAATGGCCTTAGGGCCATGTTTATCAAAGAATTCCCGCGTTTTATCAATGTGTTTTTTGCTCACCAGTTGTTTATTACCAATTTTCCATTTTAAAACCCGGAGTCCTATGGTTTTTCCGAAGTAATAATTAAGACTATCTCCGGCTACTGCAGCAAAAATCATGGCCGGTAAAATTATCCATAAATTTAACTGGGCAGATTCCCCCGAACTGTTCTGTACCCCGGCACAAAAAGTTCCTGCGGCGAACAACAAAGTGTCTCCCGGCAAAAAGGGCATTATTACAAAACCGGTTTCAATAAAAATAAAAGCGAAGAGAATGGCATAAACCCAGGGACCATAATCTACTATCATAGTAAACAGGTGAGTATTTATATGTAATAAGAAATCAATTATACTATTCATACTGAAATTTATGTGAGATAGAAAATAAGAAGTTTAAATATATAATCTTAGCTTCCAGATGGGAAATAATAATTAATAATTTAATGTTAATCCTTGGCAAGAAGGCTATTTAGAGACATTAACAGAAGTATTTTTATAATTTTTATGCCAACCAATTCCCAGTATAAATGCAAGGCCCGCGTAGGAGGTCTTAGAAATATTTCCCCATATTTTTGCCCCATAACTAAACCCGAAAGGGTGTTTTTTTTTCTTTTTTGAACCATTTTACATTAGTTTCTAAAGCTAAACCCAGGGAATGAATTCTCCGTTTTTCTGATCCATCTATATTATTAAAGGCATACAAATTATAGGACGGTCCTGTAGAAAAGCTTATGGAATGCCCCCTATCTATAAATCTTAGTCCATATAGGGCAGCGATTTCATTAAATTTTGCATTAGTAGTTGAAATAGGAATCGGAACCAGACCATACCCAACTGCAATATCGTTTAATGTGGTATATCTTAGACTTAACAGATTCTTTTTTCCCTGATAGTTTATTTCTACTCCCGACATAAATCCACTCGAATGGCCCTGATATCCACCCAGGAAAAATTCACCAAAAAGAAGGGGATACTTATTATGAGAATTTTGAGCAATGAGATTCCATCCTGATAAGAAAAACAAGAGAAAGAAAAGATATTTTATAAGAAATTTCATTTTTGAAATTTATACACAGGTATCACGTTGTGAACAATCATTGTGGTTTCCCAAACTATTCTCAACCTGTAGAGTTGTATGGTTTATTTCAAATTTATCATGAAGCTCCTCTCTTATCTTCATTAAAAAATCATCTTCCAGGCCTTCAGGAATAACCAAATGAGCAGTAAGAGCCGTTTCTGTAGTACTCATAGCCCACACGTGTAAATCATGAACTTCCTTTACTCCTTCTACAGACTTTAAATATGAAGATACTTCGTTTAGATTTATTCCCTGGGGTACGGCATCTAAAGCTAATTTAACCGAATCTCGTAACAATCCCCAAGCGCTGTAAAGGATAACTGCAACGATCACAAAACTTAATACAGGATCTATCCAGGTTACCCCTGTGAGTTTTATAACAAGTCCTCCTATTACCACTCCCAGAGAAACTGCCGCATCTGCAGCCATATGCAAAAAAGCGCCTTTTATATTCAGATCGTCTTTTTGACCTTTCATAAACAAAAGCGCAGTAATGGTATTAATAATAATACCGATTCCTGCTACTATCATTATAATATTACCAGGAACTTCCACTGGATTTTTTAATTTCAGAATAGCATCATAGGTAATGATTCCCGCTGCTCCAAAGATTAAAATCCCATTGAAAAGCGAAGCCATTATAGTTGTTTTTCGAAGCCCGTATGTATAATCGCCCGACGGCTGTTTATTAGAAGCCCATGTCGCAGCCCAGGCGAGAATAAGGCTTAAAACATCACTGGTATTATGACCCGCATCTGCAAGCAAAGCAGAAGAATTCACAGAAATCCCATAAAAAGCTTCTACCGCTACATAAATTATATTTAGCACTATACCAATGGCAAAGGCTTTCCCATAATTTGAAACCCCGTGATCGTGTGAATGTGAGTGTGACATACGGCAAAAGTAATAAAAGTCGCTATGCAATGGAAGTGCATTATTTGGAACACTTATCGCATATTCCCTGTACTACAAGATTAACATTTTCTGCCTGAAAACCTTCAGGAAGACTAATTTGCGGAATCTTATAATCTGTAAGACAAACAGTTTCATTGCAGTTATTACAGTGAAAATGAAGATGAAGATCATTTTCTATTTCACAATTACAACCTTCTTCACATAATGCATATTTGGTAATCCCTGTGCCGTCATCTATTTGATGAACAAGGCCTTTATTCTCAAAAGTCTTTATAGAACGGTATAAAGTGGTCCTGTCTGCTTTCATATAGGCGTGCTCAATATCGGTAAGGGTGATAGCACTATCCTGTCTGGCCAAAAACTTATAAATAAGTAATCGCATCGCAGTAGGCCGAACTCCTCTCTCTAATAAAAATTCATCCGGACATTTAATTTGTCTCATATGTTATTTATTACACATCCAAAATTACAATGTTTTTACTTGAAGACTGAAAAGTAAATTATAAAGAATTTTTAAAGTTTTTACATAGAACATTAATGTACATTATTTATAATTAATTATAAATCAGGGTATCTGCGCGCCGGAGATGCTATTTATCGGTAAAAATTAGTCGTTTAAAGAAGATTCGTTATTTCCTGATGGCTTTTTGAAAAATCAAATTACATTTGGTTACCCAAACTACAATTGAACCAACCGAATTAAGTTACTATGGCATAAAAGTATCGTTTAATTTCAAATATTGAAATAATGAATACAGTTGCCGAAATTGAGATAGGATCAAAAGAAATGGATCTGATAAAATCTGTTAAAAAGCAGGTGGATGATCTGTATGCAAAACAAAAAATATTTGGTCTATCTCTGGAAACCCTAGAATTAACAAGAAGGTTTAATATTATATACAATAAATTCAAAAATTTGGATGTGCTTCCTGCTGTTGAATTTAACCGCTTCGTAGTTTTAACACAGCACCTGGAACGAAACCTTGTTCAGGAAATAGATTAAAAAAATAACTTGCAATATCCTGGTTGAGTGAGGGAAAAAACCTCTATGTCTCAAAAATTAACTTTTAGGCTTAAAAAACCTTGTTTAAATTAGAAAGAGGCTTATATTTGCACCGCTAAAACGGTCGCGTAGCTCAGCTGGATAGAGCACCTGCCTTCTAAGCAGGCGGTCATAGGTTCGAATCCTATCGCGATCACTGGCTAAATTAAAACCTCCTTATAAATTTAAGGAGGTTTTTACTTTTTTACAGGGCTGAGATCTACTCTCTACCCTTATCAAATTTTTATAATTCTTGCCAACTTATCTTAAAGTAATCCCAAACCTTTTCTTTTCCGGCTTTATACTTCCCATAATTTTTAAATTTATACTGGTTGCCTCTAATTCCGGGCATAAAATCCAGAGATAGAAAATATAAATCTCTTTTATTCAGGCCGGAATTAAGTCAAAATAAAATAGTACTGTAAAATTTTTAAAAAATTTATGTCTCTAATGCAGATAAGTTCTCAATTGAGCTCCAAATTCATTAAAAAAATTTTAACAAAATTAGAAAATGAACAGCAGGTAAAATCAAATTTACCCGGTGGCGGATTTTTGCATATTGAAGGAAAACTTCCATTTCTGCTTATTTATAGAAAAAAGTTAACCGATCAAGATCCAGGAACCCAAAGACTGGTAAAAAGCGGGGCATCATTTTTAATTATTGGCCCCGAAGAATTTGAAGCTTATCAGGAACTTCTTTATAAGCTTGCCGAGCAACAATCGGCTAAATTCAATTCTTATTTGTTTTTAGAAATTTACAGTGGCGCTCCACGGAGTAAAGAGTTTATTATTAAAGGCCCTTCGCATAAATTGCCCAGTACCTTTCAGATATTAAAAAGAGAATTAGATCAAATAAATAATTCCCGTTTTGGGATTAGCATAAATACCCGTATTAAAAAAACAAAATCCAGACAGGCAGAAGGAGAGCTTCCGTTGCTGGATATCGAAAAAGCGAAAGATTGCGGGGCTCTATGGTTGGGTTTAGAAGTACCACCTGTGTATCTTAACCACGAGGGAGATCTGTTTCCCGTATTTTTACGCCAGTTTCGAAATCGTTTCAGCAAAGCGCTTCAAAAGGCATTGTATGACTATATTCGGGTGCAAACTTCTTCAGGAATTAAAAGCTTTAATGCATTAGGAAAAAGGGAAATCCATCATAAAGTTTTTGAAATAGATAAAGAATTAACCAGGATAGAATCTTCTTACCAATTCCTGCTTTTAGTGGCGCCCGTAAATATTCAGTCCATGCGGAAGGAGTTTTTTGAAAGCGATTTTAAAAATCTCATGGATTATCATTACCGTTTACTCCCCATAGATCCGGATCTTTTAAAAAGAAAACTTTACAATCTTAAGATCGATGAAATTGACGACCCGGCCATATCTTTTTTGTTTGAAGAAAAGCGAAGAGAATTAGATATCCAGATTTCTATGCTCAATGAACGCGGAACCAGGGATTTCTTTTTTAACAGCATCAGATTATACCGCGAAGTAAACAACTCCCTTCTTGCTACTGCTGAAAAAATATTAAATGAAGTACCAGAGTCCTTTACAACAGATGATGGTGATTTGCTGGATGCGAAGGAATTTAGTGCGATGGCACGAAAAGAATTCGAATATTTTCAATCGCAGGATAAAGACTTCAGCAGTAAAGTACATATGCGAAACGATGTTAATATTATTATGGTTTCGCGAGGGGAATTATATATTCCTTCAGATTATAAACTTACCAGGACCGAAGCCAATGCGCTTATTCAGCATGAAATTGGTACCCACGTACTTACCTGCTATAACGGCAGTAAACAACCGCTCACCCAGATGGCCGTGGGGCTGGCAGATTACGATCCTTTACAGGAAGGAATCGCTGTTTTATCAGAATATCTTGGAGGCAATTTAACTGGAAACCGATTGCGAATTTTAGCCGGACGTGTTGTGGCAGGTGCAGCGATAATAAGAGGTCAGGATTTTAAAGGAATTTTCTCGTTGTTGTTCAACGATTTTAATTTTTCAAAAGAAAGGGCCTTCAATATAACGTCCAGGATTATGCAGGGCGGCGGATTTATAAAAGATATTATTTATTTAAAAGGCCTGGTAGATTTAATAGAATACCTTAAAAAAGGAGGCGAACTTAAGCCTTTATTAGCAGGAAAATTTGCCATAAGTCATTTACATGTAATTGAAGAATTAACCCAGAGAGGGATTTTAAAAGAACCTATACTTACCCCCAGGTATTTGGAAACAGCTGAATACAAAGAACGAATAAATTTAATTAGAAAGGGGTTGCCCCTTTCACAAATGGTAAAAAAATGAAGATATGTTTTGTAATTAATGATATCGCCACAGAAAAGTGTGGTACATCGGTAATACTCATGAAGAAAGCGCACGAACGTGGCCATGAAGTTTTTGTAATGGGAGTTGGAGATTTCAATTTTCATCATGATGCGCCTATAAGTATTAACTGTGTGAAAATTCCTAAAACTCTAAAAACCAAATCGCCCAATAAATTTTTGGAAGGTTTTCAAAATGCAAAATCAGGAAAGAAAAAAATTTCCTCCACTAAACTAGATGTACTTTTTATAAGAAATAACCCCACAGAAGAAGGTTCCGGAAGAGAATGGGCAGAACAGGCCGGAGTTGCTTTTGGAAGAATGATTCAACAGGAAGGGGTATTGGTATTAAACGATGCCTATTCACTTTCTCACGCTTTTATAGACAAGCTTTATTTTGAACAGCTTCCGCAAAGCATAAAACCCAACAGTATTATTACCAGAAGTAAAGATGATATTCTCAAGTTTTGGGAAGAAAACAACAAAAAAATGGTATTAAAACCGTTGGAAGGTTCCGGGGGTCGCGATGTATTTCTGGTAGATGAGCACGAAAAAAATGTGAACCAGATTATAGAAACTATCAGCCAACAGGGATATGTAATTGCCCAGGAATTCCTACCCGCCGTAAAAGATGGCGATGTGCGGGTATTACTTATGAATGGAAAAGTGATGGAACAGGATGGCGAAATGGCCATTATTAGAAGGGTGAGCGGCGAAGGAGAATTCCGAAGTAATTTTGCTCAGGGCGCCTCCGCAGACAGCAGCGAACTTACCAAGGAAATGGAAGAAATAATTAAACTCACAGCGCCGCAATTAATTCGCGACGGATTATTTTTTGTAGGCCTTGATATTGTTAAAGATAAACTTATTGAAATAAATGTACTAAGTCCGGGTGGGCTCGATCATTTTAAAGACATTGGAAAACCCGATTTCACTGATATTGTGATCGATGCGATTGAAAGAAAACTGGAATATAAAGAAAAATATCACGGACAGTTAACCAACCGGCAGCTGGCCACAATGGATTAAACGAAAAGTAATGCAAGAAACCTTAAACAAACCTATCAAAAGAATAATCGGAAAATACAGTAGCGGCCAGGAAGGTCCATTATTGTTTGTAACCGGAGGGATTCATGGGAATGAACCCAGCGGAGTCCTGACTATGCAACGGGTATTTAAAGAACTTGAGAAAACACGTCCCAAGATAAAAGGAACTATTGTTGGCGTTGCAGGTAACATGAAGGCGCTCAATAGAGATAAAAGATATATAGATGAAGATTTAAACCGAACCTGGACCAAAGAAAATATAGAGAGTGGGAAAAAGGATAGCCACGAAGATGAAGAGATGTATGAAATTATGGAGGTGTTGAAAACCTTTCCTGAATCTAAATTTACTAAAAGATATTTTTTGGATTGCCATACTACCTCTTCTGAAAGTCTTCCTTACATCTCTGTTCAGGAGGTGAATGATAATGATCCCTGGGCACATAAGTTTCCCACATATATTGTGCGAGGTTTCAGCGATTTAATCACGGGAGATATAGATCATTATCTTAGTCGCATAGGGATTACCGGCTTTGTATTCGAAGCCGGACAACATGAACATAAATCCTCTGTAGAAAATCATGAGGGCATTATCTGGCTGGCCTTAAAGGAAGCCTGTGAACTGGATGTTACCCAACTTTCGGGATATCCGGATTGTGTGAACAATTTTGCCGAAAAGAATGCGCCCACTCAAAAGACCTTTGAAATAGAATACAGGCATGGGCTGAAAGAATCAGACGAATTTAAAATGCAGCCTGGCTTTAAGAATTTTCAGAAAATTAAAAAAGGAGAATTGCTTGCCATTCAAAATGGTCAGGAAATAAAAAGTGAATGGAATGCCTATATTTTTATGCCTTTATATCAGGCTCAGGGCAATGATGGATTTTTTGTAATAGACGAAATTTAAGTTAATTCATAAATTCTATACAAACAGGAGTAGGAGCTTCAATATCCTGAATTTTAGTAAGTTTTCCGGAAGATTTTTCAATTTTGAATACCAGAATATTACTGGAATCCTGATTGCCCGCATACATATAATTTCCATCAGGTGAAATTGTGAAATTTCGGGGTGTTGCTCCCTTGGTGGAGGTAAATTCCAATACCTCTAATTTTCCAGATTTTTTATCTATTTTGTAGGTAACAATGCTGTTATCGCCCCGATTGCTGGCGTATAAAAAGTTTCCCTGGTTGCCTATATGAATTTCTGCACCCGAATTCTTTCCTTGAAAATCTTTGGGAAGGGTCGAGATAGACTGAATTTCAGAAAGCATACCGTCCTTTTTAATTTCAAAAACCGTCACCGTGCTGTTTAGTTCATTCACGGAATAACCATAATTGCTGTTTTTAGAAAAACTGAAATGCCTTGGGCCAGATCCTTTTTTAAAATTCGCATTTCCCTGTAATTTTAATTCTAAACCCTCTTTGCTTGCATCCATTTTATAAATCCAGATCTTATCATTCCCCAGATCATTAATATAAACATGCCGGTTATCGGGAGAAATATTTACGGAATGGGTATGAGACTTATTCGGATTTTCAAATTTCAATTTTTGTAAGGAAGCCAATTCCCCGGAATCTGCAATTGTATAAACCATTACCACTCCGCCTAAATAGTTAGCAACAAAAAGATATCTACCCGTCTTATCGATTGCAATATGGCAGGGAGCAAACCCGTTTGTGGGTAAATTATTTATTTTGGTAAGAGTTTTATCTGGATTGATTTTAAAGGAAAAAATACCCCCGGAATTCGCTTCACCGGAAACCAGTTCGCTTACGGAAAATAAATACTTGCCATTATTACTTACTTTTACATACGAGGGATTTACTACTTTCGCCACGACTTTTCCCAATTCCAGGTGACCGTCTTCCGGATTCTGAAGCATGTAATAAATACCTTTTCCACGGCCGTTTACAAAACCTTCATCTCTGGTATACGTGCCTATATAAACAGTTTTCATATTTTTTTCTGAAGTTTGGGCCCTAAAGCTTAAGGAAGTAAAAATTGATAATAACAGAAGTAAATTAAATTTCACACGTTTTTTCATAGCCATTTTTTTCTTCGGAAGTAATACAGCATCCCTGCAAAAATAACAATCATTATTCCCCAAAGCACAAAATAACTATATTTCCACTGCAGTTCTGGCATAAATTTAAAATTCATCCCATAGATTCCCGCAATAAAAGTTAGAGGAATAAAGATAGTGGCTATGATCGTAAGAACTTTCATCACTTCATTCATTTTATTGCTGATGGTTGTCATGTACATATCCATCAATCCCCAGGTCATTTCCCGGTAGATATCAATATTTTCGGAAACCTGAATAATATGATCGTATAAATCTCTAAAATAACTTCCTGTCTTTTCCTGAATGAAATTATTTTCAATTTTTTCGAGTCGGCTTAATACTTCACGAAGTGGGAAAACAGCGCGCCTTATGCGCAAGATCATACGTTTAAGTTCCTGAATATCGAAAGTAACATCATCATTTGGCTGTGCCTGAAAAAGTTCATCTTCAAGGCTTTCGATCTTATCGCCAATGGTGTCTATAACCTCAAAATACTGATCGATAACCGCATCCAGTAAAGCGAATAATAAATAATCTGCGCCTGCTCCTCTTATTCTACCTTTGGAATGTTCTATCCGGTCTCGTACCCCATCAAAAACATCTTCGTTAGATTCCTGAAAGGTTAACACATAATCCTTTCCCATCGCAAGGCTTATATGCTCATTTATTAAATTTCCATAATTCCCGTCGCCATTATCTTTAGAGAAATAAAGCATTTTTACCACCACAAATATATAATCCTGATATTCATCTATTTTCGGCCGCTGATTTGTATTGGCGATATCTTCCAGAATTAAAGGATGTAAATCGTAATATTCCCCCAGTTTTTCTATTTCCTTGGTATCATTTAATCCATCTATATTTATCCAGGTAATACGTTCACTATTTTCAAATTTAAAAGCATCTGCAGGCGTGTGAGAAGAATATCTTTCAAAATTATCTTTATCGTAATCTATCACCTCCAGTTTGGTTTCACCCGTAAGTTTATTACCAATATAGGTTACTGTTCCCGGAACCTGGTTTAATGTTTTAGTAGATTTTGGCCTTCGGGTGGAATGCCTTTTGCGTTTTGCCATGGATTCTGTATTTCTATAAAAGTAAAAAGTTTTAACTAAAAAGCGATGGTGGATTTGGCATTACTTTTCAAGGTATTCTTAATGCACCTTACTAACTTTGCCGGATGCAGGAAAATACGCTTTTAAGTACACTTAAAGAATATTTTGGTTATGATAGTTTTCGCCCTTTGCAGGCAAAAATAATCAATTCGGTATTTAAAGGAAATGATAATATGGTAGTAATGCCTACCGGCGGTGGTAAATCTATTTGTTATCAGTTACCCGCGATTTTACTTCCTGAGATCACGCTGGTGATTTCTCCTTTAATCGCTCTGATGAAAGACCAGGTAGATGGGTTAAATGCCAACGGAATTCCCGCTGCTTTTATAAACAGCAGCCAGACCGAAAAAGAACAAATGGCTATTTTTACCGATATTGAAAATAAGCGTTTGAAGCTGGTATATGTGGCACCTGAAAGCCTTCAGTTTATCGACCATTTTCTTACCGAAGGTAAAATAAGCCTGATCGCTATAGATGAAGCTCATTGTATTTCCAGCTGGGGCCACGATTTTCGCCCTGCCTATACACAACTGGGATATTTAAAAAACCGCTTCCCTTCTACCCCGGTTATCGCTCTTACCGCGACTGCCGATAAAGCTACACGCAAAGATATCTGCCGACAGCTAAATCTTCCCAACGCCAAAAAACATGTAGCGTCTTTCGACCGGAAAAATCTAAGTCTTGAAGTACGCCCGGGAATTAAAAGACTGGATCAAATTCTGAGGTTTATCGAAAAAAGAAAGACACAAAGCGGAATTATTTACTGCCTTAGCCGTAAAACTACCGAAGATATCGCTACAAAACTTTCCGCCAGAGGTCATAATGCAAAATCTTATCACGCCGGGTTGGGACACGACGAAAGAAGTAAAATCCAGGATGAATTCATCAATGATGTTACACCCATTATCTGTGCGACCATAGCCTTTGGAATGGGTATAGATAAATCCAATATCCGATGGGTAATCCATTATAATATGCCTAAAAATCTGGAAGGATATTATCAGGAAATCGGGCGTGCCGGGCGGGATGGTTTAGCTTCAGATACTCTTTTATTCCATAGCTATGCAGATGTGATCCAGCTTCAGAAATTTGCTTCAAATTCGGGAAATGAAAAAGTGCAGCTGGCAAAACTGGAAAGAATGAAACAGTACAGCGAAGCCCTTTCCTGCAGGCGAAAGGTGTTGCTCAATTATTTTGGAGAACGGGTGCAAAAAGATTGTGGGAATTGTGATGTTTGCCGAAATCCACCCGAATTTTTTAATGGTACTGTCATCGCTCAAAAAGCGCTTTCCTGCATTTACCGCCTGCGAGGGAAAGAACCGCTTTCAACATTGATCGATGTACTTAGAGGCGCGCAGAACGAAGCCGTTTTATCCGCAGGATATTCTTCTTTAAAAACCTACGGAATTGGGAAAGATATTCCCTGGAAGGACTGGCAGGAATACATTATTCAGCTTATAAACCTGGGGTACGTAGAAATTGCTTTTCATAAGAATAATCATTTACAACTAACATCCCTGGCTAAAAATGTGCTTTTTGAAGGTGAAAAAGTTTCCCTGGCAAAAGTTCCGGAAAAAGAAAAAGGAGTGACTTCTAAAACTTCGGCTTCAGCAGTCTCCTCAAATTCTCTTCTTGAAAAGCTTCGCAAGCTGCGGCTGGAAATTTCGAGAGAAAAAGAAATTCCTGCTTATCATATTTTTAGCGATGCGGCGCTTAAAGAAATGGAAAAAGAAAAACCGGTTACCGATGCGGCTTTTATTCAGATTAATGGTGTGGGAAAGAAAAAAATGCAGGATTACGGATATCAGTTCATCAGGGAGATTATAGATTTTACTGCTGAAGCGCAACCCAGGAAAAGGAAAAAAAAGAAAAAAGGGAATACGCTTAAAGAAACACTTCAGCTTTATTCTGAAGGTTTAACCCCTGAAGAAATTTCAAAAGAAAGGAAGCTCGCTCTAACCACTATTTACTCACATCTTGAAAAACTCTATGAAGAAGGAGAAAATATAGATTTGGTAAAGTATATTTCAAATTCCGATCTTGAAGCCGTGAAAAAGGCCAAAGAGGAATTGGAGAATCCGGGTTCTTTAAAGGCTTATTACGAACATTTTGAAGAAGCCCTCGATTATAACACCATAAGGTTGGGACTGCTCATTCTGAAAGGAAAATAGATTGTCACTTTTGAACTATAAATTTTAATGGCTCACCCGGAATTTAAATTTCAGAAATTATTCAAACTCGATATCATTTAAAATAAGCCCCGACGCCGGGGCGATATAAGTTATAGGAGAATCCCTTTCCGCTTTAAGACTTTCTTCAATATCTTCCAGGCTCATTTCGCCTTTTCCAAGCATAATAAGTCCGCCCATCATCAAGCGAACCTGATAACGCAAAAATCCGCTGCCTTCCACTCTGAATACATAACTTTTCTTCGGAAAAAAACTGGCGGTAAAATAAGTGTTTTCAGAAAGTTGTGCCGCAAGAATTTCACGTTCGTACCTGTTTTTACCTTTAGATTTTACACAGTAATTTTTAAAATTATGAACCCCTTTAAACAACAAAGCTCCTTTTTTCATAAGATCGATATCCAGCTCATCCTGAAAATTCGCCATAAAGGGAGCAGCAAAAGGGTGGCTTTTTTCGCCAAAGGAAAACAGATAAAGATATTCTTTGGTTTTAGGAGAATTTATAATGTTGAAGGAAGCATCTACTTCAGTAATTTCCAAAACCCGTATATCCTGAGGAAGATTTTTATTTAAAAGTTTCAGGAAAGAAGGAATATCATCAAGAGGTATTTTTTCAAGAAAAAGTTCAAAAGCGCCACAGTTGGCAGAAACCATAGCATCTGTACGGCTGGAACCTAAAATTTTGAATTTTCGCTCCGGAATAATAAATTTAAAAGTCTTCTTCAGCAGGCCTTCCACCGTTTTTAGATTGGGTTGTCGCTGCCAGCCGTGCAATCGATAACCCAAAAACTGAACTTTACACAGATAATAATAGCGTTGTGGTTGCAAGAGGTGTGTTTTAGAACTCTTTATTTATTTGCAGTCGTAATCGGCGTGCATAATCTTCTTCCAGCCAGTCCCTATAATTTTTAGTGCTTTTACTTATGCAGTAAGAATATTGTTTGATTCTGGAGGATATATCATCTTTTAATTCCTTGGCAAGAATTCTGGCATCAAAAACATCTTCACTGTTTTCTACACACATTTTTACATGTTGATCCAGAGACCATTCCAGCACTGCCTTGGATTTTAGTCCTTTCTGAATAACTTTATCATAAGCAGATTCCACATCGAAAGAAACATCTTCGGTTTTCGCGAATTGTTCCCGCATTTCTGGAGGCATTACATATTTAAATTCCCGCTCAATTTCTTCATCGCTCAATAAATTTTCAAAGTAAAAATCAGGAGAACGGAACAGTTGTTTCCAGTCTACCGGAGAACTCCAATGCCCAAATCTGGCCATGTTATTACCCAGATCTATCACCGTAAATTCATCTTTTCCCGGCAAAATCCTGGAGCCACGGCCAATCATTTGAAAATAAAGAGTGAGGGATTTAGTGGCACGATTCAATATTATGGTTTCCACAGAAGGTTCATCGAAACCGGTAGTGAGAATACTTACAGAAGTGACAATAGCTTCCGGGGTATGTTTAAACCATTTTAAAATCTGTTTTCTGTCCTGTTTACTGGTGGTATTATCCAGATGTCTTATAGGATAGCCGGCATTTTTAAAGGTTTCATAAACTTCTTTGGACGTATTAATCCCATTGTTGAAAATAAGCGTTTTCTTTCCTTTGGACCTTTCCAGGTAAGCGCTTAAAAGCTTTTCCTGCATGCTCAGGTTGGAATAAAGCTCTTCAGAAGATTTTACCGTATAATCCCCGTTAATCCCCACTTTAAGCGATTGTAAACCCACATCGTAGTTATACACATTAGCATTTGCCAAAAAGCCCTTTTCTATTAATGAAGCAATAGAATCTCCCACAATAAGTTCACGGTAATTATCTTTCATGGGCAGTTTTATATTGGAACTTAAAGGAGTTGCAGTTACTCCCAGAATAAAGCAATTTTCAAAAAATTTAAAAAGTTTCCTGAAGGAATTATAATGAGCTTCATCAATAATTACCAGGCCTACATCTTTCATTTCAACCTTCTCGTCGTTCAGGCGGTTATTTAGAGTTTCCACCATCGCCACAAAACACATATAATCTTCCTGATCTGGAAGTTCTTTTACCTTGCTATTAATAATTTTATTTAAAACCCCAAATTCTGAAAGCATTTTAGAAGTTTGCTTACACAGCTCAATTCTGTGAGTAAGAATAAGGACTTTTTTGTTGGTACGCTGAATATACTCTCTTACGATCTGAGAAAAAATCACTGTTTTTCCGCCTCCTGTAGGAAGTTGATATAAAAGATTATATCGCTCGGGATGAGCATCTATAACCTTGAAAATTTTTTCAATATCTACTTGCTGGTAATCATAAAGGGTTTTATCATTCTTTTTTTTCTCAAGTCCAAAGGTTTCAACAGCCATATCTTATTTTATCACGCAATTTGCAAAAATAACAGATTTTTAAGGTAAAATGAAATCTTTATGAAGTTTTAAAATCTTTATTTCCATAGGACTTTAAAAATGAAATGATTATTTTTACCAATCAAGCCTTTTCCCTCCCGGAATTCCCCCTTCTCCCCTTTTATTTAATTGCTATGAGAGGAGACAGTTTATTTTTGAAGTATAAAAAAACTATAGAGAGTTGTGAACTATTTAAAGGAATGGATTCCCACCATCTTGTGGATTTCTTCTCTAATTTTCACGAAGAAAAATGGCCAAAGAAAAGCTGTCTTTTAAATAACGAAAAATTTTATAATCATTTTTACTTTATCCTAAAAGGGAGAATTAAGATGTACCAGGTAAACCCGCAAACAGGGAAGGAACTTACACTGTTTATATTATCTAAAAATGATATTATCGACCTTTTTTGTTTGCTGGATGGTTGTAAGCATGAGGTCTTTTATGAATGTATAGACCAGGTTTGGATACTAAGTTCCCCCATTGCCAGGGTAAAGAGCTGGTTAAATAAGAATCCCAAATATTATAGGCAATTTCTGCCCTATGCAGGAAAACATTTAAGGATTTTGGAGAATTATTTATCTGATATTACTTTCAAGGATATTCCCAGCCGGATTTTAAATCTGCTTATCAAAAATTTTAATCAGCAATCCAATTCCCTGGAATTTATAAATGACTTTTCAAATAAAGAAATCGCCTATCTAATTGGTTCTACACGCGCAGTTGTAAACAGGCATTTACAAAAACTTAAACAAAATGGTTCTATAAATATTTCCCGTAATAAACTGGAAATTTTAGATCTTCCACTTCTTCTAAAACTTCTGGAATCCCAGCAATAATAAATTTTAAATAGCCTTTTTCATTCTGAATAATCATATAAAAATTGATGATATGCTACTTAAGTAGTATTCATGCTTGAAATTCTAAAATACCTTTATTACTTATTAATCATCTAAATTTATTTATTATGAAAACTCTGATTTTGTATTTGTTAATTCTGGGAGGTATTTTAAGTGCCAGAGCTCAGGAAGTAATTGAATTGAAGGAAGCACGGGTCAAGGCGGAATCGAATGCTGTATTGGTAAAATCCAATTTAAATGAGTCGGTTTATATTATTAAAGATAATGGGCTTGTTTCGTTTACATCAAATCCGGTAGAATTTATGAACCAGAATTTTAATATTCACGATTATATAGATTCTGTAAAAGACGAAAAGTACGACTCTTATTTAGTAAGTTTTAAAAGTACCAAAGGATATTTGGAGGCAACTTTTGATAAAAAAGGGGAGCTACAAAAAACCTATAGCAGATTGCAGAATATTTTGCTTCCAGGAGATTTAAGAAGTAAAGTATATGCTGATTATCCAGGATGGGTAATGACTAAAAATCTTCACATAAGCGGCACCAGGAATGAGATGGTAACCAAAGATTTTTATCTTATTAATCTAAAAAACGGCAATAAAAACCAAAAAATAAAAATAGCTTCTCAAGCTTCCAGCCTAGGGGTAGTTAGCAATTAATTCTCCACTTCACCCCAATTCCCTTTAGAAGATTAGCTGCTAAAAGTTTTTTCCCAGAAGTTTTATAAAATCCTGGTTTAAAAACACCATCTTTTAG
The DNA here is from genome assembly GCA_963811195.1 of uncultured Flavobacteriaceae bacterium. Classification (GTDB taxonomy): domain Bacteria; phylum Bacteroidota; class Bacteroidia; order Flavobacteriales; family Flavobacteriaceae; genus Gillisia. The sequence continues at coordinate 360,983 of CAWEQF010000003.1, forward strand.
CAGCTTTTCTTATTTTTTCTGAAATAAATTTGAAGATAAATACCGGTCTCCTCTATCGCACACAATACTTACAACCACTCCCTCTTCAAGTTCAGAACATAATCTTACCGCTGCCGCTGCGGCACCTCCACTGCTCATTCCTGCAAAGATGCCTTCTTCAGTAGCCAGTTTTCTCGTCATTTCTATGGCTTCTTCTTCATTTACTTCCAGTACACGATCCACCTTTTTAGGATCGAATATTTGGGGTAAATATTCCTTGGGCCATTTCCTAATTCCCGGTATTTTAGCATTATCGTCAGGCTGGACTCCCACAATTTGAATATCTTTATTCTTTTCTTTCAAAAAAGTGGAAGTCCCCATAATCGTTCCGGTGGTTCCCATAGAAGATACAAAATGAGTGATTTTATGCTCGGTATCCCGCCAAATTTCAGGGCCGGTGGTTTTGTAATGCGCCTCCCAGTTATCGTTGTTACTGAATTGATTGATCATAAAATATCCCTCTTTCTTCACTTTTTCTTCTGCATAATCTCGGGAGCCTTCTATTCCCACTTCAGCAGGAGTAAGAGTAACCTTAGCACCATAAGCTTCCATTGTTTGTACTCTTTCTACTGTGGAATTTTCCGGCATTACCAGTTCAATATTGAGTCCATATACGCCAGCGATCATCGCCAAAGCAATTCCGGTATTTCCGCTGGTGGCTTCAATTAATTTGGTTGTTTTATCTATCTCGCCTCGCTCCAGGGCGCTTTTTATCATATTATAAGCTGCACGATCTTTTACACTGCCTCCAGGATTTTGCCCTTCCAGCTTAAAAAAAAGCTGCACATTGGGATTATTTACCAGGACGCGGGATTTTACCAAAGGTGTATTTCCTATTAAACTAAGAAGTGAATGTTTCATTATTTTTATTGCTTTTTATATTTATTTGAGGTGTATGAGAAACCATAGAATTTGGCGGAACAGAACCTGTAAGCCAAACATTCCCACCAATTATACTATTGGCCCCAATTATTGTTTCTCCGCCTAAAATTGTCGCGTTGGCATAGATGGTAACATTATCTTCTATAGTGGGATGCCTTTTAATATTCCGCATTTCTTTACTCACTGAAAGCGCTCCCAATGTAACACCCTGGTAAAGTTTTACATTATTTTTTATTACAGTAGTTTCGCCAATAACTACCCCGGTTGCATGGTCTATGAAAAATGGAACGCCAATATGGGCTCCGGCATTAATATCTGTTCCTGTTAGTTTATGGGCACATTCACTCATAAGTCTTGGAACCAACGGAAGTCCCAATTTATACAATTCATGACTTAAACGATAAATGGCAATGGCATAAAATCCCGGATACGCAAGATATACCTCTTCTATAGAATTAGCCGCGGGATCATTCTCTGTAATGGAAACCGCATCCATTCGCAGTTTATCCATTATAGAAGGCATTAGAGACAAATAATTCTCCCATATTTCTCCACAGGACTTTTCAGGATCCCAACATACAAGAATTACCAGTTCCTGAAATTCTTTCTCGAGTTTTATTAAACTGGAATCCACCTCGGTTTTATCGTCGAAAAGCATATAAAACAAGGATTTCGTGAATGCTTCGGTTTTTTCTTTTATTTCATACCGAAGACTGATATCGCTCTTGTTAAGCCGGATTTTATCTATAATTTCGTTTTTCATGATTTTTTATCTTCGAACATCTGTCCTATTCAATCCCCTAAATTAAGGATAAGTTCTCAGGAATTCTCTCTTGAATTATAATAGATCTTTATAGAATTATATTTAACAGTTAAAAGGCGTTAAACTTTTGCCAAGGAGAAAAGAAAGAGCTCATTTTTAAATTAAATTAGTGTCATTATTAACCATTTAAAATATATTATCATGGCACAGTCACAAAATCCTTCTAAAGATCAAAAAACAAAACAGGATCCAAAAAAACAAGAACAAAAAGGACCTCAAAAAAGTCAGCCTAAAAAATCCCAACATTAATCCTGATGAGATTTAAGAGAAAGCCACCCAAAAGGTGGCTTTCTTTATTAGCGTTTAAGGGTAAAATGGCCTTTGGTAATATTGCCATTAATATTAATACTATACCAATAATCATCGCTGGGTAAGGCTTTACCATTTAATTTACCGTCCCAGCTAAAGGTATTACCACTGCCTCTTTTTAAAATTTTTCCGTAGCGATCAAAAATAATAACTTCAGAAAACTCATAATATCCCGATCCTTTTAAGGTAAATACATCGTTATAGCCATCGTTGTTCGGGGTGATGAATTTTGGTACCACAATATGGGGAAACACTTTCGAAACAGTTTTACAGCCCCCTTTATCTCTCATATAAGCAGTGTAAATTCCTCCGGGAATCGGATTAAAAATATTCGAAGCCTGGAAATTTATGCCGTCTAGTGAATATTCGAATGCTCCCTGATAAACAGGCGTAATAATAACCTTTTCTCCTTCTGAAATAATCCGGGAAATCTCTGCATCATCGGCCAGGACTACCGTGAAATTTTTAATGGCACTGCATCCTGAAGAATTGGTTATTTTAACCGAATACTGTCCCGAATTATTAATAGTGATTTGTTGAGAGGTTTGACCTGTGGACCATATATACTTCATATTAGGTATCCCTGTATCTAAGGTTATTTCTGCATTAGGGCATAGCGTTTTTTCCTCATCCCGGGCCATAGGGGCAGGATCTATTTGAAATTTAACAGGAGTTCTTGAACTTGGACTGCAGGAATAACCTGTTTTTACGGCTTCTGCATAATAGGTTCCGGCACTTCCGGGATAAAAGGTGGTTCCGGTAGCCAATATGCTCCCTCCGGTAGATTGCGAATACCAGCTTATAGTTTCATCTATTTCAGCGTTAACCGATAAAGGAGGAAAAGGATCATTTTCACAAACCACAATATCACCATTGCTTTGGGGAGCATTAGGTTTCTCCACTATATTAACCACAAACGGGTCTGAAGCGGAACTGCATAAATTATTGCTTAAGTTCACCTTATCTTCTGCAACTTTTACCCGGTAATAATGAGTGGAATTCAATTGCGGGGTAGCATAGGTGTCAGTAGTTGCTCCCGGAATATCCTGCCAGATTTCACCATCTAAACTTTCCTGCCATTGGTAAGCATGTTGCTTATAAACTGAATTATCTGGAGTAGCTGTTAAAGTAAAACCCACAGGTGCATTTTCTGCACAAATATCAACTCTGGTACCGGTGGTTGTAGAGGAGTTAATTGTGGTAAGATCTCCACAGGATCTAAATAGTATATCATCTATGGCCAGATCGTTCCCACAGCCTCCTGCACCGTTATTATACATTTTTAAAATAACCGCGCCCTGTGAAGGTTCACTCTGGAAAGTAAGTGCATATTGTTTCCAAACAGGAGTAGATGTAGACGCAATATCGCCGGTACTGCCTTTTTTAAGTAGAGTGGTATTGGTTTCATCCCAAATTTCAAAGCGCACGTTTATGGGAATCCCACCATTTTCGCAGTTTCCGCTCGCACGGTTATAAACATTCATTAAATACGCCGAAAATTCATAAGTAGTATTCTCGCAAAGGCCATTAATTTTAGTTTCAAAAAACTTTCCTGCATTAAAATCGGCATTTACAATTAAAGCTCTTCCATTAGAAAGGGTAGTTTGAGGGAAAAAGGAATGCCAGCTGGTAATTTGTCGTCCAATCGTGCTGGAAATAGTATACTGCCCATCCTGGGGATCTCCTACTATATACTTATAGGTAGTTATGCCAGTGGCTAACGCAGGACCAGTTCCACTCCCCGATCCGAAATCTTCATGAAAAATAGGATCGCCTTTACTTCCGGTACAAAAACCCAATTGTGCCCACCCCGAATATGAACTTATTAAAAAAAACATAAAGGCAGCTAGTATCCGGTTGATTTTCATGAATTAAAATTAAATTTTTTTTGTTCATGGAAATTTAAAAGAAGAAATCTTAAAAGTTGTGATGGTCTGATATTGCTCATTTAGAAAAAAAGATTATAACAAAATTAACTTTTTTAGTATGGGAATTGCAGATAGGAAGTTTAAATTTCTTTTATAACACAAAATCTACCAATTCAATGTCAGATAATAAATCCTCCGGTTCCCTCGGGTGGCCTTCTGTATGGGCCCTGGCCGCAGGGGGAATGGTAGGTGGCGGAATTTATACCGCACTTGGTGTAGTGGTTTCTGTTGCCGGCCAGTGGGCATGGTTAAGTTTTATAATCAGCGGGATAATAGCAGCAACAAGTGCCTACAGTTATGTTACACTTGCCAATAAGTTTGAAGATAGTGGAGGAGCTTTCGAATATCTCCGAGAAATTAATAAAAACGGTATTGCCGGGAGTTTATCCTGGTTACTACTTTTGGGATATGTTTTAACTATGTCTGTCTACGCATTTGCGTTTGGGCATTATCTGGCGTATTCTTTTAATGGTGGCCCCTGGATTACCCGGCTATTGGCTATAGGAGTTATGGCTGCGCTGGTATCTTTAAATTTGGCCGGAGTAACCAAAACAAAGAAAGTTGAAATTGTTATTGTATCAGCAAATTTGCTGGCCTTAATTGCTTTGGCAATAACTGGATTTGCGCACTGGGATAGTTTAAAACTGGTTTCCGGGATCGCCCCCAGGGCAGCCTGGAGTGCTCCCATTGGAGCGGCCAGCATTTTTATGGCTTATGAGGGGTTTCAACTTTTAACTTATGAATATACAAGCATAAAAAACCCCAAAAAGATTCTGAAACCTACCATAATGTGGGCGGTACTTTTTGTAATTATTATTTATGCCACAGTGGCCGTGGGAGCGGTCATGCTTTCAGGAGCGCTTACCATAATTTCAGAAAAGCAGGTTTCTCTTTCTGTGGCCGCTCAAAGTATTTATGGAAAAGCAGGACTTTATACCATGACCGTTGCCGCTGTTTTTGCAACCGCAGCGGCTATAAATTCTACCCTATTTTCAAGTGCCAATCTTTCCAAAAGAGTGGCAGAAGATAAGGAGCTACCTACATTTTTTAAAAAAACAAAAAATGATGTACCCTACCGGGCTGTAATACTTCTGGGAGTTTTATCTACTATTCTTGCAGTTATAGGAAAGCTTTCCTCTTTGGTTGAAGCGGCCAGCCTTATCTTTCTGGTAACCTTTGGAATTGTAAATATTATCGCACTTAGATATGTTTCTTCTGGCAAAAAATGGTTTCTGTATATAGGAATTGGTTTAACGGCATTAGTATTAGTAGTTCTCTTAATACGGCTGTCTACCGTTGCTCCTATTCAGCTTGGGCTTCTATTGTTTATGGCTCTTTTAATTTTAATTGGCCGCCCGGCTATGGTCAAAAATTTCTCTTCGAAAAAAAATTCAGATAGTGATGAATAGATTAGTAAAAATAATATTTTCGCTGTTGATTTCGATCAGTATAGCTTCCTGCTCCACATCTGATAAAAAATCGGACGTGGCCAGGGTTATAATCTTAAATGCTTTTCAGAAGCCATTACAAGCAAGATTAGATTCTAAAAATCAAAATCAACAAATTAAACTGGAAGCATTCCAAAATTCAGATTATCTGGATCTTTCCCCGGATCTATACACCCTTCATATTATTTCTGAAAATAAAAAATTGCTAAAAGAGAAGTTAGGTCTTGCAAAAAATGAAAAATATACGATCATATTTTATGGAGATCCTGGCTTTTCCTCTGAAGTAAATCAGTCTGATTTTACACACACGATGCATTTTATTTTTCAGGGAGCCGAAAACTTTACTAAAAATGGCTATTTGCCCGGCATGTACGTTTTTAGAGACCAAATAAAAGTAAAACAGGGATATTCTCAAATAAGGGTTTTTAATGCCGGATTGGGAATGACACCCATAAGCATAAAATTAAAATCTTCTGGAAGCTCCCAGAAACTAAGCTCTTCCCTCGCCTACCCTAAACCCATGTTGGGGAAACCCGTAAGCTCCGGAAGAAAAAAAGTAGAGTTGTTTTTAGGAAAATCCCCGAGAGCAATATTTTCAAAAGAATTTGATTTTCAATCCAAGAAAGTATATACTATTGTGGTATTTTTAAAAGACAAAAAGCCAGAATTTAAAATTTTGAAAAACGATTAAAAAAAGTGTTATGAAAACAATCCTTCTTAAATCCCGACCCCAAGGAAAACCATCTTTAAATAATTTTGAATTTAAGGAAGAAGATAAACCCGTAGCTTCTGATGGAGAAGTCCTATTGAAAACCTTATATGTATCTGTTGATCCATATTTAAGGGGAAGAATGCGCGATGAACCCTCCTATATTGAACCGTTCGCGGTAAATGAACCCCTGGAATCGGCTACTATTGCCCAAGTTATAGAAAGTAAAAATTCTCATTTTACCAACGGCGAATTTGTAAGCGGTATGCTTAAGTGGAAGGAATATCAAACCACTGCTGGAAATGGATTGAATAAAATACATAAAGATACTGCTCCCCTCACTGCTTTTTTGGGAGTTTTAGGATTAACAGGAATTACCGCTTATCTGGGCCTTGAAAAAATTGGAAAATTAAAAGCGGGGGAAACACTTCTGGTTTCTGCGGCGGCTGGCGCTGTGGGAAGTGTTGTAGGACAAATAGGAAAAATTAAAGGTTGCCATGTAGTGGGAATTGCGGGTAGTGACGAAAAAATTCAGAGGATCCAGAAAAAATTTAATTTTGATGCAGGGATAAATTATAAAACAACCAAGGATCTTAAGAAAGATATAGCAAATGCCTGCCCCGATGGCGTAGATGTATATTTTGATAATGTTGGAGGAGAAATCCTGGATGCTGCTTTGTTGAATATGAACAAATATGGGCGCGTAATTAATTGCGGCGCTATTTCTATCTACAATGAAAAAGAAACTCCCACCGGACCAAGGCACGAAGGAATTCTTATAAAAAACAGCCTTTTAATGCAGGGCTTTACGGTTCGGGATTTTGTTAAAGATTTTGGCCCGGCTATAAAGCAATTAGCTTCCTGGTTAAAAGAAGATAAATTAACCTATTCTGAAACCATAGTAGACGGATTTGAAAATATTCCGCAGGCATTTTTAGACCTTTTTGAAGGTAAAAATAAAGGAAAAATGGTGGTGAAAGTTTAATGCCAGATAGATTTTCCTTTCATTTTATTCCAAACGTTCCCTTCCTGTAAGTTCAATAGTTTTGACGCGCTTAAAATTTTAAAATGAATTTCCTGTTCGGGAATTTCATAAGCATGTTCAAAATGCATGATTATTTGATCGCCTTCAATTGTATACGTTCCTCTCCATACAATATCGGTAAGCATAATTTGAACTTCATTATTATTTATAAAATCGAGTTGCTGATGGCAATTCAGAAAGAAATCGGGGTCGGGTTGTGCGGCCATACAATCCTCTTCTGTTGGGAATAAAAGATGGATGAAAGTAGTTCCCTGAAATCTTTTGCTGTTACCGGGATTTTCAGATTTCGAACATGAAATAAACAAAAATAAAAGACTCCCTAAAAATAAAGTTGTTTTCATAGCATAAACAATTAGATTCTAAAAGAATCTTACGGGGAGAATTCAACTGATATTCAGAGAACTAAGAATCTCTAAATTACAAAAAATGTGGACAGATGCACAGGGTGTATTTAAAATAATTTTTAACTCATTTCAAAAGAATCGAAAAAATATCCATACCCCAATGGCGATCCAAATAGCGATAATAAACGCGGCAAATACCCAGTTATTTTTCTTATTCAGTTCCCTTTGTGCCGCAATTTTTCTACATCTGGCAAGGACTTGGGAAGGGATTAGTTTGAGTGCTAAATAAATAAGAAACGGTAAAAGAATAAGATCATCTAATATTCCGAGAATGGGAATAAAGTCGGGTATTAAATCAATTGGACTCAAAGCATAGGAGAGGGCAATTATTATTAAAGCTTTGGCGTACCAGGGTACCTCAGGCAGGGAGACCGCTACCTGTAAAGTGGTAAGCTCCTGCTTTATTTTCCGGACTTTTTGTTTTAAAAACTCCAACAATTTTTATTTTCATTCTGAATTAGAAAAAGCCGAAAAAAATCTTCCGGCTTTCAATTTTTAAAATATTAAAAAATTTATTTTTGTGGAGGTTGAGATGGCCGCACTTCTATTTTACTAGGCAGAGTACGTGGATTCATTTTTAAAAGATCCACCACTAATTCGCCAATATCTTCTTTCTGAATTTTCCAGGCATCCTCGTCATTTGGTGTGTGATCATTAAAATGAGTGGCAACAGAGCCCGGCATAATGGTACTCACCTTTATTCCGGCATTTCTTAGATCCAGCATCACCGCCTGGGTAAATCCTGTTAATCCAAATTTACTCGCGTTATACGCTGAACCGCCTCCAAAAAAATTAGTTCCTGCAAGGCTGGAAATAGTAATAATATAACCTTTAGAATCTTTAAGTGCTTCTAAAGAAGATTTTATGCTGTAAAAAACTCCGCTAAGATTGGTATCTATTGTTTCCTGCCATTGTTTTGGAGTAAGTTCTTCTATAGATCCAAAATGTCCAATTCCGGCGTTGGCCACCAGCACATCTAATTGTCCCCACTTGTTTATTACTTCTTTTACCGCTTTTTGCTGGCTTTCAAAATCCCTAACATCGGCCTGGAGCCCTAAAGCTTCCCCCTTGCCTTTTTCTAATAATTTCTTGGCTGCTTTATCGGCAGAGGCCTGGCTTCTGCTGGTAATTGCAACTTTCATTCCCAGAGCCAGCAGCGACTCTGCTACTCCATAACCTATACCTTTACTTCCACCGGTAATTAGTGCTACTTTTGATGTAAATGATTCCATTTCTTTTTCTTTTTTCTGATTTTTTTAAAGCTACTAAACAGCAATGGTCTTTAGAAATTTTTACTGGTAATAAATTGTTAAGAAGGTGGTTTCCAATCATATTGATATTCGTATTTCTTTACAAGAAAATTTTCAGAAAAATCTTTAAAAAAATACTTCAAAAATCTTTAAAGCAGTAACTTTGTTTTTCAAAAAAAAGAATCCTTTTAAAAAGGTAATTAAGTATAACAGTTAAAATATTCACGTTGAAAAATCCGAAAGCTCAAAAGTTGCTAAATAAAATTCATAAAGATTTATCCCAGGAAGGATTAGATATTGAAAGAATAGTAAGGGATTTAAAAGATTTGAGACCTTTTGCCCTGGAAGAAGAAAACCCATTACTTACAAAAGTTATACGCCTTACTTACGAACACCTTACCAATTACCAGACTTTTGATATTCCTATTCCGGAGGATGAACCTTTGGATGAAGAGGAAGAAATTTCTTTAGATGATAATACCACGCCCGAAGAAAGCCTGGAATATTTACTTTCTTTAATGGATGACACTTCCATTAAAAATAATATAATGGATCTTAGAGAATATCGGGATGCTTTAATTCAGTATTCTGAAGAAAATTAATTTTTTTTGTCCGGTTTTATAATATTTCTTAAAAAGCAGGCATTTTAATCTTAAGATTATTGTAATTATTCTTAGGCTTATAAAAAATCCCTTATTTTTAGTTACCAACCATTTATAAAATCATGGATAGCAAATTAAAGAAAGTTGCCCGGGCAGGATATGCCATTAAGGGTGGCGTTTATGCACTTACCGGAATATTAACCTTTTTGGCCGCTGTTAATCTTGGCGGACAAAAAGCAGGGAAACTACAGGTTATAAAGTATCTGGATAAACAACCCTTCGGAAATGCCTTATTAGTAATTGTTGCACTGGGTCTTGCCTGTTATGCCACCTGGAGATTTATACAGTCGTTCGGAGATCCTGAGGGGATTGGTAGTGATAAAAAAGCAATAGTAAAAAGGATCGCTTATTTTATTAGTGGATGCATTTACCTTGGATTAGCCGTTTTTTCTGTACTACAACTTTTTGGTTCGGAAAGTTCTTCCGGTTCCTCTTCTGATCATAAATCTCAATTTTTAGCGACAAGTACAGGGCTTATTGTACTCGTGATAATAGGTGCCATAATAGTGGCAACAGGAATTTACCAGTTTGTTCGTGTATATAAACAGGAGTATACCAAAAAATTCGATTTGAAATCCATGCAGGAAGAAAAACGCCGGAAAACCATAAAAAACACCGCTAATTTTGGATTAAGCGCCAGAGGAGTCATATTTATAATTATAGGTTTTTCAGCAATAAAAGCAGGTATTAGTTCGAATCCCTCCCAAATTAAATCGGCTTCGCAGGCATTCTCATTTCTCGAAAAATCTGCTTATGGCGCATGGTTAATGGGGATTGTAGCGTTAGGTCTTATAGGTTACGGTATTTACATGTTCATGATGGCAAAACACCGGAAATTCAAGGATGGGAATTTTAACTGATTTTAGTAAATTTTATTCCCAGCTGTTTTTCCAGGTCCCATAATTTTTTCACTTCTTTTTTATCGGTTAGTACCAACGAAGTTCCTGTTTTTCCTGCTCTGGCAGTTCGCCCGCTTCTGTGAGTATAGTAATCTGTTTGATCCGGCAACTGATAATGAACCACAAATGCCAGATTATCTATATCTATTCCCCGTGCGGCCACATCTGTAGACACCAGTAATCGTAAACTTTTATTTTTGAAAGCGCGCATTACTTTATCCCGGTCCTTTTGTAGCATATCCCCTTCTAATAAACCCACCTGATGATTTTTAGAAAACAGCTGTTTCGCTAAGGTTCTGGCAGCGGCTTTGGTTCGGGTAAATATAATTCCTCTTTCTTTACCTCTGGATTTTAAAAAGTAACCCAGTGTATCTAATTTGTTGTTTTCATCGCCCAGCACGTATTGATGATCTATCCCTGTATTTACGGTTTCAGATTTGCTAAGGCTTATTCGTACAGCTTCCGGCGACAAATAAGAATCTATAATCTCGTTCAACTCCTTAGGTAGAGTCGCAGAAAACAACCAAATATTGCGCACTCCTTTGGTAGCTTTAAGTATCCTGGTAAGATCCTCTTTAAATCCCATACTCAGCATTTCATCTGCTTCATCCAAGACCAGGGTTTTAATGTTGGAAATATCCAATGCTTTTTTGCCAAGAAGGTCTATTAACCTTCCGGGAGTTGCAACTACGATATGGGTAGGACGGTTTAAACGGTTAATCTGAATATCTATTTTTTCTCCGCCGTATACAGCTTCAGTAAAAATTTTATTGGTATACTTTGTAAATTTAAAGAGTTGTTTAGCAATCTGTTGTCCTAACTCTCGAGTTGGAGCCAGGATTAAAGCCTGAATACTTTGGATATTAGGGTCTATTTTCTGAAGAAGTGGTATTCCAAAAGCAGCAGTTTTCCCCGTTCCCGTTGGAGCCTGTCCTATAAAATCTGTTTCATTATTTAATAATACCGGCAAGGTTTGTTCCTGGATCGGAGTAGGATTTTTTATTCCCATTTCATTCAATCCTTTAACAATATCACCGGGCACCCCTAATTTTGAAAAATTCATATTTTATATTTAATTTCTAAAGAATCTATCTAAGAGAAACTGCCAAAAATCTTTTTACAGATGTAAAAACATCCCAGGTAAATTACTTGTCCTGGTTTTCTTCTTTTTCGGCTACTTTTTTCTCCCATTTCCAAGCACTTTTTAAAGCTTCATCTAACGGAGTTTTGGCCTTCCATTTAAGAACGTTATTAGCTTTTTCAGTATGTGCATAGGCGGCAATTACGTCTCCTTCTCTTCGTCCTACAATTTTATAATTCAAAGACCGCCCAGTGGCTCTTTCAAAAGTTTTAACCACTTCGAGCACAGAATTTCCTTTTCCTGTTCCTAGATTGAAAACATCATAATTTGTATCTGACTCGCGATTTAATAATCTTTTTAATGCTGCAACGTGGGCTTCGGCAAGATCCACCACATGAATATAGTCCCTAATACAGGTGCCATCGGGAGTGGGATAATCATCGCCAAAAACCGAAAGCTGATTTCGCTTTCCAATTGCCGTTTGGGTTATAAAAGGAACCAGGTTTTGAGGCGTTCCAATGGGTAATTCTCCAATTTGGGCACTGGAATGAGCACCTATAGGATTAAAATAACGAAGGGAAATAGCGTTTAAATTAGGATGTACTTTACAGGTATCCTTAATAATCTCCTCTCCTATTTGCTTAGTGTTGCCATAAGGTGATTCGGCACTTTTCACTGGAGCGTCTTCTTTAATCGGCAATTCATCAGCCTGTCCATAAACGGTACAGGAAGAGCTAAAAATAAAATTAGCCTCCTGTTTTTTGCTAAGCTGCTTCAACAAATAAATGAGAGTGGATAAATTGTTTTCATAATACAGCAAAGGATTTTCAACACTTTCTCCTACCGCTTTTGAAGCAGCAAAATGAATTACTCCCGAGATATCCCTATTATCTTCAAAAAACCCAATAACAGCTTCTTTATCCCGCAAATCGATCTTAAAAAATTCCGGAGTCTTCTCGGTAATTTTAGTAATCCCGCCCAATACATCTAAAGAGGAGTTGGAAAGATTATCTATTATAACTACCTCAAAACCCTGATCCTGCAAGGCCACAACTGTATGAGAGCCAATAAAACCAAGCCCTCCCGTAACTAAAATTTTCGATTTCATATGGTTTGTCTAATTTCCCGCAAATTATAAAAAATGATGGTGTAAGCCTCTATACTTTGAGAAGTTTAAAAAAATAATACCGCTAAACTATTGTTAAACTCCTACGAATAAAATATATCTTTGCCTCAAAATAAAGGGCTAATACTCCAGTACTTAAAGAACTAAAAGACAAACCGACATCCATGAATGATTTTTTAGATATAAAAACCCTTAGTTGTCATCTTGAAAATTACTTTATACGGCAGGGAGTAAATCCGGTGACAGCGGGATATATAGGGCTGGCATTAAATATATTAGTGCTTATTGTGGTAATTGTTGTGCTAAACTATATAATCAGGAAGTTTTTGATAGAGAGTTTTAAAGCCTTTACCAACAAAACAAAAACCACTTTCGACGATTTCCTTATTAAAAGTAATTTTCCAACCTATATAGGCCAAATACTTCCTTTATACATTATCTACCAGTCCATACCTTTTATTTTAATAGATCATCCGTTTAGCTTAAAAATCTTAACATTTATTCTGGATATTTATGTTATCATCCTAATAGTTTGGATCTGCCGAAGTTTACTTAGAACCTCCAAAAATTATTTAAAAACACGAGATGAATTTAGGGATAAGCCTCTGGACAGCTATACCCAGGTATTAATGATTTTTGCATGGCTGGTGGGCTTTATGTTTATCTTTTCTACTATCACGGGGAGATCTGTTATAAGTTTCGCCATCTCCTTAGGTGCAGCTTCCGCGGTTCTATTGTTGGTATTTAAAGATACAATCCTAGGTTTTGTGGCTTCCATACAGGTGTCAGTTAACGATATTGTGCGCATTGGCGACTGGATTACTTTTAGTAAATACGGGGCCGATGGGACCGTTACCGAAATAAATCTTGCCACAGTACGGGTTCAAAATTTCGATAATACCTTTACTACAATCCCCACTTATAGTCTCATTGCCGATTCTTTTCAGAATTGGCGCGGAATGCAGGAGTCACCCGGAAGAAGGATTAAAAGAGCTATTTTCATAAAACAAAATTCCGTAAAATTTATTACCCCGGAAGATCTTGAAAATTATAAGAAAATTTCCCTGATTGCTCCGTATCTGGAGCACCGCCAAAAAGAAATTGATAAATATAACAGAACGAATAATATTGATAAGCAAATTCCTATTAACGGAAGAAATCAGACTAATCTGGGTATCTTTCGAAAATATGCCGACGCCTATTTACACGATCATTCTGCCATCCACAACGAACTGTATATGATGGTAAGGCACCTGCCACCTACGCCACAGGGGATTCCTGTAGAAATTCTATGCTTTAGTCGTGATAAGCGCTGGGAAAACTTTGAATATATAACCGCCGATATTTTTGATCATTTAATTGCAGCCGTGCCTTATTTCGATCTGCAATTATTTGAATCTCCTTCCGGCGATGATATTAAAAAAATAGGTTTTAATTTCGGGCAAAATCTACAACGGGATTAAAATCCTAACGTTTTTTTGGGAATAGTTAATGCGGAATCTTCTTATTTTTAAGAAAAAGGAGTATGCAGAATACAGGTGGTTCGAGCGAACCAGTTACTATAAGCGAATCTTTCAAACATTTTTATAACAATTTTATAGATCAGCTCCCGGGTATTGGCATGGGGTTACTAATAATCATGCTCGGGGTTTTAATGGGAATCTGGGTAGGAAACTTTGCGAGTAAACGTATCTCTTCAAAAACGAACGATCCTTTAATGAGTAGATTTTTAGGTAAGTCTATTCGCTTCATGTTCATAGTAATTGCAATAATGTTAGGACTTAGAGCTGCAGGGCTGGGCGGTATTGCAACCGGAATTCTTACGGCGGCGGGTGCCAGTGCCGTAGTGTTGGGATTTGCATTTAAGGATATTGGTGAAAATTTTATATCGGGTATCATTTTAGCTTTTAACAGACCTTTTAATGTGAATGATACTGTAGAAATAGGACCTAACTTCGGAAAGGTAAAAACCCTGGAATTCCGGTATACAAAATTAAAAACCTTTGATGGCAAAGATGTATATATCCCCAACAGCGATGTACTTACCGAACCTGTTACTAATTATACCGAAGATGGCTTTTTTAGGTGGAGTTTTGTAATTGGTATCGCTTATGAAGATAATATTGATGGAGCGAAAAAGACCGTAATGGAAGCTTTACGTAAAGAACCCAATGTTATTGAAGATGAAGAACATGTGAATTTTGTAATTGAAGATGAACTTGCAACCAGCACAGTAAATTTGAAAGTTTTTTTCTGGGTAAATACCAAAGATTTTAGAAGGACAGCACTTACTACAAAAGGAAATGTTGTTAGGATAGTAAAAGAAGCTCTTGAAGATAATGGCTATTATATGCCGGCAGATATTCAGGAAATAAAAATATATCGTGGGGAAACCGACTTTCCCGTTCGCATTACTCCCAGAAATGAAGATCCCCCAACTATTAAGAAGTCCGGTAAATAATTAGTCTTTCAAACGATCTTTAACGTATTCTATCTTCGATTTTCCATGAGGTTTGGGCTTCCCATTTTGGTCCAGACTAACCATCACAATATTTTCAATATTTATAATGGTCTCTCTGGTCATTTTATTTCGCACCTCGCATTTAAGTGTTAAAGATGCTTTCCCAAATTTTACGGGTTCTATCCCTATTTCAATAATGTCACCTTCTTTTGCAGAACTGCGAAAATCTATTTCGCTCATAAATTTGGTCACCGTTTTAGGATTTTCCAGCTGAACAATGGAATATAAAGCACATTCCTCATCTATCCATTCTAATAACCTTCCTCCAAATAAGGTGCGATTAGGATTTAAATCCTGGGGTTTTATCCATTTACGGGTATGAAATCTCATAAATTATATTTTAAAGCAAATATCGGGCTTCTTTTATTATTTCTTTATGATCGAAAGCTAATTCCGGTAACTTATTACAGTCAAACCACCTGGCATCCTTTGCATCATCGGCTCCTTTCACCTCTTCTTCGTTTTCTACAATTCCCATAAAAGCTATACTAATGGTGCGGCCTCGAGGATCCCTTTTCGGTTTTCCAAAGGCACGAATTTGAAAAATTTTTTCCAATTCTAATCCTGTTTCTTCTTTTAACTCTCTTCTGGCGCCATCGGCCAATTCCTCATTCTCCTCTAAAAAGCCTCCAGGCAACGCCCACTCCCCTTTAAACGGCTCATTGTTTCTCTGAATTAATAATATCTTTAATTTATTTTCTTTCTGAAAAAATATTACTGAATCTACTGTGACTGCGATTTCTGCCATTTTTAACTTAAGGTTTTAGGAATTTTAATATCGGTATCAAATTTTTTATTCAACTTTTCAATAAGGTAAGCCGATAATAAGGGAGAGGCCTTCTCTATATTCTGATGCACGAAAAAATACACATTTTTTAATCCCAAGTCGTGCCAATCTTCCAACCTATCCACCCAATCGTCCAGACGCGAGTAATCTGAAGGATGGTTTGCACCCACATACCTTATAAAAGCAGTGGGAGTGGTAAGCCGCATATGCAGGAGATCTCTTCGGCCAGCCGCATCGGTAATAATGCTGGTAACCTGATATTTTTCTAAAATTTCATTCAATTCACCGGCCACCGTTTCATCATTATACCAGTTGGTATGGCGTAATTCCAGGGATAGAGGTATTTCCCGGGGCCAATGTTTAAAAAATGGTTCCAGGCGCTCCATATTCTTCGGAAGAAAATTCTCCGGCATCTGGAGAAAAACCATTGCTAACTTATTCTTTAAAGGTATGAGACTGCTTACGAAATCGTCTACGAGACGCTCGCAATCATTAAGTCTTTTTAAATGACTTATCAATCTGGGAACTTTTGGAAAAAACTGAAAGTCATCGGCCGATTTTTCTCTCCAGGTTTCAAATTGCTCCGGTGGAAAAATCCTGTAAAATGAAGCATTTAGCTCTACCGAATTAAACTGGGTGGAATAATAAGTGAGTTCATCTTTTGTACCTCGCGGGTAGAAATTCTTTAAATCCTGCCTATTCCATTTAGCACAGCCTATTCGCACATTTTTAAATAAAGAAGGAGTTTCCTTTTTTAAAACTTCCTTAGTCTGGGGATGCGTGGGAGGTAATGTAAAATCTATTTCGCCCGGTTCGTCGGTTTTACCAAATTTCATATGCGGCTAATATTCATTAAAATAAACGGTTTTTCTATTCACAAACTCTTTAATTCCGTCTTCAGAAAGTTCTCTTCCATATCCTGAAGTTTTTGTACCTCCAAACGGTAATCTGGGATCGCTTTTAACAAGTTCGTTTATAAATACGGCACCGTCTTCAAATTTAGGAACCAGTTCTGAAGCTTTTTCCATATTATCGGTAAATATAGAAACTCCCAGCCCGAAGGAAGAGCTGTTTACCAGTTCTACAGCTTCCTCTTCAGATTTAAAAGTGGTTACCGAGATGGCAGGCCCAAAGGTTTCTTCCTTAAATACGGCCATTTCGGGAGTTACATTGGTAATAATTGTGGGTTCAAAATAGGCTTTATCGCGTTTGCCTCCAAGCAAGATCTTAGCTCCGGCTTTTACAGATTTATTTACCTGTTCTTCAAGATCTTCGGCAAGGTCCTTTCTGGCTAAAACTCCAATATAAGTATCTTCATTTGCCGGATCGCCGCTTTTTAACTCACGAACCTGCTGGATGAAAATCTCTAAAAATTCGTCTGCTATTGAATCCTGAAGCAGGAGCCGTTTCCCTGCAATACAACTTTGCCCTGTATTTTGAAAACGGGCCTGCACACAGGTTTTTACTGCTTCTTCGATATTAGCATCTTTAAAAACCACCAGCGCATTGCTGCCGCCAAGTTCCAGAACAGATTTTTTAATTTCTTCGCCCGCAACCGAAGCCACACTGCTTCCCGCGGGTTTACTTCCTGTAAGAGTTACCGCTTTCACCCTTTTATCGCGAATAATTTCTTCTACTTTATCGCTGCCTATAGGGATATTCTGAAAACAGCCTTTCGGAAATCCGGCACGTTCAAAAACCTTCTGGATGTTCTGAGCAGACTGCATAACATTACTTGCATGTTTCAGGATCCCAATATTTCCGGCCATTAATGCGGGCGCAGCAAACCGGAATACCTGCCAGAAAGGGTAATTCCAGGGCATTACCGCCAGAACCACTCCTAAAGGTTCGTAAGAAACATAGCTTTTGGAAGCGTCGGTTTTAATGATTTTATCGCTTAAATGTTTTTGTGCATTTTCTGCATAATATTCACATACCCAGGCGCATTTTTCTACCTCGGCAATTGCCTGTGTAATAGGCTTTCCCATTTCCTGAGTAATGGTTTTTGCATATTCATTTTTATTCTTTTTCAATTCTGAAGCAGCGCTCATCATTAATTTAGATCGATATACAAAATCTGTTTTTCTCCAGCTTTCGAAGGTGTTTGCGGCTTGATCCAGAGCTTTATTAATTTCAGTCTTGGTATATTCTTTAATTTTTGCAATCTCTTTGCCTGTGTAAGGATTTTTTGAAATAATCATGATAAAATTAATTTTCTTAAAGGTAAAAAGAAGGAAAGCAGCACCGAAGCGATTAAGAGGATTTTAACGGTAAGCCCGGTTGTTTATAACTCGTTCACAAATTAAACCTCAGGAACTATTAACACCTTTATTTATTAGCTAAATTTAAAAAACTCTACATCTATGAACCAGCGAGATTTAAACTTGCTCCGGTGTCGTCCTGAAATTCCTTCGGCGATAGTTTCAGAAAAAATGAGCCGGGATGAGCAGTTTCAGAATCAAACAATCCGCCCAATCGCAAAACTTCAGAATGAATTGTTTATCGAGGTTTTTATAAATTACATTAAAAAGCATAAAAATGCTTTTTATGAGTTTAGTACGGAAAAGAAATTCCTTTTTATTGAAAACGCCATTCAGCGCGATATTAAATTCAGAAACAGCTTAAAAGGAATAATTATCGGGCAGTTTACGTTAGAAGAATATCTTATATATATAGAAAATTCTTCGGCATTAAATAAGCGTATGATGATTATTGTAAAAGAAAGGATTTTCAGCAATATTCAGTTGCTAGAAAAGGAAGTAGCGTACGAGTAAACCCACGAATACGCTTATACTAAAACTTATTAAAGTTCCTATAAGCACATATTCGGTTTGTTTGCGCGCCCCGCTATCAGACTTATCGCTAAATCTTAAAATAGATTTTGCCGCGATAAGAAATCCTATGGCCGAGAAATTTCCGGTTATAATAAAGGTAAGCACGAGCAATCTCTCGAATATTCCTATATATCTCCCGGCAGCATCCAGACTGGTAGCCTCGTATTCAATATCGATTTGATTTTGCCAGCGCTGGGTAGCTTTTCCTATTAAAAATCCTGCCGGAAAAATTACGCTTAAATAGGCGGCAATGATAATAAGAACTTTTACCGAAGAAAAGAAGTGATCTATAAAAGGCAGAACTTTGTTAAAACCATGAATTAAATAGAGCCAGGCCAAAATAATTATTGTTATATGGAACAACTGATCTATTAAAAAATAAGCAAGATCATCGCGGTTGCTATTTAATTTCCAGAAGTCGATAATATAATGGGTTACACTTATAAAAATTGCGATATACCACCATTCCCAGTGCATTAAAAATACATAAGTAAGAACGCCTGCCAGCAATGCATGCAGAACCAGAAAATAAGACCTGCCTTTGTGTTTTCTTTTATGAGCGATCCAATGATTGGGCTGCAGCATGAAATCTGTAAGAATATGCGCCAGCAGTAATTGCAATAAAATAGCTACACTATGTATTCCCATGAGAATATTTATTTTGTATTACCTGCCGATACCTCTCTAATAAAACGGAAACTGCCTCCCATCCGGCGGCTTTTTTGCGTTGATTAACGGCAGATTGGCTTATACCAAGTTCTTTTGCCACCTCTCGTTCCTTTAATTGCTGAAGTAAAAAATATACTACTTCTGCCGAAGCTGTACTCCAACGTTCCGTCACGGTATCCATCAATAGAAATGAGGCATCAAATTCGTCATTTATTTCTGGAAAAGCTGTCATTAATCGGGTTTTTCTATTTTCTTTTTTCATCTCATCAAGGGTGCGTCCCGAAAACTGAAAAGCCTGTCCGTTAGATTCTGCTATAGATTCTCTTTCCAGTTCCTGTTCTCCTATTCCTATAGCCATTTTGAAATCGGCCATCTTTGGAGAAGCGGTTTTCTTTTTCTTCTTTTTTAAATGCAGCTGATTTATTGCAGTTTTTAATTGTAATGCGATTTCCAGAGCCTCGTGCGGTTCTTTTATCACCCCCTGAAAACTGTCACCTCTATAAATAGTAAATTTCACTTTCTCCTTTCCATATTCCCGGGTAAGTTTGGCAAATTCCCTGTTAAGGGTATTAATCACTTCATTTAAAAAAGCTTCAGCATACAAAGAAGAATCTGTAAGATCGGCTGTGAGTACTGCTATCATAATTTCAAATATAATAAATTTTATATTAGCTTTTAGACTTATAAATATATAAAATAAGTTTTAAAACTTATAAATTTTAAATATTAGCTTTTATGCTTATAGCTAGAATTTATATAAAAAGGGAATATTAAAGTTTTGTAAAATGTTCTTTCAAAAAAAATACGATACCTACTTTTAAATAAAACTAATAAACATATGGTACCTAATAAAACACAAGTATTTATTAAATCGCTGGATGAAATAAATGAACAAATAAATCAATACCGGGAAGAGATGGATAACATAAGAGATTCCATGGAAGCCAACGATGTACATACCGATTATGATGAAGAAGGGAGCAAGGGAGAGTTGTTGGGCGATTTCGAAAAATATGCGGGTTATCTTGATAATGCTCAAAAAATGAAGGAAACCCTTCAAAAAATAGATAGAGAACGTTATAGTGAAACTATTCAATTTGGAAGTGTAATAGAAACTAAGAACAATTATTATTTTGTAGCCGTTCCCCTGGGAAAAATAACCATGGATGATGGGAGCACCGTGAATGTTATTTCTACCGAAGCTCCCATCTTCGAAAAATTAAAAGGCAAAAGGAAAGGCGATACTTTTTCCCTTAAGGATGAAGAAGTAAAAATCCTGGGAGTCCATTAATTATTCCGGATATTCCACCCTTAAATGAAAAATATTCTTGAGCTTTTGCTTGAGAATTTTTTTTATGAGCTGTATTTCTTTAAAAGTGATATTAGCATTCAGGAACTGAGATTCTTCCATTTGTTTATTAATAATTTTCTCTACAAAATCATTAATCTTTACCGTATTAGGCTCTTTAAGGCTTTTACTGGCAGCCTCCACACTATCACACATCATTAAAATAGCAGTTTCCTTACTAAAAGGAATAGGTCCCGGATAGGTAAAATCTTCGGGAGAAGCATTTTCATTGATTTCCTTTTCCTTCATATAAAAATAATACACCGTAGTTGTACCGTGGTGGGTGCGAATAAAATCGATCACCCTATCCGGTAGATTATTTTTACGGGCAATTTCAATTCCTTTAATTACGTGCCCTATAATTATTTCTGTACTTTCCTTGGGTGAAAGTTCATCGTGAGAATTGACAGAAGTTACCTGATTTTCAGAAAAATATGTTGGATTCTCCATTTTTCCTATATCGTGATATAAGGCTCCTACCCTGGCGAGCATTGCATTGGCTCCAATTTCATTTGCGGCAGCTTCCGCAAGATTAGCCACATTTAGCGAGTGATGGAACGTTCCCGGCGCTTTTTCGGCCAGTTCTTTTAAAAGTTTAGAATTTGTATCGGAAAGTTCTAAAAGAGACATATCAGAAATAAGTCCGAATATTTTCTCATAAATATAAATAAGGGGTTGTACAAACAGGGTAGCAAGCCCTCCTAATAAAAAAGTGAGAAAGATTTCAGAATTCAACTCCAGAATATTTCCTTCCTGAATTATAGTAAAGGCAAAATACACGAGAATGTACACAAACGTTATCTGTCCAACCGAAATAAAGAGATTGGCTCTTTTATATAATTCGGAAACCGTAAGTATGGTAACAATTCCGGCAATTATTTGCAGGAACATGTATTCGTAACTATTGGGAACCGCAAACCCCAGGATAAGCACGGTAATTACATGGGTAAATAACCCAAGTCGCGAATCGAAAAATGCTTTAAGCGTAAGAGGCAGGATACATAAGGGAACAATATAAACATACTTGGCATCAAATTTTACCACCAGAGTGGTAAGAAAAACCATGAGCAGCAGGTTAAAAAATATGAAGGAAACCTTGACATTATTATCATAAATATCTCTTCTGTTTCTACGTATAAAAAGCAGCAACATTAGCAAAGCCAGACATACCAGTAAACTATATCCAACGAGGATCCAATTATAGCTAGAGTCGCTCCAAAGCTGGGATTCATATTCATTTTTCAGGGAATTCAGAATATCCAGTTTTTCCCCTTCTACAATTTCGCCCTTGGAAATTATAATGGTTCCTCTTTCAATACTGCCGCGAGTGTAGGAAATCTCATCGAGTTTGCTCTGCAGTTCCTTTTGGGTAAGCGCATCATCATAAGTAACATTGGGTTCTATAATATTATAGAAAACCTCCAGTAATTCAGCCTTAAAAGCAACAAGATTACTATTATTGATTTTATCGGTTAAAAAGGGCCGGAGTTCATCCTGGGCCATGAGTTTTCCATAAGCAATTTCAGAAGCCTCATTCCCTTTTTTGAGATAAACCAACTGATCGGGGTCCATTGGCTTTTCATCCTGCAGGATACCATATTCATAAATATCATCCAGGGTTTTATTTACAAAATTGGTTATCACCAATTTTCTGGAATGCAGAATACTATCGGGAAAAACCTCATTGATCTGGCCTGTAACTTTTGCATTTATCTGATTGATCTGCTTTTGATTATAGCTATAATAGGGAATTAAATTCTCCTTTATTTGCTTCTTTTCTTTCTCGATTTCCGAATCGTTCTTAAGAATAGCAAAATCAAAGGGTGCATATAAATTTTCGTACTGCCAGGGTTTTCCGCGGGTGATTTCATATTTAAATTTCCCGCCTTTAGGAAGAAGATAAATAATGATTACGGCTGTAACTATAAATAAAACGACCTTATATAGTAATGCCTGATTTTTATAAAAATTGTTTATGAATTTATTCATTGAAAAGGGTACTATACTTCAAATGTAATAAAAATCATTGTGCGGTGGTTGCCTTGCTTTGTTCTTTATAAAATCACTAAATTCGCATCTATATAAAATCCAGAATCTGGAACAGGTTTTCATTTATGGGGCAGATAGTTCCATAAGGTATGTCCCAAAGGCAATTGGGAAGAAAAATAAATTATAATTTTAGAGGAATCCCGCTTAAAAGGGATGAATAATCAACCCTCAATTAGGGAATAAAATGAAAAATTATGAATAAAGAAGTAGTAATAGTAAGTGCAGCAAGAACCCCTATAGGAAGTTTTATGGGAAGTTTATCTACTGTACCTGCAACGAAATTAGGATCGGTTGCTATAAAAGGAGCCTTAGAAAAAATTAATCTGAAACCCGAAATGGTGGAAGAAGTTTTAATGGGAAATGTGGTCCAGGCAGGGGTTGGTCAGGCTCCGGCGAGACAGGCAGCGCTTGGTTCGGGAATTCCTGATACGGTTCCGTGTACTACCATAAATAAAGTTTGTGCCAGCGGAATGAAAGCGGTCATGCAGGCCGCACAGTCTATAATGCTTGGAGATACCAATATAGTAGTCGCAGGAGGAATGGAAAATATGAGTCTTATTCCTCATTACCTTCATTTGAGGACCGGACAAAAATTTGGACCCGCCACCATGATTGATGGGATGCAAAAAGACGGACTAGTAGATGCTTACGACCATAATGCGATGGGAACTTGTGCCGATCTTTGCGCTAAAGAATATAACTTTTCTAGAGAAGATCAGGATGCTTTTGCTGTTCAGTCTTATGAAAGATCTGCCAAGGCGTGGAAAGAAGGAAAATTTGATAATGAAGTGGTTCCCGTGGAAGTGCCTCAAAGAAAAGGAGATCCTTTAGTAGTTAAAGAAGATGAAGAGTATAAAAATGTGAGAATGGATAAAATTTCTTCTTTACGTCCTGCTTTCTCCAAAGATGGAACTGTTACCGCAGCCAATGCTTCTACTATAAATGATGGTGCCGGAGCGGTAGTTTTAATGAGCCGCGAAAAAGCTGAAGAATTAGGCCTAAAAGTTCTGGCTAGCATTAAAAGTTTTGCAGATGCAGCTCAGGAGCCAAAATGGTTTACCACAGCTCCCTCCAAGGCCTTACCAAAAGCTCTTGCAAAAGCAGGAATTTCTCAGGATGATGTTGACTTTTTTGAATTTAACGAAGCTTTTTCTGTAGTGGGATTAGCCAATATGAAAATCTTGGGGTTATCAGATAAAAACACCAATGTAAATGGAGGAGCAGTTTCTTTGGGTCACCCTCTGGGATGTTCTGGCGTGCGTATTTTAATTACGCTCTTAAATGTGTTAGAGCAGAATAATGCAAAAATTGGAGCAGCAGCCATTTGCAATGGTGGCGGGGGCGCCTCGGCCATGATCATTCAAAGAAACTAACAAAATCTGTAAGTCTTTATAGATGCAATACGGCATATGCAACCTTAGCATCATTCCTGTAAGAGCCCAGGCTTCTCATCTTTCTGAAATGACAAGCCAGCTTTTGTATGGTGAATATTTTAAAATCCTGGAAGAACGGAGCCAGTGGAATCGTATTCGGAACGAATTCGATTCATATGAAGGCTGGATTGATAATTCACAATGCATAAAAATTTCTGAAGAAGATTTTTTAAAACTCTCTTTCAAAAAAAGAAGATATTCTGGAGATCTTGTTAGAACATGTTACCAACGCTCTGGGAAATCTTACCCCGATATTATTAGGCTCCGTGTTGAATTTTACAGATTCTTTAGGCCACGAGTACGAGGGTGCGATAATTTCAGGAATTAAAGACAAATCGCAAATAATTAACACCGCCCTTCTCTATTTAAATGCTCCTTTTTTATGGGGAGGAAAAACACCTTTTGGAATAGATTGCAGTGGACTGGCACAAATGGTTTATGCCATAAACGGCCATTTTTTATTGAGAGATTCACATCAGCAGGCTACCCAGGGGGAAGCTTTAAGTTTTATTGAAGAAAGTGAAGCAGGAGATCTGGCCTTTTTTGATGATAACGAAGGGAATATAAACCATGTTGGAATCATAATGCCGGATAATTATATTATTCACGTTTATGGAAAAGTACGAATTGATCGTATAGACCATTCCGGAATTTTTAATATCGATTTAAAAAAGCATACGCACAAACTGCGGGTAATAAAAAAGATTATATAATCTCCCGTAAAAAAAAACAGAAAAGGCTACCAAATGGTAGCCTTTTTTATTTCAGAAATTACTGATTATTTCTGCGTATTATCTAGTTTTTTCTGTAAAGCATCGGCTTTATCATTTTGGCCTAATTGATAATAGATATTCATAGTAGTTCTCATAGCTTCCACATTTCCAGGATCTGCCTCCATTACTTTTTCAAGATAAGGAAGGGCTTCTTTATAAATTCCTTTACGTTTTTCAGAAAGCTCATCATACTTTTTGGTATCTTCTTTACTCATTCCCAATTTATTCATTTGCTCAACTATTCCTTGTTCTTTAGAAAGGATGGCAGCGGCAATGTTTAAACGGGCATCGGTCATAGATGGATCTAATTCTAAGGCCTTTTTGTAATATTTAATGGCAGATTGTGCATCGCCCATTTCAAAAGAGGTAACTCCAAGGTTATAAAATGCAGTTGGATCGTTAGGATTTTTCTCTACGATGTTTTCCATCGATTCATGATATTTATCCTTTTTACCCATTTTATAATACATATTGGCTTCTGCCTGCAATAGGGCCATATCTCCTGGGTTTGCAGCTTTTGCAGCATCCATAGCTTCAATCGCTTTCTCATTTTCACCCTGGTCTATATAAATTAGAGCAATATTTTTTGCGATTTCACCATTTTTAGGTTCAGTCTTTTTATCCTGCGGATTAATATACTGTCCAGATTTCACCATAAGATCGCGTTGAGTTTTATTCATCGCTTCTTCTTTTCCGGTTTCTTTATTTGTGGCAAAATATTGAGTTTCCACCCCGGTAAAATTAAGATCCCTTAAAGTTTCATAATAATCTAAAGCACTTTTGTAATCTTTAGCATTCACGGCATCTGAAGCAGCATAATACAAATAAATAGTGTCTTTTTTATTCATTTGATATCCGGCATACAGCTTTTTAGCAGCATCGGCATATTTTTGGGCATTTTGATCATTAATTGCCTCTTGCACAAGACTATTAGTCACAGCCGAAAGACCATCTGCCGCTTTATCACTCCCTAATTCCTGTGCTTTTTTGAAAGCTGCGGAAGCGGTTTGAAGATCCTCAAGAGAAACATTTTCTCCTTTTCCTAAATAAGCCTGACCTTTATACAGATAGAAATCTGCCTGATAATTATCATTTACCTCGGACAAATTAGGCTCTGCCTGACTTAAATAATTTTTCGCTTCGGAAAAGTTCCCGTCGTCGATCGCCTTACCGGCATCACGTATTTCTTTTTTCTGAGCAACAGCAATTACCGATAGAAATGATAATGCTATGGTTAAAAGATTGGTTTTCATTGTAATTTTAATTTTAGATTTTTAAGTTTTATTTATTCTTCACTATCATCTGCAATTGTTGTGCCATCTGTTGTTTGGTCATCGCTGTCAGTTGGTTCGGCCTTTTCCATTTCCTCGATATCATCTTCATTCTGCATTACTTTTGCTACCGCTGCGATCTCATCTCCATTCTTAAGATTTATGAGTTTTACCCCTTGAGTTGCTCTTCCCATAACTCGCAAATTATCTACACTCATACGAATCGCAATCCCCGATCTATTAATAATCATTAAATCATCGTCATCACCCACATTTTTAATAGCTACCAATTCCCCTGTTTTTTTGGTTACAGAAATGGTTTTAACCCCTTTACCTCCGCGGTTGGTGATTCTATAATCATCTAATTTAGAACGTTTTCCATAGCCATTGGAAGAAACCACTAATATATCGGTATCAAAATCGTTAACAGCTACCATTCCTATTACTTCATCTTTGTCATCGGCTAGAGTGATCCCTCTAACCCCACTTGCATTTCTTCCCATTGGGCGGGTTTTACTTTCTTCAAAACGAATGGCTTTTCCGCTTTTTACCGCCAACATTACCTGACTGTTTCCGGTGGTTAATTTAGCTTCCAGCAATTCATCATCTTCACGAATAGTAATGGCATTAATACCATTTACACGTGGACGGGAGTATTGTTCCAGCGATGTCTTTTTAACCTGGCCTTTTTTAGTGGCCATAATCACATAGTGATTGTTGATATATTCCTCATCCTTTAGATCCTGTGTACAAATAAAAGCTTTCACCTTATCGTCCTGTTCTATATTAATAAGATTCTGAATAGCTCTTCCTTTGGATGTTTTACTTCCTTCGGGAATTTCATATACCCGCATCCAGAAACATTTCCCTTTTTGAGTAAAGAATAACATGTATTGATGGTTAGTGCCAGAAAATAAATGTTCCAGAAAATCTTCACTGCGGGTGGTAGAACCTTTTTGGCCTACTCCCCCCCTGTTTTGGGTTTTATATTCTGTAAGAGAAGTCCTTTTTATATAACCCGCATGTGAGATTGTAATAATTACCTGCTCATCCGGGATCATATCTTCAATGCTAAGATCGCCTCCTGCATATTCTATTTGGGAACGTCTGGCATCGCCGTACTTATCTTTCATCTCGGCAAGCTCATCTTGAATCACCTGCATTCTTCTTTCCTTATTGGCAAGAATATCTTTAAGGTCTTCAATAGTATTTAAAAGCTCGTCATATTCGGCTCGAAGTTTATCTTGTTCCAGACCGGTTAACTGTCGTAAACGCATTTCTACGATGGCTTTCGCCTGAAGTTCAGATAATTCGAAGCGCTCCATCAATTTACTTCGGGCTTCATCTGCATTATTTGACCCCCTTATAATGGCGATTACTTCGTCTATATTATCAGAAGCAATTATTAATCCTTCAAGAATGTGTGCTCTATCTTCGGCTTTTCTTAATTCATACTGGGTTCTGCGTACCACCACTTCATGTCTATGCTCTACAAAGTGATAAATCATATCCTTTAAATTGAGCATTTCAGGTCTCCCTTTTACCAGTGCAATATTATTTACACTAAAGCTGGTTTGTAAATAAGTATGTTTATATAAGGTATTGAGCACAATATTTGGAATAGCGTCTCTCTTTAAAATATAAACGATTCGCATTCCATTTCTGTCAGATTCATCCCGAATTGAAGCAATCCCGTCAATTTTTTTATCATTTACCAGGTCGGCAGTTTTCTTGATCATATCTGCCTTATTAACCTGATATGGGATCTCGGTAACAATTATAGCTTCCCTTCCATTCACCTCCTCTAACGAAGATTTAGCGCGAAGAACAATACGTCCACGCCCTGTTTTAAAAGCTTCCCTCACTCCATCATACCCATAGATTGTTCCCCCTGTAGGAAAATCGGGA
Organism: uncultured Flavobacteriaceae bacterium; assembly: GCA_963811195.1. Classification (GTDB taxonomy): domain Bacteria; phylum Bacteroidota; class Bacteroidia; order Flavobacteriales; family Flavobacteriaceae; genus Gillisia. Next base: position 389,181 of record CAWEQF010000003.1, read on the forward strand.
GCTTTTACATGTTCTATGAGTTCATCTATTTCAATCTCCGGATTATCTATATACGCATTAATCCCATCAATAACTTCAGAAAGGTTATGAGGAGGCATATTGGTAGCCATTCCTACCGCAATACCGCTGGCTCCATTTACCAAAAGGTTAGGGATTTTTGTTGGTAAAACAGTAGGTTCCTGAAGGGTATCATCGAAATTCAGCTGAAAGTCTACCGTTTCCTTATCTATATCGGCCAGCATTTCTTCTGCGATTTTACGCATTCTGGCCTCTGTATAACGCATTGCTGCAGGACTATCTCCATCTATAGAACCAAAATTCCCCTGTCCGTCTACCAACATATATCGTAAGCTCCATTCCTGAGCCATTCTAACCATAGTATCGTAAACTGAAGAATCACCGTGAGGGTGATATTTACCCAACACTTCCCCTACAATTCTGGCAGATTTTTTATGGGCAGTATTGGATCGAATTCCAAGTTCCTGCATCCCGAACAGTACCCTGCGGTGTACAGGTTTTAATCCATCGCGCACATCTGGTAAGGCACGTGACACAATGACCGACATCGAATAATCGATATAAGCCGATTTCATTTCATCTTCAATGTTGATAGGAATTAAATTTTCTCCTTCAGCCATATTTTAGTAGTTTAATTTAGTTGTAAAATCTAACGTGCCAATTTACGGATTTTCTCAATGTTTTAGAGGGTACATGCCTCCATTTTGATTAATTTTATTAACAAATCTTTAGGCGCTATTGGTTAATAAGTTCGTTAAATTCAATTTTGATTATTTAAAGTTATTTTGTCAATTTACTATCTACCTATTATATAGGTATAATTTTTGAACCTTTAGGGTAATTAATAAAAAGAGAAAGGAAATAAGATGGATGATAATTTTTCACCCAAAGTAAAAGATGTTATTGCTTTTAGCAAAGAGGAAGCTCTAAGGCTGGGCCATGACTTTATAGGAACAGAACATTTAATGCTGGGCCTTTTAAGAGACGGAGACGGAAAAGCTATAAATATTTTAAACGCCTTAGATGTGGATCTTGGGCATTTAAGACGCAAGGTCGAAATTTTAAGCCCTGCAAATCCGGACGCTACTACCATTTCGAATGACAAAAAAAACCTTCATTTAACAAGACAGGCAGAAAGAGCATTAAAAACCACATTTTTAGAAGCTAAACTCTTCCAGAGTTCTTCTATCAATACCGCCCATCTTTTGCTTTGTATTTTGAGAAATGAAAACGACCCTACCACAAAACTATTAAACAAGTTGAAAATAGATTATGACGGGGTTAAAGATCAATTCAAATATATGATAACAAACGAAGATGATTTTATGGAGGCTCCAAGAGCAGAGTCTTTTTCAGATGAAGACAGCAATGCCGATGATACTACAAAAGACAATCCTTTTAGCAGCGGTGGCCCTGGGAAATCTAACAAAAAATCTAAAACCCCTGTTCTTGATAACTTCGGGAGAGATTTAACTGCTCTTGCCGAAATTGATAAACTGGATCCCGTTGTGGGAAGAGAAAAGGAAATTGAGCGGGTTAGCCAGATATTAAGTCGACGCAAAAAAAACAATCCTTTGCTTATAGGTGAGCCCGGCGTGGGTAAATCTGCAATTGCAGAAGGTTTAGCCCTTCGTATTATAAAACGTAAAGTTTCGCGAATATTATTCGATAAACGAGTGGTAACTCTCGATTTAGCAAGTCTTGTGGCGGGAACAAAATACCGGGGACAGTTCGAAGAGCGAATGAAAGCCGTAATGAATGAACTAGAAAAAAATGATGATATCATTTTATTTATTGATGAAATTCATACCATTGTTGGGGCAGGTGGAGCAACTGGAAGTCTGGATGCCAGCAACATGTTTAAACCCGCATTAGCGCGAGGCGAAATACAATGTATTGGCGCTACCACCTTAGACGAATACAGGCAGTATATCGAAAAAGATGGTGCACTGGAAAGAAGATTTCAAAAAGTGATTATTGAACCTACCAGTATCGATGAAACTCTTGAAATTTTAAATAATATTAAACCCAAGTATGAAGAACACCACAATGTTATTTATACTCCCGAAGCGATTGATGCCTGCGTAAAACTTACTAACCGCTATATGACCGAGCGATTTTTGCCAGACAAAGCAATTGATGCGCTGGATGAAGCAGGAGCTCGTGTACATATCACTAATATTGAAGTGCCTAAACAAATTCTGGAGCTGGAACAAAAGCTCGAAGCGGTTAGAGAAAATAAAAATGCTGTAGTTAAAAAACAAAAATATGAGGAAGCCGCTAAATTAAGAGATGATGAAAAAAATCTTGAAAAACAGTTAGCTGTCGCTCAGGAAAAATGGGAAGAAGAAACACGCAAACATAAAGAAACCGTTAATGAAGAACATGTAGCCGATGTAGTTTCCATGATGACTGGCGTGCCTGTTAATAGGATTGCCCAAACAGAAAGCAACAAACTTGTTGAACTGCCTAAGCGTATTAAAGGTAAAGTAATTGGGCAGGACGATGCCGTAAATAAAGTTGTAAAAGCTATTCAACGAAACCGGGCCGGGCTTAAAGACCCAAATAAACCAATTGGTTCCTTTATTTTCTTAGGACAAACAGGAGTGGGTAAAACCCAACTGGCAAAAGTGCTTGCCCGCGAGCTATTCGATAATGAAGATTCTCTTATAAGAATAGATATGAGTGAGTATATGGAAAAATTTGCTGTATCCAGACTTATTGGAGCCCCTCCGGGATATATAGGATATGAAGAAGGTGGACAACTCACTGAAAAAGTACGCAGAAAACCTTATGCTGTAATTTTACTGGACGAGGTGGAAAAAGCCCATCCCGATGTCTTTAATATGTTGTTACAGGTACTGGATGATGGATATCTTACCGATAGTCTTGGAAGAAAAATAGACTTTAGAAACACGATTATTATAATGACCTCCAACATTGGGTCCAGAAAACTCAAAGATTTTGGACAGGGAGTTGGATTTGGAACGGCGGCGAAACGCTCCCAGGTGGACGAAAATGCGCGCGGAGTAATAGAAAGTGCGTTGAAAAAATCTTTTGCCCCAGAATTTTTAAACAGGATAGACGATGTAGTCATCTTTAATTCACTGGATAGAGATGATATTCATAAAATTATCGATATTGAATTAGCCAAGCTTTATGAGCGTATTGGTTTATTAGGATATAATCTTACTTTAAGCGAAAAAGCCAAAGATTATATTGCCGATAAAGGATTCGATAAAGAATATGGAGCCAGACCCTTAAACCGGGCTATACAGAAATATATTGAAGATGTATTAGCCGAAGAAATTATCACTTCCAAACTTTCTGAAGGAGATCAGATTTTTATGGATCTGGATGAAGATAAAAATGAATTAACCGTAAATATTAAAAAGGAGCCTAAAAAAACAGAATCCTAATTATATTTTGAAAAATCAGTAAAACCCGCTTTAATTTATCAAATACTTGAAAGCGGGTTATTTTTTATTACATTATGTAGATAATCAATAATTTTTTAAGGTGTCCCCATATAGGTTTCCCCTCCATCTTTTAAAACATACGCAAATAAAATACTGATTCTCAATAAATTACCCTGCGCTATTTATTTGTAAGATTTTTCCCTAACCTATAGCTATAATTCTTACATTTGGACTTAAAATTTTCCCTACACTTTTATGATTGGTTCAATAAAGAATTTAGAATTTGGAAAGGTAAGGTTACTGGACAGAATCCTGATAGCCGAACTAAATGAAGGAGTTTTATTTGATGTTCAAAACAATAGGAAACTTTTGGAAATCGGTAAAGATGTCTTTAATAATCAACCTTATGGCTATATCTCCAATCGTTTAAATTCGTATGCGGTAAATCCCATGGTGTATCGGGAATCTGCTAACACTCCCAATCTTAAGGCTATTGCTGTTGTTACCCAGGACGATTTGGTAAAACACAATGCTTTTATAGAGCAGCAGTTCTATAAAAACAAAAATTGTTTCGGGGTTTTTGATAAGCTTGAAGATGCTATCGAATGGATGAATGGTAAAATAGACGAATAAGCTAATCCTTCAAGAAATCTTCTCTCATTTCATATTTCCGAAGAAAATTTGAAGCCTCTTTTATATGTAAAGACATCACTTCATCTTCAGAAATTACTGGAACTTTCTTTCGAAATTCATTTATTAATCCCTCTATAAGGGATGACGTCTTAGAAGGTTCTCTAAAATGAAGTGCCTGAGAAGCATTAAAAAGTTCAATAGCTATAATGGTATAAATATTATTAACCACTTTAAGCAGTTTTGTAGCGGAATTAGCACCCATGCTTACATGATCTTCCTGTCCGTTCGATGAAACAATAGAATCTATACTGGAAGGCGTTGCGTACTGTTTATTCTGGCTCACAATACTGGCGGCCGTGTACTGCGGAATCATAAAACCACTATTTAATCCGGGGTTTTCTACTAAAAATGCAGGCAGCCCCCTTAATCCGGAAACCAATTGATAAATTCTGCGTTCAGAAATATTTCCCAGCTCGGCCATTGCGATAGCCAAATAATCCAGGGAAAGAGCTAAAGGCTGCCCATGGAAGTTACCACCTGAAATAATTTTATCTGCTTCCCTAAAAATATTAGGATTATCGGTCACCGAATTTATTTCGGTTTTAAAAGTTTTATGTACAAAAGCAAGGGTATCCTTTGTTGCCCCATGTACCTGAGGAATGCATCTAAAGGAATAGGGATCCTGAACATTTTCCTTTTCTTTTAATGCAATCTCACTTCCTTCTAAAAAGTCACGTAGTCTTTCGGCTGTTTTTATTTGTCCCCGATGCGGACGCACCATATGTACAAGTTCATCAAAAGGAGCCATGTTGCAATCGAAAGCATCTATTGATAATGCCCCAATGAGATCGGCCAGATAAGAAATTTTATAACATTCTAATAGTGCATATACGCCATGAGCACTCATAAACTGGGTGCCATTCAATAAAGCCAGTCCTTCTTTGGACTGGAGGGAAATAGGTTCCCAGCCCAATTCTTCCAGCACCCGACCAGAAGGGATAATATTACCTTTATAATAGACCTCACCTTTTCCTATCAATGGTAATGCAAGATGGGCAAGCGGAGCCAGATCGCCCGAAGCTCCTAAAGATCCCTGTTCATAAACTACGGGAAGTATATCTTCATTATAAAAATCTATAAGCCTTTCTACGGTTTTTAAAGCAATCCCGGAATTTCCATAACCTAAGGACTGGATCTTTAACAACAGCATTAATCGAATAATGGATTTAGAAATTTTTTCGCCGGTTCCACAGGCGTGTGACATTACAAGGTTTTCCTGAAGTTGGGTGAGATGAGCCTTATCTATCTTAACATTACATAAAGAACCAAAACCAGTATTAATACCATAAATAGGTTGTTCATTGCTATCCATTTTTTTATCCAGATATTCCCGGGACTTTAAAATATTTAAGCGGGCCTCCTCACTTAATTCTAATTTTAATGTATGGGTAATAATTTCATGGATATCCTGCAAATCGAGTACTGCAGAACTGATATAATGGATTGAACTCATAGATAGGGTCGGTTTGATGGAGCCATATTTTACACAAATCAGAAGATTGGAAAAATAAGCCTTAAACAATTGCAAAAATATTCAATATTATTTATTCCTGGGACGTTTCCTGCTCCTTTTTAAATAAATCTAAAAATGAAAGCCCCATATTTTTAGCAATATCGCCGGAAACGAGTCCTTCATAACTCACTTTTTGAGCCATTATATCTCCTGTTTTCCCATGTAAAAAAACCCCTATGATAGCCGCAATAAAGGGGTCATAATTTTGCGAGATCAGGGCGGTAATAACTCCCGATAGCACATCCCCACTACCAGCGGTCGCCATTCCCGGATTGCCCGTGCTGTTTATAGAAATTTTTTCTCCTTTTACCACTAAGGTATACGCACCTTTTATTACTATTGTGACTTTATACTTTTTGGTAAAAGCCTTTACCTTCTTAAGCTTATTAAAATCGTCTTTCCACTTTCCTATAAGTCTCTCCAGCTCCTTTGGATGCGGGGTTAAAACTGAATTGGGTGGCACAAAATTTAAAAATTCCTTATTCTTTGAAAGAATATTTAATCCGTCTGCATCAATAAGCATTGGTTTAGAAGTTTTCTTCAGCAGTTTTTCCATCGCCTCCATACTTTCTGCAGAAGTCCCTACTCCCATTCCAAAACAAACCACATCAGGATCCAGCTCAAATTCTATGTTAGTAAGGGTCTTTTCCGCTTTATCGGTAATAACCATGGCTTCAGGCAGAAGAGTTTGTAAAATTTCATATCCGCATTTAGGGGCAAAAATAGTAACCATTCCTGCTCCGCTGTGCAAAGCCGCAGTCGAGGAAAGTCCCACGCTCCCTATTTTTCCATAGCTCCCTCCTATTATAAGACTATGCCCATAATTTCCTTTATGCGACTCCTTTTCCCGATTTTTATAAAGTTTCTGAATATCACTCTTTTCCACCAGCTGAATATTCGCAGTTGCCTTTTCAAGATATTCACGATCCAGTCCTATATCGATAATCTGAAGATCTCCCACATATTTTGAAGTTTGTGGAAGAAAAAAAACAAGTTTCGGAGTTTGAAAAGTTATAGTGAAATCTGCCTTAATAACTGCTTCTTTTTTATTGGGAATTTTATCGGCAAAAAGCCCCGAAGGCATATCAACTGCTAAAACAAAAGAATGGGATTTGTTTATATGTTTTACCAGTCTGGATACCCATCCTTCCAAAGGTCGGTTTAATCCTATCCCAAACATCGCATCAATCACAAAATCATTAGAAGAAAGCTCCGGGAAATCATCGTCCTTTGTTAACAATATTGGCCATTCGTGGGTAATCTCCTTAATTTTGTCGTAATTGGAAAGAAAGTTCTCAGAACGTTTATGGCTGTAATTTACAACGTAAATAGTGACTTTATATCCTTCCTGATGGAGCAACCTGCCTATTACCAGGCCATCTCCTCCATTATTACCTATCCCGCAAAAAATTTTAATAGGAATCTCGGTAGTACTCAGTTTGGAATGTAACGAATTAAAAAGGGCAGTTGCCGCTCTTTCCATTAAAATCTCAGATGTAATCTTTTGTTTTTTAACAGTAATACTATCTGCTTCTGCCAATTGCTTTACACTCAATACTTTCATCGCTCAAAATTTATTACTCTTTTTACAAATATAAAATTTATGTTCCTGCCCGTCAGGGCTTATAACACATTCTTAATAAAATCACGGAATAATCGCCCTATTTCATAAGGATTTGAATAAATTTGCGAAAATTTTAAACAGATGAAAAAAATCGCTCTCAATGATATTCACGAATCATTAAATGCCAAAATGGTTCCATTCGCCGGATTTGATATGCCGGTTTCTTATGAAGGTGTAACTATTGAACATCAAACGGTGCGTGAGGGAGTAGGTGTTTTCGATGTTTCCCATATGGGGGAATTTTTGGTTACGGGAGAAAATGCCCTGCAGCTAATTCAGTTAATTTCCTCTAATGATGCTGCAAAACTTGAAGACGGAAAGGCACAGTACAGCTGCATGCCTAATGAAGAAGGTGGAATTGTTGATGATTTAATCATTTACAGGATTAATAATGAAAAGTATCTTTTGGTGGTTAATGCCTCCAATATAGAAAAGGACTGGAATTGGATCTGCCAGCATAATACCATGGAAGCTACCTTAAAAGATATGAGCGACGAATATTCTTTACTTGCTATCCAGGGCCCAAAAGCTGCCGAAGCCATGCAATCCCTCACAGAGATAGATTTAAAGAATATGAAATTCTATACGTTTCAGGTGGCCGAATTTGCAGGTATTAAAAATGTTATTATCTCTGCCACAGGATATACTGGCAGTGGCGGCTTTGAAATTTATTTTAAAAATGAAGATGCCGAGCAAATCTGGAACAGGGTAATGGAAGCCGGAGAAGAATTTGGCATAAAACCTATAGGACTTGCCGCAAGGGATACTTTACGCCTGGAAATGGGGTATTGTTTATACGGAAATGACATTAATGACACTACCTCGCCTATCGAAGCAGGACTGGGATGGATAACCAAATTCTCTAAAGATTTTATAAATTCTGAAAATCTTCAAAAAGAAAAAGAAGAAGGTCCCAAAAGAAAATTAATCGCATTTGAACTTGGTGAAAGAGGAATTCCCCGACATGGATACGAGATTGTGGACGAAAATGGCAAAAAAATTGGAGAGGTAACTTCCGGAACCATGTCCCCTTCCCTAGAAAAAGGGATAGGAATGGGATATATTCCAGCAGAAATGGCTAAAAACAACGAAAAGATTTATATCCAGATCCGTAAAAAGGCCATTCCTGCAAATCAGGTAAAATTGCCCTTTTATAAAGGATAAAAATTGGAAAAAATACTCATTTTAGGGGGAAGTGGCTTTATAGGAAATGCCCTGTACAGAGAGCTTTATCCTTATTTTGATACATATGCCACTTATTTCAGCAATTCTAGATCCTTTGAAAAAAACCATAAGTTTTTTGAATACGATATGGACACAGAAAATATTGGTATTCTTCTGGATAATCTTCGTCCTACTATAATAATTTCTGCAGTTCGGGGAAATTTCGATTCCCAGGTACATCTGCATTTTACCATTATAGATTACATCCTTCAGAATAAATGCAAGCTTATTTTTATCTCTTCGGCCAATGTTTTCGATGCTTTCACCAATTATCCCTCCTACGAATACGATAAAACGCTTTCGCAAAGCATTTACGGCCGTTTTAAAATAAAAATTGAAAATGCCCTGTTAAGGCTTCCTAACAACAAATACAATATTCTGCGCCTCCCTATGGTTTTTGGACTCAATTCGCCCCGGGTACTGGAAATAAAGAATAAAATTGAATTTGGAGAAGCACTGGAAGTTTTTCCCAATGTTGTAGTAAATGCCATAGATATTCAAAAATTTACCCAGCAGGTTCATTATATTATCAATAGAAAAAAACAGGGAGTTTTTCATTTAGGAAGCACAGATCTTACTCACCAGCATGATCTTATAATCGATATTGCAGAAATTTTAGGGTATAAACATCCATTATTAAAACAGGTTTACGATTCAAATTTCGATCGTTTTCTGGCCGTTCTTCCCAAAGACAATCTCCTGCCTAAAAACCTGCAGGTTACTGTCCAACAAGTGGTAGAAGCATCTGTAATTACCTAAGCGTTAATCTTATATTAAAAACTGAAGTAAGACTAGTTTTTACGCACATTATCAGTAATTTAACTTTAAAATATTTATTATGAAAAAATTATCGGAAAACGAAATAAAAAATAAACTTGAAAACCTCGAAGGCTGGACCTATTCTGAAAATGCCATTCATACTTCGCTGGAATTTGAAAATTTCAAAGAAGCATTTAGCCTAATGACACGCATAGCTTTTGAAGCCGAATTGCAACAACACCATCCCGAATGGACCAATGTTTATAATCAGTTAGAGATTTCATTATCTACTCACGATGCGGGTGGCGTTACCGAAAAAGATTTTAAAATGGCAGAAACTATAGAAAAAATAGTAAATGCAGAGTAACTTACTCATTTAAAGAACTTAAAGAGACGTTTTATTTTTTATATGAAAATGAAACGTTTTTTTTATTTTTACACCCAATTTACAACTACTATGGGAAGAGCATTTGAATTTAGAAAAGCACGTAAAATGAAGCGTTGGTCTGCAATGTCCAAAGCTTTTACACGCATTGGGAAAGATATTGTTATGGCTGTGAAAGAAGGAGGCCCGGATCCTGATGCCAACTCAAAATTACGGGCGGTAATTCAAAACGCGAAAAGCGTGAATATGCCTAAAGATAATATTGAACGGGCCATAAAACGGGCCAGCGATAAAAATCAGGGGGATTATAAAATTGTTCTTTTTGAAGGCTATGCGCCTCACGGAATTGCAGTGTTGGTAGAAACAGCTACAGATAATAACAATCGTACAGTTGCCAATGTTCGTATGCATTTTAGCAAAAGTGACGGGAATTTGGGAACTTCAGGCTCTGTGGAATTTATGTTCGACCATACCTGTAATTTCAGAATAAACCCTGAAGGGCTGGATCCTGAAGAATTAGAGCTGGATCTCATAGATTATGGAGCCGAAGAAGTTTTTGAAGATGAAGATGGAATTATGATCTATGCTCCTTTCGAGAGTTTTGGTGCCCTTCAAAAAGAACTGGAAAGCCGGAATATTGAAATTTTCTCTTCGGGTTTCGAAAGAATTCCACAGGTAACTAAAAAACTTTCGCCAGAAGAAGCTGCAGATGTAGAAAAATTATTAGAAAGACTTGAGGAAGATGATGATGTTCAGAATGTTTACCATACTATGGAAGAACAAACCGAAGAGTAGTATTAAAAATTCGCCGGAATTTTACCTTCAATTCCTACGTAAAATTCACGGATCTTTTTAAAGTCTTCTTCAAAATTTTCCGAATTATAAAATGGCGGTGATATTTTTATAGTTTTGGAACCATAATCAAAAGCTACCATTATTATTGGAACCTGCGCCTTTTTAGCAGTATAATAAAACCCGGTTTTCCACCGGGTTGTTTTTTTTCGCGTCCCTTCAGGAGAGAGCGCCAGCCTGAAGATTTCCTTTTCTTTAAAAAGTCCGGCAATGACATCTACTTTCTTTTGGTTAGGAGTACGATCTAAAGACGTGCCCCCTACCCATCTAAAATACCAGCCCAAAGGAGGTTTAAACAATTCTTTTTTGGCTACAAAATTAATTTTCAGACCTATTATTTTACGAACTAAAATACCTATAAAAAAATCGTACCAGCTGGTGTGAGGTGCTACTATTACAACACACTTTTTAATAGAAGGATCAAAATATCCCTGCATTTTCCAGCCTAAAACTTTAAAAAAAATAAAGCGAACCAGAAATTTCATTGAGTATTATTCCTGGGACTGCTTGGAGGTTGGCTCGCCTTTACGGCGCTTTTTCTCTTCCCGCAATAGAGCCAGTTCTCTTCCCGTTTGTCCTTTTACCGACGTATTTTCCTGAGCCCGTCTTATAAGATAAGGAACCACTTCTCTTACCGGTCCAAATGGAACGAGTTTAGCGGCATTATACCCTTTACGGGCAAGGTTATAACTTATATGATCACTCATTCCGTATAACTGACTAAACCAAACCCTGGGATCACTGATTTCAATTCCTTTATCCTCCATTATCTGAAGAGCCAGATAATTACTCATTTCATTGTGAGTTCCTATAAATACAGAGATATCTTCAATATTCGCCAGGCAATAGGAAAGTACCGCATTAAAACTAACATCGGTGGCTTCTTTGCTTTCACAAATAGGGGAAGGATATCCCATTTTTTTAGCTCTGGCATTTTCCTTTTCCATATAAGCGCCACGAACTATTTTAGAACCAATTTTAAAACCTTCTTTCTTTCCTGTTTCATGAAGATCCTGCAAGTACTGGAGCCGGTCCCATCGGTAACACTGCAACGTATTAAAAACGATGGCTTTTTCCTTATTATACTTTCGCATCATATCCAGAATCAAATCATCTACAGCTTCCTGCATCCAGGTTTCTTCACCATCGGCGAGTATGGCGATATCATTTTTATAAGCTGTTTCGCAAATATTCTCTACACGCTGCTTTACTCGCTCCCACTCTTCTTTCTCTTCTGAAGTAAGCTCGGCTTTGGCAGTAACTTTTTCCCAAATTCCAAATCTCCCTATTCCAGTAGGTTTAAAAACCGCATAAGGCAGTTCCTTTTTATTCGCTGCAAATTCCACAATGCTTTTTTTCTTTTTTGCAGCAGCATTAAACTGCTCCTCTTCATCCTTTCCTTCTGCAGAATAATCCAGGATACTGCGAAGTTTCATGGTATACATTTTTTCAATTCCCGGCATACAGTCATCCATAGTTTGACCACCGCTAAATTGATTAAATATAGTTTTTTTTATAAGCCCTTCTACCGGTAAATGAAATTTTAGAGATATATTGGTAAGCGAAGTACCAAATTTAACAAGGCTGGGACGATTTATCATCTCAAATAGAAACAGCGCACGATTTAACTCATCGTCAGATTTTAATTTGAAAGCTGTTTCGGTATCGTTAAAAATTTTCTGTGTGATCATTAGATTATATTAATATATCAAAGATAAATAATGATTACTGATTTTTTTATAATTTTCAGCAGAATTTATGCCCTAATAAACACTTTAAAAATCACTAAAATATGAGCTTGCAAAGCGACCAGGCCCCCGTTTTTTTTTCAGCAAACAGTTACTCTCGTTTAAATGAATATTTACAAGATTCCTCGCATTCCAAAATCTTCATTTTAACCGATTCCAATACGCAACATTTTTGCCTTCCTTCGTTCCTGCCTAATATAAAAACCAATACCCCAATCGAAATATTAGAAATGGAAGCGGGCGAAGAACATAAAAATATTGAAACCTGTTCCGGGTTGTGGCAAGCTCTTTCAGAATTAAATGCCGATAGAAATAGTTTGATGATTAATCTGGGCGGCGGCGTGGTGACCCATCTTGGAGGCTTCGTTGCCTGTACCTTTAAGCGCGGAATAGATTTTATAAATATTCCCACTACGCTGCTTTCGATGGTTGATGCCTCGGTAGGAGGCAAAACCGGTGTGGACTTAGGAAGTTTAAAAAATCAGGTAGGAATTATTAGGGAGCCAGAAATGGTGCTTATAAATAGTTCATTTTTAAATACTTTGCCGGCAAATGAAATGCGAAGTGGATTAGCCGAAATACTTAAACATGGCCTCATTGCTAATGAAGATTACTGGAATAAAGCCACAAACCTTGAAAAACTCATCTTAGAAGATCTCGAAGACCTAATTGAAGAGTCGGTTAAAATAAAATCACGGATTGTAAAGGAAGATCCAACAGAAAAGGGACTGCGTAAAACCCTTAATTTTGGTCATACTTTTGGCCATGCCATAGAATCTTATTATTTAGAACACCCCAGTAAAACTCGCCTCTTGCATGGGGAAGCCGTTGCTGCAGGAATGATAATCGCTGCTTATATATCTACCCGTGTTTGCAATTTATCCCAATCTAAACTTAAGGAAATCACTTCCAAGCTGTTGGATGTTTATCCCAAAATAGATCTGCAGGAAAAAGATTTTTCAGAAATAATAATTCTTTTAAAATTCGATAAAAAAAATTCTCACGGAAACATCAATTTTGTGCTGTTAAAAGATATAGGAATGCCTGTTAAAGATGTTATTGTTCCTCCCCAAATTTTGAAAGAAGCATTGCATTATTATATAGAATGCTAAAAATGTGAGTTTTAGTGCTGTTCTAAATTTATTTTTTTAAATTATGATGAGGATTGCAAATAATTGAATTTTTCCTATAATTGTACCATAAAATTTAAGCTATGAAAAGAGTCATTGTAGATTACAAAAAGCTAACCCCGGAAATCTTAAGTCTGCTTGTTGAAAAATATCCAGATGGATATGATGACGACCAGATAATCTCTTTTAAAAATGCAAAAAATGAGACTATCGATGCGGTAGAAGTTAAAACAGAAGATTCTATTTATCTTGTAAAAGTGAGTACCAGGCTTGAAAATACAATGGCAAATTATGATGAAGATGATTATGATGATTCAGACTTTAACGAACCCATCGTAGAGATACCCGAGAAGAACGACGAGGAAGAGGATCCCGACCACGAGGAAGAAGATCTATAACATTAAAAAAGCCCGGAAATACCGGGCTTTTTTTTCAATTATTATTCCTGTTATGCGTGTTGCATTTGATGTTTCCCTTCTTTTATCTCCTCAATTAATTTGGAGTTAAAGGCAGGAAGGTCTTTTGGATTTCTACTGGTAACCAATCCGTGGTCTACAACTACTTCTTTATCTACCCAGTTTGCCCCGGCATTTTCAAGATCTTTTCTAAGGGTATGATAAGATGTCATTGTTCGACCTTCCACAACTTCGGCATTTATTAAGGTCCAGGGACCGTGACAAATAGCCGCAACAGGTTTGGATTGCTCAAAAAATGTTTTTACAAATTTTATTACATTTTCGTGGGTACGCAGTTGATCGGGATTAATTACCCCTCCTGGAAGCACTAATCCATTATAATCCTCTGGATTTGCCTGCTCTATGGTTTTATCTACCTTATATTCGTTAGACCAGTTTCCCTGATCCCAAGCTTTAATTTTACCTTCTTTTAGACTGATTATTTCCACTTTAAATCCTTCATTCTCCATGGCTTCTTTTGGTGATTTCAATTCACTTTCTTCAAATCCGTTAGTCGCCAAAATTGCTATTCTCTTATCCATAATTCATCTTTTTAGTTAAACATTCATTTATCTAAATATACTGTAGAAAAGAAGAGGAATGTACTAAGAAGCTTATAAAACTTAGGGGTAAGACGTTAAACCTTTATTAATTGAAAGTTAGTGCGATGGTTCTTCAGGTAATTCATTATCCGAGGCTAATTCGTCCAGAATTATTTTTTCCTCCTTTAACTGCACTTTTTTTGCTTTTAACTTTTCCATTTCCTGGTATATAGCAGGTTCGCTATATTTATTAGGAGTTATTATTTCATTCCTATATAACGCATATTGAACGGTGAATTCGGCACCATAAAACATAATAAGACAGGTATAATTTACCCAGAGTAAAATAAGCACAATAGATGAAGCACCGCCATACACAGAGCCGGGATTGCTCTGACCGAAATAAAAACTTATAATATATTCGGCAATTAAGAAAAGGAACGTGGTTAATGCAGCTCCCAGGAATGTGATTTTCCATCTTATTTTCACATCGGGTAGTAATTTAAAAATTGAAGAAAAAAGCAGCGTAATAAAAACAAAAGAGAGCACAAAATTTACAATATCCAGTCCTACCGATGTTAATATGGGAGCCCAATTTTCAATACGATCGCTAAAAAACCGGATAATAGTCGAGACAATAAGCGCTAAAAGCAACAGGAAACCCAATACCAATACCATTCCCAGAGAAATAACCCTGTCTATTACCATTCTTAAAAAAGTAACTTTCTTTTCGGTAACATTCCAAATATTGTTCATAGCGATCTTGAGTCGAAAAAAAACTCCTGTCGCCCCAAATAATAAAATTAATACACCAAAGATAATAGTTACAACCGAATGATTATTTAGGGCAGCATTAGTGATCATATCCTGAATGGAAGCGGCGGTATCTTTCCCAATAAATTGTCCAATTTGCGCAGTAATTCTGCCCTGAACCGCATCATTTCCAAAAAAATAACCAGCAAGCGTCACTACAATAATAAGCAAGGATGGGAGTGAAAAAATAGCATAATAAGCAATTACCGCACTTTGTGCCCAGGGATCATTTCTATTCCAGCTTACATAAGCCTTTTTTAGAAGATCGAAAAAGCTGCGAAGTTTTTTCATAATCCATATTTGGATTTAAAAAGCTTTAAGTGGTGAGTTTGATGTCCTGCCATAATAAATCCTGCCGCACGCGTACTAAAATTTGCTCCATTAGCACTTCCTACAGCTTTTAGCATTTCATCATCAAAACTCTGAAAAAGAGCTATCCCCGCATTGCGAACACTGTCAAATTCAAAAATAAAACTTTCTAAACTTCTGCGATTGGCTTTAGAAGATGGCACATAAGCATCCTGATCGAATCCGGGAATTTTGGTAGTATCCCCCCGAGCGACCGTTAATGCGCGATATTGAAAAATCCTTTCGGTATCTATTATATGTTGAAGAACTTCGGCCACTGTCCATTTGCCGGGCTCATACTTCTTTTGCAATTCTTCCTCTTTTAAAGAAGCAAGGAATACCGCGAACTCTCTCTTAGTAGTTTCTAAAATATCAACCAGATCTCCATCTGGCAGGTAATTTAAATAAGTTTGATAAAAAGAGAGGTATTCAGATTTTTCCAGTTGTGATAGTTTCATAAATAATTAAATAAGAACTTTAACTTGAAGATATAAAAAAAGCCCCTTTAAACATTAGTGTTAAGGGGCTTTAATATAATTTTAGCAATTTTAGAGATCCTGAAAAATAGAATGCATCAATCGCTTTTTATCGTTCATACTTTCTTCAAGAGAAATCATGGTTTCTGTTCTATAAACTCCTTCAATATCATCTAACTGAAAAATAATCTCTTTGGCATGCTGGGTATTGCGTGCACGTATTTTACAAAAAACATTGAACTTTCCTGTGGTTACGTGGGCCACCGTAACATACGGAATATCGTTTATACGTTCAAGAACAAATTTTGTTTGGGAGGTGTTTTTAAGAAATATTCCTACATAAGCAATAAAAGCATGTCCCAGTTTTTCATAATTCAAAGTAAGAGTAGAACCTAGTATAATCTCAGCTTCCTCCATCTTTTTCACACGTACATGAACGGTTCCTGCCGAAATATTTAATTTTTTTGCAATATCCGTAAAAGGAGTTCGCGTATTCTCGATAAGCATATCAAGGATCTGGTGATCGGTTTCATCTAATTTGTATTTTGCCATAATGCGCTTCTCTTTTTATGTGAAACACAAAAATAATACAAATGCATTAAATAATTAGTAATGATTTTGAATTTTATTCTCAATTTATGGGGTAAATTTCATTATTTACCCAAAATTTATCAACTATAACGTTTTCGCATAACTCCTGTTTCTCATTTATTTTTATTTCTAAATTCTTACAATCAATTTCTTTATGCCCAAAAACAGATAATTCGTTCCTTATCTTTTCTATTACCGGAATAAAATGAATATTATTGTGGTGCAGGGTCTCTTTAAACTGAATTGCAACATCGTTCTTCGTGCCCCTAATCAAACAATTTCTTAATACTATATCATTGAACATTTTTTCATTTTCAGGAATTTTCAAATATTCTTGCCAGTTCACTTCTTTTATCTTATCCCTCGCAATAGCGTATAAGCCGGTTACAAGGGCTATAAAAACAAATTTTCGTGTCTCCTCACGATTATAATCCTCCGGAAAATGTCCTGCTTCAAATAATACCGTGGGAATATTTTCGCTTTGGAAAGTGTCCCCTGTACAGTTAATATTAAAAGCATCATCGTATCTTCCTATTTTTCCCGGAATAAATTCATCTAATTCTTTTACTATACCCGCGATAAGCTGCATAGACGTTTTTCTGGAATCGGTAACGCTTCTATCCTTATTCATAGAAGGAGTTAAAAAGGACAGCGTGGCAGGCTGGTTATTATTTCCTGCGCTAAAAATACTTCGCTGATCGTGCATATTAAAACAAAAATGAGGCTGGAATTCTAGAAATATTTCCCTCAGAATGCGGCTTTCAGGTTCCTTTCTATCAAAAGCATCCCTATTTAAATCCACGCCGTTAGCATTTACCCTTGTGTATTTTCGCGCCCCATCTGGATTCAAAATAGGAATTATACATATCCTGCAGTTATCTAAAATCGAATTAAGCATGATATTTTCATCTTTGAACTCGCAAGCCTTTATAAAATCGAAAATAGCTTTTGTGGTAGTACTTTCATTGCCATGCATCTGTGACCAGGCTAATATTTTCTTTTTCCCGTTTCCAAGGTAAATCGCATGTAAGGGAATCCCTAAAACAGACTTTCCTATTTCTTTTATTTCAAAGATGGAAGACCATTTTTGAAGAAGAGGAAGAATACGATCATAATTTATATACCGACCGGAAAGATCATTTTCTTTAACAGATTTATACTCTTTAAAAAGTTCGGCAAGACTATTTTTTTTATCTCTCATGTTTACAAAAGTAAATAATCATTTATTCACAATTGTAAACCATCAAACTCATAGTATTAATTCACATCGGTAAACACAAAACAATCTTCCTGAAGTTGAATGCATGGAAATATTCCATTTATTAATTATAATATATTTAAGTATCTATTTTTTAGTTATTTAAATACTATTATATAAACTTATAATTTTACACTAAAATATTTACACAGCTATTTTATTGTGCGATTAGAATTAATAATTTACATTTGTAAAACGGAAAAATCACTAAAGAGGATTTACAATGGTAAACAGTGAAAAATTTGCCAAAAGGCTTCAAAAAATACTGGATCATTACGATCTTTCTGCAGCCGCGTTTGCCGATTCTATAGAAGTGGGACGCTCTTCTATTTCTCATATTCTTTCCGGAAGAAATAAACCGAGTCTGGATTTTGTGCTTAAAATTGTGCAGAATTATCCTGAAGTTGAGCTTTACTGGCTCTTAAACGGAAAAGGGAATTTCCCAAAGGATTCAGGGAATTCTGCAACTACGACTCCAACCCCTGAAATCCCGGTGAAAAATAAAGAATTTTCAGGGAAAATAACTGTAGATAATCAGGAACCAACATCTTCAAATAACAGGAAAATAAGTAAAATCGTTATTTTTTATTCCGATGGTTCTTTTGAGGCTTTCGAGAATTGATTTTACGCTATAAAATCCGTTATTTTGCAGCAATAAATGTTATGTAATTATATCTATATATTCATTACAAAACTTTCCACGAAAATGAAGAAAATCCTTATCGCCTGCCTTATACTTTTAACTGCATCCTGTTATTCTCCTGAACGGAATTGTAAAAAATTCCACACCGGCACCTTTGAATTTCAGTCTTATTTAAATGGAAAACTGGTTTCTTCGAAATTTATTAGAACAGATTCTACAGAAATCGATATTTTTCAGGGGAAAGCAGATACCTCCTCTATCCGCTGGGTGAACGATTGTGAGTATATTGTAACGAATCTTCATCCTAAAAATATGAAAGAAAAAAAACCACTCAGCATAAGGATACTTACTACAGATAAAAACTCCTATACCTTTGAATATGGGGTTGTTGGAGATTCAAAAAAGAAAAAAGGGAAGGCCACGAAAATCGATTAATTTTTGTTCATCCCTTTCTTAAGAAGCGTATTTTGCTCCTGGATAAGTTCGGTGAGATCCGACAGTAACTGAATATCCTTGGGAGTTTCCACGGTTTTATCTTTAGGATCCTGGGAACGTCGTCTAAACCTGTTCAGTCCTTTTATAACCAGGAAAATAATAAATCCCACGATTATAAAGTCCAGGAAGGCTTCAATCAATGCGCCATAACCAATAGCAACCTCCTGCACCGGTTGAGATAGGTTAGAATTAGCAACACCTTCTGATGCTGCCTCGACACCTTTACGCAGAATAATTTTCTTTTCAGAAAGATGAATATTGTTGGTAAGAAGGGAAAGCGGCGGCATAATTACCTGCTTTACCATCACATTTATCACATTATTAAAGGAAGCACCAATAATAATACCCACCGCCATATCTAGCATATTGCCTTTTATGGCAAACTCCTTAAACTCCTTTAAAATACCCATTATTCATCAAAAAGTTTAGTCTGACTTTCGGTAGATTTATTTACTGTAAAAGTGGTTTTTTTAGAGATAGATTCATCGATTTCTTCCTCTTCATCATCCTCTTTAACTTCTATATCCTCGAGCTTTACTTCGGGCTCTTCATACGGAAGAGGATCCACTAAATTTATTTGTTTTAATTTTTCAGTAGTTAACTGATTTCCAAGAGCCTTAATTCCTTTTACCGAAATAAATTCTTCAATATTAACAATATCGTTTTCTCGCTGCTCTTTTCCTCTTAATTTATTATACACCAGTTCTGCCTGCGGGATATAATCTGTTGAAATTATTTCCAGATAGTTCTTTGGATTCTCACCTATAAACAGTTCTTCTTTATCAGGATTTTCTATATGGAACCGCTTTACATAATATCGTTCTTTTTCCGCTTCCCAATAGATGGCTGAAATAGGTTTTTTAGGAACCCATTTTTCCAGCACTATCATTTCATCGTCAAACCGTGTGGTAAGTTCAGGTTTTATGGTCTTGGCGATCCCGTCCTGCGTTATAATAAGCAGACGGTCTTCTCCTCGAAATTCGCCCAGTAAATCTCCGCGCTCTTCAACATTTAATCGTTTTACACTATCGTCAAACCAGATTCTGCGAGGTTTAAGGGTGGACACCCCTTCTTCTTTTAGTTCGATTTTTTTAATGGCATATTTGGTAACAATATTCCCTTTTACCTTCCGGCTTTTTATAAGCATATCGGCAAAATCCACTTCAAATTTCAGCTTTTTTATACTTCCCACCTGGCGTAAATAGACCGTTACCACTTCGGCTTCTCCATTTGGATTAGCAGAAAAATAATGGATTTTAGAATCTTTTTTACCCTGCGACACGTGATATTCCTTATCGCGGGTAATAGAAGTAACGGCAAAACGCTTAATATAGGAAGCTCCGCCTTTGCCATCGCGATAAATAAGGTTATAAATGGTGCGCTTATCTTTTTTCTTGAAAACAGCTACGTGAATAATATCTTTCCCAATAAAAGTTTTGGCATCTACCCGCGTAACCATCATTTTTCCATCGCCGGTAAAACAAATAATATCATCGATATCGGAACAATCGGTTACAAATTCTTCTTTTTTAAGTGAAGTACCAATAAATCCTTCTTTTCGGTTTACATAAAGCTTGGTGTTGCGCATGGCAACTTTGGAGGCTTCTATATCATCAAACAATCTTAAATCGGTTTGCCGTTCCTTGCCTTCGCCATAATCTTTTTTCAATTTTTTGAAATAATCTATTGCAAAGTCCACGAGATGATCCAGATGATGTTTTACCTGGGCGATCTCTCCTTCAAGGGCCTCAATCTTCTGAAGCGCCTTATCTATATCGAATTTTGAAATACGTTTAATACGAATTTCTGTTAAACGTACAATATCTTCTTCGCTAACCGCACGTTTTAGATGTTTTGTAAAAGGTTTCAGCCCCTCTGCAATCGCATTTATTACCCCTTCCCAGGTTTCTTCTTCTTCAATCTCCCGGTAAACCCGGTTTTCAATAAAAATTCTTTCCAGAGAAGCAAAATGCCATTGTTCTTCAAATTCTTCAAGCCTGATTTCCAGGTCGCGTTTCAGCAAACTCAGCGTATGATCTGTAGAGCGCTTAAGCATTTCGGTCACTCCCAGAAAAATGGGTTTATTATCTATAATTACACACCCCAGCGGAGAAATAGAATTTTCGCAATTGGTAAACGCATAAAGTGCATCTATCGATTTATCTGGCGATACGTTTGGGGGAAGTTGAATTTGAATTTCTACATGCTCTGCGGTATTATCTTCAATCTTCTTTATTTTAATCTTCCCTTTATCGTTTGCCTTTAAAATAGAATCTATAAGCGTGGTAGTAGTTGTGCCGTATGGAATTTCGGTTATAACCAGCGTGTTTTTATCCAGCTGAGAAATCTTGGCCCGAATTCGCACCCGTCCGCCGCGTTTTCCATCGTTATAATTGGAAATATCTGCTTCGCCGGCGGTGGGAAAATCCGGGAAAATTTTAAAGCTCTTCCCTTTTAAATGCCTTATGGAAGCGTCTATAAGTTCGTTGAAATTATGCGGAAGAATTCGCGTGCTAAGTCCCACTGCAATTCCTTCGGCACCCTGAGCCAGTAATAGCGGAAAGCGAACCGGCAGATTTACAGGTTCCTTTTTGCGGCCATCATAAGAAAGTTGCCACTCGGTAATTTTAGGATTGTAAAGTACTTCGAGCGCGAATTTTGATAATCGAGCTTCAATATATCTTGGGGCTGCAGCCCTGTCTCCTGTTAAAACGTTTCCCCAGTTTCCCTGGGCATCGATAAGCAAATCTTTTTGCCCAATCTGCACCATGGCATCGCCAATACTCGCATCGCCATGAGGGTGATATTGCATAGTATGCCCAACAATATTGGCAACTTTGTTATAACGCCCATCATCAAGATCTTTCATAGAATGCATGATACGACGCTGTACGGGCTTAAACCCATCTTCCACAGCGGGAACTGCACGTTCCAGGATCACGTAAGAGGCGTAATCCAGAAACCAGTCCTTATACATGCCGGTTACCCGAATGAGCTTCTCATCTTCTTGTAAGGGTTGTTCTTCCGGTAATTCCTGCTCTTCCATCTTTATTTATGATACTGTATTTGCAGTGTTTTTTTCCAACACTTTATTTAGGGAGGCAATCATCCCTTTTTTCTTTTTCTTTCCTAAAAAGGTAATATTAAAAGTATATTTTCTGGGCCCTTTTTTTCTCCTGCTTCTAATCCAAATTTTTAAACTGGCATAAATAAGATAATCGCTTACTTCAAATTTCACCAGTTTCCCTTTTGGAAATTCTGCCCGTTTTACGCGATATTCCATAAATTTTGAAAAGAATATCCCGTTATTCTTAAAATTAAGCGTTTCGCCATCACTATCAAAGTCGAATAACTGCGCTATCTTATGAAAATATATTCCGAAAAGAAACAAAAGAATATTAGGCAAAAAATGACTGAATTTTATCGTACTCTCATTATCGGGACTCATGAGCTCAAAATTCACAAAAATATTCGTGATGAATGCAGCTATAAGAATCATATAGACTGAAGGCACAATACGGGTTTCGGTAGTATTTTTAAACCTCATAGGCTACTCCTCGATCAAATCCAGTTCAACTTTCAAATTATCTATAATAAATTCCTGCCTGTCGGGAGTATTTTTACCCATATAGAAATTCAATAATTCTTCAATGGACATTTCTTTATCCAGCATTACAGGATCCAGGCGAATATTATCGCCTATAAAATGTTTGAATTCATCTGGCGAAATTTCTCCCAATCCTTTAAATCGTGTAATTTCTATTTTTCCGGATAGTTTTTCTATCGCCTGTTGCTTTTCAAATTCGCTGTAACAATAAATGGTTTCTTTTTTGTTCCGAACGCGGAACAAAGGAGTTTGCAGGATATATAAATGATTTTCTTTAATCAGTTCAGGAAAAAACTGAAGAAAAAAAGTAATCAATAATAAACGAATATGCATTCCATCTACATCGGCATCGGTAGCGATTACAATATTATTGTACCGCAAATCTTCAATAGACTCTTCAATATTTAAAGCGGCCTGTAATAGGTTGAATTCCTCGTTTTCGTAAACTATTTTCTTCGTTAACCCGTAGCTATTCAAAGGTTTTCCTTTTAAACTGAAAACCGCCTGAGTATTTACATCTCTGGATTTTGTAATGGAACCACTTGCAGAATCCCCCTCGGTTATAAAAAGCGTAGACTCCAGATAACGTTCTTTTTTACTGTCGCCCAAATGAATACGGCAGTCGCGCAGTTTTTTATTGTGAAGACTGGCTTTTTTCGCACGGTCTTTGGCCAATTTTCGTATTCCGGAAAGTTCTTTTCGTTCCCTTTCGGCCTGCAATATTTTACGCTGTAGTTTATCTGCCGTTTCTGGATTTTTATGTAAAAAATTATCCAGATATTTTTTTAAAAAATCATTTATATACGTTCTAACAGTGGGCAAATCGCCCCCCATATCTGTAGAACCGAGTTTGGTTTTGGTCTGACTTTCAAAAACAGGCTCCATTACTTTTATGCTAATAGCTGCCACCACCGATTTTCGAACATCGGCCGAATCGAAATTCTTTCCGTAGAACTCGCGAATGGTTTTTACCAAAGCTTCGCGAAAAGCACTTAAATGTGTTCCTCCCTGCGATGTATTCTGGCCGTTTACAAAAGAATGGTATTCTTCAGAATATTGGGTTTTGCTGTGTGTTAAGGCAACTTCAATATCATTACCCCGCAAATGAATAATTTCATAAAGCTGATCTTCTTCAGAAATGCTATCGCCTAAAAGATCTTTCAGCCCGTTTTCTGAATAGAATTTTTCGCCGTTAAAAATTATGGTCAATCCTGGATTGAGATAGACATAATTTTTAAGCATTTTCTCGATATATTCATTTCTGAATTTGAAGTTTTTAAAAATGGCTTCATCAGGAATAAAAGTAACCTTGGTTCCGCGCCGCCTGGAAGTTTCGTCCAGTTCTTCTTCATTTACAAGATTTCCCTGCTCAAAATCGGCAGAATGAGATTTACCATCTCGCGTAGATTCTACACGGAAATTAGACGAAAGCGCGTTTACCGCCTTGGTACCAACCCCGTTTAAACCCACCGATTTTTTAAAGGCACGGGTATCGTACTTCCCCCCGGTATTCATTTTGGAAACAACATCCACCACTTTTCCCAGAGGAATCCCGCGACCATAATCGCGAACTATCACCCGTTGATTTTGCACGGAAACTTCAATGGTTTTTCCCGCACCCATCACAAATTCATCGATACTGTTATCCAGGACTTCTTTCAGAAGGATATAAATACCGTCATCGGCTGTAGAACCATCGCCCAGTTTTCCAATATACATCCCGGGACGCATACGAATATGCTCTTTCCAATCGAGGGATCGTATATTATCTTCGGTATACTTGGTTTCCTGGGTCATATTTAGGGCGAACGGTTGAAACGCTAATATAAGGTTTAGAATAAAAAGTTAAAACCCCTGTCTCACAAAGTAATTAACAAAGCTTTTACAAAAAATGTTAATTATGCATCAGTTATCAGTTATCAGTTATCAGTTATCAGTTATCAGTTATCAGTTATCAGTTATCAGTTATCAGTTATCAGAAAATAAAAAACGGATACTGCCTAAAAATTTAAACCCCGTTATTAAAAAGTAATCTTTTCGTACTTTCCCAAGTTATTCATTGAATTTTGAATTATTGAGCCGGAAAATTTATCCCGCAGAACTCGCAGAATTGCGCAGAAAAAATTTTTAACTTTTAACTTTTTAACTCCTTAACTTCAATTACACATTAAACCTGAAGTGCATGATATCGCCATCTTTAACGATATATTCCTTTCCTTCTACACGCATTTTTCCGGCTTCTTTTACTTTAGCCTCGCTTCCGTAACTCTCAAAATCTTCATAAGCAATAACCTCAGCGCGAATAAATCCTTTTTCAAAATCGGTATGAATAACACCGGCAGCCTGTGGTGCAGTGGCACCAACAGGAATTGTCCACGCCCTTACTTCTTTTACCCCTGCGGTAAAATAAGTTTGAAGGTTAAGCAATTTGTAGGCTCCGCGAATTAATTTTGCGGACCCTGGTTCGCTAAGCCCTATATCCTGAAGAAATAGCTGGCGTTCTTCATAATCATCTAATTCTGTAATATCGGCTTCGGTTCCTACGGCAAGCATAATTACTTCAGAATTTTCATTTTTTACCGCTTCTTTCACGGTTTCAACATATTTATTTCCTGAAGTGGCAGAAGCTTCATCTACATTACATACATACATAACAGGTTTATCTGTTATTAGCTGAAGTTTTGAAATAAAATCTTCGCGTTCGCTATCGGTAAGATCTATGGCGCGAACAGAAATGCCGCTTTCAAGTCCTTTTTTTACCTTTAGCATCGCTTCTTCTTCCTTTTGAGCTTCTTTATTTCCGGTCCTGGCGGCGCGTTTTACTTTTTCCAGTTTTTTATCGATGGTTTCAAGGTCTTTTAGTTGAAGTTCCATATCGATAGTTTCTTTATCTCTTACAGGATCTACAGATCCATCTACATGCACGATATTATCATTATCGAAACAACGTAGCACATGCAAAATGGCATCGGTTTCGCGAATATTTCCTAAGAACTGATTTCCCAGTCCTTCGCCTTTACTTGCTCCTTTTACCAGGCCTGCGATATCCACAATTTCTACCGTTGCCGGTTGTACTTTTTCGGGATTAACCAAAGATTCCAGCTTTTCTATCCGGCTGTCCGGCACATTTACAACCCCCAAATTGGGTTCGATGGTACAAAAAGGAAAATTGGCGCTCTGGGCTTTGGCGTTTGATAAACAATTAAAAAGTGTTGATTTTCCAACGTTTGGTAGTCCTACTATTCCGGCTTTCATATAATGCTATGTTTTTGCGGGTGCAAAGATAAGTTTTAATACTGGAAGATAGAAAAGGGAATTTATATCGGCTTTTTTTATAAAAGCTTTAACCAATTCTTTTAAAGAAAACACAAAAATTTTTGGAAACCCCTACCATACCTTAAATTGAATGGACTAAAAAAATCAAAATATGAATACAAAAAAGTCCTTTTCAAACTTTCTATTCATTTTTATTCTATTTTTTTCATTAATCAGTTGTAATAATTATCCAAAAGATCCACACGAAAGCTGGAAAAATGTAAAATCCGAAGGCTTAAAAGTGGGAGTTGTGGATAATCCTCCCTTTGCATCTGCCAAAAATGATTCTTATGGGGGTTCTGAAGTGAAAATGATACGAGAGTTTGCACAACAAAACAATCTTGAGGTAAAGTTTGAAACGGGAAATGAAACCGACCTCGTTGATAAACTAGAGCATTACAAACTGGATGTAATCATTGGAGGGTTTACAAAAAAAACTCTTTGGAAGAAGAAAGTTGGCCCTACCATCACCTACGATAAGCAAAAACACGTATTTCTTATTCCTAAAGGAGAAAACAAATTATTAACTCACCTAGAAAATTATTTATATAAAATAAAACAGCATGAAAAATCTTGATTCTTTTCAGCTTCCAAGCGATCTTCAAACTGCATTTGATAAAGCCAAAAAACTGGAATGGACAACAATAGGTTACCAGATAACGGTGGTTTTCGTGATGTATATAACTATGGGATCTTCACAGGCCATGAAAACCGCCTGGCTGGAAGATGCGCTGGGTATTTTACCCTCGGTAGCTTTTTTAATAGCTGCTTCCAAATACAATAAAAAACCTACTAAGGCATTTCCTTACGGATATCATAGGGTATTTAATATCGCTTTTTTAGCAGGTGCTCTGGCACTTTTTATAATGGGATGTTATATGCTTATAGACTCCGGAATGTCTCTTTTAAAAGCAGAACATCCTACCATAGGCCTGAAAATGATCTTTGGCCATAAAATTTGGCTGGGATGGTTAATGATCGTGGCACTGATTTATAGCAGTGCCCCTGCAATGTTTTTGGGTTTTAAAAAATTGCCCAAGGCCAAAAAATTGCACAATAAAATTCTTTTTACCGATGCCGATACTCAAAAAGCCGATTATATGACAGCTTTTGCAGCCATGGTGGGAATTTTAGGAGTAGGCTTTGGGTGGTGGTGGGCAGATAGCGCCGCTGCGGTTTTCATTTCCTTTTCAGTAATCAAAGATGGGGTTACCAACATTAGTAATGCGGTAAAAGACCTTATGGATCAACGACCCGTAACCGTAAAAAGAGAAAAACCGGATCCTTTAATAGATGAGATACGGGAATTTGTAAGATCCTGGAATTGGGTAGAAGATTCCGAAGTACGCTTTAGAGAAGAAGGAATGGTTTATTTCGGCGAAATTATGGTCACCGTTAGAAAAGGGACCGAAAATATCGACAATAAAATTGAAGCTGGTCTGGATGACCTTCAAAGGTTTCACTGGAAAATTTATCAGGTAAATATAATGCCGGTTGAAAAGCTTCCCGAATAATTCTGTATTCCCATTAAAAGTTTGCGTATTTTATAGTTTTCGATTTCAATCAATTCAATTTTAAAAAAGTATGACAATATCGGGCAATTCAGAAGATCAGGCAACATGGTATAAGGACGCGATTATTTACGAACTTCATATAAAAGCTTTTGCCGATAGCAATGGCGACGGAATAGGTGATTTTAAAGGATTGTTTCAGAAGCTGGATTATCTGGAAGATTTAGGAGTAACGGCTATCTGGCTGCTTCCTTTTTACCCCTCTCCTTTAAAAGACGATGGGTATGATATTTCAGATTATTACAGTATAAATCCTTCTTACGGTGATATCCGAATTTTTAAGAGACTTATAAAAGAAGCTCATAAACGCAATATTAAAATCATTACCGAGCTGGTAATTAATCATACCTCCGATCAGCATCCGTGGTTTCAAAAAGCGAGAAATGCTCCCAAAGGTTCCCCAGCGAGAGATTATTATGTTTGGAGCGACAACCCTGATAAATATAAGGCTGCACGTATAATCTTTACAGATACCGAACCCAGTAACTGGACCTGGGACCCGGTAGCAAAATCATATTTCTGGCATCGGTTCTTCTCGCATCAACCCGATTTGAATTTCGATAATCCACAGGTTCAGGATGAAGTTTTAGCCGTCATGGATTATTGGTGTAAAATGGGAGTAGATGGATTCCGGCTGGATGCGGTCCCTTATTTATTTGAAAGGGAAGGTACCAATTGCGAAAACCTGCCACCCACCCACGAGTTTTTGAAAAAAATAAGGACCCATCTCGATTCTAATTATAACGACAAACTCTTACTGGCCGAAGCCAATATGTGGCCGGAAGATTCGGCGGCCTATTTTGGTGAGGGGGATGAATGCCATATGAATTATCATTTTCCCATTATGCCGCGTATGTTTATGGCGGTGAAAATGGAGGACCGCTACCCTATTATCGATATTATAGATCAAACCCCCGATATTCCAGATTCCTGCCAGTGGGCGATTTTCCTGAGAAATCACGACGAACTCACCCTGGAAATGGTGACCGATGAGGAAAGGGATTATATGTATAAAGTTTACACCAAAGATCCGCAGGCCAAAATCAATGTGGGAATTCGACATAGACTAGCTCCTCTGCTTGAAAACAGCCGTAGTAAGATAGAATTAATGAATGTATTGCTCTTTTCGCTGCCGGGAACTCCTGTTATTTATTACGGCGACGAAATTGGAATGGGCGATAATTTTTATTTGGGGGACCGTGATGGGGTTCGAACTCCTATGCAATGGACCGCAGACCGAAATGCAGGCTTTTCCTCAGCAAATCCACACAAATTGTATTTACCCGTAATTATCGATCCGGAATATAAATATGAAGCGGTGAATGTGGAAGCTCAGCAAATGAACTCCAGTTCCCTGCTGTGGTTTATGAAGCGGGTAATTGGAATGCGTAAAAAATATAAGGCTTTTGGCCGCGGTGAAATTGAATTTCTCTCTCCCAAAAACTCTAAAATCATTGCTTATACCCGTAAATATGACGATGAAGAAATTCTTGTTCTTGGAAACCTCTCACGTTTTTCCCAGGCCGCAGAAATAGATTTAAGAGATTATACAGGGTATACACCGGTAGAAGTATTTAGTCATAATAAATTTCCTACAATAGGGGAAAACCCGTATTTATTCACAATGTCTCCTCACGGATATTATTGGTTTTTACTGGAAAAAGAAGAAGATCACCGGCACGACGAATCCCCTGCTCCTTCCTTAAAAATCAAGGACTGGAAAGCCCTGTTTCAATCCAGAAATAAAGGCAAAGTAGAAACTAAGGTGTTACAACCCTATATTGAAGCCAGTAGCTGGTTCGAAGGAAAATCTAGAATCATTCAATCTGTAGATATTATTGGAAATATAAAAGTTCCCACCACCGAAATAAGTTGTAGTTTACTAACCGTGGAAGTTAGTTATAACGATGGTCTTCCGGAGGTTTATCAGATTCCACTGGCTTTTGTTTCTGAAACTAAAGAAGAAGCGGTTAAAAATATTCCTAAGAAGGGGATGCTGGCTTATATGGAATTGAATGGAGACAGCGGGATATTATTTGATGCGGTGTACCATCAGGAATTTGCCGAAGTACTTTTTAAAAACATCCGAAAAAATAAAAAAATAAACGGTGGTAACGGCACTCTTTATTTCTATAAAGCAGCTTCAAAAAAAATAAAGAACCTCCAGGAAATCCACTCAAAACTTTTGACCAACGAATACAATAATACTTTAATAAATTATCAGGATAAATACTTCCTAAAACTTTATCGACGGCTGGATACTACCATTAACCCCGATCTGGAAATGTGCAGATATCTTTCTCAAAAAACCCATTTTAAGAATAGTCCGGAATTTTTAGGCGGAATAGAATTTCAGAACGGTACCAGCAATATTACCCTGGGAATGATGCAGCATTTAATTCCGCACCAGGAAACCGCGTGGGAATACGCAAAAGATTCTTTAGACCGATATTTTGAAAATGTATTAACACGACCTAAAGAGAAAAAACTTCCAAAAAAAGAAGAAGAACTGGCTATTCCGGTAAAATATGAAAAAATTCCCACGGCCATCAAAGAATTTATGGGCGTGATTTTTCCGGAACGTATTTCCTTACTGGGCGAACGCACCGCAGAAATGCACCTTGCTCTTAGCTCAAATCCTCAGGAGCCCGAGTTTGAAGAAGAAAAATTTTCCTTGCATTATCAACGTTCCCTATTTTCTTCTCTTCAATCTTTAACCAGAAATACACTTCAGAATTTACAAAGCAGCCTGGATGAAATGCCTGAAAACATTCGGGAAGAAGCCGAAAATGTACTTTCCAGGAAAAAAGACATTTTAAAATTCTTTAAAAGGGTTTATCATCACACCATTCCGTTAATGAAAATAAGAACTCACGGCAATTATCATTTGAATGAAGTGCTATGGACAGGAAAGGATTTTGTGATCATAGATTTTGAAGGAGAAAGGGCGCGACCCTTTAGCGAACGTCGCTTAAAACGTTCTGCGCTTCGGGACGTGGCCAGTATGGTTCGTTCTTTTCATTATGTGGCGTACAGCAGTATTATGGAGCCCGAATACGACCGGCACAGAAAAGAGGGAAATATAGAGGATTGGGCAGAAGCCTGGTTTTATCATGTCACTCATTTATTCTTACAAACCTATACCGATAAAGCCGATGGCAGTGAAATTATTCCTGAAGAAAAAGAAGATTTTAAGCTTCTTATGGAAATTTTTATGCTGGAAAAAGCGGTGTATGAACTGAATTATGAGCTGAATAATCGCCCTGAATGGGTATTGATCCCTTTACGCGGAATTCTTTCAATTATTGGGAAAAAAGTAAATTAATCATTTCAAAAGAACATTTTTAGTACTTTTGAAAATACCAGTATTTACTGATATTTTCAACCTATTTGATCTTTTTCCATGCATCGTACTTCTTTAAGGTTACTCGTCCTATGCCTCTTCTTTCTAAATTTTTCGTGGGCGCAGGAACATTTAGTAAATCCCAGTCAACAACCCGTAGATTGGGTAAACCCTTTAATGGGAACCGATTCTAATTATACACTTTCTAACGGAAACACCTATCCGGCAATCGCGATGCCCTGGGGAATGAATTTCTGGACACCGCAAACCGGCAAAAATGGCGATGGCTGGGCATATACCTATGATGCACACAAAATAAGAGGTTTCAAACAAACACATCAGCCTTCGCCGTGGATGAACGATTACGGGGAATTCTCTCTAATGCCGGTTACCGGAAAACTAAAATTTACCGGCAAAGACAGGCAAAGCTGGTTTTCTCATAAAGCAGAAGTGGTTAAACCCTATTATTACAGCGTCTATTTAGCCGATTATGATGTAACTACTGAAATAACACCTTCAGAAAGAGCAGCGATGTTTCAATTCACTTTTCCGAAGAGCGACAATTCTTACGTGGTTTTAGATGCTTTTGATAAAGGATCGTATGTAAAAATAATCCCTTCAGAAAATAAAATTATGGGATACACCACAAAAAACAGTGGCGGCGTTCCCGATAATTTCAAGAATTACTTCGTTTTAAAATTCAGCAAAAAGTTTGAAGTGGCGCAGACTTTTCATGACTCAACGCTAACTTCTTCTCTCGAAAATGAATCTGATCATGCCGGAGCGGTCGTGCGCTTTAAAACTGAAAAAGGCGAAAAAGTGACGGTAAAAGTGGCTTCTTCGTTTATAAGTTACGACCAGGCAGCACTTAATTTAAAAGAACTTGGAGATAATGATTTTGAGTCTATAAAGCAAAAAGGCAGAGATACATGGAATAATGAATTAAAAAGGGTAAAAGCAGAAGGTGGAACCTCGGCACAGTTTACCACATTTTATTCCTGCTTATATCGCTGTATGCTTTTTCCACGGAAATTCTATGAGTTCGATAAAGATGGGAAAGCAGTGCATTACAGTCCGTATAACGGGAAAGTCCTTCCGGGTTATATGTTTACTGATACAGGATTCTGGGACACCTTTCGCGCGCTATTCCCTTTTCTGAATTTAATGTATCCAGATTTGAACGCTAAAATCCAGTCCGGGCTTTCCAATGCGTATAATGAAAGCGGGTGGCTTCCTGAATGGGCAAGCCCGGGACTTAGAAATGTAATGATTGGCAATAATTCTGCTTCGGTAGTTGCCGAAGCATATTTGAAGAACCAAGGAAAATACGATTATAATATCGAAAATTTATACGATGCATTAATACACAATTCCAATAATGCGGGGCCTTTAAAAGCGGTGGGGCGTGCAGGAATAGGCTATTATAAAGATTTGGGTTATGTGCCTTACGATATCGGTTTAAATGAAAGCGCTGCAAGAACTTTGGAATATGCTTACGACGATTTTGCTATTTACCAGCTTGCAAAAGTCCTCAATAAGCCAAAAGAAGAGATTGAACTTTACAGGAAACGCAGCCTTAACTATAAAAACCTTTTTGATCCTTCCATTAATCTTATGAGAGGGAAAAATAAAGACGGCAGCTTTGTTAAACCTTTTAATCCCTTTAAATGGGGCGATGCTTTTACCGAGGGCAACAGCTGGCATTATACCTGGAGTGTTTTTCACGATATTCAGGGACTTATAGATTTAATGGGTGGCAAGGCGGAATTTGTAAGTCAGTTAGATAAAGTATTTACCCTTCCTCCTGTTTATGATGAAAGTTATTATGGACAGGTAATCCACGAGATACGGGAAATGCAGATTGCCGATATGGGTCAGTATGCCCACGGAAATCAGCCCATCCAGCATATGATTTATTTGTACAATTACGCAGGGCAGCCGTGGAAAGCACAATATTGGGTTCGTGAAACGATGAACCGTATGTATCTTCCAACTCCCGACGGCTATTGTGGCGACGAGGACAATGGGCAAACCTCTGCCTGGTATGTGTTTTCGGCCCTCGGATTTTACCCTGTTACTCCGGCCAGCGATCAGTATGTTTTGGGGGCGCCGCTTTTCAAAAAAGTAACGCTGGAACTTCAAAATGGAAATAAAATAGTTATAAATGCTCCTGAAAATTCTTCCGACAATAAATATATAGAGCAACTGAAGTTCAACGGTAAAGAATATACCCACAACTGGATTTCCCATTCAGAATTGATGAAAGGAGCAACACTAGATTTTACAATGGGAGCAAAACCCAATAAAAATAGAGGTGTAAATCAGGAAGATTTCCCTTATTCATTGTCCTCCTCCCCCGGAACTACAGAAAAAGCAGTTCCGACCTCTAAAAGGTTCTAAAATAAATTTATAGATCTTAGCTATTATTTTCAACAAATTTTTAATGACCCATACATGAAGCTGTTATCAAAAAAAAGCCTGGTTTTACTGGCAATTACCGCTTCTCTTTCGGTATTTGCCCAGGAAAATCACAACCCTATTTTTCCCGGCTGGTATGCAGATCCCGAAGGCAGCATTTTTAATAATGAATATTGGGTGTATCCCACCTACTCTGCCCCTTACGAAAAACAGGTGTTTCTGGATGCTTTTTCATCAAAGGATCTTGTGCACTGGCAGTATTATCATAAAATCATAGATACTTCAGCTGTAAAATGGGCGCAAAAAGCCATGTGGGCACCTTCCATTACTGAAAAAGACGGGAAGTATTATTTGTTTTTTGCAGCGAATGATATTCAGAGCGATGAGGAAACTGGCGGAATTGGCGTTGGCGTAGCTTCAAAACCCGGCGGCCCTTATAAAGATTTGTTGGGAAAGCCGCTGGTAGGGAAATTTCATAATGGCGCCCAGCCTATAGACCAGTTTGTGTTTAAGGATACCGATGGAAAATATTACCTTATTTATGGAGGCTGGAAGCATTGTAACATCGCGAAACTCAATAAAGATTTTACTGGATTCACTGCTTTTAAAGATGGAACTATCTTTAAAGAAATTACCCCGGAAAATTATGTGGAAGGCCCTTTTATGTTTGTAAGAAACGGCAAATATTACTTTATGTGGTCCGAAGGAGGATGGACGGGCCCCGATTACAGCGTAGCCTACGCCATAGGTGATTCCCCTAAAGGGCCTTTTAAAAGAATCGGTAAAATTTTGCAGCAGGATATGAGGGTTGCTACCGGTGCCGGCCATCATTCGGTGATTAAAGTGCCGGGTGAGGACAGCTATTATATTGTTTATCATAGAAGGCCTTTGGGAGAAACCGATCGAAATTCGCGAGTGGTTTGTATCGAAAAAATGACCTTCGATAAAAACGGATATATTCAACCTATCACTATTACGCGTAAAGGTGTAGATGCCCATCCTCTAACAAAGAAATAAAATAATCAGGTCATGCTGAATTTATTTCAGCATCTAAACAATTATAAACATTTAAAAATAAGAGTAAAAACAATAAATGAAAAATTATAATAACCTCTTCAGAATTACACTTCTCAGCCTTTTTATATTTTCAGTAAACAACCAAATTTTCGCCCAGGAAGATCTGGCGCAATATGCAGATCCTATGATAGGAACTGCCAGAATGGGCCATACCTACCCCGGTGCCACAGTTCCGTTCGGAAGTGTTCAACTTAGCCCCGATACGGATACCATTGCTTATGCGGTAGACGGGCATTATAATCCGAAGGTGTATGAATATTGCGCCGGCTATCAGTATGACGATAAAACCATAGTTGGCTTTAGCCATACTCATTTTAGTGGTACCGGACATTCCGACCTTGGTGATTTTTTGATAATGCCCACCACAGGAGAACTAAAATTAAATCCGGGAACTGCAAGCGATCCGGACAGTGGTTACCGCTCGCGTTTTTCGCATGATGACGAAACTGCGACTCCCGGCTATTACAGCGTTTTGCTGAAGGATTATAATATTAAAGCCGAATTAACCACCAGCACACGCGTAGGAATGCACCAATACACTTTTCCGAAGTCTGATAATGCCCATATTATCCTGGATTTAATGGCGGGAATTTACAATTACGATCAGAAAAATATCTGGACATTTGTTCGGGTAGAAAACGATACGCTAATTACAGGTTATCGCCAGACCAACGGTTGGGCAAGAACACGAAAAGTGTATTTCGCCATGTCCTTCAGCAAAGCTTTTAAAGAATACGGGCAAAAGAATTACGACGGAAAACAGGTATATCACGGTTTTTGGGGAAAATTCGACCAGGACCATAATTTTCCTGAAATGGCGGGAAAAAACATCAGGACCTATTTCAATTTTAATACTGAAGAAGGTGAAAAAATAAAGGTAAAACTGGCAATTTCACCGGTAAGTACAATGGGAGCACTTCAGAATATGAAAAAGGAAATTCCGGGTTGGAATTTTGAAAAAGTTAAAAATGATGCCCGCGCACAATGGAATAAGGAATTTGAAAAAGTGGAAATCAAATCCAAATCCGAAGCCGAAAAAGTGAATTTTTATACCGCCATGTACCACGCCTTTTTGGGACCAACCGTTTATATGGATACCGACGGAAAATATATGGGAATAGACAGAAATGTGCATAAAGCTGATGGATTTACCAATTACACGAGTTTTTCGCTGTGGGATACCTATCGCGCGTTGCATCCGCTTTTTAATATCCTGCAGCCGGAAAGAAATCAGGATATGATTAAATCCATGCTCGCGCATTACGACCAGAGTGTGCACACCATGTTGCCCGTATGGTCGCACTACGGAAATGAAAACTGGTGCATGATTGGTTACCACAGTGTTGCTGTTTTGGCTGATGCCATTGTAAAAGGCAATGCCGATTTCAGCAAGCAACATGCCCTCACCGCTATGGTGAATACCGCCACTACTCCGTATTACGGCGGACTGAAATATTATGAAAAAATGGGCTATGTGCCCGAAGACAAAGAAGGATCTTCGGTTTCAAAAACCCTGGAATATGCCTATGATGATTGGGCAATTGCGCAGGCAGCGAAGAAAATAGGAAACGATTCGGTTTATAAAGCTTTCAGTAAAAGAGCAGAAAATTATAAAAACGTGTACGATCCAAAATCAGGGTTTATGCGGCCCAAACTCAGCAATGGAAATTTCAAAAAAGATTTCGATCCGTTAAATACCAGCGAGCCCGGTTTTGTAGAGGGGAATTCCTGGAATTATAGTTTTTATGTCCCACAAGCTCCCGCGGCCATGATTAAAATGATGGGCGGAAAAGAACATTTTACCCAACATCTGGATTCACTTTTCAATATGCAGCTGCCCGATAGTTATTTCGCGCATACCGAAGACATTTCAAGAGACGGGATTATCGGCAATTATGTGCACGGGAATGAGCCGTCGCACCACATCGCCTATTTATATAACTGGACCGATACCCCCTGGAAGGCAGAGTCAACCGTTAGGAATATCCTGAAGAAAATGTATCATACCGGGGCTTCGGGATTGGGCGGGAATGATGATTTCGGGCAAATGAGCGCCTGGTATGTCTTCAGTAGTTTAGGATTCTATCCCGTAGCACCGGGTTCGGTAGATTATGCATTGGGAAGTCCGGCAGTAGATGAAGCCACCCTGAATCTGCCTAATGGTAAGACTTTTAAGATTATTGCTAAAAATCAGAGCGATAAAAATGTGTATGTAAAAAAGGTAACTTTAAACGGAAAAGAACTTCATACGCCCTTTATACAACATTCAGATATTATTAATGGCGGGGAGCTGATTTTCACGATGAGTTCTAAACCGAATAAGAAGTTGTATAAATAGAGTGCCTGATTGTGGTTCAGGAGGTCATTTAGAATGATAAATATTGAGTTCGCAGACAGGAGATACTTTATATAGGGAGGCTAAATATTTTACAATAGCAGTAAAGGTGCAATAAAGCCTAGCCTAACTTCATTTTTATTATAACTGGATGCACCCAGGTGATCGATAGCATAATCTGAATAATCATAATACCGTCCAATATAAGCTAAGTAAAACCTGATATCTATATTTTTAAAAGGGGTGTAATAAATAGTAGGAATTATTCCATAGCTGGTTCTCATATAATCGTGGGAGGTTTTAACATTCCCGTAAGCCGTGCTGGTCATTAGGGTTAATAAGCCTTTAAATTTAGGATTAAATCGGTATTCTGCTCTTAACCAGTTTTCGGTATACATTACATTTTCCGCCAGGAAATCGCCCCCAATAATATTAGTCACAATACCCTTGGTATCCACCTGTTCATAGCTGTAATCAAAATCATACATGAGAGTAAGATTTTGATTTTGATATTTATGGCCTAAAGTAAAAAAATAAGTGCCTTTATTTTTCACCTGATTGGAATAGCTCAAACTATAAATCGTTTGCAATTTTCCATCAAAAAAGCTGCCGCGCCAATTTCCTACCACCGCCACCGGCCAGACAGGTTCCTGAATATTTTTTGAAACCACATCGCCGTAAAGATCGGAGTAAAGCATCGTACGCGAGTTTAAAACCTGCACCCCGAATTGTTGCCTATTTGAAGTTTTATAAGTAATTCCCGCACCTGTAACATAGGCAAGGGTATTGTTATGAATATCGTTGTATTCCAGAATATCCATAGCACTGAACTCATATTCATATCCGCCGTAAAAGGCACTCATTTTTCCAAGCAAAATATTAAGAGAAGGGCTGGCTTGAATGTCTAGATAGGCTAATTCGATATTACTTGCCAGGTTGTCCAGGGTTTGTACATTTCCGTCTTTATTAAAACGATCTCTGAAATGAAAATTTACCTTTTCGTGTAATTTCCCCGATATTCCAAGGGCCGTATACCCGTTTTTAAACTGCATGCCATTGTAATAGTGATCGCCCCCTCTGTAGGTATAACCTTCAAATCCCATTCGCATATCGAACGTGATATTTATATTTTTTAAAAGATTTTCCTTTTCTATAGGGATTAGAGGTTCAGCCAGAGTATCGTTTAGCTGTGAGAATCCTAGCAAAGGGGCTAATAACAGTATTCGTATTAAAAATGGCTTTATCATAAATAATGGATTAGCGATTAAATTTTCGTGGGATTGAGTTGCGGAAAATGTGCTCTATCATAGCACTTAGTTAAATTTACTAAAATTTATTAAAATTAAATAAGGGTAGGATAGGTTGAGAAACCTCTTTATTTTTCTCAATTACAGATTATACCGATTCCATCTTTTACTTAAAAATAAAAAAGGAAAAATCGTTTTTGAAAGTAAAAAACATTATAACCAGAAAAATAATCTTTAGAAGTGGTAGGTTCTTTTAGCCGTAATCTCATTCCTTAAAACTTCTATATCTGAACAGGAAAATATAGAACAGGCCGTATGAAACAAATCCTACTGCAGTGAATGCCATTAAGATAGTACCGATAGCAGATTTATGCAAAAACGAAAATGCAGCCTGTATCCCTTTTAAGTCGTGATTTCCTGTATAAATACCCGCCTTAAAAAAAAAGTAAGCAATAATCCCAACAATAAAGGCCCGGGAATAAAAACCAAATTTGCCAATCGCCCTGATAATGCCTGAACCTCTTCGCCCTTCCAGATTAAATTGGTCCAAAAGTCCTCCTTTAAAAACTCCCACAATCAAAATAATGGCCTGAATTCCTAAAATAATACCAATACATATAAAAATCACAGATAATGAAGAAGCTCCTACCATATCGAGATAACGAGAACCGGAATTTCCATGGGATGATGGTTTAAATAAATGATAAAATGTTAGAAACGCCAGAAATGTATAAACCAAACCAGTGGTAAAAAGACCAAAACGCTGCATTTTCCCGTTTCTGTCGTTCCCAATATTTTCAGGATCTTTAAAAGTCTGCACAAACATCCAGTAAGAGTAACATAATAGTCCCAAACCTAAAACGATTAATAATCCCTGCCCGAAGGGTTGCTTTTTTAAAAACTGAAGCGCCTGATTGGCCCCGGAACTTTGACCGCCCAGGTTTAAAGCCGCCAAAAGAGACAGCACTCCTATAACCAAATAAATAAAACCTTTTGATATAAAACCAACTATAGCTGTTGTTTTCATCGATTTTTTCACACCGCCGGACTTGTTTTTTAAGTGAATTTATAAAAATAAGCAAGTTACATAGCCTGCATCAGGAAATATAGGTAATGCAATAATAATTTATATTAAAAATTAAATATCCAAAATTGTAAGATCTTATCCTTAAAACTGACTACAAAATAACTAATAAAACCAATCTTTATGAAGGAAGAAAGCAATCCTTTATCCACTATAAAATTTTCTGTATTAGATCTAGTTCCTGTTCTACAGGGAAAAACACATCGACAGGCTATGCAAAGCAGTCTCGAGCTGGTACAACAGGTTGAGGAATTGGGTTTTGAGCGCTTCTGGGTTAGCGAACACCATAATATGGATAGCATTGTAAGTTCGGCAACCATTGTTTTATTAAGTTATCTGGCCCAGGGAACCTCTAAAATTCGAATAGGTTCCGGAGGAATCATGCTGCCCAACCACGCTCCATTAATTGTAGCCGAACAATTTGGAACCTTAGAAACTTTATATCCCGGCAGAATTGATCTTGGATTAGGCCGTGCCCCCGGAACCGACCAACAAACCGCGTACGCTTTACGAAGAGGCCGCCAGGAAAGCGTACAGGATTTTCCAAATAATATTGAAGAGTTGCAGCAGTATTTTTCTTCAGAAAATAAGAAAAATCCCGTAAGAGCAATTCCTGGAGAGGGACTTGATATTCCCTTATATTTATTGGGTTCCAGCACCTTTAGTGCGCAACTGGCCGCTTTAAAAGGTTTGCCATATGCTTTTGCCAGCCACTTTGCACCGGCACATTTATTCGATGCTTTGCAATTGTACAGGGAAAATTTCAGACCTTCTGCTCAGCTTCAAAAACCTTATGCTATGGCCTGTGTGAACGTGATTGCCGCAGACACTAACGAAGGAGCTGAATTTTTAGCCACCAGCCTCTATCTGTTGGCTATGGGAATTATTACCAATACGCGCAGGCCTTTACAGGCGCCGGTAAAAAATATGAACAACATATGGAATGAGCATCAAAAAGCAATGATTAAAAACATGATGCACTACACCTTTATTGGTTCTAAAGAAACTATTGCGCGGGAACTTTCAGATTTTGTTGAAGACACCGGCGTACAGGAAATTATTGTTGTTTCCCATATTTACGACCAGGAGGCCAGAAAAAAATCCTATAGAATCCTCCATGAGATTTTTGCTGAATAATTTCAATATTTATATTGATTCTCTTCAATTTTAACATTGGTTTACCCAACGCAATAAACTAAAAATCACTAACTTAGTAAAGGCCTTATTAAAGACCAATTTACTTAATTATTGTGCCATGGAAACAACTAAAAAGACTTCAGGAGTTTTAGTAATGAGTCTTATTTTCTGGGCTTTTACCATTATTCCTTCTTCAACTTTTGCTTTTTTTCAGCAAAACGGACCTTCATCTAAAGATTTTAATGAATATAAAGGAGAAGTGGTAGATGCTGACACTGGCGATGCCATAGCTTCTGCCTTTTTAACGGTAAATGGAACAAATATTTCCACTATTACCAATGCCGACGGTGAATTTTCTTTAAAAATCCCTTCAGACCTTACAGATTTAACCATCACTACTACGTTTTTGGGCTATAAGAGCAAAACCCTTCCCCTTTCCTATTTCAAAAAGGAAGGAACAAAAATAGCACTTACCGCTACCGTAGAGGAACTGCCGGAAATAAGCCTGATGAATCCGGGAGATGCCCGTGAGCTTATAAAAATTATGCTGGAAAGAAAAGGAACCAATTACTTTAACGATCAGACCTTAATGACCGCTTTTTACAGGGAAACCATTAAAAAAGGGCATAGAGATGTTTCCCTTTCTGAAGCAGTTCTTAAAATTCATAAACAACCCTACAATTCCGGGAAAAAAGATGACATCGCTATCTATAAAGCCCGGAAAAGTACAGATTATGATAAACTGGACACCCTGGCTCTTAAACTACGGGGAGGGCCTTTTAATACCTTATATGTAGATGTAATGAAGTATCCGGAATTTTTATTTGATGATAATGCTCTGGAAGATTTTGATTTTACTTTTGATAAAACCACCAAGATTAATGATCAATACATTTATATCATCAATTTTGAAGAAAAAGATCACAACCGCCCCTGGTACTTCGGAAAATTATTTGTGGATACCCAGAGTTTAACTTTGGTAAAGGCAGATTATAACCTGAA
Organism: uncultured Flavobacteriaceae bacterium; assembly: GCA_963811195.1. Lineage (GTDB taxonomy): Bacteria > Bacteroidota > Bacteroidia > Flavobacteriales > Flavobacteriaceae > Gillisia. The sequence goes on from CAWEQF010000003.1 coordinate 430,303, forward strand.
TGTAGATGAGAGGGAAAAAGCTAGCCGTATGTTTGTGCGAAAAAAACCTTCCGGCGCGCGGGTTTACCCCGTAGATGTTAACTACCAGATAGATTATAGGGAAAGCAATGGAAAATGGTATTACGGTTATGGAAATGCCGAACTGGAATTTGTGGTAAACTGGAAACACAAATTGTTTAACTCTCATTACACCTTAAACAGCGAAATGGCGGTAACCGATTGGGAAAAATATACAGGAGCGCTAAGCGATAAAGATAAGTTTATAACCCCTTCTGTAGTTATGGTAGATGATGTTACCGGCTTCCAGGACAACGCTTTCTGGGGTAAAAACAATATTATTGAACCGGAAAAATCTATCCAGAATGCCATTAAAAAAATCCAGAGAAAAATAGATAAGCAATAAAATGTATACAGTATAGACCTTAATAAAAAAACCGCTGCAAGAGCGGTTTTTTTATTTTGAAAAAATTTCTTTGATTTATTCGTGATGCATAAATCGTTGCTTTGCCAGCAATTCTTCTTCGCTTTCCACATGATCTTCATCGGGCACACAACAATCTACAGGGCAAACAGCCGCGCACTGGGGTTCTTCATGAAACCCTTTACATTCTGTACATTTATCGGGAACTATATAATATATTTCGTCGCTCACGGGTTCCTGTGCCTCACCGGCATCTACTTCTTTCCCGTTGGGTAAAACTACATTTCCTTCTAAATCGGTTCCATCTGTATAACGCCAATCATCTGCACCTTCATAAATAGCAGTGTTAGGACATTCCGGCTCGCATGCACCGCAGTTTATACACTCATCTGTTATAATTATTGCCATAGCTTCTTTTTATTAAAAATTTTAAGCAGGTTCCAAGCTAAAAGACTGTCAAATTTTTTGCAGATTTGGGCCAGATTTTAAACTTGTACTTGTAATTTTGCTTTTGCAAATTTAACGCCAAAACCATTCATAACCAAACAGGCAGTATGACAATCCAACAAAGAAAATCTCATTTTACGGCTTTAGGAAAATTTCTTGAAAAAGCGTACAATACCTCTAAAAATAATAAAGTTACCGCAAGTGAAGATGAAGAATTATTAAATACCCTGTTAACCGAAATAGACAGAGCGGTACACCATAATGGGTGGTTTACTAAAGAAAATGTTCTTTTTTCCCTTAACCAATGGAGCAAAGCGCTTTCTTCTGAAAATTTAGAAAACTGGCTTAAATGGTACGATTTTAAAGAAACTCCGGAAAAAACTATAGGAATTGTAATGGCCGGAAATATACCTCTTGTAGGATTTCACGATTTTCTTTCCGTATTAATCGCAGGACATAAAGTGGTAATTAAACAGTCTTCCAGCGACAAAAAATTATTACCTGTACTTGCAAAATTTCTTATTGCCTGTGACCCTATTTATTCTGAAAAAATAAAATTCACAGAAGGCAAACTCGAAGGTTTTAATGCCGTAATCGCTACAGGGAGCAATAATACTTCCCGATATTTTGAATATTATTTTGCCGAGAAGCCTTCCATAATTCGAAAAAACCGAAATTCGGTAGCTGTTTTATCCGGCCGTGAATCGGCAGAAGAGCTGGAGGCATTAGGGGAAGATATTTTCAGGTATTTTGGTCTGGGTTGCCGAAATGTTTCCAAACTTTACGTGCCCAAAACCTATAATTTTGATGCTTTTTTTAATGCTGTGTTTTCCTGGAAGTACCTTATAAATAATGCTAAATATGCCAATAACTACGATTACAATAAAGCGGTTTATTTAATGAGCGATTTTAAGTTGCTGGATAATGGATTTTTGTTACTTAAAAAAGATACTAATTTCGGTTCTCCTATTGCCACGCTTTTTTACGAAGAATATGAAAGTGAAGCCACCCTCAAACAAAAACTGGAAGAACAAAAAGATGAGCTGCAATGCATAGTTTCGAGCGGATTTTTTAAAGATGAAATCGGCTTTGGCGAGACTCAGCATCCAAAACTTTGGGATTATGCCGATAATTTGGATACGCTTGCTTTTCTGCAGCAACTTAAATAAAAATTTTAAAATGATCTCACCCTCCCTACCTTTTATTTCCAGAGGCTGTTTTGTACCTTGCCTTTAACTTATTATCATTTTTGTAACACTTAAAAACATTCAGATTTCTCATCTTTGTGACAAACTGAAAATATAAAAGCCCACCACGGGCATTTAACAATATGGCCTATATCAATTAAAAAAGGATGGTACTTGGGTCATAGAAACTTAATATAGATGAAAAAACACAATTATAGTGCGGGCCCATGTATCTTACCGCAAGAAGTATTTCAGCAAGCATCCCAGGCTGTACTTGATTATAATAATTCCGGATTATCAATACTGGAAATTTCCCACCGCAGCAAAGATTTTGTAGCCGTTATGGATGAAGCACAAAATCTGGCGCTGGAATTATTAGGATTGCAAGGAAAGGGGTATAAAGCTCTGTTTTTACAAGGCGGCGCAAGTATGGAATTTTTGAGGGTGGCATATAACTTTTTAGAAAAAAAAGCAGCCTATCTTAATACAGGAACCTGGTCTGCCAAGGCAATTAAAGAGGCTAAATTATTTGGAGATGTAAATGTGGTAGCTTCTTCTGAAGATAAAAATTTTACTTATATCCCTAAAAATTACCAGATTCCGGCAGATGCAGATTATTTTCACTGCACCAGCAATAATACCATTTTCGGTACGCAGATAAAGAATTTTCCTTCCTCGCCCATTCCTATGATTTGTGATATGAGTAGCGATATTTTTTCGCGTCAGTTAGATTTTTCAAAATTCGATCTTATTTATGCCGGAGCACAGAAAAACATGGGGCCGGCGGGTACTACTCTCATAGTAATAAAAGAAGATGTTTTAGGAAAAGTGAGTCGCAAAATTCCTTCCATGATGGATTATAAAGTACATTTGGGAAAAGACAGCATGTTCAATACTCCTGCTGTTTATGCGGTGTACGTATCTATGCTTACCCTAAAATGGTTAAAAGGAAAAGGCGGGATCCCAGGAATTGAAGAAGAGAATGAAAAGAAAGCAACCCTTCTTTATTCTGAAATTGATATTAATCCATTGTTTAAAGGAATTGTAGCGACAGAAGATCGCTCCATTATGAATGCCACCTTTACCCTTAAAGATGAATCTTTAAAAGAAGAATTTGACTCTATGTGGAAAGAAGCCGGTATTAACGGATTGAATGGCCATAGAAGTGTGGGCGGTTACCGCGCTTCGATGTATAACGCACTTCCCCTGGAAAGCGTTCAGGTGCTGGTAGATGTAATGAGCGACCTGGAAAGAAAGGCTTAGCGAAAAAGTGAAAAGTGGAAAGTGGAAAGTGGAAAGTGGAAAGTGGAAAAGTAAAAATTAGAAATTGGAAATCTATACATCTTAGGGCTTACTGCTTAAAGCGGAATAAAAACAAAAAAAAACATAGTACAAAGAATGAAGGTTTTAGCAAACGATGGAATTTCACAAAACGGACAGACTAAACTGGAAAAAGCGGGTTTCGAGGTAATCGTTACCAAAGTAGCCCAGGAACAGCTAAAAAGTTATATCAATAAAAATGAAATAGACGTTATTCTGGTGCGAAGTGCAACCCAGGTTAGAAAGGATCTTATAGACTCCTGCCCTTCTTTAAAAATCATTGGTCGTGCCGGTGTGGGAATGGACAATATTGATGTGGATTATGCACGAAAAAAAGGACTTTCTGTAATTAATACTCCTGCTGCAAGTTCATCTTCTGTTGCAGAACTTGTTTTCGCCCATCTTTTTGGAGGGGTACGGTATTTACATGATTCTAATAGAAATATGCCTTTATCGGGTGATTCTGAATTCAAAAGTCTGAAAAAAAATTATGCTGGAGGTGTTGAACTCAGAGGAAAAACCCTTGGAATTATTGGGTTGGGGCGCATTGGCCGTGAAGTTGCTAAAATCGCGCTGGGAATAGGAATGAAAGTTCTCGCCAGTGACGATCAAGTGGGAGAAACCGATATTACTCTGGAATTTTATAATAATCAGATGGTAAATGTGCCAATTAAAACAGAACCTGTTGAAAATATAATTCAGGATGCAGATTTTATCACCTTGCATGTTCCGGCACAAAAGAAACCTATTATAGGTAAGAAGGAATTCGCTAAAATGAAGCACGGGGTGGGAATAATAAATACTTCCCGTGGTGGAATTATAGATGAAGTCGCTCTTTTAGAAGCTCTTGAAGATGGAAAAGTAGCTTTTGCCGGACTGGATGTTTATGAAAACGAACCTTCTCCTGCCATTAAACTTTTAATGAACGAACGGGTTTCACTTACCCCTCATATTGGAGCGGCTACTAACGAAGCCCAGGATAGGATAGGAATAGAACTTGCCGATCAGATAATATCTATTCTAAAAAAGGAAAAAGCATAGTTACAACAGAACGAAATTCCAAATTTCCCATTTTTCATTTTTTTATAATTCCCTTTAGAATAGTTGCCCTTTAAAAATTGTAATTTAAGTTTCTATTTAAAAAACAAAAAATGGCATCTATATTAGATTTGCTGAATACCTCAGCAGGAAAAGAACTTATAAATAAAATTCAGAATAAAACCTCAGAAAACGATTCCAGCATCGCATCGGTACTGGGAATGGTTTTGCCCACTTTATTGGGAGCTGTTCATAAAAATATTCAGGATCCGGAGGGTGCAGAAAAACTGAATACGGCTCTAGAAGATAAGCAACACGGCGAAGAGTTTATAAATAACCTCTCCAAGGTTCCGTCAGACGAAATAGCTGATAAAGGAAGTAAAATCCTTCAGCACATTTTAGGCGATAAAAAGGAACAGATTACCAAAACCATTTCAGGAATGTCTCAGGTAAATGAATCTTCTGTAGCAGATATTATTAAAATGGCGGCACCTGTGGTTATGAGCCTGCTTGCCAGCCAGAAACGCAAAGATAATGTTGGAACTCCCGGCCTTTCGGGGTTGGTACAGTCTGTCCTGGGATCTTCCGGAAAACATGATCATTCGCTCCTTGAAACCCTGCTGGATAAAAATAAAGATGGCAGTGTTATAGACGATGTTTCCGGTATGATTATGGGCGGGAACAAAAGTAAAGATGGTAAAGGCGGAATTTTAGGAGGAATGCTTGGCGGAAAGTAATTATATTTGGGAATAATTTTTGTGATAAACCATAAAAGTCTCACCTTCATGAAAAATTTACTTTATGTTTTTATACTGGCCCTTGTAATTTACAGTTGTGGTTCTTCTCGCAACGGGATGCAGGGAAAAAATCCGGCAATGACCGGGAACGATACGGTTCGTATTGCGAACGATAGCCTGGAATATGAAGTAATTATCATAGAGCCCGGGTTTAATCTTTTTCTAAATAGCATTGCCAAACCGCGCGGTTATTATTCGCAATCCTATCTGGAGACCAAAAATAAATTTCTGGTAAGCGATTATAATCAGCGGGTAAATGAACCTCAACGCTATAATCCCGATTTATATGTTCAGCAAATTAATTACGATCCTACTATTAATTATGGTTACGAAGTAAATTATATGTTATATAACTATTTTTTATTCTTTTCCCGGGAATATAATCAGCAGTTTTCGGTTCCTTTGCACATTTAATGGCCCATATTTATTAACTTTACAAAAAATTGTTGATTCCAGGCTAATTATACGTTAGTGAATCTTTTTCAGAAATTTATTATTTATTCTTTTGCGACCTCACTGTTGTTTCCTTCGGTGGTTAGCGCGGTGCATATTTTTGTCCATAAAGAGCAGCCGGTTTGTAACAATTATGCAGAAACACATTTTCATAAAAAAAATTTGGATTGCCCGCTGTGTAAACTGCATCCTAACCATTTGCTCTCCCTTCATATATACAATTACACGACATGTAAGGTATTTATAATTGAAAAAAAATTCCTGAATCCTTACCGGTTTTTAAGTGATTATCAAAAATTATCTTTTGAATTAAGAGGGCCTCCTTCCAAGGTTCTTTCTTCGGTTTAAAAATAATTTAAGCGGCTCTCTGCCTGCAAATCTCTTAAAATTTCAAAATGCATAAAATATATTTATTGCTATTCGCGTTGGCGATAGCGACCCATTCCTATTCTCAAAACACTATAAACGGAAAAGTAATCGATGCCGATACCCATAAGGGACTTATGGCGGTAACCCTATATATTCCTTCCATTCAAAAAGGAACAACCACAGATTTCGATGGAAATTTTGAAATTAAAAATATAAAAGCAGGAAATTATAAACTCGTGATTTCCTCAATAGGGTATACAACCCAAACCCTTGAAGTTAAAGTCCCTCAGGAAAAATCCCTAAATATAGATTTAAAACCTTCGGCTATAGAAATGGAAGAAGTAATCGTTTCCACCCCTTTTCATCAATTACAAAGTGAAAATGTAATGAAAGTAGCAAGGGAAAGTGTAAATGAACTCCAACAAAAAGGTGCGGTAACCCTTGCGGATGGGATTACTAATTTGCCAGGAGTGGAAAGTGTAACCACCGGCGCCGGAATTGGAAAACCTGTTATTCGGGGTCTTAGTTCTAATCGGGTTCTTGTTTATACACAGGGAGTTCGACTGGAAAATCAGCAATTTGGAGGGGAACATGGGTTAGGAGTAAGTTCCAGCGGCGTAGAAAGTGTGGAAGTTATTAAAGGTCCTGCCTCTCTTCTCTACGGAAGTGATGCCTTGGGTGGTGTTCTTTATTTGAATCCGGAAAAATATGCCGAACCCGATAGTACCAATGCAGATGCAAAATACACCTATTTAAGTAATACCCTGGGAAGCGAAGTAAATGCCGGGGTAAAAACTTCCGGAAAAAATCTTAAATTTTTATTAAGAGGAAATTATGCCACACACAGCGACTATAAGACAGGAAATAATAAAAGAGTAACCGATACCAGATTTAGCGAACTGGATCTAAAAACCGGAGTGGGTTTCAGAAAAGGAAGTTATAAAGGAGATTTGCGATATAATTTTAATCATTCGGTTTTAGGTATTCCAGATTCTATTGGAGTTCAATCCACCTCAAAAGATAAAATACTTCCCTATCAAAAAGTAGATAACCACGTGCTGAGTTTTGATAACAACATCTATTTTACAAACTCAAGTCTGGAACTAAAATTGGGATATCTGTTTAATAATCGAAAAGAGTTCAGTCCCGAATCTGTTCAACCCGATGGGAGCCTTTCGCCGGGATTAGAATTGCATTTAAATACACTTAATTATGATGTGAAATACAATACCCCCAATTGGGGAAAACTGGAAACTATTATTGGTCTCCAGGGAATGCATCAAACAAATACCAATTTTGGAAATGAGCTTTTAATTCCGGATGCCACAGTAAATGATATAGGGCTTTTAGCAACCAGTCATTACGATTTTGAAAAAGTGAATTTACAGGCTGGAGTACGTGTAGATAACCGGAAAATAGATAGTAAAGCCATGGGAATAACGGGAAGCACGGGATATTTTGCGGCCGTTTCTCGAAATTTCACCAGCTTTAATGGAGCCTTCGGAATTAAATATAACCCCTTTACCAATTTTACCGCCCGATTAAACCTGGCGACCGGTTTTCGCGCTCCCAATCTTGCTGAACTCACTTCCAATGGAATTCATGAAGGTACCAATCGATATGAGATAGGAAATTCTGATTTAAATAATGAGCAAAATTTTCAAATAGATCTGGCCCTGGAATATAAAAGCCAGCATTTTGATGTGTATTTAAATCCCTTTTTCAATAAAATTGACCATTATATTTACATAAGTTCTAATGGAGATATTCTTGAGGGAAGTCCAGTGTATGAATATTCCCAAAGCAATGCCAATTTGTATGGTGGGGAAGCCGGAATTCATTTACACCCACATCCCTTAGACTGGCTGCATTTAGAAAGCAGTATTGAAACTGTGTACGGCGAAAAACAAAACGCTGATCCTTTACCTTTAATTCCTGCGGTTTCGGTGACCAATACGATACGTACTCAACTTGGCAAAAATAAATTGTTTACCAGCAGTTATTCTTTCTTAAGTCTTAAATCTACCTTCGCCCAAAACCGAGTGGGCGCCTTTGAAACGCCTTCAACCGGCTACTCATTGCTAAGTGCGGGATTTGGAAGTAGCTTTACGCTGAATAATGTGAATTTTGAACTAAATATTAGCGGCAATAATTTACTGAATAAAGCTTATATCTCGCATTTATCCAGATTAAAACCGGAAGGGATTGAAAATATGGGAAGAAATATTTCGGTGAGTTTACATGCATCGATTTAAAAAAATCTCGGAAGCCTGCCGCACTTAAGAAAAGAGAGTAAATAAAAAAAGGAGAATATTCGTTGGGGGGCGAAATTCTCCTTTTTTGGTAAAAGCTTTTTACATTAAGAAGCTTCTACAATTATTTCCTTAACAGATTTTTCCTTCTTCCAGACAAAGGTGTACAGCCACATAAGGGAAAAAGTAGGGATTATATCTGTTCCCGGTAATATCTCTTCCACGAACACTATCACCGAGGCTAATTTTCCTTTTTTTCCGGGGTACATATTTCTCATGGCACTTGCAGCATATGGAGCCCATAAAATATCCAGGAAGGGTCCTATTACAGGAATTAAATAAGAAGCCATTCCTATAAGATCAAAAACGATACTTTGGACTAATAAATTATATTTTCTCATTGCTTTTTTCCAAATAGTTTGCAATAAAAATGCCACTATTTTAAATCGGAGCTAATCAGTTTTAAAAATTCATTTCTGGTTTCAATTTTTTGAAACTGTCCCCGAAAGCCGGAAGTTGTGGTAACGCTGTTCTGTTTTTGAACTCCGCGCATCATCATACATAAATGTTGTGCTTCAATAACCACAGCTACTCCCTTTGGTTTTAAAGTATCGTTTATACATTCCAGGATATTGTGGGTAAGCCTTTCCTGCACCTGCATCCTTCTGGAGAAAATATCTACAATTCTGGGAATTTTACTTAGGCCTACTATATGACCATTGGGAATATAACCTATATGTGCTTTTCCGAAGAAAGGCAACATATGATGTTCGCATAACGAATAGAGTTCTATATCCTTAACCACGACCATCTCATCATATGATTCTTTAAACATGGCATCCTTTAAAATCTGGCCTGGATCTGCATGATAGCCCTGCATTAAAAACTGCATAGCTTTGGCTGCCCTTTCAGGAGTTTTTAGCACTCCTTCCCTACCCGGATCCTCTCCCAGTTGTTTTATAACATCTTTAAAATTATTCTTTAACCCATCGGTTACCTGCTCGTTGTATTCTTCAAAATATTTATACATCGGTCATTTTATTTTTTTAATTTTTCAGAAAAAAGTTTTTTCAATTTATTGATTTTGGGATCAATAATTACCTGGCAATAACGCTGCCCCCGGTTTCGGGAATAGTATTCTATATGTTCCGCTTCGGCTTCATAAAAAGCCGTTGCCGGAGTAACTTCGGTAACAATGCGATCTTCAAAAATATTCTCTTTTTCAAGTTTATCTATCACATCTACCGCAGTAGTGCGCTGTTCTTCAGAATTGTAAAAAATGGCACTTCTATATTGTGTACCCACATCATATTGCTGCCTGTTAAGAGTTGTGGGATCATGAGTGCTGAAGAAGATATACAACAATTCTTCATAACTTATAATTGCGGGGATAAACTTTATCTCTATAGCTTCGGCATGCCCGGTCCTTCCCGTAATAATTTCGCGGTAAGCAGGATTTTTAACCATTCCTCCTGTAAAACCAGGAATTACTTTTAGTACTCCTTCTACTCTTTCAAATACTGCCTCTGTACACCAAAAACAGCCTCCGGCAAGGGTTGCGGTTTCTATTCCTTCTTTCATATATTTTTTGTTTAATAAAAGTGAGTAAATATAGAACAAAATATAGGTTTTATAATTAGTTTTTCTGAATAAAGCTGAATATTTTTGCAATCCTGGATATAATTTAATATTCGCTTAAAAAAGCTACCCATAAATGACCTATAGAAAAATTTTATTCCTAATAATTCTCTTAAGCTTTAAAAATTTCTATTCCCAGGAATTATCTAAAGTTCCTCAACAAAATACCCAAAAGGTTTATACTACCCAAAAAATTTCTAACCCTCCAAAAATTGACGGTATTTTAAATGATGAAGTATGGAAAAATAAACCTGTTGCTTCCCATTTTTTAATGTTTGATCCTAACGATGGAACTCCTATTAGAGATACACATAACACCCAGGTGAAGATTGTGTATGACGATAATGCTATTTATGTTGCCGCCTATATGCATGATAATAAGCCTGACAGGATTTTACGGCAGTTTACCCAGCGGGATGAAATTGGCCAGGCAGATTTTTTTGCTTTCGATATTAACTCCTATAACGATGGAGAAAATGAAACCCGTTTTGTCATCACTTCATCGGGAGCAATTGCCGATGCTAAAGTTTCAGGAGAACATGAAGATTACAGCTACGATGTGGTTTGGGAAGGCAAGATTTCATTTGATGCAAAAGGATGGTATGCAGAGCTTAAAATTCCTTATTCAGCCCTTAGATTTCCTAAGAATAAAGAACAGGTTTGGGGAATACAGTTCATTAGAAAAATTACCCATTTAAATGAAAAATATTCCTGGAATTATGTAAATAAAAAAGTAGGGAAATTTACCCAATATAACGGCCTGCTAAAAGGGATCAAAAATATAGATCCTCCTGTAAGGCTGAGTCTATACCCATATACATCGGGTGAAGTTCTTAATTACGATGGCCAGACTAAGTCCCATTTTAGCGCCGGAATGGATATTAAATACGGAATTAATGATGCCTTTACTCTGGATGCAACTTTAATCCCCGATTTTGGCCAAACTGCTTTTGATGAAGTTCGACTTAATTTGGGCCCTTTTGAACAAACGTATAATGAAAACAGAGCTTTTTTTACTGAAGGTACCGAGCTTTTTACCAAAGGAGATCTCTTTTATTCACGGCGGGTGGGAGATACTCCCACGGGATACGGTAATTTGGAAAACACCCTGGTAGGCCATGAAAAGGTGATAGATAATCCGCAGAACGTAGATCTTATAAATGCCATAAAACTTTCGGGTAGAACCGATAGGAATCTGGGAGTAGGTTTTTTTAATGCTGTTACAAAAAAAACGTATGCTACCATTCAGGACACCCTTACGGGAAAAACACGTAAAGTAGTTACAGAGCCCCTTTCCAATTATAATATCCTGGTACTGGATCAGCAATTCAATCAGAACTCCTCAATCACTTTAATCAATACGAATGTTACCCGAAACGGGCATTTTAGAGATGGAAATGTAACCGGATTTTTATATGATATCTATAATAAATCGAACTCCTTTAACTTTACCGGACAGGCAAAAATGAGCAATGTTAATTTACCGGATAATAATCTTACCGGTTTTGCTTCAGAATTCGGGATTAGCAGAACTAAAGGGAAAATCCGGTATGAATTTTCTCATGAGTTTGCCAATGAAACCTATGACATAAACGACCTGGGCGTAAATTTCACGAATAATTATAACAATTTTCACGCAAATGTTTCCTATCGTATTTTTGAACCCACCAAGCATTTTAATGAATACCACATACGCCTGTATGCCAATCACCATAGGCGATATAAGCCCAATATGAGTGTGGGCACTGGCACAGGTGGAAACTTTTTTGTGGTGACCAGAAATCGTTTTGCCTTCGGCGGGAACTTAGAAGTAAACTCGAAATTCCGGGATTTCTTCGAACCCAGGCGAAATGGAAAATACATTACCTATTCCAAGAGTATGGGTGGTGAAACTTGGGTTTCTTCAGATTACAGAAATAAATTTGCGTACGATATCCGCGTGGGATATGTAGATTATTTTAAGGATCCTATGAAAGAAATTCAGCTGCATATTAGTCCGCGATATAGATTTAGCGATCGTTTTTCACTTATCTATTCTTTTAGATATAATCTAACCAATAACAGAGAAAGCTTCGTTGCTTTAGAACCGCGTAATATTCTTTTTGGAAACCGCGACACCAAAAGCATAGAAAATTCCATGCAGGCCAGCTATAATTTTAATACACGACAGGCGATCAATCTTAATTTCAGAAATTTCTGGTCTACCGCCACCTATGCACAAACCGGATATATGTTTTTGTTAGCTAATGGAAATTTAGCAGCAACTTCTACTCTTCCTACTGATAATCCAAATGCTAATTTTAATATCTGGAATCTGGATTTAAGTTATCGCTGGCGATTTGCTCCGGGAAGCGAAGCAGTTCTTTTATATAGAAATTCATTGTTTAACCAGGATACTAAAAGTGAACTTAGCTACGATCAAAGTCTGTCCAATTTATTTGATGTTCCTTTAAGGCAAAATATATCTTTAAGAATCACGTATTATATAGATTACAACAAAATGAAGAATATTTTCAAAAGTTAATCTGGGGGATTATAGAGATAATTGGTAATTTCAGCACCTGTAATTAATAAAAATGATTGAAGCCAAAAATATTCACAAATATTACGGAGACCTGCACGTTTTAAAAGGAGTGAATCTTCATATAGCTAAAAGCGAAATTGTTTCTATTGTAGGTGCTTCCGGGGCGGGAAAAACCACCCTTTTGCAAATTCTGGGAACCCTGGATCAACCCGATAAAAAGAACGATAGCGTTTTGATTATTAATCAAACCGATATTTATTCTCAAAATTCAAGACAGCTTTCTAAATTCAGGAACCGCGAGATTGGGTTTATTTTTCAATTTCATCAATTATTACCTGAATTTACTGCGCTCGAAAATATCTGTATTCCCGCATTCATAAAAAAAACCCCCAAACCTGAGGCTGAAAAAAGGGCTAAAGAATTACTTGAATTCCTGGGGTTGGAAAAAAGGGCTCACCATAAGCCAGGGGAATTAAGCGGCGGGGAACAGCAACGAATTGCGGTAGCAAGAGCACTTATTAATAATCCTTCGGTGATTTTTGCCGATGAACCTTCCGGAAACCTGGACAGCGAATCTGCAGAAAAACTTCATAAATTGTTTTTTCAGCTTCGTGAAGAATTCCATCAAACCTTTGTAATTGTAACCCATAACGCAGAACTTGCCGATATGGCCGATCGTAAACTTACCATGGTAGATGGGGAAATTAGCCGAGTTTGATGTCTCTCTCTTGTTTTAATTAAAACAAGGTTTATCTTTATTATTAAAATGATAAAGAACTATAAACATACCCATCCCGAAGACGAAAATCTTTCTTTCAATATTAAAAGAATGGAAGATATGTACGAGCTTTCAGAAGGAAAACCAGATGAAGCGCACCGGGCATGATTATTATATAGTTCTACTTATAAAAAAGGCTTCGGGAAAACACATTATAGATTTCAACGAATTTAACCTGGGACCCCGACAAATGTATTTTATAAGTCCGGGGCAGGTACACCAGATAATTGAAAAGGAGAAATCCCGGGGTTATATTCTTAGCTTTTCTACCCAGTTTTTGGTAGAAAACAATATTGAAAAATGTTTTATCGACGATTTATACATTTTTAAAAATTTTGGACACTCCCCTCCCCTTCAAATCAACGAAGAGGAATTTGCAAAATTTCAGCATATTATTAAAGATATTTATGAGTTCGAAGAAACCGACAAAAAATTCAAATATCAGGCAATCGGGGCACTTCTTAAACTCCTTCTTATACAAAGCAATAATATTTGTTCTTTAACCGGAGAGGAAAACACGCAGAACACTCAGGCTTCTGTGTCATTGCTTCGCGATTTTAAAGAGCTATTGGAATTACACTTTAAAAACTGGCATATGGTCTCGCATTATGCCAATGAGATGCATATTACTCCAGATTACCTGAATGCCTCGCTGAAATCACTGACCGGAACTAGCGCTAAGGATCATATTCAAAAAAGACTGCTGGTAGAAGCCAGGAGATTATTAAAATTTTCAGATTTGAATACTAAAGAAATCTCTTATGAATTAGGATTTTCTGAACCGGCCAATTTTACCAACTTCTTTAAAAAACATACCAACGTTCCTCCTTCCAGATTTGAAGCGTGATTTTTATCCCGGATTTTCATAAGCCTTCCCCGACTTTTGATAATACGTTCTTTGAACGATCTTCCTAATTTTGAGGTATCAAAAGAAAGGCATTCCGCCTTTTATGAAAATTAAGTAAGAAAGGACCTGTTATGAAAACTATACTGCATAAAGCGAATACCAGAGGACACGCAAATCATGGATGGCTGGACAGCCACCACAGCTTCAGTTTCGCCAATTATCATAATCCGGAAAGAATGAATTTTGGGGTTTTAAGAGTTTTGAATGATGATGTGGTAAGTGGCGGCCAAGGCTTTGGAACTCACCCGCACGATAATATGGAAATTGTATCCATACCACTGGAAGGCGATCTGGAGCACAGTGATAATATGGGGAACAAAACCGTGATTAAAGAAGGAGATGTCCAGGTTTTAAGCGCGGGAACGGGAATTCTTCATTCGGAATACAATAAGAATCCTGATAAGGAAGTAAAATTTCTTCAAATCTGGTTGTTTCCAAACAAAAAAAATCTTGCTCCGCGTTACGATCAGGTTTCCATACGGGACATTAAAAAGAAAAATGAACTCTATCAGGTTTTATCGCCAAACCAGGAAGATGCTGGTGTTTGGGTAAATCAGGATGCGTGGTTTTATATGGGAGACCTTGAAAAAGGAATTTCCAAAGAATATAAACTTCATAAAGAAGGAAACGGCGTATATGCTTTTATCCTGGAAGGGGAAGTGAAAATAAACCATCAGCTTTTAAATAAACGAGATGGTTTTGGCATCTGGGATACAGAGAGCATAGAGGTTACCGCAGCATCTGACGCCAGAATTCTTCTTATGGAAGTTCCTATGAAGTTAAGTTAAAGAGTGAAGAAGGTAAAAAGTTAAAAAGGGAAAAGTTAAATATTAATTAAAAATTGTATAAAATGGCAAATGAAAAAACAGTTTGGAAAATCGATGAATCGCATTCCAATGTAACATTCAAAGTGAAACACATGATGATCTCCACGGTTTCGGGAGAGTTCGAAAAATTTGAAGGAACTATTGAATCTGAAAAGGACAATTTTGAAGATGCAGATTTCAACTTTTCATTAGAAGTAGGTTCAATAACCACAAAAAATAAAGACAGGGATAATCATTTAAAATCTGATGATTTCTTTAATGCGGAAAAATTTCCGAAGCTTACTTTTAAATCCACTTCCTACGACGGGGAAACTTTAAAAGGAAATTTAACCATCAGGGATATCACTAAACCCGTTACATTAAATGTAGAATATAACGGCACTGCCGTAGATCCTTATGGCCAAACCAAAGCTGGGTTTGAAATTACCGGAGACATTAACAGGAAAGATTTCAATCTTACCTGGAATGGGATGACTGAAGCGGGGAAAATTGTAGTTTCAGATAAAGTGAGAATGATTGTAGATGTTCAGTTTATAAAACAATAACCATCTGCTAAAAAAATGGAAGTTGGTTCAAAATTCATTTTTTGAACCAACTTTTTTGTTTAGAATTCTTCAAGAACTTCTATCCCGCGTTTTGCTAGTTTGTGGTTAAAGGGATTATTTCTTTAGGAAAGTATTTCTTTACGCTTCGTCTTTTTATACCGTTCTATATTTTGCATCGTGGGTTCATCTGGACTTCGAGGGTCAGGAATAAGTTCCATTTTTTTTGTCCAAATCACATTGATACCATAGTGTCCAAATTCTCCGGTTACATTTCCATAGCAAGCATATACACCCCCGCCATGGAGGGGATATTTTTCCACGACGTCTGTAAAATGTACAGCATCAAAATATTCCCCATCATAATCTATAAAGGTGCTTAGCCGCATGAGCTTGCCGTGCTTGGTGGTGTTAAAACGTGTATTCACCAAAATTCCGTACAATAGAATTTCCTTATTATAATACTCGGGCATATCCTTGGCTTTTAACTGAATTTGAAAATCCTCCGAAACTAAATCGAAGAAGTTGTATAAGGAGAAGCCCAAAAGTTCCATCTGGTCATACGCATTTTCCAGCCAATTATTTTCTAAGCTGGGCAATTCAAATTTTTTGTGTGTGGTTTTGAACAACAGAGGATGTCCCGAACTTTTTTTAGCTGTCCTCAACTTAAAGATGGCCTGCCAGTGCAATTCATTTTTAGGCAAACCCGTAAAGCTAAATGCCCCGATACGAATTAAGATGGAAAGCTGTTCTATGCTTATGGCAACCCTGTCTACAAAATCATCGAGGGAGGTAAATTTCCCATGAAGTTGGCGTTCAGTTAGCAGTCGTTGTATCACCAGGCTTTCCATATCTTTCAAATATCCAAAACCGAGGTAAATATCCTTACCGAAAATTCGATTAGGATGATCACTTTTATTGATGCACGGATTGTGAATAATGCCCCCACACATCTTTGCTTCGTGAATATAATGTTCGGTACTATAAAAACCACCCCCATTGTTTAAGACTGCTACCATAAATTCCAAGGGGAAATAGCATTTAAGGTATAGACTCTGGTAACTTTCCACCGCATAAGATGCCGAATGTCCTTTTGCGAAAGCATATCCCGCAAAGCTTGAAATCTGTTCCCATACCTCGAAAATCAATTTTTCTGAATAGCCTTTTTCTCTACAATTAGTTATAAATTTTTTTTCTACTGCCATGAACTCTTCACGTGAACGAAATTTTCCACTCATACCACGGCGCAGCACATCTGCTTCACCTAAATTCAGTCCGGCAAACTGGTGGGCCACTTTTAGGACATCCTCTTGATAGACCATAATACCATATGTTTCGGGCATAATTTCAGCAAGTATAGGATTTGCCATTTTCCTTCGTTCCGGTTCACGATGCCTGCGGATATATTCCGTCTTCATACCGGAACCAGAAACTCCCGGACGGATAACAGAACTCGCAGCCACCAATCCTAAATAATCCTTTACCTGAAGTTTCCTCATTAAACCACGCATGGCGGGAGATTCTACATAATAAGCACCTATGGCTTTTCCCTTGCTTAAAAGGGCATTAATATTTTCGTCATTTTTAAACTTTTCTACATCTGTGATATCTATTTTAGGTACCTCTGGACGGTTTTCCTTAATTATTTCTAAGGCTTCCTTAATTTTAGCCAGTCCACGTTGACCAAGTATATCGAATTTAAAAACTCCCACATCCTCTGCGATTATCATATCGAACTGCACCGTGGGAAACCCCTTTGGGGGTAAGTTTGTTGCCGAATAATAGTGTATAGGTTTATCGAGTATTAATATTCCTGCTGAATGTACACTTAGATAATTGGGGAAATTCTGAATAAGCTTCCCATATTTAAGAACCAGTTTAGATATTTCATCTAAAGATTTTATGGTATAGTTTCCACTGCACAACCGGTCGATTTCAGATTTCGGCAAACCAAATACTTTCCCTAATTCCCTGACTACCGCTTTATATTTAAACGTATTGTAAGTTGCCAATAATGCGGTATTTGGAAAGCGCTCAAAAATATGTGCGGTAACATCGGCCCGATCCTTCCAGGAAAAATCAATATCGAAATCGGGAGGAGATGCTCTGTATGGGTTTATAAATCGTTCAAAATATAAATCCAGTTCAATAGGGTCTACATCTGTAATACCAATAATATAGGCCACAATACTATTGGCTCCGCTTCCTCTTCCTACATGAAAATATCCCTGGGATTTGGCATAAGATACTATTTCATGGTTGATTAGAAAATAGGATACAAAATTCAATTTTTTGATCGTGGCGAGTTCCACCTGCAGTCTTTTCCTGACTATTGGGTTGGGATTACTATATCTTTTAGGAAGTTGCTCTCTGCATAATTGATTCAATAAATCAAAATCTGTTTTTTTTGATTCACCAAAAATCTGCTGATTTTGGGAAACACGACGTTGACCGAAACCAAAATGGATATCACATTTTTCCATCAACCGTTCTGTATTCGATATGATATTTGGAAAATCGGAATAAAGAGTTAACAAGTTGTTTATTGGTAACATTCGTTCAGATAAACTTCCCTGTTCGCTTTGTTGTAGTTTGCTTAACAATATATTATTGTTAATGGCACGCAATAATCTATGTGCATTGAAATCCTTTTTATTTCGAAAGGTAACAGGCTGTTGTATTACCAGCTTTTCGGTATAAGATTTATATTTAGAAAAGGGCAACCGTCTAAGGTTTTCTATCGAGATCCCTATAAATTCGTTATCTCTAAAGCTTGTCTTTTCAGATTGTAAGACTTTTTCAAAAGGATAGATAATAAAAGTACCTGACAAAAAAGGGGCTTCTGGGGGTATGGAAAGATTATTGTGTAAATATTCAGATAAAAAAGAATTGAGTTCCTGAAATCCTCTATTATTTCTTGCCAATCCAACAAACTGTTGGTCTGCTCCATTTCTGAAATCGATACCCACAATAGGATGAATATTGAATTCTTTCGATTTTCGAATAAAATTCAGACAGGCAGATGTATTATTTATATCGGTTAAGGCCAATCTCGTTACTTCACTTTCTTTGGCCATTTGCAAAAGGGCTATTTCTGAAAAGGTACCGAAACGAAGAGAGTAATATGTGTGGCAGTTTAAGTACATTAATTATTGTTTACGGTGCGCAAGGACTATAGGAGGTTCGCCGCTGAAAGGATTGTGCATCCTACCGATGCTTTTAGCACCCATAGAGGAAGCACGAATCACACTTAAATCCCCATATTTTTTTCGAATATGGTCCATAGAATTATAAAGGCTCAACCTTTCCTCGGTATCATCAAAAAGATTTATTTGATAGTTACCCGTAACGATGTCGCTAAATTTCACTCCCACTAAGCGGATAAGCAATCTGCGTTCGTACAATTTCTCAAAAAGTTCCAATATTTTCGGAATCAACACATGATCTGCGCTCGTATAGGAAATTTTGGTTTGTTTGGAGTACGTGTTAAAATCTGAATATCTTATTTTCACACTTATACAGGCCGTTAACTTATCTGCTCTACGCAATTGGAAGGCTAAATTCTCTGCCATAGCAGAAAGCGTGGTTTTAAGTTGGTGTATGTTTGTTGTATCCTTATTAAAGGTGCGTTCGGTAGAAATCGATTTTCTTTCATGAAATGGTATCAAGGGTGGTCTGTCTATGCCATTGGCACGTTTCCAAATTGTGCGACCGTGAACTCCAAGTGCACTTACCATCAATTCCAAAGGCATATTCTGTATTATTTCAACTTTATTTATCCCTAGACTTCGCAATGTCTGATATGTTTTTTTTCCCACGGAAGGAATTTTAAGAATGGATAAGGGTGCTAGAAATTTTTTTTCTAAACCATAGTTAATAAGCATTTGATTATTAGGCTTTGCTTCTCCTGTGGCTACTTTGGAAACTATTTTATTTGAAGACAACCCAAAAGAAATAGGAAGTCCGGTTTCTTTTAAAATCGTATTTCGTAGTTCCGTTGCATATTTGTAGGTGCCAAAAAATTTATCCATTCCGCTCAAATCTGCATAGAATTCATCAATACTGGATTTTTCGAATACAGGAACCTTTTCTTTTATTATCTCAGTAACTAATTGGGAATACTTGGTGTAGGTGCTGGAGTTTCCTCGAATTACAACAGCTTCCGGACAAAGTTGCCTGGCCAGTTTCATAGACATCCCAGAGCGTACTCCAAAAGCACGGGTCTCATAACTACACGCCGCCACCACTCCCCGGTCCCCAATTCCTCCTACCAGGAGAGGGCGTTTCAGTAACCGGGAATCTATAAGGCGTTCACAAGACACAAAGAATGTATCGAGATCAAGATGTAAGATAGATTCTTTCATATTTGGAAATATTCCATTAAATTGGAATTATTCCAAATTTATAAGAAATTTTTGGTCTTGAATAATTTATTTAAAGAAATTTAGAGCTAATTTTTAGGGAAGGAATTTTTAAAAAAATTGTTTTCCTGTCTTTGGAAGATTTAAAAATAGATTTAAGAATATAAGGAGATTCGCTGACTAAAACTTTTCAAAAACTCCCAATCCAAATAAAGCGAAATCATACTTTACAGGATCTGTGGGATCCATTTTTCGCAGAGCAATATCTAATTCTTTTACAGCTTTAGCATCATTTTGTTTACGGTTTAGAATTCCTAATTTTCGGGCTACATTCCCCGAATGTACATCGAGCGGGCAGGATAAAATGCTGGCGGAAACAGAGTTCCACAAGCCAAAATCTACACCCGAATGATCATTTCTCACCATCCATCGCAAATACATATTTATCCTTTTTGCCGAAGAACCTTTAAGAGGATCACTAATATGCTTTTGAGTTCTGGATAAATGCGCCGCCTCAAAAAAGTGTTCTTTAAATTTTGAAATTGCCGGTTGCAGCGTATCCGGCATTTGATATTTATTAAAAACACCTTCTATCCCGGAATGGTTTTTATAAATATGCTTCAATCCCGTCACAAATCCCGCAAAATCCTTTCCGTTAAAAGTACGATGAACAAAATCCTGAAGAGACGCTAAGTGTTCTTCATTGTGACTCATTACAAAATCATAAGGAGAATTTCCCATTAAGTCTACCATTCGGTTAGCATTCTTAATAATGCTTTTGCGATTTCCCCAGGCAATGGTAGCTGCTAAAAAACCTGCGATTTCTATATCTTCTTTTAAGGAGAACCGGTGAGGTATGGAAACAGGATCAGACTCTATAAACCTGGGCGTGTTGTAAGCTTTTGCTTTTTCATCTAAAAATTCCTTCAACTCGCTTTTTGTAAATTTCATTCCTATTCCCATTTTCAGGATCGCAAAGATAAAATTTCCTCCAGAATTCCCCTTTTACAAATGTTATTCTTTACTTTCAGAAGTATTAAAAAAAATCATTTTAACATAAAATATTAACATTTTTTTAAGTGATCTTTTTATTCACTATATTTGTTACTAATAACTGGAAAACCCTTGTTTTTTCAAGGGTTTTGGTTAAATTTTTGCTATGAAATTTGCTTCTGTACCTCTTGACGAAGGCATGCGAATCCGGGAATTAGAAAATCTTCGATTATTAAATAGCGAGGCAGAAGACAGTTATGATAATATTACCCAACTGGCCTCCTTTATTTGTAAAACACCGGTTTCTTTAATTAGCCTGATTACCAAAGAAAAACAATATTTTAAATCCCGGGTGGGAACAGATGTTTGCGAAGGTTCTCGGGATATTTCTCATTGCTCTCATGCCATTTTAAATCCGGACGAACTTATGGAAGTTGAGGACACCCGCAAAGATGAACGCTTTTTCGATAATCCTTATACTCTTGCAGATCCTCCCATGTTGTTTTATGCGGGAATGCCTATAAAAACTTCCGGCGGAACCGTTTTAGGAACCCTATGTGTGTTAGACACAAAACCTAAAAAGCTTAACAAAACCCAAAAGTCGGCCTTACGCTCTTTGGCAAAGCAGGTAGAAAGTCTTTTTGAATTAGAGAGATACAATAACGAACTGGAACAGATAAGAAAACAGCTGAGATTTAAAAACACCCAGCTAAAAAACTTTGCCAGTACCGTTTCTCATGATATGAAAATGCCTTTGGCCAATATTGTGTTAACTACAGATATTTTAAAAGCTAAGTATGCGCCAAGGTTAGATGAAAAAGGAATTGGATATCTGGACTATTTAAAACAATCGTCTTATAAGTTAAGCAATTACATAAGCGGTATTTTGGAGCATTATGAAAGTGAAACCCTGGAGGATTCCGATCATGAAAAATTCGATATACAGGAACTTTTAGAACAAATTCTGGATTTACTAAATATTAACTACGATTGCGAGATAAATTTACCCGAAAACAAAATGGCGGTAAATTGTAACCGCGCCGCGCTGGAACAAATATTTCTGAATTTAATTGGCAACGCATTAAAATATAACGATAAGGATAAAACCATCATTGATATTGAATGTTTTAATGATGGTGAATTTTATCATTTTTCCATAAAAGATAATGGGATTGGAATTCCCCGGGATAAACAGGAAGATATCTTCGAATTGTTTACCGTGGTAGCCGATGCCGATAGGAATGGAAATAAAGGAAACGGAATTGGTTTATCTACCGTTAAGAAACTTATAGAATCTTTAGGGGGTAATATTTCGGTAGAATCAGAGATTAAAGTGGGTACTACCTTTACATTCAGCATTAAAGTGGATTGTTAAGAGAAAATTAAGTAAATAAGCAAGGCTCGAAATCAAAAAATTCCCTATTATTGAGTACGCTAACTCTCTCATTTGTACAGCTTTTAGCATATGGAATATCAAATTACTTCAGGTCATCATACCCGTAAGGCCATTCTTGCCAGTTATAATTTGTTGGAACCTACCAATGATACTGACTATGAACAAATTACATTTCTGGCCGCCAGTATTTGTAAGGTTCCTGTGGCCTACATAAGTATTTTAAACACAGATCACATCTGGTTTAAAGCCGCCTATGGAATAGACATCCCCAAGAAAATTGCTATTGAAGGTTCTTTTTTTGAAACTCTTATGGATACTGAAGAAAAATTTTACACCACAGTACTTTCAGAAAATCCCGAGTTGTTTGAGAGAGCAAAAAGAATTTATGGAAACCGGTATAAATTTTATGCGGGCTTACCTATTGTAGATGATAGTGGGTTTTTGATTGGAGTTTTAAATATTCTGGATATTAAAGAAAAAACCCTGAATTCAAATCAGATTACCGCACTTAAAGCTCTGGCAAATCAAACCCTGAAATTGTTTGAATTTAGAAGACAAAATTCAAGGTTCGAAAAAGTACAGAAGAACCTTAAAGAAAAATATCAGGAACTCGACAAATTTGCCAGCCTTGTTTCTCATGACCTTAAATCTCCTTTAGCCAATATTATATCTTTAACCGAACTTTTAAAAGAAGAAAATAAGGGGAAACTCGATCAAGATACCCAACAATATCTGGACTATCTTGTGGAATCGTCCTATTCCCTTCGAAATTATGTAGATGGAATTTTAGGTTTTTACCGCAGTGAACATGTACTGAATAAGGAATTTGAAACCGTAACCCTCCAGGAGGTTTTAAAGGATATTAAAAAACTTTATGAAGTAGAAGAAGGCATCTATATTAATTTTCCTAAAGATTGTACCCTCCAAAAGGTAAACAAGTCGGCACTATCACAAATATTTCTAAATCTGGTAAGTAATGCTTTAAAGTATAATAGCAAGGAATGCAGAAAAGTGGAAATAACCTGCGAGGAAAATCCCAACTGGTATTCCTTTGAAGTAATTGATAATGGCGATGGCTTCAACAAAAAGGATGAAACAAAGATCTTTGAACTCTTTACTACCTTGGAAACTAATGACAGAAAAGGCAATCCCGGCAGTGGAATAGGGCTGGCTACCGTAAAAAAGCTGGTAGAAAATCTTGGCGGCACTATAAACGTATCCTCCACTCCCGGCCAGGGAAGCAACTTTACATTTACCATTAAAAGAGTTTAAGTTTAACTTTCCTGCTTCCCTTTTTTATATATTTGGATAAAGATCTATCTTCATGAAGTTTAGCCATCCGGACTTACTCTATGCGCTCTTCCTGCTTATTATCCCTATAATTGTTCATTTATTCCGGTTGCGAAAATTCAGAAAAGAAGATTTTACCAATGTAAAATTCTTAAAACGAATTTCCATACAAACCAGAAAAAGTTCTGAACTTAAGAAATGGCTTATTCTTATTACCAGAATGTTAATTCTTGCAAGTATTATTATAGCTTTTGCTGGCCCTTATTTTCCTAAGAATTCTTCGGAAGAAATAAATTCTCATCCTATTATTTACCTGGATAATTCGTACAGCATGGAAGCCCGTGGTAAGCAAGGCGCGCTTTTGGAACGAAGTATCCAGAATTTGATTTCCAGCCTTACTGAAGGAGAACAAATAAGTTTATTTACCAATAATAATGTGTATGAAAATCTCACAAAATCAGATCTTCAGGAAATTCAATATTCCCCGGAACAACTCGACTTTAAAAGCGTTCTATTAAAAGCTGAACAGCTTCAAAATTCCAGCACAAGTAATAAATTACTGCTAATTTCAGATTTTCAAAAAGGTTTGGATTATAATTTCACTTCTTTTAAGCCCGAAAAAATGAAAATATATTTCTTGCCTCTTTCTCCCGAAAGCATAAATAATCAGAGTATCGATACCGCATTTTTGGCCAGCGCAACTTCTGGTAAGAATCTGCTTAAAATTAACCTGAGCCAGAGCGGAAATTCCGGCCAAAATTCGGTTTCGGTTTATAATCGTAAAAATTTACTTGGCAGGACAGGAATTTCTTATTCTTCTAAAAATTCTCAACAGATAGAATTTCCTTTAGATCTGGATTCTTTGTGGCAGGGAAAAATTGAAATAGAAGACAATGGACTACAGTTCGATAATTCGCTTTATTTCAGTATAAATAAAATGCAGCCGGTGAAAGTGGTTTCCATCAATAAGGAAAATGACGATTTTTTGAAGCGGATATTTATCTCTCCAGAATTCAATTATCAGGCAATGAAGGTAAATAGCATCGATTTTAGTTCGCTTTCCTATGCACAGGTAATTATATTAAACGAATTAGACGATTTTCCTTCCTCATTAAGAACTTTGCTGAAAGAAAAAATAGATCAAAATTCCGTTTTTATAATTATTCCACCTTCCAGGTCTCCGGGGGCTACTTATGAAAATTTTTTAAAGGAAAACGGCTTTCCAGACTTCACAAATTTGCAAAATCAGGAGAAACTCATTACCGGTATCTCTTTTAATCATCCTTTGTATAATGGGGTTTTTGAAGAGAAAACCACCAACTTTGATTATCCAAAAGTGCAAAGTTATTATCGGGTCCATACTACTTTGGGCATATTAACTTACGAAGACCATTCTCCTTTTTTACTGAAAATGGCAAATACTTATATTTTTACTTCTCCCTTAAATACAGCTAATTCCAATTTCGCGCAATCGCCCCTTATTGTTCCTACTTTTTTTAATATGGGACTTTCTGCAGCGCAACCCCCGGCGGTTTTTTATACCATAAACAGCGCTTCTTCTTTTGATGTTCCTGTGAAAGTTGCTGAAGATGAAGTGCTGCATCTCACTTCAGATAAAATCAATATTATTCCCGAGCAACAACGATTTTCAGAAAAAGTTAGGATCTCCACAGAAAATCTGGAACTTCCTGCAGGGAATTATGAAATAACCTATCGGGAAAAACCTGTGATGGCTATTAGTTTTAATGTGGAGCGAAGAGAAAGCAAGATGAACTATGCCATTCCGGCAAATAAAAATTTACATAGAATTAATAAAATCCAGGAATTTATAGATTCTTCTTACTTTCAAAAAGAAGAACCTTCAGTTTGGAAATGGTTTGTTATTTTTGCATTGTTCTTTTTAATAATCGAGACCCTTCTCTTAAAATACATTAAATGAAGCTACTTCTTAAATCGGCTGTAATCCTAGACCCCGACTCGAAATATCATCAGAAAAAAGCAGACGTATTAATTAAGGATGGAAAAATTGAGAAGATTGGAAACAGCCTTAAAGCCACCAATGTAGATAGGGAAGTTAGGTTAAAAGATCTGCATATTTCAAAAGGCTGGTTTGACAGTAGTGTAAGTTTTGGAGAACCCGGATTCGAAGAAAGGGAGACTATAAAAAATGGGTTAAGAACTGCGGCAAAAAGTGGTTTTACGGCGGTCGCCCTTAATCCAGACACACTTCCTATAATTGATACAAATTCTACAGTAAGTTCTTTATTTTCGAAAAGTGAAGGAGAAGCTGTCCGGCTTTTCCCCGTTGGCGCACTTACCGTTCATTCAAAAGGTAACGACCTGGCCGAACTGTACGATATGCAGCAGGCGGGAGCGGTAGCTTTTGGGGATTATAAAAAGCCCGTTTCCAATCCTAACTTGCTGAAAATGGCACTTTTATACACCCAGAATTTTAACGGGCTGGTGCAATCCTATCCTCAGGATATAAAAATAGCGGGAAGCGGATTGGTAAATGAAGAAGAAAACAGCACGAAATTAGGATTAAAAGGCATCCCGGCGCTGGCTGAAGAACTTCAAATAACGCGTGATTTATATATCCTGGAATATACCGGAGGAAAACTTCATATTCCCACTATTTCCACAGAAAAATCAGTTAAATTAATTCGGGAAGCTAAGAAAAAAGGGCTGAATGTTACCTGTAGTGTTGCCATTCATAACCTGCTATTCACCGATGATCTTTTAAGTGAATTTGATACCAGCGCAAAGGTATTGCCACCGTTAAGAACAAAAAAAGACCTGAAAGCTCTTATTAAAGGGGTGAAAGACGGAACTATAGATATGGTAACCAGCGATCATACCCCCATAGACATCGAACATAAAAAAGTAGAATTCGAAAACGCATTATATGGCACTATTGGGCTGGAATCTGCTTTTGGGGCTTTGCTTCAGATCTTCAGCCTGGAAGAAACCATTGAAATTTTAACACGCGGAAGGGAAATTTTTAATGTGCCAAAGGCAGAAATATCTGAAGGTAGTATTGCCGATTTCAGTTTATTTACGCCCAAAGGTG
Source organism: uncultured Flavobacteriaceae bacterium (assembly GCA_963811195.1). GTDB lineage: Bacteria > Bacteroidota > Bacteroidia > Flavobacteriales > Flavobacteriaceae > Gillisia. Next base: position 456,913 of record CAWEQF010000003.1, read on the forward strand.
ATTTCACTTTTACCGAAAATAATATCTACTCCACTTCCAAAAACAGCCTGTTTCTAAATACTTCGCTCTCAGGAAGAGTATACGGAATTGTACGAGGTAACCATTCAGTTATTTCAGAATAAGACAGAAAAACCCTAATTTTGCATCTTAATAAATTCAGTTTATGGAAACTTCTACCGCAAAATCCGGAAAATCTGCTGCTATTGTTGCCTATATTACCATTGTAGGAACAATCATCGCTTATTTTATGAATAACGAAAGCAAAAATCCTTTTGCCAGTTTCCATATTCGTCAGGCCTTAGGTATTAATATTACATTTTACGTATTAGGAGCTTTAGTAAGTATTTTTGACAGCTGGATGATAAGTATCGCGTTTTATGTTTTTGTTCTTATTCTTTGGGTTTATGGGTTGATAAATGCGATCCAGGGCGTTCAAAGAGAAGTGCCTATTCTTGGACATTATTTTCAAAAATGGTTTAGCACTATAGATTAATATGACTTCAAAAAATTTAAGCTTACACCACCTTATACGAGAATCCAGTCTCCCCGGTAATGCACCGGCATTAATTATGTTACATGGCTACGGAAGTGATGAAAACGATCTTTTTTCCTTTGCTAATGAACTCCCAAAGGAATTATTTATAATTTCGGTTAAAGCTCCTTACCCCCTTCCACCCTATGGAAATGCCTGGTATGCCATTAATTTTGATGCAAATGAAAACAAGTTCAGCAACAATCTCCAGGCGATTGAATCCCGGGACAAGATTTTAAAATTTATTGAAGAAGTAAAGGAAAATTATCCTGTAGATCCGGGAAATATTAACCTTTTAGGATTTAGCCAGGGATCTATTTTAGGGTATGCAGTAGCTTTGAGCCATCCCGAAAAAGTTAAGAATCTGGTAACTTTAAGCGGTTATATCAATTTAGATATTCTGAAGAAAGGCTATGAGAACAATGATTTTTCAAAACTCGCAATTTATGCTTCCCATGGAAGTCAGGATCAGGTAATTCCCGTAACCTGGGCCAGAAAAATAAAAGGAACGCTCGATCACCTGAGAATTGAAAATACCTATTCAGAATTTCTTGTAGGCCATGGAGTAGCTCCCCAGAATTTCTTTGAACTTAAGCAGTGGCTTCAACAAAAACTTAATCTCTAGGATACAGAAAAGATTTTTCGGTCTTCAGGGAAAGCTCATTTTTATCGCTGATCTCGTAGGAAATAAGTAGTTCTCCCCAATAAGTTCCATCGGTAAAATCGGCAATAATCCATTTGTGGTTCAGCACCTTCACCTTATTTATACGCATCACGCCTTCCATTCCCTCGAAGGGAACCAGATCGTTATCCTTATCGGCTTTATTTCTACTAATAATTTCGTCTTCCAGCTTTTGCTCGAGCTGCTTTACATCGATTCCCCGTTTCTCAAAATACGAAACCGCTTCTTCATTATGAGCTAAAGAAAAGTAGTTAAGATCCAGGTTTACCTGTTTCAGGGAATCGTTTTTTACTTCTAACAAGGAATCTTTTTCCTTTAACTGTTCTATACTTTCCTGTTTGGCATCCAGGATCTTTTTATCGTTCACATAGATATAAATAGTGAATAAAAGAGCGAAAATAAAGAGATACAGAAGAATCTTATTACTCATTAAATTTCAATTTTAAGATTATCGTAGGCTAAAAATACATTCTTCGGAAGAGTTTTTTGAACTTCTTCATGGAAACCCAATAAATGACTAATGTGAATTAAATAAGCTTTTTCCGGTTTCAAAATTTCGATGAATGACAGCGCTTCTTCAAGATTAAAATGAGAATGATGAGGTTCCTGCCTTAAGGCATTCACCACAAGCACTTTGGCATTCTTTAATTTTGCCATCTCTTTTTCTTCAACAGATTTTACATCGGTTAAATACACAAAATCATCCATCCTGAAACCAAAAACCTTCAACCGATTATGCAGGACTTCTATAGGGGTGATTTTTAAATCTTTAAAAGAAAAGGGCTTATTGGTTATTTCAAAAGCCTCAACACTGGGGGCACCCGGATATTTGTTTTCTGTCTGGAAAATATATTCAAAACGTTTTTTCAACGAATTCAACACTCGTTTATCGCCATAAATAGGAATATCCCCCTGACGGAAAAAAAAAGGACGAATATCATCCAGGCCGGCGGTATGATCATTATGTTCATGCGTAAAGAGAATAGCGTCCAGCTTTTTAATATTATTAGAAAGCATTTGCTGCCTAAAATCAGGGCCGCAATCAATTAGAATATTGTAGCCGTGCCATATTACCATTACCGAAACACGCAGTCTTTTATCGCGGGAATCGCTGCTAAGACATACGGGATGATCACTCCCTATAACCGGAATTCCCTGTGATGTGCCTGTTCCTAAAAAAATGATTTGCAAAAGATTTATTTTTGTACAAAAGTAAGTATATTTTTTTCTTTAGCTCCCTGTTTTAGTACCTTTGATCTTGTATTATCTATTCTAAACAAACAGAACTATGCCCATTACCATTATGGGGGACAGAGAATTCGAGAATGTTCCCTCAATTAAAAGTAAAGCATTACGTATAAACCTAAACGAAAATATTTACGGTACTTTTTCTGAAATTGGAGCAGGACAGGAAACAGTAAGGAATTTTTTTAGGGCTGGTGGCGCTTCAGGAACTATAGCAAAAGCTATGAGTGCCTACGATAAGGATTTTAGTGACGCGATTTATGGAGTTGAAGATGACAAACGTTACGTAACAGAGAACCGACTTAAAAAAATGCTTTCTCATGAGATCAATCTTATTGAAGAGCGTATTAGTCGGGAAAAACATCCCACCAAATTATTCTTCAGCTATGCAAATACCGTAGCAACCATAGATTTCGCTAAAAAATACAAGGGCCACGGCTGGGTGGGAATTCGTTATCAGGTAGATCCCAAAGAAGATTATAATGAAATAAGTCTGCATATAAGATTCCACGAAAATGATGCCCGTCTACAGCAAAATACTCTTGGAATTCTTGGAGTAAACCTTATTTACGGGGCCTACTATAAATATGATAACCCAAAGAAACTGCTTCGTTATCTATACGATCATATGGACAAGGACCAGATAGAGATTGATACCATCAACTTTTCGGGACCACGATTTGAAACGGTAGATAACCGATTGATGAGTCTTCAGCTGGTAAAAAATAATATGACCGAAGCGGTGATGTTCTCCCCTGACGGAAACAACATTCTGCCGGCGAAAATACTTTATAAAAAGAATATTCTTGCCTTACGCGGAAGTTTCCGGCCGGTGACCAAGGTGAATATGGATATGTATAAACGTTCTCTGGAATTGTTTATAAAAGAGAACAAAGTTGATAAGGACAACACCGAAGTTATTTTTGAAATCACTTTATCCAACCTTCGTGCTGAAGGCGAAATAGATGAAAGAGATTTTATGGACCGGGCGAAATTACTTTGTTCCTTAGGCCAGACAGTAATGATCTCTAACTTCCAGGAATATTACCGGGTAGTAGAATATTTTTCCCGTTACAGTAAAGAACGTATGGGACTTGCGATGGGTGTAAATAATCTGGTAGATATTTTTGATGAGAAATACTATCGCCATTTAAGCGGTGGTATTCTTGAAGCCTTTGGTAAATTATTCTTTAAGGACCTGAAAGTTTATCTCTATCCGCTTAAAGATCCTGAAACCGGTGAAATTATTACCAGCGAGAATCTTAAAGTACACCCTAGAATGAAAGAATTGTATAAATTCTTTAAATACAATGGAAAAGTAGTAGATATTGAAAATTACAATCCAGATATTCTTGACATTTTCTCCAGGGAAGTTCTTCAAATGATCGTAGATGGAAAAAGCGGTTGGGAACATATGTTACCCGAACGTACTACTCAAATGATTAAAGAGCATAATTTATTCGGTTATAAAAAGAAGAAACTACAATCTAAAGCTTAAATCTGATACAAAAAAAGAGGTTGTATAAAAAAAAAAAAAGCTTTTCGTCAAGCTGAACCTGTTTCAGCTTCTAATTTAGTCCTGATTTTAAGGATATTAAGATCCTGAAACATCCCGATAGTGGTGGGGACAGGATGACGTTTTATAATGCTTTTTAGACAGCCTCTTTTTTTGATTTTTCTAATCGGTTCGTTCAATTTTGGCTCCTATAGCCCTTAAACGTTCATCTATATTTTCGTAACCACGATCTATCTGTTCAATATTATGAATGGTTGAAGTACCTTTTGCCGACATAGCCGCTATTAAAAGTGAAACTCCTGCCCTGATATCGGGCGAAGTCATTGTGGTAGCTCTTAATTTAGATTTAAAGTCATGCCCTATAACCGTAGCCCGGTGCGGATCGCATAAAATGATTTTAGCCCCCATATCTATAAGCTTATCTACAAAGAACAGGCGACTTTCAAACATTTTTTGATGAATAAGAACGCTCCCTCTTGCCTGAGTGGCCACCACAAGCATGATACTCAACAAATCGGGGGTAAATCCCGGCCAGGGAGCATCGCTAATACTCATTATAGAACCATCTATAAAATGTTGTACCTCATATCCATCGGTATGCGCAGGAATTTGTATATCATCCCCCTTTTTATTGATCTTAATTCCAAGTTTCCCGAAGGTAACAGGAATTAATCCCAGGTGATCCCAGCCAACATTTTTAATCGTGATCTCACTTCGTGTCATAGCTGCTAGGCCAATCCAGGATCCAATTTCAATCATATCGGGCAAAACGGTATGCTCGCAGCCTGTAAAATGTTCTACCCCTTCTATCTCCAATAAATTAGAGCCAATTCCTTTAATTTTGGCTCCCATAGAATTCAGCATTTTACATAGTTGCTGTAAATAGGGTTCGCAGGCAGCGTTATAAATTGTAGTCTTTCCTTTTGCGCAAACGGCAGCCATTAAAATATTGGCGGTACCGGTAACCGAGGCTTCTTCAAGAAGCATATAACTTCCCTTTAATCCATTAGGAGCTTCCACTCCATAAAACCGCTCCTCTTTATTATATCTGAATTTCGATCCCAGTTTTACAAAGCCTTCAAAATGGGTGTCCAACCGTCGACGCCCAATTTTATCTCCACCGGGACGGGGAATATAACCTTTCCCAAATCTTCCCAGTAGGGGGCCTACCAGCATTATGGAACCCCGAAGACCACTGCCTTCCTTTTTAAAGGCTTCGCTTTCCATATATTCCAGATTTAAATCATCGCTCTGGAAAGAATAGCTTCCTTTTTTAAGTTTTTCGATTTTAACTCCAAGATTTTTAAGAAGCGCTATAAGTTTGTTAACATCCACGATATCGGGAATATTGTTTATAACAATCTTTTCGGGAGTTAATAATACGGCACAAAGTATTTGTAAGGCTTCATTTTTCGCTCCCTGTGGTTGTATACTTCCACTAAGCGTATGGCCTCCTTCAATTTGAAAAGTTCCCATAAAAATTTGAAAATTTTAGTAGCGTTTACGTCCTCGGGTAGAACGACCACTTTTTTTAGGAGTGTTCTTGAATTTTTTATTTCCTCGTAACAGGTTAGAAGCTTCGCTTAAATCTTCTTCTTTATTCTTCAGGTTTATTTTCCCGTTGCTCAATTCTGTTAAATGATTAAAAATCACATCGTCTTCAACAGTCTCCCTGTTCCAGTTTAGATAGGATTTTTTCATGTGGTTGGCAATGGAATAAATAAGCGCTTCTTTAAGATCTCCTTCTTCCATTTTTACAGCCTCATCAATCATTTTCTTGATATTGTTTCCATAAAACCTGTATTTGGGATAATTTTGTGGATAAGCCATAGGTTCCGGTCTTTCTTCTAAAATTTCTTTGGAAGGCTTCGGAAATGGAGATTCAACATCTAATTTGAAATCGCTTATAATAAACAATTGATCCCATAATTTATGCTGAAAATCGGGAACATCCCGCAGATGCGGATTCATATTTCCCATTACGGCAATGATGGATTTCGCAACTTTGTTGCGCTCGGCATCATCTTTTAAAGAAACGGCATATTCTACCATTTTTTGTAAATGACGACCATATTCCGGTATAATAAGCTTACTCCTCTCCGAGTTGTATTCTAATTCGTATGTCAAAATTGAAAATTAAAGTGATAATTAATTGCGTAGATCAATATAGCTTGCAAAATACTAAATATTCTTCAACCCTGCCAGAATTTATTCACTCATTGAGGGTTTTTTTATACCAGGTCTTTTCTCGAAATTCTAAAAGTATTTTTCAAAATTAATCCTCAGGGCTGTTTCCCTGTGTTTGATTGGTAGGATAGTAGTTTTATAAGGAAATCACCCCTTCAACCTGCTCTCCTATTTCTTTGTATTTAGCAATCACCGCATCGGGATTTTTCATTCTTACATTTACAGAAACACTGGTGTAAGTTCCTTTTTTAGATTTTTTAGTGCTTATTACCGCCCCCATGTTATCGAAACTACGCTCTATCTGTTTAATTTTTTCATCTTCGCTGGGAACAATAAACTTATAAAGATATTCTGTAGGCCACATGGCGGTGTCCTGTAGCTGCGATTTAAGTTTTTTATAAAATTCTTCGGGATTTGTTGATGGCTCCATATCATTCTTTTTCATTCGGATGCAAATATACAAGGTTATAATTGAATTTTTTTTATCGATTACAAATAACGAAATTTGGCCTGTGCAAAAAAACAGAATCGTAATAACCGGGGGTCCCGGTACCGGAAAGTCTTCATTAGTTAAAAATCTTGAAAATAAAGGTTTTAACTGTTTACATGAGGTTTCAAGAGAAATCACATTACAGGCTCAAAAAGAGGGGATTGAACAGTTATTTCTATCAGATCCTATTCTTTTTAGTCAAAAATTACTGGAAGCCAGGATTCAACGACATGAGGTGGCCGCTACCCTAAAGGCCCAAAACATATTTCTGGATCGCGGCATCCCGGATGTGGTGGCCTACATGGACTACCTGGGCACCTCCTATCCCGAGGTGTTTTCAAATTCCTGTGAAAATTTCACCTACGATCGTATTTTTATTCTTCCGCCGTGGGAAGAAATCTATCTTTCTGATAACGAACGATACGAAAATTACGAGCAGGCAAAAAAAATTCATGATTTCCTGGAAAAAACGTACCTTAATTATGGGTATCAGCCTATTGAAGTACCTAAAGATACTATAGAAAAAAGGGCTGCCTTCATATTAAATCATCTGTCCTTATAAAATTTGCAGGATGCAAATCACATATTAAAAAAATACTGGGGCTACGAGAGCTTTAAATCGCCCCAGCAGGAAATCATTGAAGCTGCCCTGGCCGGAAAAGATATAATAGCTCTCTTGCCTACCGGTGGCGGCAAATCACTATGTTTCCAGATTCCGGTACTTCAAAAAGAAGGAATTGGGATTGTGATTTCTCCACTGCTGGCCTTAATGGAAGATCAGGTAAATAATCTTCAGCAAAAAGGAATAAAAGCTATCTCTTTAGGGGCCGGTATTTCTTTTGCCCAAGTGGACACCTTGCTAGATAACTGCATTTACGGCAATTACAAGTTTTTATACCTCTCGCCCGAGCGTTTACAACAGGAATTGGTTCAGGAACGCATAAAACAGATGAACGTTAATTTTATCGCGATCGATGAAGCTCACTGTATCTCGCAATGGGGCCACGATTTTCGGCCGGCCTACCTTAATCTGAAGGAACTGAGAAAACTTAAACCAGATGTCCCTGTTATTGCTTTAACCGCCTCTGCTACTCATAAAGTGGTAGAAGATATTCAGAAGGAATTAGTACTTAATGAGGTGATGATCTTTAAAAAATCACTGGAGCGTAAAAATATTTCTTTTGAGGTCTTTTTTGCTGAAGATAAAATCTTTAAAGTACGCCGTGAGTTAGCAAATAAAACGGAAAGTGCCATTATTTACGTTAGAAGCCGCAAAGCCACTACAGAAGTTGCTCAGGAACTTCAATATTATGGACATACTGCCCAGGCTTTTCATGGCGGGCTTTCCGGAAAAGAAAAGTCTTCAAGACTGAAGTCCTGGCTTTCTGAAGAAGTAAAGGTGATGGTGGCCACAAACGCGTTTGGAATGGGGATCGATAAACCCAATGTGCGAAGTGTACTTCATTTAAATCTGCCCGAGAGCCTCGAAAGTTATTTCCAGGAGGCAGGACGCGCAGGACGTGATGGCAAACCTGCAAAAGCCATTATTGTTACCAACAAAAGCGATATTCCTATTCTAAAAAATCAGTTTTTAAATTCATTGCCGGATCTTCAGTATACTATTCTGGTTTATAAAAAATTGCTTAGTTATTTCAGAATCGCTTTTGGGGAAGGAATGGGCGAAACCTTCGATTTTAATTTTGCCGATTTTTGTCATCAGTATAAATTAAATGCAAATAAAACCTATAACACTTTGCAGTTAATGGATAGAGTTAGCATTATAAATCTTTCGCAGCAATATCAAAAAAAGGCGGACCTGCAGTTTATAATATCGAATAAGCATTTATTACATTACCTTCAGGAAAACCCCAGATACGATAATGTAATAAAAGCCATCCTGCGCAGTTACGGGGGAGCTTTTGAAAATAAAATCAATTTGAACCTTAGCGATATTTCCCAAAAATCTGCGACGTCAGAAGATAAGATTATAGCTATTATAAAAGAGCTTCATAAAGATAAAATTATAGAGCTTGAATACCGACAGAATGATGCTGCGATCACATTTTTGGTTCCGCGAGAGGACGAAAAAACTATTTATCCGTTCGCAACCTACATTAAACATCAAGCTGAAAATAAAACCGAAAAAATACAGGCATTACTGGAATATATTGAGAATGGTAAAATTTGCAGAAGCAGACAATTACTAAAATATTTTGGAGAAGGCTCTACCGAAGATTGCGGAATTTGTTCCGTTTGCCAGCCGGCAAAAACTTCGTTCACTAAACAGGAATTGAGAAAAATGTATGAAGGAATTGTGCTCGAACTGGAAAAGGGACCTAAAAATTCAAAAGAACTCTGCGAAATGCTTTCATTTTCAGAAAATGGAATTTTAAAAACATTATCATTGATGCTGGAAAAGGAAATTATTTCACGCACCGCAACGAATGCCTATAAATTAAAACATTTATAAACAAGATTAACAGGTATCAGTAAAAATTAAATAGATGAAGGATTTACGCATTGTTTTTATGGGAACCCCGGAATTTGCAGTTTCCACTCTAAAACAGATTATAGAAGATGGATATAAAGTGGTTGGGGTAATTACGGCACCTGACAGGCCTGCAGGAAGAGGTAGAAAACTTCAACAAAGTGCAGTGAAAGAATATGCAGTGGCACAGGGATTAAGAGTTTTACAACCTACCAATCTTAAATCTGAAAATTTTATAGCCGAATTAAAGGAATTAAATCCTAACGTACAGGTTGTAGTGGCCTTCAGAATGCTTCCCAAAGAAGTTTGGCAACTCCCGGAGTTAGGAACATTTAATATACATGCCTCTTTATTGCCCCAATATCGCGGGGCGGCCCCCATAAACTGGGCCATTATAAATGGGGAAACCAAAACAGGGATATCCACTTTCTTCCTCGATGAAAAAATAGATACTGGGGAGGTTATTCTTCAGGAAGAGGTAGAAATTTCTGCCGGAGAGAATGTAGGAGATCTTCACGACAAATTAATGATATCGGGAGCTATGTTGGCCACCAAAACGCTTAAACTTATTGCCGGTGAGGAAAAAGTTGTAACCAAAAAACAACAAACATTCTCCCACCTACAAAATGCACCAAAATTAACTCCGGAAAACACTAGAATAGACTGGGGTGAGAACGGTACCCATATTATTAATCTAATTCGCGGACTTAATCCATACCCTGCGGCGTGGAGCTACCTTATAAATAATAGCGAAAAAATGAGGGTAAAGATATATGAAGCTAAGTTTGAAGAGCAAAAACATACTCTTAAGCCCGGAAAATTAATAGCGGAAGATCACAATTTAAAAGCTGCAGTGAAAAATGGATTAGTAACTATTGAAGAACTTCAGCTTCCCGGGAAGAGAAAGATGAAAACCAGGGAGCTATTAAACGGATTTCATTTCGAAAAAGAGGCCTATCTCTTCTAAAGCCTTATCAGTACTATTAACCGACAGATTTCCATAAAATCAAGCCAATATTATTAACAAAAAGTTAAAGTTATCAACAAAATATCGCATTTCCCTTGATATTACTTGCATGAGTGAGAAATCCACATAAATTTGTAGAGCAAATTAACAGAATGTTTAACCAACAATTAATTTAAAATTCAAATTATGAACAAAACGGATTTAATCGACGCAATGGCTGAGCATGCTGGAGTTTCTAAAGCTGCGGCAAAAAAAGCATTGGAATCTTTCTTAGAAAATGTAGAAAAGTCTCTTAAAAAAGGAGATCGTGTTTCCTTAGTAGGTTTCGGTTCTTGGTCAGTATCTAAAAGAGCAGCTCGTGAAGGTAGAAACCCTCAAACCGGAAAAACTATTAAAATTGCTGCTAAAAATGTAGTGAAATTTAAAGCCGGAGCAGACTTGCAAAAAGCTGTTAACTAACAACCATTTAGTTTAAAAAATCTAAACCCTCCCCCAGCGGAGGGTTTTTTTTATGTAAATTTTTGCAAAATTATTTGAATTTTATAAATTAATCTTTAGTTTTAGTAAAAACTTGGGAACTATGATTGCTTTAAAACCAGCTAAAGGCCTTCTTCTTATAGCGGAACCTTCGATAATCGGAGATGTTTCCTTTAACAGGTCTGTAGTATTATTGGCAGAGCATTCAGAAAGCGGTTCTATTGGATTCATTCTAAACAAAGTACTGGACTTTAAATTAAAAGACCTTATTCCCGAACTTAATAAAAGTTTCAAAATATATAACGGCGGTCCTGTAGAACAGGATAATCTTTATTTTATACATAAAATTCCGGATCTTATTCCTTCGAGCATTGAGATTGCAGACGGGATTTACTGGGGTGGAAATTTTGAAGCGGTAAAAGAGCTAATTCAACAAGACCTCATTGACGAAAAACAAATTCGTTTTTTTCTGGGCTATTCCGGCTGGGATGGTGAGCAGTTACAACAGGAGCTGGCGGCAAATTCCTGGATAATCACTTCTCATAAAGATTCTAAAGATATTATTGAACGTCCTTACCGTTCCTTCTGGAAGGATAAAATGGTAGAACTTGGCGGTGATTATATGTTGTGGTCTAATGCGCCAGAAAATCCGAGTTTCAACTAACCAAGTCTCGCCTTTAAATTTAGTTTAGAAAGAATTTCTCTCCCAACCTCTGTGCTGTATTCCTTCTTACGATATTTCGATACGGGCTGTATTCCCATTATTACATTACAAATAAATAATTCATCAGCTTTTTGTAACTCAAAGGGAGAGACAGAAGTTTCTTCTATTTCATACCCCGGGAGTTTCTTTACTATGGAAATTATTTGTTTGCGGGTAATTCCATTTAATGCTCCATCTGTAAGTGGAGGAGTTTTTATGGTTTTATCTTTTACAAGAAACACATTCCCGTTCAGGGCCTCCACCACATTTTTATTTTCATTTATAAGAAGGCAATTGGCATAATTATTTTCCTTAGCAAAGATACTTCCAAGGACATTTACCGCGCGATTGTTGGATTTAATGGTAGATAATAACCCGCTGGTGATATAATGATCTTTAAAAAGCTCAATTTCGTACTCCTCATCCTTCAGTAAATAAAAAGGATCCTCGATTTCGTTGGCCTGAATTATATATTCTATATCAAGTGTTAAAGGGCGATAATATCCACCGGTTTTTCTGAAAACCGTAAACTTTATTCTTGCCGATAATTTTTGAAGATGGTTTGCTTCAATTAGGTCATGAATTTCTTTTTCTAAAAACTCAGGAGAAAAGGTTGCCGGAATTTCCATGCGCATAATACGCATAGAGGCCATTAATCGAAAATAATGATCTTCCCAGAACATTATTTTTTTATTTATTACCCTAATAGTTTCAAAAACCGAATCGCCATAGGCTAACCCGCGATTGTTTATTGAAATTTGAGCATTGGTATCCTGAATTAATTTTCCGTTGCTATTAACCATACAAAAACCCCGTTTGTTTTAAACGGGGCAAAGGTAGTTATTCTTTAATGATTTCTTAAACCGAACCGAGTATGGATTTAAGATCAGAGATCATATTCTCCCAGAGCATTTTCCCTTCTTCCACTTCATCTTCTTCAGCAAAATCGGTTATCATGATGGAAACATCTTTTGTAATATCGTCTACCTGAATACGGATTTCGTAAAAATAGGGAGTATCTTCATCATCTACCCATCTAAATTTAACCCGTTCGCCATTTTTTTTACTTATTAACTTTGCCTGTTCTTCGGCACCCTCCCAAATAAAAGTAAACATTTCACCACGTGAATTAACATTATCTGCATACCATTCGCTAAGACCTGAAGGAGTTGAAATATATTGATACAATAAAGAGGGGGACGCCTGAATAGGAAATTCCATCTCGTACTTTATTTTATCTTCCATGTTGCTATTGTTTGTTTCGGGCAATATAAATATTAATTGCCAACCTCAAAAGAAAACAAATTAAATATTTCGCAAAATATTGTTTGCCTCAAGATAAATAGTTTTTATATTTGCAGCCGCTAAGTCAGGAAATAACTTTGCGGTAAAAGCCTACTAAAAATGGGGCTTTTTATTAATTTTGGCGAGGTAGCTCAGTTGGTTAGAGCGTCGGATTCATAACCCGGAGGTCGGGGGATCGTGCCCCCCTCTCGCTACTGGAATTTAAAAAGTCGGGAAACTATTTCCCGACTTTTTTCGTTTATATTCTTCTATTTTTTGATATCAAAATTCATCGTTTATTTATCTTTAGTGTTCAACCCCCATCACTGATGAATATTAATTATCTAAAAATAAAAACCAGATGAAAATTGTTTCGTGGAATGTGAACGGGATACGATCTATTGTAAAAAAAGACTTCAAAACCTCTGTTTATGAAATAAATCCCGATGTTCTGTGCCTGCAGGAAACCAAGGCCCAAAAATCTGAAGTCTCCAAAGCTCTACATGATTTTAAAAGCGACTACGAGTTGGTTTGCAATTCTGCAGAAAAAAAAGGGTACTCGGGAGTTGCTTTTCTTTTCAAACAGCAGCAGCCCATAAATGTTGTGGAGGATATGGACGTGGTGGAACACGATGCTGAAGGGAGGATCATAAGTGCCGAATTTCAGGATTTTTATTTGGTAAATGTGTATGTTCCCAATTCTGGGGTAAATGGGCTGGGAAGACTCGATTACCGGCAAAAATGGGATCAGGGTTTTCTGAAGTTTTTAAAAGATCTGGAGAAAAAGAAACCTGTTATTGTTTGCGGAGACTTTAATGTGGCACATCGGCCAATAGATATAAAAAATGATAAATCGAATTATAACAAATCTGCCGGATACACCCAACCTGAAATCGATGGAATGGACAACTTCATAAATGCCGGTTTTGTAGACATTTTTCGACATCTTCATCCGGAAAAGGTTGCTTATACTTATTGGGATTACAGGTTTAAAGCCAGGGAAAGAAACGTGGGCTGGCGAATTGACTATTTCCTGATTAGCCAGTCGTTGGTCGATAAAGTAAAATCTGCAGAAATATATTCAGAATTTTATGGATCTGACCACTGTCCGATTGGACTGGATATTGAATTTTGATTTTCTTCGGAATTATTCTCATTCGGCTTTTTCATCCTTTTATCATAACTTGTTCTTTTTCTGAAAAATTTTGAATGAAAACCATAGTGGTTCTTACCGGAGCAGGAATTAGTGCTGAAAGCGGAATAAAAACCTTTCGTGATGCTGATGGTTTATGGGAAGGCCATGATGTTATGGAAGTGGCTTCACCAGAAGGATGGAACCAAGATCCTGAAAAGGTACTTAAGTTTTACAATGAGAGGAGACGACAGTTATTAAATGTAAAACCTAATGCCGCTCATCATGCCTTAAAAAGACTGGAGGATAAATACCTGGTTCAAATTATAACCCAGAATATAGATGACCTTCACGAAAGAGCAAAAAGTTCTTCGGTAACGCACCTTCATGGAGAGCTGCTAAAGGCAAGAAGCTCGCTCGATGAAAACCTGATAAATGATTGGAAAAAAGACATCTGCCTGGGAGATTTGTGCGACAAAAATTCACAATTAAGGCCTCACGTGGTGTGGTTTGGCGAAGCCGTACCAATGTTCAACCCTGCCGTAGAAATTACCAAAAACGCAGATATTTTTATCATCATTGGAACTTCTATGCAGGTATATCCCGCAGCTGCGCTTCTTGACTTTGCTCCAACAGGAATTCCCATATATTTTGTAGATCCTAACCCCGCCTTAATTTCCACTAAAAACCTGCATGTTATTAAAGAAAAAGCTGTAAAAGGCGTGCCTTTGCTTGTGGAAAAGCTTCTTAAAAGTTGATGCAATAAAACTTCTATTAAACTTTTTAAAAGTTGCTAAAGGTTTATCTTTGAGTCTTAAAACAAACAACGCATGAAACCGCTGCAAGCAATTTCTCCCATTGATGGAAGATATCATCAAAAAACCCAAAAGCTCGTTAAGTATTTTAGTGAGGAAGCACTTATTAAATATCGGGTACGAGTAGAAATTGAATATTTTATCGCGCTGTGTGAAGTTCCCCTGTTTCAGCTTAAAGATGCTGATACCGAAAAATTTGAAGAACTCCGGAATATTTATAGAAATTTTTCAGAAAAAGATGCACTGGCAATTAAAGAAATCGAAAAAGTTACCAATCACGATGTAAAAGCGGTAGAATATTTTATAAAAAAGAAATTTGATGAACTTGGAATGAACTCCTTTAAAGAGTTTATCCATTTTGGATTAACTTCTCAGGATATAAATAATACCGCTGTACCACTTAGTCTTAAAGAAGCTGTGGATGACGTTTATCTCCCCGCAGTTGAAGAACTTCTACATAAATTGAAATCCCTGGCAAAAACCTGGGAGAATATTCCGCTCCTTGCCAGAACTCACGGGCAACCGGCCTCTCCTACCCGTCTGGGGAAAGAGATTGAGGTTTTTGTTACCCGAATAGAACAACAATTAGATTTGTTAAAACAAATTCCTCATGCAGCTAAATTTGGCGGTGCTACCGGTAATTATAACGCTCATAAGGTTGCATATCCTTCCGTTAACTGGAAACAGTTCGGGAAAAAATTTGTTGAAGAAAAACTTAATCTCCACCATTCCTTTCCAACTACTCAAATTGAGCATTACGATCATATGGCCGCTCTATTTGATGGATTAAAAAGGATAAACACCATTATAATAGACCTGGACCGGGATATCTGGACATACGTTTCTATGGACTATTTTAAACAGAAAATAAAAGAAGGTGAAGTCGGATCATCTGCAATGCCTCATAAAGTTAATCCCATAGATTTCGAGAACAGCGAAGGAAATTTAGGTATCGCAAACGCGATTTTCGAGCATCTTTCAGCAAAACTTCCGTTGAGCAGGTTACAACGGGATTTAACAGACAGCACGGTTTTAAGAAATATTGGAGTTCCTTTGGGCCATACTCTCATCGCTTTTCAATCCAGCCTAAAAGGCCTGAACAAATTATTGCTGAATGAATCCAGAATAAATGCCGACCTGGAAAATAATTGGGCAGTAGTTGCAGAAGCCATTCAAACCATTTTAAGAAGAGAAGGCTATCCAAATCCTTATGAAGCCTTAAAAGGTTTGACCCGAACTAATGAAAAAATCACGAAAACCAGCATTGCCGATTTTATTGACACCTTAGCCGTTTCTGCTGAAGTGAAATTGGAATTAAAATCTATTACTCCACAGAATTATACAGGGATTTGAAGTATTTCTTGTGCTGATGTAATAAATGGATAGAAGGAAAACGTGAGTTAGAAAACCAAAAAAAGAATACTTCGACTCATAAATCCGCCCGCTTACTCATACAACTTGCGATAATCGGAATCGTTGTTGAGAATTATTTCTTTTAAGAAATTTCGTTTTTTGATTAATTATGTTTGTGCACCGATAATATTTTACTTATTATTTGCGACCGTATTTCCTCACTACCAAGAAGCTGATGTCCTGCTTCCGGTATAATATGAACCTCACATCCGGGAATAAGTTTTGAAAATGCACGCGCTGCCGAAACCGGCATCATGGTATCTGCAGTGCCATGCCACAAAAAGACCGGGACGGTAATTTTATTGAGATGAAGATGCCAGGGGCGACTCACAAGTAACATATCACGATAAACGCCTTCGGCACCTTGATTAAAAGCCTCCTTCACATGATTTAGGGTATGCTCCGGATTTTGCTTTTCCATTATTTTCCTATCCCATTCAGGAACCTTTGATAGCATCTTTGCCATGTATTTCTCGGGGTGTTTCTTTATGGCCTTCCCCATACTTGCTGCTAATTTCTTCAGCAGAAAAGGCGCATATTTTGCCAGAAAAAAAAGAATCTTATTTCCAGATTGCATTTCTTTAGATGACATGGCCTCGGGAGGCACACCACTGGAAAAAAGAGTTACAGACATTACGCGCTTAGGAGAATGTATTGCGCATGCGAGAGCGTACGGACCACCTCCGGAACCACCTGCTACATGAAAATGGTTAATCCCCAACTGATTAGCCAATTCTTCCACATCTGTCGCCCAATCCATAATATTTCGTTCCGGCTCCGGGTCGGAAATACCATAACCTGGGCGCTCCGGAGTAATTACATGTAGCCCAGATTGTTTAATCCAGGAGGCGTTTTCAAAACGGCTAAAAATTCTTGAACCAGGTGTCCCATGAAAAAGCAAAAGCGGGATACCTCCCGATTTGCCATATTCTGAAAATCCTAAATTTCGTCCATCCTTGAGCTTAATAAAATTTTTTATGCTTGACATTAGCAACTATGTTTATTTTTCATTTTTAACACTAGTGCTACTTTAAACTGTCCTGTGTAATTCCCATACTGTCCGTAGCTTCTATTTTTATTTTTCCATCGGCAATAGAAGAATCCGAGAACATTTTTACAATTCCCTGTAACCCGTTCATGTGTATGTTTCCCTTCTGAAGACTTTTTATTAGTTCAAAGACATCGGCAGGATTCATTTTATCCCCCAATAACCGGGCAACTCCCATTCCTTTTTTTGAATCGTAACCATACAGAATGATTTCATCGATGGCATCATCGGTACCCGTATAATAAAGCTCCAGTTTACGGTCTCCACCACCATACTTCATAAGAAGCTGATATTTTTCATCTTTTAAAATATCGGTTATTTTATTTTTTTCCGAATCTATTTTCTCCTTATTAGTTGTTTTTTTGGGGATTGCCAGAACATTAATTTTTTTAATTGTTTCCAATGTTTCCTTTTCTTTTGGCTCCAATCCTTCAGAAGAAGCAAACATACTTGTTGGAACGTCAATAGCAACAAAATCCTGGTTTCCCTGATTATCTACATAATACTCCTGCAGCGTTTCTTTGTTGTCACAGGAAATAAAGAAGATGAGGGTGACAAGTAGACCCAGTTTAGAAAGGTTTTTCATAATTATGATTTTTTCTTGGCATTCTTAAGTTCGTCGGCACCGGGAACCTTAAGATCTGAAGTTAGTTTAGACAACTGAGTAAGATCGATATCTCCAGTAATGCTCATAATCACAGAAATGGGCTTCCCGTCTTTTTCCCCTTGGAGGAACATAAATAACTGACTCACATAATCATCATTTCTACCGGGTTTAGAGTAAAATTTAATATTATTTCCGTCTTTTTTTACTTTCATAAGCTCATCCATAGGATTTTTACTCAGGTAAGATGAAACGTCTGTTGCCATTTCGTTGCGAATTGTAGCATCGCTGGACGTAAATACCCTTATTTCTTTAAGATTATTTATAAGGTTCAGGTACCGTTGTGCTTCAGGATCATCGGAACTCAAATCTACTTTTGCCAGTAACTTGAACATTTTACTGGTCATGATCATGGCGTCCACATCCTTCATATTTTCATATTTCTGAAAATTCTGAGCTGTTCCCGCAAAGGAAATCAAACTCATTACTGCTATAATTATTAACTTTTTCATTTTTAAGAGGGTTTTTATTGTTCTTTTATAAATTGATTTTTGGTATTATTAAATTCTTTAATATAAACCAGATCTTCTTTACTGTTATTTAAAACCTGGGAGATCATGGTAAGGGTTTGTTTGGCCTGTTGATAGGCCTCCTTGGGATTCTGTACCGTTCCCAGCTCCTGGTCTGAAAATGAATTTTCATTTAATTCCTGAAAGGTAAATACAGATGCAAATAGTAGAATACTGGCCGCAATTCCGGTATACACATAAAAATTTCTTTTCCGTTGAGGCTGAGCTGGTCGAAAAGAAAATGAAGGCTTCCCTGAATAGGTAATATCTTTTGCTTTTGAAGTAAAGGAAAACATAGTTTTATAACTTATAAGATGGGCTGGTATCTCCTGCGTTGCAAAAAAATCTTGTAATTCCTTTTCTTCTGCAAGGCTGGTAGTGCCTTCATCATACTTTCGCAACAGAGCTTCTATTTTATTTAATTCCATAGCGGTGTTTTTTAAGTAATTCTTCTCTAATTTTTTTTCGGGCTCTCGAGAGATTTACCCTGATGGCCGTTTCATTCATTTCCAAAATTTCAGCTATTTCGGCAAATTCATATTGCTCTATATCTCTTAACTGAAATATCATTCGTTGTTGTTCCGGCAGGTCTTTCACAATTTGTGCCACCTTTTCAAGTTCATCTCCAATCTCTAGTTGTCTGTGAACCGAAAGCTCATTATTTTCGTAATTATTATGTACAATCTTAAGATTGTTGTTGTTTTTCAATTTTAATTGATCCAAACAATGATTTTTTGTAACAGTCATAGCAAAAGCTTCAATGTTGGCATAGTGCTTGATCTTTTCATTGCGGTCCCAAAGTTTTAAAATCACATCCTGAGTAGCATCCTCGGCAGCTTCTTTGGAAACCAGCAACCGTAATGCTAATCGATAAATTTTATCCTTTACCGGATCTATTATTTGTATGAAGGTATTCTGGTTCATTTTAAATGGTTGGTTTTGCCCTTCTACTCTTACGACGAATCACTCGTTATTTTGTTACAATTATATTTGAATTATTAATATTGTCTCTTTACTTTTAAAAACTTTTTATAAAATACTAAAAAAGCCTATGAAAATTTATAAACTGCTTATATTAACTCTTTTGTTCGGCGGGTTTTTTACCTCCTGTTCAAAAGATGGTAACGATACGTTAGCACCAGTATCTACAGGAAAAGATACTTCAGCCATAAGAGATTTAACTGTAGAGCATTTTATCTACAGAGGTATGAACAATATTTACCTCTACAAAGCAAATATCCCACAATTAGCCGATAATTATTTTGCTACCCAGTCTGAGAAAGATGCTTTTCTAAGTAGTTTTGCGACTCCTGAAAAATTGTTCTATGATGGACTGGTAGATTCAAAAAATGATAGATTCAGCTTTTTAGTAGACGATTACGTTTATCTGGAAAACTTATTTAGCGGTATAACCAAAACATCGGGTATGCACTATGGTCTTATGAGATATTCATCTGGATCGAGCGAAATTTTTGGGTATGTGCGGTATGTTGAACACGGATCTCCAGCGGAAGAAGCAGGATTAAAACGTGGTGATATTTTTACTGAAATCGATGGTAAACAGCTTACAGACACTAATTACAGTGATTTACTGGGAAGCGATTCTTTTACACTTAGTCTTGCTAATATCGACGGAAACACAATTTCTAAAAATGGAGAAACTGTGTCTTTAACTAAAGTACAGTTTAATAGTAACCCGGTATATATAGCTAAAACTTTAGATGATAACGGAACAAAAGTAGGTTACTTAAAATATAATGCCTTTGTTGCCGATTATGATCCACAGCTCAACGATGCTTTTGCCCAGTTTAAAGCAGATGGAATAACGCAACTTGTTCTTGATTTACGTTATAATGGTGGAGGATCTGTTAGAACCGCTACAGACCTTGCTGCTATGATTACCGGCCAGTTTGCCGGAAAAATCTTTACCAAAGAAGAATGGAATGCAGATTATGAAGCATACTTTGAACAAAATAAACCTGAAAGGTTGTTAAATAAATTCAATACCAGCTTGAGCACCGGTGAAGCCATTAATAGCCTTAATCTCTCCAAAGTCTACATTTTAACTAGCAGCGGAACGGCATCGGCCAGTGAACTGGTAATAAACGGATTGAAACCTTATATAGATGTGGTACAAATTGGTGAAACTACAACAGGTAAATTCCAGGCTTCGGTTACTTTGTATGATTCCCCAAACTTTGGAAGACAAAATGCCAATCCAAATCACACCTACGCCATCCAGCCTCTGGTTCTTAAATCCAGTAATGCCAATGGGGTTACAGATTATGTAAACGGCTTGGCACCAACAATTCCTTTACA
Organism: uncultured Flavobacteriaceae bacterium; assembly: GCA_963811195.1. GTDB lineage: Bacteria > Bacteroidota > Bacteroidia > Flavobacteriales > Flavobacteriaceae > Gillisia. The sequence goes on from CAWEQF010000003.1 coordinate 477,384, forward strand.
GGAAGATATAAGAAACCTTGGAACTTTGGGAGATCCTAACGAACCTTTACTGAAAGTGGCCTTAGATGATATCGCCGGAAACCACAGAGCGATCGACAATAACTTTAAAACCTATCCATATATTGGTGAAAGCGGAATGCACGAGCCTATATATCAAAAAATGTATATCGATAAATTGCCCGAAATAAAGCAATAAATCATAAAATATTGATGTTAAAAAGGGTTGCTTATCGCAACCCTTTTTTTATTTTTTGAGGTCTGTAGTTAAATATATATAATTTTCCCTTTTGGTTAGTTCGAGCGCAGTCGAGAACTATTTGTTGTAAAAATCAGGTTAGACTCTGCTCAACCTGCCAGTTACGGAACAAAAAAATGTTTGTATATGAAACTATCTACCGACTTCTAAATTTTCTTATAAGTTCAAAACAAAACCTATTCTAATATTTCTCCCTAATGTATTGAATCGATATATTTCCTGATAACTGGTATTGAAAATATTGGAAAGCCCGCCAAATAGTCTTAATTGACTGTTAATTTGCCTGTTCATATAAAAATCAAGCAGGCTGTAGCTCTGGAGCTTCACATTTCTACTTTCAAAACTCACACTATCCGCATACGAATCTGTTCTGGTCGAGTTAAACTGATAGCTTAAAGAAGAAAATGTCTTTTTATTCAGCTTAAAATTCAGCTTTGCGTTTATTTTATGTCTGGGAATTCGCAAAACAAATCGTTGAGCAGCCTGGGTAAAAGTATAGTTGGAATTAAAATCCAGTTGTTCGTTAATCTTCCACATAAGTTCTGCTTCTACTCCTTCCGCAATAAAAGTATCCGAAATATTGCGATATTGGGAAACATAATTTACAGGATCCACAGTAACAAAATCTATAAAGTTTTTTGTTTTTCTTCTGAAGTAAACCATACTCAGCCGTAAATTTTCAGAATTAAATTCAAATCCTGCTTCCAGGGTTGCGCTTTCTTCAGGATTCAGGGTGTCATTTCCGAAGGAAGTCGCAAAAAGCTGATATAATGAAGGTGTTATATAGGCAGTGCTATAAGAAGATAAGGCTTTTAAATATCCATTTTGAAGATGAAATGTATACGAGGGATTGATATTATAAACCCAGTGTGTTCCATATTCGCTATGTATATCAAGTCTTGCGCCCGTATTTAAATGAAAACTTTTACCCGATAAATACACGATATTGATGTATGGATCCAGCATGTTAAAATGAGCAATACTTTCACTTCCAGATTGGTGATAATCTCCATTAAAAGAATCATAGCTATTATAACTGCTAAAATTCCCGTTCAATCCCACTACGGTATGTATTTTTTTCTGCAAGACATATTTATTATTCGCATCAAAACTATATTGTTTAGCATCATATTTCGCAGGATAATCTGATTGAATTTCCCTGTGCAACTCGGTATAGCTATCATTAAAACTGAACCCCCCGTTTTTATAAGTTCCCTTCCAATGGCTTCCGGTGCGGGTTTGTTTGTTTTTTAAATAATTATTTGCATCTGTTCGCTTAAAAGAATCATCGAAAGAAGAATTAAAATCGTCAATATTTCCATAGAAATAAAATTGTAAACGATTGCTTATTTTATATCCTACTCTGGCATATAAATTATATTTTGAAAAAGGATCATCCTGAAAATTATCTTTTTTATCTGAAGTTTTTATCGCAGAAATATTTTCAGAATAATGCTGACTAAAATTTATCTGATAATTGAATTTTGAAAGTTGCCCGCTCAGTCCTACTGCATTCTGAAAATTGGCAAGATCAAAATCCTGATTTTGTTGAGTTTGGTTGGTTCCTATCGCAGATTCTGCATGTAACGCAATTTTTTTATTAGAAGGCCCTTTTGTGGTAATACTAATTACAGCGGTCGCGGCACCAGAGCCATATAAGGTACTCGCGGCTCCTTTAACAATCTCTATCGATTCCACCTGATCAAGCGGCAACAGGCGTAAGTCAAAATCATTGGAAATGGAAGAAGGATCGTTTAACTGTACTCCATCTACAAGAATTACCACTTGCCGGTTTCTTCCACCGCGAATATAATACCCAAGATTTTGACCCTGATTACTTCTGGCCCCGTTTATTTCGATCCCGCTAACCGTATTAATAATTTCAGGCAGGCTTTGTCCTAAATGAGTTTGCAATTCTTTTTGGGTAATTTTGGTAATTACTTTTCCGCTGTTTTCACGCTTTATTTTGAATTTAGAATCGATTAAAACAACTTCATCCAGCATATTTACAAGACTGTCCTGCTGGGCATACATTTGTGAAAGGCATAAAAAAAGTGCCGCACAAAACCATATTTTTTTGAGCATATTTAAAAATATTGCCAGGAAAAAAGATGTAGGTTACTACACCAAACTTTTATCCCGAAAGTTTGACAATTGCGAAAACTGGCAGGTCTCCTGGCTCGCGTCCTGATGTTGTACCTTCCCATCTTAAAGACAGTGGTTTTTTGAAGTGTAACAACAGGCATCCCGTTAAGGACAAAGCTTACAGTTGCGGGAACAGCTCAGGCTTTTTACCTGATTCCCTTTTAATCGATGAAGAAATATCTTCATCGAACCAAAAATTCATGGCGAAATTAATCATTTCTTTTTCTTAGAAGTTAAAATTTTAAATAATCTTACTTTTGAATTTTCAAAAGAGATGTATGTATAAGTTTTTTGTGCTGATTTTCCTTTCATTTTCCTTATTCTCCTGCCAACACAGGAATAAAAAACACGCTAATTCTTTTCAAAAAAAAGGGGATACGCTGGAAGTAAAATATGCTCACGGATTTTCTATTCTAAATTATACCAATTTTAAACTTCTGAAGGTTAAAAATCCCTGGCCGGGCGCCGATAAAACCTTTACCTATCTACTGTTTAAAAAAGGCGCAGGAATTCCGAAGAATCTTAAGTTTGATCAAAAAATAGAAATCCCTGTAAAAAGAATTGTAGTTACCTCTACCACCTACATCCCCTCTCTTGAAGCTCTTAATGAAGAAAATACTCTGGTAGGTTTTCCGGGATTAAACTATATTTCTTCAGAAAAAACCAGAAAACTAATCGACGAAGGAAAAATTCACGAACTAGGAAAAAACGAAGATATCAATTCTGAAGTATTAATCGCCCAGCAGCCCGATGTGGTGATTGGTTTTGCTGTAAACGGGAATAATAAAACCTTTAATCTTATACAAAAAACAGGTATTCCGGTAGTTTTTGATGCCGACTGGATCGAAGAATCTCCTTTAGGGAAAGCAGAGTGGATTAAATTTTTCGGGGCTTTTTATAATAAATCAGATGAAGCTGATACACTTTTCAGCAAGATTGAATCTAATTATAAACAGGCCAAAAAACTGGCAGATTCGGCTACAAAAAAACCTGTGGTTTTAAGTGGCTCCGTGTTTAAAGATCAATGGTTTGTACCCTATGGGAATTCCTGGCAGGCACAATTTATTAAAGATGCAAATGCGCGCTATATCTATAAAAACACCCGGGGAAACGGCAGCCGTTCTCTTGCTTTTGAAACCGTGTTAAACGATGGACAAAATGCCGATTTCTGGATAGCACCGGGCCAATTTAAATCGTATTCACAATTGCTTAATGCTTCGCCTCATTATAAAGAATTTAAAGCGGTTCAAAATCACAACGTATTTACGTACAGTAATACCACAGGGAAAACCGGCGGAATTTTGTATTATGAGCTGGCTCCTTCCCGGCCCGATCTGGTGCTAAAGGATTTAATAAGTATTTTTCATCCAGATATTTTACCCGATTATAAAACGGTATTTTTTAAACCTTTAAAATAGATGAACCGCAATAAAAAAAATATCGTTCTCTTGTGGGTACTGTTACTATCAGTGGTAATAATGATTTTCGTTAATATTAGTTCTGGTTCTGTAAATATTCCGCTTAAAGATATTTTTGGAGCTCTCTTCCATTCAAAATCGGTTTCACAAAGCTTTAGTTATATTATTTTGGAGTACAGGCTACCCAAAGTGTTTACAGCCATTTTAACCGGTTCTGGTCTTGCGGTGAGCGGTTTATTAATGCAAACACTTTTCAGGAATCCTCTTGCGGGGCCATACGTATTGGGTTTAAGCAGTGGTGCCAGCTTAGGAGTAGCTTTGGTATTGATGGGCGCTTCTATCTTTGGTGGAATCTTTGCTATTTTATTAGTTTCGAAATGGAGTCTGGTAATTGCTTCAAGCCTGGGAAGCTTACTTGTTTTATTTGCGGTTTTAACCGCTTCTTCAAAATTAAAGGATACGATGGCAATTCTAATTATCGGTCTTATGTTCGCCAGCTTAACGGCTGCGGTAGTAAGTGTGTTGGCATATTTTAGTCCTGCAGCACAGCTTCAGCAATATATATTCTGGTCTTTTGGAAGTATTGGCAATTTGTCCTGGACCGAAGTAGGCATTTTAGGTGTATTTTGGATAGCCGGTATTCTTATCGCTTTATTTTGTTTAAAAGATCTCAATTCATTACTTCTGGGCGAGCATTATGCCCGCAGCCTGGGAGTAAATATAAAAAGGAACCGGTTTTTGCTTATTTTTGCCACCAGTATCCTGGCGGGAAGCATTACTGCCTTTGCGGGCCCTATTGCCTTTATAGGGCTTGCGGTTCCACATTTAATAAGACAGCTCATCCCGGCAAACGATCATAAAATCCTGTTTCCAGCCGTAATTATGGGAGGAGCCATTTTAATGATGATCTGCGATACGGTGGCACAATTACCGGGCAGTGAATTTACTTTACCCATAAATGCAATAACTTCCTTAATCGGTGCGCCGGTTGTAATCTGGCTTTTGATACGAAAACGTAAATTTTTATTTTAATAAATCCTTTTAATGTCAAATACCATCCTTAAAACTAATAATTTAAGCATTGGCTACCGTCAAAAAGGAAGCACTACTCTTATTGCGGAAAACATAGCTATAGAAATTAAACAAGGAGAATTAGCTGCAGTAATTGGAGTAAATGGCGTGGGAAAATCCACTTTATTGCGAAGTATTAGCGGAATTCAGGAGAGCCTTAAAGGAGAAATTTTTATTAAAAACAGCAATCTTAAATTTCTTTCTCCTGCAAAAAAAGCAGAATTAATAAGCCTTGTACTTACCGAACAGCCAATCTCTAAAAATTTAAGTGTTTTTGAACTTATTGCGTTAGGAAGACAGCCCTATACCAATTGGATTGGTGCATTAAGCAGGAAAGATTTTAAGGCAATAAAAAATGCGATGGACCTGGTTAATATTCATTCGCTTAAAGAAAAAAAATGTTACGAGTTAAGTGATGGGCAGTTTCAAAAAGCGCTTATTGCAAGGGCACTGGCACAAAATACTTCTCTTATTATTTTAGATGAACCCACTACCCATCTGGATATTTATCATCAGGCCTTTGTGTTAAAATTACTGAAGGACCTTACCCGTAAAACTTCTAAAAGTATAGTTTTTGCCACTCACGAATTAAATTTGGCACTCCAGCTGTGCGATAGGATTCTCTTAATGAAAGAAGGACAAATAATTAGCGGAACTCCCCAAGAGCTTTTTAATAATGGGACTTTTAAAAACCTGTTCCCTGAAGATCTGATTGTTTTTGATGAAATTTCGCGCTCCTTTAAAATAAAGACCTGAGAAAATATACCTGATTTATTATCCTTTTTCTTCGATTAAGGTCATACGTTTGAATCAATAAAAATTATCTCTATAGAATACGGGGAAAAAACATTCCTCAATGAGGAGCTAAAATCAATAAAAAGAATTTCAAATAAGTATATTTGAAAAAACGAATTTATTTCTATGAACGAATATTTTATTTACATCCTCCTATTTGTAATCGCCTTAGTTCTTGGAGCTATCGCCGGAAGTGTTTTTTCCAACTTGAAAAATAAAGGAAACAGCAGCAAATTGGAAGAACAAAATAACCAATTAAAACTTCAAATTGAAGATCATAAGATTCAATATAACAACCAGGTAGAGAGTCTAAAAAATATTAATTCTGAAGCGAAACAGGAAACCGAGAAACTGGTTCAGAAAATAGAGGAAGAACGGGAAAACATTCGCAGGGAAAAAGACTTACTTAGTACAGAACTCACACGTAAAAATGCCGATTTTGAAAATCTTCAGCTAAAAAATAAAGAGCAAAAAGAAGAAGTAGAAAAGCTTCAGGAAAAATTTGAAATTACTTTCGAGAATCTTGCTCAAAAAATATTCGATCAGAAATCGGAAAAATTCACCACTCTTAATAAGGATAATATTAAAAATATCCTGGAGCCACTTCAGGAAAAAATCCAGGTTTTTGAAAAAAGGATTGCCGATGGCCAAAAAGAAAGTATTGATCGGCACGCCAGCTTACGCCAGCAAATTTTAGGTCTTAAAGAACTAAACGAGCAAATGAGCAAAGAGGCCAATAATCTCACCAAGGCCTTAAAAGGAGATACCAAAATGCAGGGAAATTGGGGTGAGATGGTGCTGGAAAGGGTTCTCGAACGAAGCGGACTTCAGAAAGACAGCGAGTATTTTGTACAGCAGAGTTTTAATACCGAAGAAGGAAAACGGGTAATGCCCGATGTGGTAATCCATATGCCCGGTAATAAAAAAATGATAGTCGATTCAAAAGTTTCATTGAATGCCTACGAGCGCTATTGCAACGAAACCGATGATAATGAAAGAAATACCCATTTAAAAAATCACTTAATATCTGTACGGCGACGTGTTGACGAACTAAGCCAAAAAAATTACCACGCTTTATACCAGATGGAAAGCCCCGATTTTGTATTGCTTTTTATTCCTATTGAAGCAGCATTTGCAGTAGCTTCTAACCAGTATCCAAATTTGTACACAGATGCGTTCGATAAAAATATTATTATAGTTACTCCAACCACATTACTGGCGGTATTAAAAACCATCGATAGTATGTGGCAGAATGAAAAGCAAAAGCAAAACGCCATAGACATCGCAACACAAGCCGGTGCTTTGTATGACCAGTTTACTAACCTTACTGATGAATTGCTGAAAGTGGGAAGGCAAATTGGAACCGTTCAAAACAGTTATGAAATCGCGATGAAAAAACTTACCGGAAAAGGAAATCTTATAAAACGAGTTGAAAAACTGAAAAAACTTGGGGCCAAAGCCAGTAAACAACTGGATCAAAAACTAATAGCGCGGGCAGAAAATAATGATGGGGAAGACGATGATGAAGAGGAAACTTTAACCCTCAAACAGCCTTCAAAATAAATTGGCTATGAAAAAGACACTTTTTTACATCCTGGGAGGCATATTTGTGTTGTACCTGTTGTACTTCGCCTTTATTTATTTTGTGCCTTACAGTGAAGGAACCCGCACCGGAGAGCTTATTAAATTCAGCAGAAAAGGAGTGATTTCAAAAACCTGGGAAGGAGAAATAAGCCAGGGAATAAGCGGGGCGCAAATCTTTAAATTTTCAGTATTAAAAAAAGATAAAGAGGTAATTAAAAGCCTTCAGGAGAACGAGGGGGAATACGTAAAGCTTAATTATATAGAACGTTACAGCACCTTTGTGTTTTGGGGAGATACCAAGTATTTTGTTACTAAGGTAAAAGAAGCACAATCTCCGCATGTTAGAAAATAAAAATGATAAAAGAATTTAAAAATATTGAAGATTCCCAGGTAACCATATCAGAATTAATGCTTCCCTCCCATTCTAATTTTAATGGTAAAATTCACGGCGGCTATATTTTAATGCTATTGGACCAGATTGCTTTTGCCTGTGCCTCCAAGCATTCTCAGGCATATTGTGTTACTGCAAGTGTAAATACGGTAGATTTCTTAAATCCTATTGAGATTGGGGAACTGGTAACTATGAAAGCTTCTGTTAATTATACCGGCCACAGTTCTATGGTAATAGGCATTCGGGTTGAAGCAGAAAATATTGTAAGCGGAATAAAAAAACACTGCAATTCTTCCTATTTTACTATGGTAGCCAAAGATGAAAAAGGGGTTTCTATTCCTGTGCCCGGATTAATTTTGAAAAGCGATAACGACATCAGGCGTTTTATTAAAAGTATTGAAAGAAAAAACATGAAAATGGATAGAAATAAAGAATTCCATGAGACAGATTTTTCTTCTGAAGAATATATGCATCTTCTAAAAGAGCATCATGTACAAATTAAAACAGATTAATTTAATAGCTAAAAATAAATCCCGAAGCGGATTACATTTAGTGTAAATAAGACCCAGCCCAGTACCAGTAATAATCCTCCCAACGGTGTAATGGGGCCCAGAATTTTCATTTTCTTTCCATTAGCACTACTTATACATAAGGCATAAATACTGAAAGAAAATAGAAAAATCCCGATTATTAAACTCCAGGCCATTAACTGCTGTGAAGCTTCAAGAAAAGGAAAAGTTATTCCGCAGAGAATAAGAAGCAAGGCGTGATACATTTGATATTTCACTCCGGTTTCGAAACTTTTTAGTTGATCTTCTGAAAATTTCTTTTTTAAAGCATGGGCTCCGAAAGCTCCAAATATAACGGCAAGTCCGCCGTAAATCCCTCCAAATGTTAAAACTACTTCTTTCATTTGCTAAAATTAAGTGAAACCTGCTCTTCAAAATGCCCTATTTTAGGCAAAACTCAGTGTTTATAGTATATTTATAAAAAAAATAAAGTTATGAAGAAATCATTATTTATCGGCTCACTACTGGCTATGTTTTTAACCAGTTGCAGCCCTAAAATTGTAGGAACCTGGAATGTAGATAAATACCAGGTAAATAATATGAAAGGTCAGGATATTACTACGCGAAATGCGGGAGAAATTACCTTAAATAAAAATGGTACCGGTGAAAAAAGTATTGAGTATAATATTTTCAACAACCAGTTTAGCGATGTGCAGGATTTTAAGTGGGATTTACAGGATACTAACCTCACTATTACCGGAACCAGCCACGGAAAAAAAGATGAAAAGTCTCAATTCGATAAAACCTGGATTGTAATTACCAATAAAAAGGACAAGCAGATTTGGAAATCTACAGACGGCAGTAACGCTGTTCAGGTAATTGAACTGAGTAAGAAGAAAGAATAAATAGTTTTACAAACTGCATAAAAAAAGAGCCCGAAAATTTCCGGCTCTTTTTTATTTAGAAAATTGACTAATCTATTTGCTTAAATACATTTTTCTGCGTGCATATAAATCGTAGAAATCATCGTCTCGAAGGCTGTCAATAAACAGAATACTTTCTCCGGTACTCTTCATTTCAGGCCCCAGTTGTTTATTTACATTATGGAATTTATTGAAGGAAAACACGGGTTGTTTAATGGCATAACCTTTTAACTGCGGATTAAATTTGAAATCTTTAATCTTCTTTTCTCCAAGCATTACCTTGGTTGCATAATTTACATAGGGCTCTTTATAAGCCTTTGCAATAAAAGGAACAGTTCTGGATGCTCTGGGATTTGCTTCAATTATGTAAACTTTATCGTCTTTAATGGCAAACTGAATATTTATAAGTCCTACGGTATTTAGTGCCAGAGCAATTTTTTGAGTATGATCTTTAATTTGCTGAAGCACCAAATCTCCCATATTAAAAGGAGGAAGCAGGGCATTTGAATCTCCGGAATGAATTCCACAAGGTTCAATATGTTCCATAATCCCTATAATATAGACTTCTTCGCCATCGCAAATAGCATCGGCTTCTGCTTCAATAGCGCCATCCAGATAATGATCTAAAAGCAATTTGTTATTCGGAATTTTTCGAAGTAAATCTACCACGTGCATTTCCAGCTCGTCCTTATTAATAACAATTTTCATTCCCTGGCCCCCCAGAACGTAAGAAGGTCTTACCAGGATTGGGAAATCAAGTTCATCGGCCAGAGCCAGTGCCTCATCGGCAGTTTCGGCAACTCCGAAATCGGGATAAGGAATATCGTTTGCCTGAAGCAGTTTAGAGAAACTTCCGCGATCTTCGGCTAAATCCAAAGATTCATAACTTGTTCCCATGATTTTTATCCCGTAACGATCCAGTTTTTCTGCCAGTTTAAGAGCGGTTTGCCCTCCCAGCTGAACGATTACGCCTTCCGGTTTTTCATGACGAATAATGTCATAGATATGTTCCCAGAAAACCGGTTCAAAATAGAGTTTATCGGCCACATCAAAATCGGTAGAAACGGTTTCGGGGTTACAGTTAATCATTATAGTTTCATAACCACACTCTGCTGCGGCCAGAACACCGTGTACACAACTGTAATCGAATTCTATTCCCTGCCCTATTCGATTGGGACCGGAACCCAGAACCACCACTTTCTTTTTGTCGCTTACAGAACTCTCATTATCTACATAGGTTTTACCGTTGGCTGTTACAATTTCAGCTTCAAAAGTGGAATAATAATAAGGGGTTTCTGCCTTAAACTCGGCGGCACAGGTATCTACCAGTTTATAAATACGTTTTATTTTAAGTTCTTCACGTTTTTTATAAACTTCGCTTTCCAGACAATCCAGCATATGAGCTATCTGCCTGTCTGCAAAACCTTTTTGTTTCGCTTCCAGCATTAGATCACGCGGAAGGGAATCGATATCATATTTCGAAATCTCCACTTCGAGCGCATATAATTCCTCATATTGTTTAAGAAACCACATATCGATTTTTGTGATTTCATGAATCCTGCTTAAGGGGATTCCCATCTGGATGGCATCGTAAATAACAAACACACGATCCCAGCTGGGGTGTGTGAGTTTATCTATAATGACATCATATTTTTTATACCCTTTTCCATCGGCGCCCAAGCCGTTTCGTTTAATTTCAAGCGATTGCGTAGCTTTATGAAGCGCCTCCTGAAAAGAACGGCCAATCCCCATAACTTCCCCTACAGATTTCATTTGAAGGCCCAGCGTACGATCGCTGCCTTCAAATTTATCGAAGTTCCACCGCGGAATTTTTACAATTACATAATCTAGCGCGGGCTCAAACAATGCGGAAGTAGATTTGGTAATCTGGTTTTCCAGCTCGTCGAGATTAAAACCTATCGCCAGTTTGGTAGCGATTTTAGCAATTGGATATCCGGTAGCTTTAGAGGCCAATGCTGAAGAGCGCGAAACCCGCGGATTAATTTCCACAGCAATTATATCTTCATTCTCATCGGGACTTACCGCAAACTGAACGTTACATCCGCCAGCAAAATCACCAATGCTGCGCATCATTTTTATCGCCATATCACGCATTCGCTGATAGGCGGTATCACTAAGTGTCATAGCCGGAGCAACCGTTATAGAATCTCCGGTGTGGATCCCCATTGGGTCCATATTTTCTATAGAACAAATAATAACCACATTATCATTCTTATCGCGAAGTAATTCCAACTCATACTCTTTCCAACCCAAAAGGGCTTTATCTATAAGTACTTCGTGAATTGGTGAAGCTTCCAGGCCTCTTGTTAAAAGTTCATTGAAATCTTCGGCTCGGTGAACAAATGCAGCCCCACTTCCACCCAAAGTAAAAGAAGCTCTTATCACCAAAGGAAAACCAAATTCCTGAGCCACTTCCTTTCCTTGTAAATAAGAAGTCACTGTTTTGGCAGGAGCCACAGGAATTCCAATTCTTCCCATCAACTGCTTGAACTTTTCGCGATCTTCTGTAATATTTATGGCATCGATATCTACTCCTATCAATTTTACATTGAAATCCTTCCAAATACCTTTTTCATCTGCTTCAATACAAAGATTCAAGGCAGTTTGACCTCCCATTGTTGGAAGTACCGCATCTATATTTGGATGTTTCTGAAGTATTTCTACAATAGATTTCGTGGTAAGTGGCTTCAGGTATACATGATCGGCCATAGAAGGATCGGTCATGATCGTTGCTGGATTGGAATTGATAAGAATAGTTTCAATTCCTTCTTCACGAAGTGATTTTAACGATTGGGCACCAGAATAGTCAAATTCACAGGCCTGTCCAATTACAATAGGCCCGGAACCAATTATTAAAACACATTTAAGCTGATTATTTTTAGGCATTTTATGGGAGATTTTGGTCTATAAAAATAGGAAGCGTTTAGATATAAAAAAAGGCGTTACTTGTAAAAGTAACACCTTATTATTTTTTGAACTAATTTTCACTAGTGCTTATGTCGATTTTCAGAAGATACAGATAATTTTTTTCTACCCTTAGCTCTTCTTCTGGCTAATACTTTTCTTCCGTTCACACTAGCCATGCGCTCTCTAAAACCGTGCTTATTTTTTCTTTTTCTTTTAGATGGTTGAAATGTTCTCTTCATTTTAATTATCTTTAAATCTTCTGGTGATTTCTATGTTTCAAATAGTTTTAGCCTTCCCTAAAACTGCGTGCAAATATACAAAGGTTTTTATCTCTTACAAATACTAAATTAAAATAATTTCCAATTGTTTTTCTTAACTTTGCCGCCTCTAAAATAAAGGGAAGTTATGTTCAATAAAAATTTCAAGTTAGTAATCGCTGCCATTATTCTGGGAGTTTCTGTTTATCAATTCATCTTAGGACATATAGGTAATGGTATCATGTATATTTTACTTGCTGCTATTTTCATCTTTCTCTATTTTAAAAATGAAATGATTTTACTGTCATTTTTACGCCTTAGGAAGCAGGACTTTGACGGGGCTAAAAAATGGCTCGATAAAATTAAAAATCCTGAAGCCGCTCTTACCAAGAAACAACAGGGCTATTATTGGTATTTACACGGTCTTATGCTTTCCCAGACAAATATCACCAAAGCTGAAAAATACTTTAAACGTGCTATAAAACTGGGATTAGCAATGGATCATGATCTGGCCATGGCCAAACTTAATCTGGCCGGAATCGCTATGACTAAAAGAAGAAAACGAGAAGCGCAAATGTTACTTGCTGAAGCAAAAAAACTGGACAAGCATGATATGCTTAAAGAGCAAATTCAAATGATGAAACAGCAAATGAAGAAAATTTAATTTTTCTTTATCATAATTTCTTTAAGTATTCATCTTTCCTGTTGCCCTTTAACCGATATATTTCCTTTTTAACGAATAGTTTTCCATAGCACCTTTATGTTCGTTTATTTTGCAAAATGAATGGACACTTGATGTGAATGAAAAAAATATTACCCCTACTATTTTTATTAATATTTTTTGTTTCCCCTGCTTATCCTCAACAACAACAGGAAAACAAATTATTATTTTCAAATGCACTCGCGACATATTTACCCAAATATGAAAAAAAAGCGAAACAGGCTTATTATCACCGGGATTTTGAAGAAGCAAAACAACTTTTTGATACTTTAGTAGACCATCATTTAAAAGGAACGACTATGGACGACTTCCAGGTTTACCGGTTAAACGGAAGGCCTGTCCATCTAAATGATTTTGAAAAACCTTTATATCTCATCACCTATGCTTCTTGGTGTGTGCCTACCCCAGGTGAAATTCCAGCTATTAACAAGCTTGCCAAAAAATATAAAAATCAGGTAGATTTTGTAATTCTTTTTTGGGATACTCAAAAAACTACTCAGGAATTAGCTAAATCTTATAACAAAAATATAACCGTTGTATATGTAAATGAAATGAATAATCAGGATTCATTTGTAATCACCAATCTAAAACATTCCTTAGGTCTTCCTACAACGTTTCTACTGGCAGAAAACAAACAGATTTTAGATATTAAAAGAGAAGTTACTCACCCTTACGGAATTAGCGCCACAAAATCTTTTGATATGAATTATGATGCCATAAAAAATGGGATTGCTGACGAACTGCTTCACAACAGCTCTTTCTCTAAAACCACTGATCCTGTGGCTGTAAAATAACTTAAATTTAATAATACCCTTTTTCAGGAATTTTTATCTCATATTCCTTGCGTGAACTATTGTTTAGGAAAGTGTCTCGCAACCACGGGTTATGGATTTTCAGGATTTTATAATTAATTCCAAAATTCCGGGCAAAAGCAGCAAAGTTAGTTACCGCGGTGTCCACCTTGACCTTATGGGTAGGAATATGATGGTAAAGTTGAGCTTCAGTAAAATTAAACCCATATTTGGCAGGATCCTGAAGAATTTCTTTAATGGCAAGTATTCTAAAAACATACCTTCCGGTTTCTTCACCTAAAAGTAAATCGTAATAATTTTTTACTTCCTGGCGCTCCATCTGGGTGGTAATTCCATTATTACCGGCATTGTAGGCCGCCGCCGCCATAGTCCAGCTTCCAAAGAGTTCCTTAGACTTTTTTAAATACTCGCAAGCAACTTTTGTTGCTTTTTCAATATTATAACGTTCATCTACATTATCATTTATTTCCAGACCATATTCTCTTCCTGTACTTTTCAATATCTGCCAAAAGCCTACAGCTCCGGCAGGTGAAACCACCTCGGTTAGTCCACTTTCAATAACGGCTAAATACTTAAAATCATCTGGTACCCCTTCTTCAGCCAGAATAGGTTCAATAATGGGAAAGTACTTATGCGCTCTTTTTATAAGTAACAGCCCATTAGATTGCCAATAGGTATTAACCAAAAGTTCCCTATCCATTCGCTCATAAATATCCGGTTCTTTTAAAGGAACAGGTTCGCCTGCAAAATCCAGATGTTTAGGCATGGGTAAGGCATATACATTATAATCTTTAGTAACTTTATTATTTCCTTCTGGAGTATTAGCTTTTTGAACCGTTTGCTCTACGCCGCTTCCATTTTGAACAGCCTGTATGCTAACAGCACCTATTGTTGCAAATCCCACAACCATTAAAAGAATCTTCAGTATTTTCATTTTGCAATTTTTTTAAATTTTTTGTTTTTCAAATTTTCCGGATATTATAAGTTCCGGCAAATATTCATTAAACCACCTGTATCTGTTTATAATCATAATATGAGTTCCACCTTTTACAGTTATACATCCGTTTATATATTTATAAGGGAATACCAAATCCTTATCTCCATGAATATGAACAATATTTTCAATAGGTTTTTCCTGTTGCCAGCAAACCATTTCTTTTATAGCCCAGTTTAAATACTTTGTATTTCTAACCGAAAGGTATTTACGATAGAGATTTGCCCTTTTCTTTAAGAAATCATTTACCGCTATTTTTTCCAAATGATCTATATAATCTAAAAGCCCTGTTGGGAGTAGATGATATAAACCGGTTTTAGCCGAATACCTCATTCTGCGAGGCAATTCATATTTTGTTTTTACGCTGGAGATGATAATTAACCGGCGTAACTTTAAAAATTTACTCATTTCCTGCACGATTACTCCTCCAAAAGATACCCCTATTAAAACACTGTCTTCATGGGTAACCTTTTTTGCCAATCTTTTGGAATAAGATTCCAAAGATTCTTCTCCATGAGGTAAACTCCATTTCAGGTAATGAGTCTTAAACTTATCCTGGGGTAATATTATATTTTCAAAAATACTTGGATTGGCAGCCATTCCAGGCATAAAATACACATGAATGATTTCATTTTCCTTCTTCATTTTTAATCTCAACGCCTCTTAAAAGATAAAATTTTAATGCCAAATTACAGCTTATTTTATGGGTTTCCCAAAAAGATTTTTCTTCAAAAATGAAATGTACCATAAAAGAATGTTAGCGTATTTTTTGGCAAACATTATAAATAAATGATGCCTTGCCAGGAAATGAGCTGTTTTTATACACTTTACACCAGTCTCAATTTTAATTTTTGCTGTTTTCAGCAAAATAATGCGTAACTTATAGCCTTAAAACAAATGTTAACGGAGTATCTATTTTCAATATTAATGGAGAAGCTGAAGTTGATGCACTTATACTTCTTTTCCACTACATCATAGATCTTTGGAAAATTCAATTACATTTCCAAATCTTCAAAATACTCCACATTGAAGCACCTATACACTAAAATATAAATATGATGAATGATGGAGAAATCTCAATAACAAATAATGACTTCCTAAGACAGTTTGAAAGCGTTATTAAAAACGAACTGGTTATTGTAGAATATGCTCAACAAGAGCGAAAAATATTTTTAACTAAATTGAAAATGCCTGAAAATCTTCAGGAAGAAGGATATTTAGAGCCTTTTCTTGAAACTTTAATGAATCATATTAAAGACAGTAGTAACGACAGAGTGGTTCCTACCAGTCCGGAAATAGCAAAATTCATGCGTAAAAACCGACGAAAATATAAAGATTTATTACCGGTAGGAATTAATATTTAAACAGCTGCATTGGCTTCATATTCTTTGAACCTTACCAATCCGTCTTCATCGATTTTTTGAAGATGGATTTCCTGTAAGGTATTTACTAATTCAGGATTCCAGAGAGTTTTAACCTTTACATAATTCTCTGTAAAGCCATGAATATATCCTTCTTTATTTTCTCCTTCAAACAAAACAGTACGGCAGCTTCCTAACTGCTTTTCATAAAATGCACGACGTTTTTTAGCCGATAGGCCTCGTAACATTTTACTTCTTTTCTTTCTAATTTTTAAAGGAACTGCTCCTTCCATTTCTGCAGCAGGAGTATTATCTCTTTCTGAATAAGTAAACACGTGGAGGTACGAAATATCTAGATCATTAAGGAAATTATAAGTGTCCAGAAAATGCGCATCTGTCTCCCCGGGGAAACCAACAATTACGTCTACACCTATACAGGCATGAGGCATAAGAGCTTTAATTTTTGAAACCCTGTCTACATATAATTCTCGCATATAGCGGCGACGCATTTTCTTTAAGATAGCGTTGCTGCCGCTTTGTAAGGGAATATGAAAATGTGGAACAAAAGTTTTACTTTTCGAAACAAACTCTATGGTTTCATTTTTAAGTAAATTAGGTTCTATGGAAGAAATTCTAAGTCTTTCTATACCATCTACTTCATCTAAAGCCTTTACGAGATCCAGAAAAGTGTGCGCATGTTTTTTATTACCAAACTCGCCTTTTCCATAATCTCCAATATTTACGCCAGTTAAAACAATTTCTTTAATCCCTTTGGCTGAAATTTCAGCAGCATTTTTAAGCACGTTTTCTAATTTATCGCTACGGGAAATTCCCCGTGCCAGAGGAATGGTGCAATACGTACATTTATAATCGCACCCATCCTGCACTTTTAAAAAAGCCCTGGTCCTGTCTCCAAAAGAATAGGCACTTTCATAAAAATCGGCATCCTCTATCTCGCAGGAATGAATTTGTGCCGGCTTATTCTTTACCAGCTCGTTTAAATAATGAGTGATTTTAAATTTTTCCGTAGCTCCCAAAACAAGATCAACACCATCTACACTGGCCAGTTCTTCAGGTTTTAACTGGGCATAACATCCTACGGCAATTACAAAAGCATCTTCATTGGCTTTTTGCGCTTGCTTCACAATGGTTTTAAAACGCTTATCGGCATTTTCGGTAACAGAGCAGGTATTAATTACATAGATATCTGCCTTTTCTGAAAAATCTACCCGCTGAAATCCTTCCTCTTTAAAGGAACGAGCAATAGTAGAGGTTTCTGAAAAATTCAGTTTACAACCAAGCGTATAAAAAGCCACTCTCTGAAGGCTACTCATAAACAATTATTTAATAATTTGTAAAGGGTTGCAAATATACCAACTTAAAATTATATAACCTCACCCGGAATTGCTAAGGCGCAATTCCCACCACTCCTTAAAGGGAGATAAAATAGGGAAATATCTAGATTTAACTTCTTCTAAATTTTTTAGAATCTTCAAAAACCTGTTCAAGAATCACTTTGTCTTCTTCTGAAAATTCTACTTTCTTCCTTTTCATTACAATTTCGGCTACTTCAAAAGCTTTGGAAGTTTTATAAGTGCTCATTCCCCCGCTGCCGCCCCAACTGAAACTCGGTATAAAATTCCTGGGAAATCCAGAACCAAAAATATTAGAACTTACTCCCACCACCGTTCCTGTATTGAACATGGTATTGATTCCACATTTGCTGTGATCACCCATCATAAGCCCACAGAATTGAAGGCCTGTCCTGGCAAAACTTTCCGATTCATAATCCCAAAGTCTCACTTCGGCATAATTGTTTTTAAGATTAGAATTATTGGTGTCGGCACCTAGATTACACCATTCCCCTAAAACAGAGTTGCCCAGAAACCCGTCATGTCCCTTATTTGAATACCCGAAAATTACAGAATTATTAATCTCCCCGCCTACTTTTGAATGTGGCCCCACGGTAGTGGCTCCGTAAATTTTAGCTCCCAGTTTTACTGTAGCATGATCGCAAAGGGCAAAAGGCCCACGAATAAGGGCGCCCTCCATAATTTCAGCCTCTTTCCCTATATAAATTGGTCCTGCAGAAGCGTTCAATGAGGCATATTCCACTTTAGCACCTTCTTCAAGAAAAATATTTTCGGGAGAGATTACATTATTAGATTTTGGAATGGGAGCACTTATTTCGCTATTGGTAAGCAATTCAAAATCGGCTTGTAAAGCTTCAGCATTTTTAGCAAAAATATCCCAGGTATGAGCTATTTTAATAGTATTTTCTACCAGTTCGAGTTTCTCATATCGCTCGAAATCTACTTCTTCATCCTGCCGGGCATGGAAAGCAATAACTTCATCATCTATAAAAATGGCCTGTTTTTCCTGCAAATTCAAAATTTGCTCCAACAAAGAGTTTGTAGGTAAAAATGACGCATTGATCATGATATTCTCCTGCATTTCCACAAAGGGCCATTTACCCGATAAATAATCTTCGGTAATCGTAGTGGTGGTAGAACCCAGCATTTTTTCCCATTTTTCGCGAATGGTTAAAATTCCTACCCGAATATCGGCCGCAGGACGCGTGTAGGTAAAAGGTAATAACTGGTTACGGGAAGGACCGTCGAATAAAACAAAGTTCATTTTTCTCTCATTTTAATGTAAATGTACAGGTAAAATTGGAGTTAAAAAACAGCAGAAAAGTGATGCCATAAAAAATGCCTTCATTTCTGAAGGCATTGCTATCTTAAAATTCAAAAAATAATTATTTTTTAAATTTCGCGTATTTGTTTTTGAATTTATCTATTCTACCGGCTGTATCCAATAATTTGGATTTTCCAGTGTAGAAAGGATGAGAAGATCTTGAAATTTCCAATTTCACTAATGGATATTCATTACCTTCCACTTCAATAGTTTCTTTAGTTTTAGCAGTAGACTTTGTTAAGAAAACCTCGTCGTTAGACATATCTTTAAACGCTACTACTCTATAATTTTCCGGATGGATTCCCTGCTTCATCGCTTTATACTTTAAAATCGTGTTCTTTTTTCGAGATGCAAATTTAAGTAATTTTACTAAACTACAAACAATAATAGCCGAAATTTTAATATTTATCGCATTGGGGAAAAAATAAACATTCTTGTAACGTTTTGCTATATTTGTTAACTAATTGCTAAAATCAACTAATCAATACAAAATTATGAAAAATTCAGTAAAAGCTGTTGTTGCCCCTTATGGAATATATTTAGGGATTGCTCTATCCCTAATCACTGTATTAGCATATGTATTTAATTTAGATTTGTTCACTAAATGGTGGCTTGGAATTATAAATCTTTTACTTGTAATAATTATTGCCATTTTTGCCGTAAGAAAAGCAAAACAATTGAGCACAACAGATTATTTTTCTTTTAAAAGTGCTTTTAGTGCCTATTTTATTCCAGTAGCTATCGGGCTTTTTATCGCTACTTTAGTAAGTGTCCTTTTATTTAACATTATAGATCCAGGTGCGGCAGACGCAGTTAAAGAAAAAACAATTGAAGTAGCCCGCAATATGATGGAAAAATTTGGAGCACCAGAATCTGAAGTTAATAAAGCTATCGCAAAGATGGATGAATCTAGTCAATTTTCAGTAATGAATTTATTGAAAGCTTATGTTTACCAATTAGCATTTCACGCGGTAATTGCGCTTATAATAGCCCTGATTTTTCGTGAAAAAGACCCTAGTAAGAACTAATTTATGACTTATCTGTAAAACCCGTTGGTTGGAGGAATAATACTTATTTTTGTTACCAAAATAAATTTGGATTATGTCAGAAATTAAATCTGAAAAACCTTCCATAACTAGAGATGGTTTTTCAAAGGATAATTACATTAACAAAAGAAAATATTCTAGAAAAATTATTTTTCAATATGGACTCCTACAAGGGGCTTTATTCGTAATTATTGGTGTAATCAAATATGTCTCGGATCAATATTTACAACCTAGTTCAATTTATATTTTTATAGAATTTCTAATCTCAATTGCAGTTATAAGTCTTGGAATTAATGCTTTCAAAAATGCAAATAGAGGATACTTAAGTTTTGGCGAGGCAATTAAAATGGGAATAGGCATAGTTTTAATCGGTGGAATAATAGCAGCTATTTGGATATTTCTTCTCCGGACAATTATTGAACCTAATTATGCTACTTTAGAGTTAAATTTTCAAAGACAAAAACTTCAGTCCAATCCAAATATAACTGATTCTCAGATTGACACAATTGTTGCAGCGAGTTCTAAAGTAAAACCTTGGATGTATGCTACTGGAGAGATAATAAAAGAATTATTTTTAGGGTTTATAATTTCACTTATCGCAGGTTTAATCATGAAGAATCAAAATCCTTACGAAAGACAGGCTTAAAATATTAATTAATGCAGTTATCCATAGTTATTCCGCTTTTAAATGAAGAGGAATCTTTAACCGAATTATATAATTGGATTGTATCTGTGATGCAATCCAATTCCTATTCGTATGAAATAATTTTTATAGATGATGGCAGTACCGATGATTCCTGGAAGGTAATAAGTTCTTTGTCTCAGCAAAATCCTGCAGTAAAAGGAATAAAATTTAACCGCAATTATGGTAAATCCCAGGCTTTACATGCGGGATTTTTAGAAGCAAAAGGCGAAGTGGTGATCACCATGGATGCGGATTTGCAGGATAATCCAGATGAGATCCCGGAGTTATATAACATGATTAAATGTGAAGGTTATCAGTTGGTTTCAGGATGGAAACGCAAACGATACGATTCGGTTCTTTCCAAGAATCTGCCTTCCAAACTCTTTAATGCGGCCGCCAGGAAAACTTCAGGATTAAAATTACACGATTTTAACTGTGGGTTAAAAGCTTACAGCAATTCAGTAATAAAAAACATTGATGTGTACGGGGAAATGCACCGATATATTCCCGTGTTGGCCAAAAACGCGGGCTACTATAACATTACTGAAAAGGAAGTAAAACATCAGGCACGTAAATACGGAAAAACCAAATTTGGAGCAGAACGATTTATCAATGGTTTTCTGGATTTAATCACTATCTGGTTTTTATCGAAATTCGGAAAAAGACCTATGCATTTATTTGGCGCACTGGGAGTTTTAATGTTCTTTTTAGGATTTATTGCCGCTGCCTGGATTGGTTTTTCCAAACTTTATAAAATGTACCACCACCTGCCCAATATTCTGGTTACAAACAATCCATGGTTCTATATTTCCCTGACCCTTATGGTAATAGGAACTCAATTTTTCCTTGCCGGCTTCCTGGGAGAATTGGTATTACGAAGCAAAAGAGACCGCGACAGATACCGTATTGCTAAAACTATTAGAATAGAGTAATCCTTTTTCCGTTTAATCCTTATTTTTGTAATCAAATAAAATTAGGATTATGTCAGAAATTAAACCGGAGATACTGGAAAAAGCCAGAATATGGCTTACCGACAGTTTTGATAAAACTACCCAACAGGAAGTACAAAAATTAATAGAGGAAAATCCAAAAGAGCTGGAAGAAAGCTTCTATAAAAATGCGGCCTTTGGAACGGGTGGAATGCGCGGGATTATGGGTCCCGGCACTAATAGAATCAACAGATATACATTAGGAAAAAATACCCAGGGAATTTCAAATGTTTTAAAAGAAGAATTTCCTGCTGAAGATTTACGGGTAGTAATTGCATATGATTGCCGTAATAACAGTAAAGAACTGGCTAAAATTGTGGCTGATGTTTTTTCAGCAAATAATATTAAAGTTTTTCTTTTTTCAGAATTACGGCCCACTCCGGAGCTTTCTTTCGCTGTTAAACATCTTAAATGTCACTGCGGAATTGTTTTAACGGCAAGCCATAACCCTCCCGAATATAACGGGTATAAAGTTTACTGGCGCGATGGCGGGCAATTGGTTCCTCCGCAGGATGCCCAAATTATAGAAGAGATTGAAAATTTGGAATACCCGAAAATCAATTTTGAAGCCAATGATGAACTTATTGAATATATAGATACAAAGGTAGATCAGGACTTTATTAATGCTTCTGTAGAAAATGGCACTTTCGATACTTCGGCGGCCGCCAGAAAAGAATTGAACGTTGTATATACATCCTTACACGGGACTTCCATTAAGCTGATTCCAGCCGTCTTAGATAAGGCCGGATTTAAAAATGTGCATATTGTGAAGGAACAGGAAGAACCAGATGGAAATTTTCCCACCGTAAAATCACCAAATCCCGAAGAGCCTGCAGCGCTAAAAATGGCGCTAGAACTGGCAGAAGATAAAAACGCCGATATCGTTATTGGTACAGATCCAGATTCGGACCGTTTAGGGGTTGCTGTTCGAGATTTAGACAATACGCTGGTGCTCCTAAATGGAAATCAGACCATGTTGCTCATGACCTGGTTTTTACTGGAAAAGCATAAAGCACAGGCCGATTTAGACCAAAAATCCTTTGTGGCTTCTAC
Organism: uncultured Flavobacteriaceae bacterium; assembly: GCA_963811195.1. Lineage (GTDB taxonomy): Bacteria > Bacteroidota > Bacteroidia > Flavobacteriales > Flavobacteriaceae > Gillisia. The sequence goes on from CAWEQF010000003.1 coordinate 500,019, forward strand.
CATTGTAAGTACCCCAATGATTAAAATTATTACTGAAAATTACGGAGTTCAATATCAGGAAGTATTAACCGGATTTAAATGGATTGCGAAACTTATTAAAGATCAGCCCGAACTTAATTTTGTGGGTGGAGGCGAAGAAAGTTTTGGATATATGGTAGGCGATTTTGTTCGGGATAAAGATGCGGTAACTGCCACTTTGCTGGCCTGTGAAATGGCCGCTCAGCTAAAAGAAAAAGGAAGTTCTGTATATCAAAAATTGCTGGAACTTTATACCCAATATGGTTTATACCGCGAAGAACTTATCTCATTGGTTAAAAAAGGGATGGATGGCGAACGACAGATTAAGAAGATGATGAAGGATCTTAGAGAGAATCCATTAAAAGAAATAAATGGAGAAAAAGTGGTAAAAATTGAGGATTATCAGAGTTCTGTCTCGAAAAAACTTATTGATAATACCGAGAAACCCATAAAAATCCCAAAATCTAATGTGCTTATTTATTATACCGAGAAAGGAACCAAAATTGCCGCACGACCTAGTGGGACAGAACCCAAAATAAAATTTTATATAAGTGTGCATTCCCAACTCGAGTCAACAGAAAATTACAATAGCGTATATAAGGAACTTGGAGAAAAGATTTCCAGAATAAAAGCCGATTTAAAGGTATAATAAAAGCTAATGACGTATTTCAAAAAAATCCTCCGGTTCGCATTGCCTTATAAAAAGTATGCGATTCTGAACGTGATATTCAATATCCTTTATGCCCTTTTTAGCACTCTTTCTTTTATAGCCTTAATTCCTGTAATAAAAATACTTTTCGATAAAAATGAGCGCGTAAGTAATAAACCTATTTGGACTGGCGTAACTCATATAAAAGATTATGTTATAACCTATTTTAACTATAATGTGAGTCAACGGGTTAGCGAAAATGAGGTTTCTGCTCTTGTATTTATATGTGGTATCGTTGTGCTTCTTTTCTTCCTGAAAAATCTTTTTGGCTTCCTGGCCTCTTTTTTTATCACCTTTCTTAGGAATGGAGTTTTAAGAGATGTAAGGGATGCCTTATATTCAAAAATTCTTGAATTACCGGTTTCCTATTTTTCAGAAAAGAAAAAGGGCGACACCATTTCCAGGATTACGGCAGATGTAAATGAAGTGCAGAATTCGTTTTTATCGATCCTCGAAATGATAGTACGAGAACCTTTAACCATAGTGTTTACTATTATTGCGATGTTGCTTATTAGCGCAAAGCTTACTGTTTTTGTCTTCATATTTTTACCTATTTCAGGCTATATTATCTCTCTTATTGGAAAACAGTTAAAAAGACAGTCTCACCAGGCTCAGCAGGAAAATGGGCATTTTCTTTCTATTGTTGAAGAAACATTATCCAGCTTAAAAATCGTAAAAGGGTTTAATGCGGAAAGTATTTTTAACGAGAAGTTTCGTGAATCTACCAACCGCCTGAACAATATTTTAAATAGTCTGGTTAACCGACAAAACCTGGCATCGCCCACCAGTGAATTTCTGGGGATATTTGTAATTGTAATTATTCTTTGGTTTGGAGGAAAAATGGTGTTAGTAGACGGAAGTTTAGATCCTGCATCTTTCATCTCCTTTCTGGCATTGGCTTATAATATTCTAACTCCGGCCAAAAATATTTCTAAGGCTTCTTATAGCGTGAAAAAAGGAAATGCCGCTGCAGAGCGTATTCTCGAAGTTCTCGAAACCCCCTCTAATTTAGTTGATGCTAAAAACGCAATTGAGTTAAAAGAATTTAATAAAGTAATTGAAATAGATAATATAGACTTTAAATATGAAGACGACCTGGTGCTTAAAGAATTTAGCCTTAAAGTACCAAAAGGAGGCACGGTAGCTCTCGTAGGCCAATCGGGAAGCGGTAAATCTACTATTGCCAATCTTGTTACCCGCTTTTATGATGTTACTAAAGGTTCTATAAAGGTAGACGGCCATGATATCCGGGAAGTCTCCAAATACTCCCTTCGCAATCTTATGGGACTGGTAACTCAGGATTCTATTCTGTTTAACGATACTATTAAAAATAATGTAGCGCTGGGAAAAAAAGATGCTACAGAATCAGAGATCGTGGAGGCCTTAAAAATTGCCAATGCCTGGGAATTTGTGAAGGAACTTCCCAAAGGGCTGGAGACAAATATCGGGGATAGCGGCAATAAACTTAGCGGAGGTCAAAAACAACGTCTATCTATTGCAAGAGCTGTACTTAAGAATCCTCCTATTATGATCCTGGATGAAGCCACATCTGCCCTGGATACTCAAAGCGAAAAGCTTGTGCAGAAAGCGCTTGAGAACATGATGAAAAACAGAACTTCTATTGTTATTGCGCACCGGCTTTCTACAATACAAAACGCCGATATGATTGTAGTAATGCAAAAAGGAGAGATTGTAGAACAGGGAAAACATGATTTTCTATTATCACAAAACGGTACTTATAGAAAGCTGGTAGAAATGCAGTCTTTTGACTAACAGAAGGAACCTTTAAAATTAGGGCATAAAAAAAGGGTGAAGTAGGTTCACCCTTTTTTATTATTATTTTCATTTTTGGGGCCAATGAAAATAAATTTCAGATTCAATTCAAATGCTTGGGGCAAAAAAAGATTAAATCATTTATTTCTTCAAATATAGAGCAAAAATTGAATCCACCAAAAAAAAAGTGTAAATAATCTTATTTATATGCATTTTGACGATTATTTAGCGGATTATTCCTACAAAATTCTTACAGTAAATAAAATAAGATCTTCTTTTGAAGTAATAACTTTTCAATAACTTTAACCCCTAGTTAGAATTCTGGTGGGTTGAATAATAAAGATGCAGATTTAATAGCACGGCTTTTGAATCCTGAAACTAAGCAGGAAGCGTACCGGTTCCTGGTTTCAGAATACAAGCAACGTCTCTACTGGCAAATACGCAATATGGTAAAAGACCATGAGGACACCGATGATATTTTACAGAATACCTTTATTAAAATTTACCGGAATATTGCTAACTTTAAGGGAGATAGCCAATTGTTTTCCTGGATGTACCGAATTGCCACAAACGAAGCACTCACTTTCCTGAGTCAGAAATCGAAACGTTTACAAATAAGTTCCGAAGAACTTCAGAATAATTTAATAGAAAACCTGGAGAGTGATATTTATTTCGAAGGAGATGAAATTCAATTAAAACTTCAAAAGGCAATTGCCAGTCTTCCGGCAAAACAACAACAGGTTTTTAATATGAAGTATTTTCAGGAATTAAAATATCGTGAAATAGCAGACATTCTGGAAACCAGTGAAGGTGCTTTAAAGGCCTCCTACCACCATGCAGTAAAAAAAATAGAACAAATTTTAAAAAACAATTAAACCTTTTTACTTAAAATCAGTCAAATAAACAAATGAAAAACAATAAGTCCAAATATCATCGAAGATCGGGTTTTAAGCTTCCGGAAAATTATTTCCAGGAATTTGAAATGCAGATTATGGACACTGTTTCTGCAGAAAAAGCAGATTCATTCCCACAGATGACTTCTGGATTTAAAGTTCCTGAAGGCTATTTTGAGAAATTTGAAGATCGACTTTTAGAAAAAATAGATTCGCCTAAAGTGATTTCTCTTTTCAGAAAAAGGAAGTTTTATTATGCTGCTGCAATTGCTGCGACCTTTATTGGTATTGTCTCGACTTTGCTTTTAAATCCATTTGGTAAAGAAACAACGAATTCTGCAGAAGTTGCGGCTATAGAACAATATATCGATGATGGAAATCTCGATTTTAATAGCGATGATATTTCAACTTTTATGTATGATCAGGGATATGTGATAGATAATATTTCAAATACCGGAATTAATGATGAAGTTGTGGTAGACTATTTAAATGAAAATGTGGAAGATCCGACTCTAATTTTTCAATAATTGAAGTATGAAAAAATTAATTATAGTAATATTCATCCTGGTTTCAGGCTCTGTTTTTGCACAGCAAAAACAGGATCGGCAGGCATACTGGGATCATATCAAGGCTTTAAAAGTTGCCTATATTACCCAGGAAATGAATATGGATACCGAGTTTGCCCAAAAATTCTGGCCTATATATAATAACTATGAGTGTGAGAGATTCGATCTTCATAAAAAAGAACATGTAGATCTGGATAATATAAATGAACTTTCTGAAGATCAGGCCACTAAATTATTGAATCAGTTTGTGGAAGTAGAAAAACAGGAATATGTAATTAAAAAACAATTGTTTAATGATTTAAGGCAAATTATGAGTGCAACTCAGATCATAAAACTACATAAAATAGAATCTGATTTTAACAAAAAATTGCTCAAAGAATATAGAGAGAATAAATCTTCAGAAAATAAAAGAAAATAAACCTCATATTTGGTTTTTTTGGTTGGTTAGTTAGAAACAGGTCGGACATTTAGTTATGTGCGGCTTGTTTTTTTGTACTAGTTTCTTAAAAATTTAAGCTTGGCTATTCTGTTTTTGCCCGCAGCATATGCAGTAGAATCGTTTAAGAATCGTATTGTATAAAACCCATCGGCCGCAAGTTTCTTCCAGTTTTTACCACCATCCTTAGAATAATCGATTCCCGTAAAGCCAACTGCCACTATTTCCCTGGCGTTCCCATTGGGAACATAGCGCACACAGCTTTTGTAGGCTGGCTCCTGCCCCTGGGCCACCAATTGCCAGGTTTTGCCTCCATCTGTCGTTACAGCTTTATTTGCCAGATTATCATCAGGACTGGTATAATCGCCTCCCATAATAATTCCGTTGTTTTTATCGTAAAAATCGATACTGTAACCTCCAGTGGTTTGCTTGCCGTTTACAAGGGGCGTATCATATTTTTTCCAGGTTTTCCCTTTATCCGGGGAAAAAAGAACTTGAGTTTTCATTCCACCAGTAAGTATCCAGGTATCATCTCCCTGAATTGCAATATTAGTATTACTGGCCGCAAAGGCCCCTTCTTCGCCCGAATCTGGAAGAGTACTGCAGTCAAGTTTTTCCCAGGAATTCCCCCCATCTCTTGTAATAATAATGGAAAGACAGTTTTCTACCGGATCACCCATTGCAATGCCCTCCTGGTCATTCCAAAATGCCATAGCATCATAAAAGACCTTATTTCCATCTTCTTTATATACCAGTTCCATTTTTCCATTATTCCCGGTCTTATACAGCAGGGCAGGACTTCCCACATTCAGCATAAAAAAGTCGTTGGCGGTATTTGCTACAGCACGAAATTCTGGAAAAAGAGTATCATATTGCTGAGTATTTATTTTAAAACTTTTGGTAGCCGAATTGTAGAGACCGTATTTTCCGTTGTTACCTGCAAACGCCAGATTATTGCCCATAACTTCAATAGCCCTTATACTTATAGAATCCTTTAAAATAGTTTCTACCCGCACACCCTGAATAAAAGCCGTAGCTTTTTCTTCTTTTTTAGAATTACAAGCCAAAAGGCTCAAAATCAAGATTCCAATTACTACTCTCATATGCTGAATTTGATCCAAATATACTATATTCGATCTCTTTTAAAGTTTTTAACGCGCCTGAATCCGGAAAATATTAAAAACTTTAAAGAACTCTATATAAATTGAAGATGTAATTAAATCCTCAATGAGGGTTCATCCTTAAAATTACCTACCTTTGCAGCCTTAAAATAAATTTATGCGGTTACACCGAAATTTGGTATTTGCCACCATCGATGCACTTTCTGAAATCTTTAATGAAGGAAAATATGCCGATAAGGTCATAGAAAAAACCTTAAAACGTGATAAGCGTTGGGGTTCTCGTGATCGTAGCTTTATTGCCGAAACCACATACGATATCGTAAGATGGAAAAGGCTTTACAGCAAAATTGCCGATGTAAAACAGCCATATTCCCGCGAAAATCTCTTTAGATTATTTGCGGTTTGGGCTATTTTAAAAGGAATTCAGCTACCCGACTGGAAACAGATTGAACCTACACCAAGTCGTTGCATAAAAGGAAAATTCGACGAGCTTAGCAAAATAAGGAAATACCGTGAATCCATTCCAGACTGGTTGGATGAGATGGGGGGTAAAGAACTTGGTGAAAAAGTATGGGAAAAGGAAATACACGCTTTAAATATTCAGGCTCCCGTGGTGCTTAGGGTAAATACTCTTAATATTAACCGCGATAGTTTACGGCAAAAACTGAAGGAAGAAGATATTTTATCTCAACCACTTAAAGGTTTTCCAGATGCACTCCTGTTGGAAGAAAGAGCGAATGTATTTAGAACTGAAGCATTTAAAAAAGGATTCTTTGAAGTTCAGGATGCCTCTTCGCAGTTAGTGGCAGACTTCCTGGAGGTAGAACCGGGAATGAGAGTGGTAGACACCTGTGCAGGAGCGGGAGGAAAAACGCTGCACCTGGCCGCTTTAATGGAAAATAAAGGCCAGATTATTGCCACGGATATCTATGCCAATAAGCTTAAGGAATTAAAACGACGGGCAAAACGTGCGGGAGCTCATAATATAGATCCTCGCCCTATAGATTCTACCAAAGTAATTAAGAAATTATATAATTCTGCAGATCGCGTATTGATAGATGCGCCGTGCAGTGGCCTGGGTGTTTTAAGCCGTAATCCCGATGCTAAATGGAAATTACAGCCTGAATTTATTGAAAAAATTAAACAAACACAGACAGAAATTCTGGATACCTATTCAAGAATTTTAAAACCCGGCGGAAAAATGGTGTACGCTACTTGTTCGGTATTACCGTCAGAAAATCAGCAGCAGATAGATCTTTTTTTAAACAGGGAGGCGGGGAGAAATTTCAGGCTTATTAAAGATCAAAAAATTCTTTCTTCCGAAACCGGTTTTGATGGATTTTATATGGCATTATTAGAAAGAATAAAATAAAGCCCTGAAAGGAATTTACCTCTTTTTTATAATCTTACGGTATGCTATTCCTTTAAAAAAAAGTAAATTTACAGCTTAAATTTCATTTAAAATTCTCGTAGAATGATCCTTTTCTTCGGAACCCCATCTGCCAAGGTTTATGCGGTGCAAACCCATACTAACCTTCCGGCGCAAGACATTTCTAAATTAGACTGGTTATTTGGCGACGCTCAATACCTCAACAAATCTGCCCTGGCAGATTTTTTTATTGGTCCACGAGCGGCTATGGTATCTCCCTGGAGTACGAATGCCGTGGAAATTACCCAGACTATGGGTATAAAAGGAATACTTCGTATTGAAGAATTTTTGAAAGTAGATTCTCATTTTAAAGATTTTGACCCTATGCTCTCCCAAAAGTATGAAGGTTTAGATCAGGAAATTTTTACGGTAAATGCAAAACCGCAGCCCATCATAGAAATTGAAGATATCGCAGCTTTCAATAAAATTGAAGGATTGTCATTGAACGTTGAAGAAGTTGAATATCTTGAAAATCTCTCAAAAAAACTGGACAGAGCTTTAACCGATTCAGAAGTCTTCGGGTTTTCACAGGTAAACTCAGAACATTGTCGGCATAAAATTTTTAATGGAACGTTTATAATCGATGGAAAAGAACAGCCATTAAGTCTTTTTAAACTCATTAAAAAAACTTCAGAAGTAAACCCTAACGATATTGTTTCTGCATATAAAGATAATGTAGCTTTTTTAAAAGGCCCGGTAGTAGAACAATTTGCTCCCACCAAGGCAGATGTACCTGATTGGTATAAAACTTCCGATTTTGAATCGGTAATTTCTTTAAAGGCTGAAACTCATAATTTCCCTACAACAGTAGAGCCTTTTAACGGTGCGGCCACTGGCAGCGGGGGAGAGATTCGTGACCGGCTTGCCGGCGGAAAAGGTTCTTTGCCGCTAGCAGGAACTGCTGTTTATATGACTTCCTATCCAAGATTGGAGAAAAATAAATCCTGGGAAAATGCAGTATCAGAAAGAGAGTGGTTATATCAGACTCCCCTGGATATTCTTATAAAAGCATCCAATGGTGCTTCCGATTTCGGAAATAAATTCGGTCAACCCTTAATTTCAGGATCTGTACTTACTTTTGAACATTCCGAGAATAATAGGTTACTGGCTTACGATAAAGTAATTATGCTTGCCGGTGGAATTGGTTATGGAAAAGCTTCACAAGCCATAAAAGGTGTGCCTGAAAAAGGAGACCAGATTGTGGTTTTAGGAGGTGAAAATTACAGGATTGGAATGGGCGGTGCAGCCGTATCTTCGGCAGACACTGGAGAATTTAGCTCAGGGATCGAGCTTAATGCCGTACAACGTGCTAATCCGGAAATGCAAAAACGTGCGGCCAACGCCATTCGTGCCATGGTCGAGCGGGAAGAAAATCCTATAATTTCGGTACACGATCACGGCGCAGGCGGACATTTAAACTGCCTTAGCGAACTGGTAGAAGATACCGGCGGTAATATTGAATTAGATAATTTACCGGTAGGAGATCCTACCCTTTCGGCCAAAGAAATTATAGGCAATGAATCTCAGGAACGAATGGGACTTCTTATTGCTAAAAAAAATATGGAAACTTTGCGAAAAGTTTCTGAAAGAGAGAGAACTCCTATGTATTCGGTAGGGCATGTTACCGGAGATCAGGTTTTTATGTTCGAAAGCAAGAAAACAGGCGAAAAACCAATGAATCTGCAATTGGCAGATATGTTTGGAAGCTCGCCAAAAACAGTTTTAACCGATACCCGGCTGCAACGACACTATGCTCCCTTAAAATATTCTTCAGAAAAGATTACAGAATACCTTGAAAATGTCCTTCAACTGGAAGCAGTTGCCTGTAAAGACTGGCTTACAAATAAAGTTGACCGTTGCGTTACAGGTCGTGTAGCTAAACAACAAACTGCGGGGCCATTACAGCTTCCGCTTAATAACTGTGGGGTAATGGCGCTGGATTATAAAGGAACCGAAGGGATTGCAACTTCTATTGGCCACTCCCCTGTTTCTGCAATTGCAGATCCTGTTGCGGGCTCCAGAAATTCAATAGGAGAAGCTCTTACAAATATTGTTTGGGCTCCTCTGGAAAATGGATTAAAATCGGTTTCACTTTCCGCGAACTGGATGTGGCCCTGTAACAACGAAGGTGAAAATGCCCGTTTATATGAAGCGGTCCAGGGAGTTTCAGATTTTGCGATCGCGCTGGGTATAAATATTCCTACCGGCAAGGATTCGCTTAGTATGAAGCAAAAATATAAAGATGGAGAGGTCCTTTCTCCGGGCACCGTAATTATTTCTGCAGCCGGTCATTGCAATAATATCACAAAAGTTGTGGAGCCCGTTCTCCAGCACAAAGGAGAGCTTTATTATATTAATTTTTCCCAGGATACCTTTAAACTTGGGGGATCCAGCTTTGCTCAAACCTTAAGTAAAGTTGGAAATGAAGTTCCTACTATTAAAGATGCCAAAAAATTTAAATCGGCATTCAATACAGTTCAAAAATTGATAAAAGATGATTTAATTCTTGCCGGTCACGATGTGGCTTCCGGCGGATTAATTACCACGCTGCTGGAAATGTGTTTTGCGGAAACAAATACCGGCGCACATATAGATCTTACTTCGCTTGGGGAGACCGATATTATAAAACTTCTTTTCAACGAAAACTGCGGAATTGTTTTTCAGGCTAAAGATGCTTCCGTAGAGAAAATATTAGAAGAAAATAGGGTGGAATTCTTTAAAATCGGGACTCCTTCAGAAGGAAAAACACTAACCGTAACTGCCGGAGATCATAAATTGTCATTTAATATTCCGCATTTAAGAGATGTATGGTATAAAACATCGTTTTTGCTGGATGAAAGGCAAAGCGGTATCGATATGGCTACTCAACGCTATCATAATTATAAAGAGCAACCGCTTCAGTTTAAATTCCCCAAGGATTTCACGGGAGAACTTCCTGACATTCCATCTAATAAGCCCCGAATTAAAGCTGCGATAATTCGCGAAAAAGGATCGAATTCAGAAAGGGAAATGGCAAGGGCGATGTATCTGGCCGGATTTGATGTTAAAGATGTTCACATGACCGATTTAATTACTGGTCGGGAAGATTTAAGCGAAATAAAATTCATTGCGGCGGTTGGCGGTTTCTCTAACTCAGATGTTTTGGGAAGTGCAAAAGGCTGGGCTGGTGCATTTTTATACAACGAAAAAGCAAAAACTGCGCTGGATAATTTCTTCAAAAGAGAAGACACGCTATCACTTGGAGTTTGTAATGGTTGCCAGCTTTTTATTGAATTGGGACTTATTAATCCTGATGATTTGCAAAAGCCTAAAATGCTGCACAATAAATCGCATAAATTTGAATGTAATTTCACTTCCGTAGAAATTAAGGAGAACAATTCGGTAATGCTTTCCAGTCTTGCCGGAGCCAAACTGGGGATTTGGGCGGCCCATGGAGAAGGAAAGTTTAGTTTTCCTTATGAAGAGGAAAAATATAATATCGTAGGAAAATACGGCTATAAAGAATATCCTGCCAATCCAAACGGCTCTCACTTTAATACCGCTATGCTAACCGATGATTCCGGAAGACATTTAGTAACCATGCCTCATTTGGAAAGATCTACTTTCCCATGGAACTGGGCGTATTACCCTAAAGGCAGCAATCACAAAGTATCTCCCTGGCTGGAAGCTTTTGTAAATGCCCGAAAATGGCTGGAAAATAAATTATAATAAATAACTTAACGGCAAAGTCTTACTAATTAAATATTTATAATTCCTGAAGGAGGTTTTTTAAGAAAAAATGAAACTCCCTTCCCGGAATTATAGATTTCTTTTTGAAGAATAGATTTGAAATAGCTTTCAAAATTCATATTTTGCAAGGTATATCATATTAAATACTACATGACTGAAATAACCAGACTCTTCGATTTTCCATATTACCAGTTAGAAAATCATCCGTTGGAAAAAGCTCTTGCCACTAAATATAATGGTAAATGGGAGGCTCTTTCTACCCAGCAATATTTGGATAAAGCGAATGCGATAAGCAGGGGGCTTCTTCAGTTGGGGGTAAAGCCCAACGATAAAATTGCGGTTATCTCCTCTACCAACAGGAGCGAATGGAATATTCTGGATATTGGCGTGCTTCAGTTAGGCGCCCAAAATGTACCCATTTACCCCACCATTTCAGAAGAAGATTATGAATATGTGCTTTCTCACAGTGAAGCTATTTACTGTTTTGTTTCAGATGAAGAGGTCTTACATAAACTGAATGCGATTAAAGAAAAAACCAATATAAAAGAGGTTTACAGTTTTAATGAAATTGAAGGTTGCCAAAACTGGAAAGAAATACTAAAGTTAGGTGAAGATAAAAGCAACCAGGATGAAGTAGAAAAATTAAAAAAGCTGGTGAAATCTGAAGATCTGGCAACTATAATCTATACTTCGGGAACCACCGGCCGGCCCAAAGGTGTAATGCTATCCCATAGAAACATCGTGAGCGATGTTCTAAACAGTGCTCCAAGAGTTCCTTTTGATATTGGCCGTTATACAGCCTTAAGTTTCCTTCCTGTATGTCACATTTTTGAAAGAATGATACTTTATTTATATCAATATTATAGCGTTTCCATCTTTTTTGCGGAATCGATAGATAAATTAAGTGATAATTTAAAAGAGGTAAAACCTCATGTAATTACAGCCGTTCCTAGACTTTTGGAAAAAGTATACGATAAGATTATTGCCAAAGGAGCAGAATTATCGGGGATTAAAAAGAATCTTTTTTTCTGGGCATTGGAACTGGGACAGGAATATAAACCGTATGGTGAAAATGGCTGGTGGTATGAAGCCAAATTGGGTATAGCCAGAAAACTTATTTTTTCCAAATGGAAAGAAGGTCTGGGAGGAAACATTGAGCTTATCGTTTCCGGTAGTGCCGCTTTACAACCCAGATTAGCCAGTGTTTTTGCTGCTGCAGAAATTCCCGTAATGGAAGGGTATGGACTTACAGAAACTTCTCCCGTTATTGCCGTGAATGATGAAAGAAACCATCATTTTAGAATAGGAACCGTGGGAAAAGTTATAGATGAGGTAGAAGTAAAAATTGCTGAAGACGGAGAAATTCTCACTAAAGGTCCCAATTTAATGATGGGTTATTATAAAGATAAAGAAAAGACCGATGAAGCTATAGACGAAAACGGGTATTTTCATACAGGAGATATTGGAGAATTTGACAAAGATGGATTTTTAAAAATAACCGACCGGAAAAAAGAAATGTTCAAAACCTCCGGCGGAAAATATGTAGCTCCGCAAATAATTGAGAATATAATGAAGCAATCCCGCTTTATAGAACAGATTATGGTAATTGGAGAGGGAGAAAAAATGCCCGCAGCCTTCATTCAGCCTAATTTCGAGTTTGTAGAAGATTGGGCAAAAAGAAAACATATCGACATAGGAAAAACCAATGAAGAGCTGGTAAAAAACGAAGCGGTCATTAAACGTATTCGGGAAGAAGTAGATTTCTACAACCAGAAATTCGGCCATTGGGAACAAGTAAAGAAATTTGAACTCACTCCTGAAGTCTGGTCTATAGAAAATGATCAGCTCACCCCTACTATGAAATTAAAACGCCGGAATATAAAAGAAAGGTATATGGATTTATATAACGAAATTTACGATAAAAAATAAACAGCTTATATTTATATAATTATGAAAGCTCCCCTAAATTCAGAGGAGCTTTTTTGATTATGGCAAAATAGTACCAACTAAAATTAATAGCAAATTTATTATGCGTGCATAATATTTTTTGCTAACTTTGAAGGAATCCATAAAAGAATGAAGGAAAAAACCATTGATTATGTATTACGCGCCACCTGGATGGCGGTTTCTAAAATGTATAATGAAGAAGCCGGAAAAGCAGGAAGCACAATGGCAACAGGCTTCGCCCTGTTAAGCATAGACCCGGAAAAAGGAACCCCCTCTACCTCTTTGGGACCAAAAATGGGAATGGAAGCCACAAGTTTATCCAGAATCCTTAAGTCAATGGAAGAAAAGGGTTTAATCACTCGTAAAAGGAATCCAAATGATGGGCGAAGTGTACTTTTATATTTAACCGATTTTGGTAAAGAGATGCGGGAGTTTTCTAAAAAAGTAGTCCTTCAGTTCGACGATACTGTTAAAGAGGCCGTTTCTCAAAAAGATCTGGAGACCTTCATTAAGGTAGCAAATACTATTATGGATTTAATAGCCACCAAAAAGATATATCAGGAAGAAATAAAAATTAAACAATAACTGCAAATAGCAGGTATAAAACAAAACCAACATGAAGAGAAGAATTAATAAAGTAGCAGTTATCGGTTCCGGAATTATGGGAAGCGGTATAGCATGCCACTTTGCAAATATTGGAGTCGAGGTACTGCTTTTAGATATTGTACCGCGAGAACTCAATGAAAAGGAAAAGAAAAAAGGTCTTAGTCTTCAGGATCATTCGGTAAGAAACCGTTTGGTTAACGATTCACTTTCGACGGCTCTTAAATCTAAGCCCTCCCCTATTTATGACAAGGATTTTGCCAGGAGAATTACTACAGGAAACCTGGAAGACGATATTTCCAAAGTTTCTGAAGTGGACTGGATTATTGAAGTAGTGGTAGAAAGACTGGATATCAAACAAAAAGTATTTGATAATCTGGAAAAACATCGTAAAAAAGGAACCTTAATTACTTCCAATACTTCAGGAATTCCAATTCATAAAATGAGCGACGGTCGCAGTGAAGATTTTCAGAAACACTTCTGCGGAACACACTTTTTTAATCCACCCCGCTATTTAAGATTATTCGAAATTATTCCTGGCCCGGAAACTTCAGCAGAAGTGCTGGAATTTTTAAGAGAATATGGAGAAAAATTCCTTGGAAAAATTTCTGTAGTAGCAAAAGATACTCCGGCGTTTATTGGAAATCGTATCGGTATCTTCAGTATTATGAGCCTTTTCCATAGCGTGAAGGATATGGATATGACCATTGAAGAAGTGGATAAACTTACCGGTCCCGTGATAGGAAGGCAAAAATCGGCTACTTTCAGAACTGTAGATGTGGTTGGGCTGGACACGTTGGTTCACGTTGCTAATGGTTTGCACGAAGAAGTGCCCCAGGATGAACAACACGATTTGTTTGCTTTGCCCGATTATATAGATACCATGATGAAAAATGAATGGTACGGAAGCAAAAGCGGACAGGGTTTTTATAAAAAAATAAAAAAAGATGATGGTTCCAGCGAGATAAAATCGCTCGATTTAAACACCTTGGAATACCGCGACCAGAAAAAAGCGTCTTTCGCTACGTTAGAGCAAACAAAGTCTATAGATAATGTTGCCGACAGGTTTTCTGTGCTCATAAAAGGAAAAGACAAAGCTGGCGATTTTTACCGTAAAAGTTTCTCGGCCTTATTCGAATACGTTTCCAACAGAATACCGGAAATTACTGATGAGCTATATAAAATTGACGATGCCATGCGCGCCGGCTTTGGATGGGAACACGGGCCTTTCCAGATTTGGGATGCCATAGGTGTAGAAAAAGGTATTGAAATGATGAAGGCTGAAGGTTTTAAACCTGCGGCCTGGGTGAATGAGATGCTCGAAAGCGGAAGTAAGAGCTTTTACACCGTAAAAGAGGGAAATATCTGGTATTATGATATTTCAGAAAAGAAACAGAAAAAAGTACCGGGTCAGGATGCCTTCATAATTCTTGACAACATAAGGGAGTCTAAAGAAGTTTTCAAAAACAGCGGAGTTGTAGTTGAAGATTTAGGCGATGGAATTTTGAATGTGGAATTCCGAAGCAAAATGAATTCTATAGGTGGCGATGTTTTAGACGGGTTAAACAAAGCATTTGATATTGCAGAAAAAGAATATCAGGGCCTGGTAGTAGCCAACAACGGGAAAAACTTTTCGGTAGGAGCAAATATCGGAATGATATTTATGATGGCTGTAGAGCAGGAATATGATGAGCTAAATGCCGCCATTAAATATTTTCAGGATACCATGATGCGTATGCGCTACTCCTCTATTCCAACGGTCTCAGCACCTCATGCCATGACTCTGGGCGGTGGATGTGAGTTATCACTTCACGCCGATAAAGTTGTTGCGGCAGCCGAAACCTATATTGGTTTGGTGGAATTTGGGGTTGGAGTAATTCCCGGCGGTGGCGGATCTAAAGAAATGACCGTAAGAGCTTCAGATACTTATCACAAAGACGATGTAGAATTAAACCGCTTACGAGAAAACTTTTTAACCATTGGAATGGCTAAAGTTTCAACATCGGCATATGAGGCGTACGATCTCAATATCCTTCAGAAAGGAAAAGATATTGTAGTTGTAAATCCGGACAGGCAACTGGCTATCGCTAAAAAACACGCGTTGCTTATGGCAGAAAACGGGTACACAAAACCTATAAAAAGAACCGATATTAAAGTATTGGGAAAACAGGCTCTTGGAACTTTTATGGTGGGAACCGATCAGATGCTGGCAGGAAAATATATAAGCGAACATGACAAGAAAATAGCTAACAAACTGGCCTATGTAATGTCTGGTGGAGACCTCTCACAGGCCTCCTATGTAAGCGAGCAATATTTGTTAGAACTGGAACGAGAAGCTTTCCTTTCACTTACAGGCGAAAGAAAAACGCTGGAAAGACTGGAACATATGATAAAAAACGGGAAACCTCTTAGAAATTAGTAGTGAGTAGTGAGTAGTGAGTAGTGAGTAAAACTAAAATGAATGCACAAAATAGAAGATTTGAAAATATGGAAAAAGTCGATAGAACTGACGAAATCAGTTTATAAGATTTGTGCAGAATTAACCAGTGATGAAAAATTTGGACTTATTTCTCAGATAAAAAGATGTGCGATTTCCATACCCTCAAATATTGCTGAAGGTGCCGGAAGAAACTCGAAAAAAGAATTTGCACACTTTCTATCAATAGCGAATGGTTCATCCTATGAGTTACAAACTCAGCTTATACTTTCTATGGAGCTTAGTTTAATTTCAGAAGAAAAAATAAAACCAATTATGGAAAATATTATTGAGATACAAAAAATGAATTATGGCTTTCAAAAGTCATTATAAAATCTCAATACTAAATACTAAAATCTCAATACTATAAAAATGAAAACAGCATACATAGTAAAAGCATATAGAACTGCCGTAGGAAAAGCACCTCGCGGAGTCTTCAGATTTAAAAGACCCGATGAACTCGCGGCGGAAACTATAAAATACATGCTTGATAAAATTCCCGATTTTGACAAACACAGAATAGATGATGTAATCGTGGGAAATGCAATGCCCGAAGCAGAACAAGGTCTTAATGTGGGAAGATTTATTTCGCTTATGGGCCTTGATATTGTTGATGTTCCCGGGATGACGGTGAACAGATATTGCGCCAGCGGACTTGAAACCATCGCAATTGCTACTGCTAAAATTCAAAACGGAATGGCGAATTGCATTATTGCCGGTGGAGCCGAAAGTATGAGCTATATCCCAATGGGAGGTTATAAACCGGTACCCGATTATAAACTGGCCAAAGAAGGTCACGAGGATTATTATTGGGGAATGGGCCTTACGGCAGAAGCAGTTGCTAAAAAATATAAGGTTTCCAGGGAAGATCAGGATGAGTTTGCCTTTCAGTCACATCAAAAAGCATTGAAAGCACAAAAAGAAGATCGTTTCCAGGATCAGATAGTTCCTATTACCCTAGATGAAACCTATGTAGACGAAAATGGTAAAAAGAAAACAAAATCTTATACCATAACCAAAGATGAAGGACCACGTGCAGATACTTCTTTGGAAGTATTATCAAAATTGCGACCTGTATTTGCCGAAGGTGGTAGCGTAACCGCCGGAAATTCTTCACAAATGAGTGATGGAGCCGCATTTACAATGGTAATGAGTGAAGAAATGGTAAAAGAATTAAACCTGGAACCTATTGCAAGACTGGTAAGTTATGTACCTGTAGGAGTAGAGCCTAAAATAATGGGAATAGGGCCTGTACATGCTATTCCGAAGGCTTTAAAACAAGCGGGTCTAAAACAGGATCAAATGGAACTTATTGAACTGAACGAAGCTTTTGCATCGCAATCACTGGCCGTAATTCGTGAACTTGGACTGGATAAAGACCGATTGAATGTGAATGGCGGTGCCATTTCTATGGGCCATCCACTTGGATGTACGGGAACAAAACTATCTGTTCAGATATTTGATGAAATGCGAAAAAGAAACCTTCAGAATAAATACGCGATGGTAACTATGTGTGTAGGAACCGGACAGGGCGCCGCGGGAGTATATGAGGTATTTTAAAAGAGAGAAAAGACAAGAGAAAAAAGATTAAAGAAAGGATAGCGGAAACGGGAAAAAGGCATAATTATAAGAATCTTAAAATTTGGAAATTAGGATTAGAAATAGCCAAAAATATTTCAGATTTTGATATTGGATTTCCCCTCTCACGAAAAATATGATCTTAGCTCGCAATTAAGCCGATGCTCGGTATCTATGCCAAGTAATATTGCCGAAGGATCTGCAAAAACTGTAAAATCCTTTAAAAATTATTTAGATATCTCTTTAGGTTCTTCTTATGAATTAAGTACGCAACTTTTAATAGCAAAACACAGAAATTATATCAATCAAAATCAATTGGAAAACTTAGAAAATAAAATAGAAGAATGGCAAAAAATGACCATGGGGTTTCAGAATAAATTATAAATCATTATTCTATTCTCTTTTTTCTTTTAAAACTAAACATTCGAAACAAATGGAAAATACAACAAAACAAGACATTTTACGCGGTGGCCAGTTTCTTGTAAAAGAAACGAAAAGCGAAGATGTTTTTACTCCCGAAGATTTTAACGAGGAGCAAAAAATGATGAAGGATTCCGTAAAGGAATTTGTAGACCGTGAAATATGGCCAAAAAAAGAAGAATTTGAACATAAAAACTATCAGCTAACCGAAGACCTGATGAAAAAAGCCGGAGAGCTCGGCTTTCTTGGGGTGGCAGTGCCGGAGGAATATGATGGGCTGGGAATGGACTTTATCTCGGTAATGTTGGTTGTAGATTATATTTCGGGGGCAACCGGTTCCTTTTCCACCGCTTTTGGCGCGCATACAGGAATAGGAACTTTACCTATCACTTTATATGGAACCGAAGAACAAAAGAAAAAATATGTTCCTAAACTGGCAACAGGAGAATGGTTTGGTTCATATTGTTTAACCGAGCCCGGTGCGGGAAGCGATGCCAATAGCGGAAAAACGAAAGCTGTTCTTTCCGAAGATGGTAAATATTACAAAATCACCGGACAGAAAATGTGGATTTCCAATGCCGGTTTTTGTGATGTTATGATTGTTTTTGCAAGAATTGAAGATGATAAGTACATTACTGGTTTCATTGTAGAGAACGATCCTAAAAATGGAATTTCGATGGGCGAAGAGGAAAACAAACTGGGGATTCGCTCCTCCTCTACCCGACAGGTATTTTTTAATGAAACCAAAGTTCCTGTGGAAAATATGCTTTCTGAAAGAGGAAATGGTTTTAAAATAGCAATGAACGCTTTAAATGTGGGTCGAATTAAACTAGCTGCGGCCTGTTTAGATGCACAACGCCGCGTAACTACAGAATCTGTAAAATATGCGAATGAGCGTATTCAGTTTAAAACTCCTATTTCTCATTTTGGAGCTATTAAAGCTAAACTGGCAGAGATGGCAACTTCGGCGTACGCAGGAGAATCTGCCTGCTATCGGGCTGCTAAAAACATTCAGGACAGGATCGATATCCGCCAGGAAGAGGGTGCTTCTCACGCCGAATCTGAACTTAAGGGGGTTGAAGAATATGCCATAGAATGTTCCATCTTAAAAGTCGCGGTTTCTGAAGATATTCAGAATTGCAGCGACCAGGGAATACAGATTTTTGGCGGAATGGGCTTCTCTGCCGATACCCCAATGGAATCTGCCTGGCGTGATGCCCGTATCGCCAGAATTTATGAAGGTACCAACGAAATTAACCGTATGCTTGCCGTGGGAATGCTGGTTAAAAAAGCGATGAAAGGCCACGTGGATCTTTTAGGTCCCGCAAAAAGTGTAGCCGATGAGCTTACAGGGATTCCCTCTATGGAAAAACCCGATTATTCTGAATTATTTGCTGAAGAATTGGAAATCATTAAAAACCTTAAGAAAGTGTTCTTAATGGTTGCCGGAAGTGCAGTGCAAAAATTTGGGCCTGATTTAGAAGAACACCAGCAGCTATTATTGGCATCGGCAGATATTCTAATAGAAATTTACATGGCCGAATCTACTATTTTGAGAACTCAGAAGAACGCCAAACGTTTTGGTGAAGATTCCCAAAAAGAGCAAATCGCCATCTCGAAATTATATTTGTATCAGGCTGTGGATATCATTACTCAAAAAGCGAAAGAAGGAATTGTTTCTTTTGCTGAAGGTGATGAACAACGCATGATGCTAATGGGATTAAAGCGTTTTACCAAGTATCAAAATCAGCCGAATGTGGTAGAATTAAAAACCATTATTGCCGATAGAATGATTGCAGAAAATAAATATATCTACTAAAAGAAAATATCTTTTAAAGAAGAAAGCTGTCTAGAAAAACTAAATTTTCGTCATTCTGAATTTATTTCAGAATCTATAAGATTTTAATATCTTCTATTGCCCTGAAAAGAGTTCAGGGGGACGATTTTAGTTTTATTAGACGGTTTTTTTATTCCCAGCGATTTCCCTTTACATCCATTTTCAGGATAAAAACAGAATTAGAAGCCGTAATAAAAAGAGTCTGCTGGTTTTTACCTCCAAAAGTCACATTTGCGGTCCATTTACGATCTATAGGAATATGATTTATCTTCCTGCCTTTCTTATTAAAAACGGTCACGCCGTCGCCGGTTAAATACACATCTCCTTTTTCATCCATCGTCATTCCGTCCGACCCCATTTCCACAAACAATTGTTTATGGGATAACTCCCCGTTTTGTCCAATTTTATAAGAATAGGTTTTACCGGCCCCAATATCGGCAATGTAAAGTATCTGATTTTTGGAGGAACCAATAATCCCATTGGGCTGGGCAAAACCTTCGGCAACAATTTTTAATTTTTTTTTGTCGGGAGAAAGATAATAGACTCTTTTTTCTTTTATATCTGGCGTAATGCGCTTCCAGTAATCCCTTTGATAATAAGGATCTGTAAAGTAGATTCCTCCTTTTTTATCTATCCAAAGATCGTTAGGACCATTCAATCGTTTTCCTTCAAAATCGCTCACTAATACCTTTTGCTGGGTATTTTTATCTATTTCCCATAGCTCAGATTTATTATCGGCACAGGAAATGAGGTTTCCATTAATATCAACAAAAAGTCCATTCGATCTACCTGCGTTATCCATAAAAAGAGAAATCTTTCCACTTTCAGCCTCCCACTTATAAATTTTATTATTAGGCTGATCGGTAAAATAAACATCGCCTTTTCTATCGGAAGCAGGACCTTCGGTAAACTCAAAATTATTGGAAACAAGTACGGGTTTCGCATTTTCTTCGAAAACCGGATTTCTGCCACAACCGGAAAAAATTAATATTATCAGGAATGGGAGAAAGGAAACTGTCTTTTTCATTTTCAAAATTTCGATCTCTGCAATTTCCGAAATTTTACCCGAACTGAATTCATTTTCAAAAGTCTTTGATAAATAAGCCTGTACCGAAATGGTTGTAGGTTAAAATCCTTCTAATATTCGTTGATATGCCTGAATAAAAAATATTTTTTAATAGATTTAAGGAAAACCTTTAAAATCTATTCAGTTTATGACCTTGAGCCAGGACTTTCTTAAATATCTAATCGCCGGCCTTATACTCCTGGTTGTAAGTTTTTACGCGGTATTTTATATTTTAAAGAAAATAGGTAAAAATCCCGGAAACATTCTTCCTGTTAATTTTGCCCACAAAGTAAGAGTACCGCTGGTAATCTTTTTGATTTGCCTTTTCCTAAAAATTGCTGTTATAGGTAAGCTTTTTCGATATGCTTACACCTCCAATATAATCGGTCATATTAGCACTGTTGGGTTTATAATAAGTATTGCTTGGCTGCTTATTATCCTTTTGAAAGTTGTTAAAAGAAGAGTATTAAGCAATTATGATGTTTCTACTGCAGATAATTTAAAAGCGCGAAAAGTATATACACAGTTTATGCTGATGGAAAATATCATTATTTTTATAATTATAATCCTTTCTTTAAGTATTGCGTTAATGAGCTTTCCAGCTATCCGTGCCATTGGGGTAAGCCTTTTAACTTCTGCAGGTATTGCCGGGATCATTATTGGGCTGGCAGCACAAAAAGCGATTGGAACCATCCTGGCAGGAATCCAGATAGCTTTCACCCAACCTATTCGTCTGGAAGATGTGGTTATCGTAGAAGGAGAATGGGGCTGGATCGAAGAAATTACACTCACCTATGTGGTGGTAAGAATATGGGATAAACGACGGTTAGTGGTCCCTACCACTTATTTCATAGATCATACATTTCAGAACTGGACCCGAACCTCTGCAGAGATTTTAGGAACAGTTTATATTTATACCGATTATACGGTAAAAGTAGATAAACTTAGGGAAGAGCTTACCCGGTTACTCGAAAGCTCGAATTTATGGGATAAGAAGGTAAATGTTCTGCAGGTAACCAATGCCACGGATAAAACCCTGGAACTACGTGCGCTCATGAGCGCCAGTAACTCGCCAACCGCCTGGGATCTTCGAGTGTATATTCGAGAGCATCTTATAAAATTCCTCCAGGTAAATTATCCCGAAAGTCTCCCGAAAACAAGGCTAAGTATGGAAGGGATAACTGAACCAAACACTAAGCAAAATTAATCATTATTTAAAAAGCTTATAAGGCACCTGTCATTAAACTTTCTTCAGAAGCAATGCCCATACTAAAATTAGTAGCTGTTTCAATTAAAGCCAGATGGGAGTATGCCTGCGGAAAATTGCCCAGTAACTCCTTGGTTTCGAAATCGATATCCTCGCTAAAAAGCCCTAAATGATTGCTATAAGAAAGCAATTTGTCGAACATGTTTTTTGCTTTTTTAGTCTCCCCTATTTTGTAAAGGCTGTTAATGAGCCAAAATGTACAAATAGTAAAAGAAGAAGTAGGTTTTCCAAAATCATCTTTATTTTTATATCGATACATCAGACCGTCCCGGCATAATTCTCTTTCGGTAGCCTGCACGGTACTTATATATCTTGGGTCTCTGGCATCCACAAACCCATACATTTCCATAAGAAGTGTGGAAGCGTCCAGATCTTTAGAACCATAATACTGGGTATATGCCTGTATTTCTTCATTCCAACCTTTTTCGTAGATGTCCTTGTAAATCTCTTCCCTCAGGGCCTTCCATTTGGTATCGTTAATTCCCATTCTAAGAATCTCGCCAATTTTTATAGCGCGATCTACCGCCACCCAGCACAGGAGTTTTGAGAATACAAAATGCCGATCTTCTGTACGAAGTTCCCAGATTCCCTTATCGGGGCTATGCCAGTTTTCTTCAACAATTTTTAAAATCCCGCGCGTAATGGTCCATAATTCTTCGCTGTTTTCCAACGAAGTTTCAAACTGAAGAAATTGCTGATAGATCACCTCCATCAAAATCCCGTAAATATCGTTCTGTTTTTGAATATAAGCAGCATTTCCGGTGCGGACGGGTTTCGAATTTTTATAACCTTTTAAATGGGTGAGAATATGCTCGGTAAGTTCTTTTTCACCACTAATCCCATACATAATCTGAATTTTTTCATCCTTATGCGGAATTATATTAATGATATACTGAAGGAAATCATGGGCAGATTTTAAATGTCCCAGTCCTGCCATAACCTTAATTACCATACTGGCATCACGTATCCAGCAAAACCTATAATCCCAATTTCTTTCTTCGCCTATGGTTTCCGGTAAGGAGGTGGTTATTGCGGCCAGTACGGCTCCAGATTTTTTAAAGGTAAGCGCTTTAAGAGTTAAAGCGCTCCTAAGAATTTCTTCGTTATAATATTTATAATTCGTGGTTTTTTCACTCCAGTTCATCCAATATGTCTTGGTTCTCTGGAATTTTAAATAGGTGCGGTCCAGGCTTTGCTCAATTAATTTTTCATGATAACCAAGTACACAATATCCGTTTCCTTCCATAGAAACTTCTCCTTTTTCCATAATAGCATCCAGATCGAAACTGGAATAAAAGAAAAGAGAATCGTATTTACCTTCCTTCGTAAAACTTTTTATATAAGAACCTTTATTCTCATTATGAGTCTCCTCTTTTGCAAATTCCAGTTTAGGATTGTATATTATAGTAAAACGAGGGGTTCCCTTTAACAACCTAAAAAATCTAATGAGATCTGGAGGAGCGTAAAAACTACCATCTTCCCTTTGATAACGGGGCATAAAATCTATAAGTTGAAAAGCATCTGTACCATTATCAAAAACCGTACTTAAAATATTTGTTCCCCATAAATATTCCTGGGTTACTGTGTAATCATCAGCAATTTTAATTTCCAGACTTCCACCAATCTCATCGTCGAGTAATTTTGCAAAAATAGCGGCAGAATTAAAATTGGGAAGGCAACACCAGTCTATCGATCCTCTCTTTGATACAAGGGCTGCACTTTTACAGTTGCCTATAATACCGTAGTCTAAATTGTTCATATAATCTTAAAGTTCCTTAAAATAGGTGGCAGGTTAAATACATTTTCGGAAATTTAAGCAAAATCAAATTTGTCTAAGCACTATTCGCATTTAAATTATGAGTAAAACAATAATTATTTCCAATCGACTTCCTTTACAAATCTCTATAGATAACAACCATCTGCAAGTGGTTCCCAGTGTGGGGGGCCTCGCAACAGGCCTTAAATCCTTTCACAAAGAAGGTGATAGTATTTGGATTGGATGGAGCGGACTTACGGCGGAAGAGATTCCTGAAGAACTTCAGGCGGAGGTTGCTCTAAAAGCGAGAGAAGAAAAGTGTATTGCGGTTAATTTTACTTCCGAAGAAATAGATGGGTTTTATTACGGTTTTAGCAATCGCAGTATCTGGCCCCTGTTTCACTACTTTATGGAATACACCGAATGGGAAACGGGCCAGTGGGAAATGTATAAAAAAGTAAACCAGAAATATGCCGATGTGGTTCTGGAACATTATGAAGAGGGAGACAACATCTGGGTTCACGATTACCAGTTATTACTGGTTCCTAATATGATTCGAAAAGAACAACCCGAAGCGACCATCGGATTTTTTAACCACATACCTTTTCCCTCCTATGAGGTTTTTAGAACCATGCCCTGGCGGGAAGAAATCCTTAGAGGGATGCTGGGAGCAGATCTTATAGGTTTCCACACTTTTGATTATGAAAGACATTTTTTAAGCTCGGTAAGCCGTATTTTGAGACTTCAGGTAAATTTTAATGAAGTAAGCCTGCCTGAAAGACTGGTAAAAGTAGATTCTTTCCCCATGGGGATAGATTATAGGAAATTTGAAGAAGCGGCTTTAAATAATTCAGAAAACATTACCGAAGATCAGTCAGAGCTACAGCGTCGACTAGATCATCATAGAGAAGCCGCGCCGAATGCAAAGTTAATTTTAAGCATCGACAGGTTGGATTATACCAAAGGAATCGCAAACCGAATTCGCGCTTTTGAATATTTTCTGGATAAATACCCTCAATTTGTAGAGAAAATCAGGCTGGTGATGTTGGCCGTGCCATCGAGGTCTGAAGTACCTCAATATCAGCTTTTAAAAAAGGAAATTGATGAGTTGGTAGGAAGAATCAATGGGAAATATTCAACCGTAAGCTGGACGCCTATCTGGTATTTTTACCGGTCCATGCCTTTCGAGAATTTAATCGATCTATACACTTCGGCAGATATTGCTTTGCTCACCCCTATCAGAGATGGGATGAATCTGGTAGCTAAAGAATACATCGCCACCAGAACCGACCAAACAGGAGTGTTAATTTTGAGTGAAATGGCCGGTGCTGCTGAAGAAATGAATGAGGCTCTGTTAATAAATCCCAATAACTTTGAAGAAATTGCAGATACCATTAAACAGGCAATAGAAATGCCGAAGGCAGAACAAATACGCCGAAATAAACAACTTCAAAAAAGATTGAAACGTTACGGCGTAGAAAAATGGGCAGCAGATTTTATGAAAGCGCTCTTGCGAACTGGAGAAAACAGGCAATCTTCTAAGGCCAAGGAAATTTCTTCGGGCATCAAAGAAAATATTTTGAATAATTTCAAAAATGCTGAAAACCGTATTCTCTTCCTGGATTATGATGGGACGTTAGTGGATTTTGTAGATACTCCAGATCAGGCTAAGCCAGATGAGGAATTAATAAATATTATAAAGAAACTCAACAGCATTAAAAACACTAAACTTGTTATTATTAGCGGGAGAGATAAGGAAACCCTGGGAACCTGGTGGAAAAAAATCCCTGTTGAACTCATAGCCGAACATGGAGTCTGGGTTCGCAAAAGCAACAAAGAATGGAGGCTTAACGAAAATGTACAAAATAACTGGATGGAAGCAGTGCGCCCGGTAATAGAAACATTTGTTGACAGGACGCCGGGAACTTTTATTGAAGAAAAAAATTATTCGCTGGCGTGGCATTACAGAAAAGCCGATCCCGACCTTGGAGAGCGCAGGGCAAATGAACTCTCTACGGTTCTTAAAGATTTAATTTCTAATCACGGCTTGAGTGTTTTGGAAGGGAATAAAGTACTGGAAATTAAAAGCAGTGGGGTTAATAAAGGAAAAGCTGCTAATAAAATTCTCATAAAAAATAAGTATGACTTCATTTTTGGAATTGGCGATGACTGGACCGATGAATACCTTTTTCAGGAATTGCCGGAAGATGCATTTACCGTAAAAGTTGGTTTGAAAAAAACCTCGGCTACTTATTACATAGATGGAACAAAAAAAGTAAGAGCTCTGCTTCAGGATTTCATAAATTCTGTCCCCTGATCCAGGAGGAAAAATGTTAAAAATGTTAGGAATAGTCAAGTAAAAATTATACCAAGATTAACGCCTGTTGCTATGTTAGCCAGGGAATTAAAACTATTTTTACCATAGGAAAAATTGTTGAACCAAATAAATAAACACAATATTATGAAATCAGGAAAATTATTAATAGGATTAATCTCCGGAGCCGCTGCTGGAGCCGTTGCAGGATTATTATTCGCTCCTAAAAAAGGTGCTAAAACCCGTAAGAATATATCTAACTCGACAGATAATTATTTAAAAGATGCAAAAAGCAGGCTGGATGAATTTTCAGATAATCTAAGCCATAAAGTAGATGCTTTAAAATCTAAAGGTAAAGCAAAAGTAAGTTCTTCAAAATCTGAAGAAAAAATTAATGAAGCAAAAGCAGAACTTCATGAGCTTAAAGCAAGCTAGATAGAATATACCTTATTAAAAACCCCGTTTTAAAAAGCGGGGTTTTTTTTTAGTATTAAATTAAGCTTTTCATTCCTTAAAAAGTTTCCGTAAATTACCTGCTTTAACTTATCTAAAAATAGTATTGTGAAAATTTCAATTATCAGCTCACTGGGAATCCTTTTATTTTTAGGAATCTCACAGAATTCTTATTCCCAAAAAACAGATTCCAAAATGTATGATATCATCAATAAGGTGTCTGCAGATCATATTGAACATGATGTAAAAAAACTTGCGGGATTTGGTACCAGAAATACCTTTAGCGATACCGTTTCCAATACCCGTGGCATTGGAGCCGCCAGGAGATGGATAAAATCTCAGTTTGATAGTATTGCCAGTACCTGTAATTGTATGAATGTTTTTTATGAAAAAGACCATGTAACTCCCGAAGATGGGGACCGCATTCCAAAAGCTGCATGGATAGTTAATGTGGTGGCAATTCAAAAAGGAACTAAATATCCCAATAATTACATTATTATGAGTGGCGATATAGACTCCCGCAACTCAGATGCCACAGATTATACCGGAGATGCACCGGGGGCGAATGATAATGCCAGCGGAATGGCGGGCACGATGGAAGCCGCTAGAGTTTTGTCTAAATATAAATTTGAAAACAGCATTGTTTATCTGGGACTTTCCGGGGAAGAACAGGGGTTGTATGGTGGGAAAGGAATGGCCGCCTATGCAAAAGAACATGGATGGAATATTATTGGCATGTTCAATAACGATATGATTGGAAATATAGAAGGGGTAGACGGAGTAATAAATAACCGGCAATTCCGAATATTTTCTGAACCCGTACCCCCAACAGAATCCGAACAGCAACGTAAAATGCGAAGGTATTACGGTGGAGAGGTAGATGGCATTTCAAGACAATTAGCACGTTACGTATATAAAACCACTAAAACTTACATGCCACAAATGGATCCTATGATGATCTATCGACTGGATCGCTTTGGAAGAGGCGGGCATCATAAAACCTTTAATGATTTAGGATACTCTGCCATTCGTATCATGGAAGCTCATGAAAACTACAACCGTCAACATCAGAATTTGCGAACTGAAAACGGAATAAAATATGGCGATGTAGTAGAAGGTGTAAACTTTGGCTATGCGGCAAAACTTACCGCTGTTAATGCTATCAACCTTGCCAGTCTGGCCTGGGCTCCCCCCGCCCCTCAAAATGTAAAAATCGCAGGTGCTGTAGAACCTTCTGCCAGATTAAAATGGGATAAAGTAGATGGAGATATTGCAGGATATAAAATTTATTGGAGAGATACTACTTCTCCCACCTGGCAATATTCACGATTTGTAGGGGATGTAAATGAATTCACCCTCGATGGAGTTGTAATAGATAATTACTTTTTTGGGGTTGCTACTGTTGGAAAAGACGGTCATGAAAGTGTAGTAACTTTCCCTTCCGGTGTCTTCAGATAAAATATTAACAATTAGAAATTTAAAACCGTCGGGATATTTTTCGACGGTTTTTTATTGCTTAATGCCCGGATGCTAATTATTTAATGCTTAATTAACAATACTTTATAGGAACATTAATTAAGATTAGGATGCCTTATCGCTAATTTAGAATCACCAATCAATAAAATTAGAGATTATGGCAGAGATTAAAATAAGAAAAAAAAGACCTGTATGGCCCTGGGTGCTATTGGTTATTATAATAATAGCCGCTGTGGTTTACTTTCTGTTCTTTACCGGAGAGAATTTAAACGATGATGCCGAGTATAACAGTACCTCTTCTGAACAAATAGATACCACAGATTATAGCGGACAGGAAAGGGGCATGGTAACAAATGAAAACAACTGGGACAGCACTCAAAATTCCAGTTCAACTTACAGGGATTCCCTTACTAATTATTCCACAATATTTTCCGGAGATATAAAATCCGGGCCTAATTTCGAAATCGAACCCAAAAATGTAAATAGGGCGTTAATAAATTTGATAGACGCAGTTCGAGCAAAAGCCCTTCAAAAAAATGTACAGCTTTCCACAGACCTTAAAGGGGAACGCGAAAAAGCGCTTTCCAGATCAACATCTGCTCAGGATAGCACGAGTAAGGCGGGTTTTGTAAAAACTACTGGAAATTCTATTGTGAATGCACTTCAGAATATTCAGAAGAAACAATATTCTAACCTTTCTGATGAAGTCACGAACCTTCAGAATTCTGTTCAGAAGATCGACGGATCTAAAAGCATAAATAATCAAAATCATACTATTAACCAGTTTTTTGATAAAGCAGTGAACCTATTAAGCGAAATGAATTAAATAGAAAGAATTATGAAAAATAGAGAAAAACATTTGTATTATCTGGAAGAACTGAAGGATTACGAAGTAGATAGTCACTATGCCGATGTTCGCGGATGGTCCGTAAAAGATAGGGATAACCGAATAATTGGAAAGGTAGATAATTTACTGGTAAACAAGAATCTTGAAAAAGTAGTATATCTGGACGTGGAAGTAGATGACACCATTATTGAAGCCAACCATGATCCTTTTGGAACTCCAGCTAATACTGATGTGAAGGAATTTGTAAATAAAGAAGGTGAAAACCATGTGATAATTCCTATTGGAATGATAGATATAAACACCGAGAATAAATATGTTTATACCGAAAGCATAGACCATCGAACTTTTGCCGAAACCAAAAGGATTAAAACCGGTACCGATATTGACCGCGATTATGAGGTAATTATTTTAGATTCTTATAATCGTGATAATTATTCTCCAAAATCTAATACGGCTACTGAAACCCATAAAAAAGAATCTCCTTATCGCGCCGATAGAGAAACTATAGTAGAATCTGATTATGAGGAGATAAACGACGGAGACCGGCGAGCCAAAGATGAAAACTGGAGTACGGAAAGAAAAAATCTGGAAGAAGAAAGAAGAAGATTACATCATGAAAGGTTAAAACTGGAAGAGGAAAGAAAAAAACTTGAAGCGGAAAGAAAAAGACATGGCACACACTCCCACGAAGAAATAGATGATTCTGAAAAACATCCCAGACCACGGCGGTCTGAAGATGATGATTCTTTTTATGATCGGGATGAATTTGATGGTAGTAACTACCGAATAAGATAATTATCTGGCCAATAACTGGTTCTGCCCCTATAAATAACTATAAAGGGCTTCAACTTTATTTAAGTTGAAGCCCTTTATAGTTATTATATAATTCCAATTTTTTTAGAATGCTCTATCGCTTTATTGCTATGGGCAAAATAGCAGATCTCGGTACCCATATCGTAAATATTGTCGAGTATTTTTTTAGTACTCTTTTTTTGGTGATGTGAGGTTTGCCTTATATAAACCGCCCGAATACTTTGGGGATAAATTTTACAGATTCTTTCATATAATTCCGGATCGGCCTGGGAATCATCCCCTAATAGTACATAGCTGAGATGCGGATAAAACGCGATAATATCTTTTATTTTTTCGAATTTATGATCGTGAGTACCCCTTCCGGTAAAAAGGAAATCAGATATTCCTGTTTTTATCTTTTTAAGTTTAATAACCGCTTTGGGTAAATCATGAATTTCTGCAAAATCATGAATAAAATCATACAAATTCCATTCGCTGCTCGATACGTAAAAAAAGGAATTGGAGGCCTTATCGGCATCCTGCCCTGCAATGCTTAATTTTCTATAATGTTTTACCACATCATCAAAGATCTTTCTTTTATGGATGTTTTTAGAGAGCATTATATACAACTTTTTAAAAAAGTTGTTGCTGTGGGAAATCAAAAAAGTATCATCGATATCTGAAATTATCCCGAGTTTACTATTAAATGGTTTAAGCAGCTCCCCTTTCTCAACGATGCCTACATTATATAGTTTACAGGTAATTTCATATTTGTGCCATCCACTCTTCACCTCATCGGAAAAGGGAATAGTAAAACGAAAATACCCATCGTCTAACGTTTTCGTGGTTACTTCTATATTTTTAAATTTCAGCTTTACCTTCACATTGTTCAGAGGCTTAATTCTGAACATATGAATAATAGAAAAAGCATGATGTAAACCCTTTCTATCTAATCTGTACTTATCTGGGGCCCAGGATTTAAAAACATGACCAAAAACCACCAGTTCCTGGTTATTTATATACCCTCTGTATAATTTTAAATCTAATTTCTCCAATTGAGGATTTCTTAACTGTTCTTTCCTTACAAAATACTTAATTTTAAAAACAAACCAACTGCTATGAAAATAAAAAATAGAATATTATTTATTGTGAATCCAATTTCAGGAAATTTTGATAAATCAAACATAAAAAAACTCGTAGAAAAGAATTGTGAGGAAAAAGGGATAGATCTCCATATTTATACAACTACAGGAAATAATGATCCCAAAAAGATTTCTGAGTTTTTAAAAAACAACAATCCGGATAGAATCCTAATAGCAGGGGGCGACGGTACTATACAAATGGTTGCAGATATAATTGAAGACGGAGAAATTTTGGGAATCTTACCTGCGGGTTCTGCCAACGGCCTGGCCACCAATTTTAATCTTCCCGAAGATCGCCAGGAACAGATAGAAATAGCCATGGGCAATAACTTTTTGAAGATGGATACTCTTAAGTTAAATGGAGATACTTGTTTGCATATAGCAGATCTTGGCATGAACGCCGAGCTTATTGAAAAATACGAAAGATCTCAGATTAGAGGAAAATTCGGATATTTGCTGCAATCTATTCCCACCCTTTTAAAATGTGAATATCCTTTTGAATTTGAAATCGAAACCGAAGAAAAAACAATAGAAACCCAGGGAATTTTACTGGCTATTGCCAATGCTCAAAAATTTGGAACAGGAGCTAATATTAATCCGGATGGTAAATTGAATGATGGAAAGATGGAACTTCTTATTTTTAAAAATCTTGATTTTATCGAAATTTTTAAAACATTGAATAATAATACCACATTAAATCCAGATTTTGTGGAAGTTATAAAAACCACAAAAGCCACTATCCGGTGTAAAACAGAAGTGGCTTTTCAAATCGATGGTGAATATAAAGGAAAAGTTCAAAAAGTAATCGCTGAAATGGCGGACAAAAAATTAAATATCGCAGTTCCTGCAGACTTTAATCAATAAATTCTATTTCATTAATTTTTATAAGGACATCGCTTTCCCGTTACCAAGTTCTGAAACCGGTGCACAGGGAATATATTCTCCAGGAATTGGGTCGTACCAAAGTACATTTTCACCCACCTGTTCGCTGGTTTTCCATCCCCAAATACCTAAACCTCTAACGGTGTTCAAATAGGAATTGGTACTTGCATTTACATCGAGTTTAGGCTCTTTGTCCTGGGGATCTTGAGTTTCCCCGGTTTTCGTACCGTCTTCAACTTTTGGAGCTTTATAATTTACAAGATAAGTATCCAACATTTTATTGTAATCTTCCTGAGTACCTTCATTTAAATCTTTATCAAATTCCTTTTTAAAAGACTTTGCAAAGGAATCGGCTCCCTCCTTAAATTTTTTCTGATCTTCGGGAGCAGCTACTTCATTCATATAAGCATCTATAAACTGTGCAAGATTAAGATCTGTAGCTCCGGGAGTATCTGTTTTTGGCAACATG
Organism: uncultured Flavobacteriaceae bacterium; assembly: GCA_963811195.1. GTDB lineage: Bacteria > Bacteroidota > Bacteroidia > Flavobacteriales > Flavobacteriaceae > Gillisia. Next base: position 532,018 of record CAWEQF010000003.1, read on the forward strand.
GTCTCCAGGATTTGTTTTAATGCGAACCCATTCCCGGCGGTTAAAAATACTGGTTGCCAGTCATAATCGGGTTTGTTCTGGCAACTTTCCAGCAAGCTCAGGGTAGTAGGACCAATAATTAAAACTCCGGCTCCCAATCCCAAATTTTTGATTACTTCTCTTCTGTTCATAATTATAATTTTATGCCTTAGAGGACGGTTTAAAATTCTTTGATGCATGATCTGCAGCTCTTGCAGTCATAGCCATATAAGTTAAAGATGGATTCTGGCAGGCAGATGAAGCCATAAAAGAGCCATCGGTAACGTAAACATTCTGAACGGCGTGAATCTGGTTGTTTCCATTTAAGACGGAAGTTTTGGGATCACGTCCCATTCTGGCTGTTCCCATCTCATGGATTCCTAAACCTGGAGCACCCAGTTCATCATACGTAGTGATATCTTTAAAACCACCTTTTTCCAGCATTAATGCTGCCTGTTCCTTCATATCCTTCCGCATCTTTAATTCATTTTCCTTGAATTCTGCATCAAATGTAATAGTAGGTAGTCCCCAATCGTCTAACTTATCATAATCCAGGGTCATTTTATTTTCGTGATTCGGAAGTGTTTCTCCAAACGCCAATAATCCCATAGTCCAGTCTCCTGGTTCACTTACGGCTTCCTTAAGTTTTTTACCGTAACCCACTTCGGCAATCATATCTTCCCAATTACCGCGACTTGCTCCTCCCTGATAACCATAACCTCTAATAAAATCAAGGTTTTCATTATCCTTAAGATTTCTAAATCTTGGCAGGTAAATTCCATTAGGTTTTCTCCCTTTATAATACTGATCTTTAAACCCGTCGAATTTTCCTCTGGCTCCTACCTGAAAATGATGATCCATAATATTATGTCCTAATTCCCCACTATCATTTCCCATTCCATTAGGAAATCTATCAGATTTAGACTGAAGAAGAATACTGGTTGAAGCCATTGTAGAGGCACATAGAAAAATAACATTGGCCTTAAATTCCAATTTTTCTTTGGTTTCCGTGTCAATAACTTTTACTCCGGTAGCTTTTTTAGTATTGGGATCGTACATCACTTCAGAAACTGTGGAATAAGGACGAAGTGTCATATTTCCGGTTTTACTCGCAGCAGGCAATGTTGAAGAAACACTGCTAAAATACGCTCCATAGGGACATCCACGAATACAACGATTTCGGAACATACAATGCGAACGACCCTCAAAATGTTCATCATTTCCTGTAATATGGGCCACCCGTCCCATTGTAAGAACCCGATCTGTAAAATTTTTCGCAATACTATCTCTTAAATGGTCTTCTACACAATTCAATTCCATAGGCGGCAAAAAATTACCGTCAGGAAGTTGAGAGAGTCCTAAATTTTCCCCACTAACTCCAATAAAAGATTCTACATAACTGTACCAGGGCGCTACATCTTTGTATCGCACAGGCCAATCCACTCCTACTCCATCCTTTTTATTAGCGGTAAAATCCAGATCGCTCCATCTATAACTATGGCGACCCCACATAATAGATCTTCCTCCTACATGATAACCTCGCATCCAATCAAAACGCTTGGTCTCATTATAGGGGTGCTTAATATCATCTACAAACCAGTGAGCACTTGCTTTATTGGTAGTATAACCTGTACGGGCCTGCTTTTCCTGTCTTTTCTGTTCTTCCCTTGTTTGCTGCCCTTTAAACTTATAATCCCAGGGATCATCATTCATGGTAACGTAATCTTTTACGTGTTCAACCATTGGCCCGCGCTCAAGAACCAGCGTTTTATAACCTTTTTCACACAATTCTTTGGCGGCCCAACCACCACTTATTCCTGTACCAACCACAATGGCATCGAAGGAATCTATCTCATTAATTTTTTCCACAATTCTGGGGTTTTATATTCAGTTATTTCGAAGTATCTTCTCAAATATATAAATTTATATCTATAAAATTATTCTAAAAATTAACTACTTTTAAGAAACCTTAGATCGAAACAAATTAATTTTAACTTATTATTTATGAAATACACTTTGGCAAAACTCCCTTCCTGGCTGCTCTTGCTATTAGTTTTTTCCTTTTTCTTTTACTCGTGTAAAAACAACAATAAAAAAGAAAATCAGGAAGTAGCTTCATCCCTAAAATCAGAAAAAAAAGATTTATTTTTTAAATTATCTCTTGCCGAATGGTCTTTTCATACTCCCATACAATCCGGAGAGATGAACCCCATGGATTTTGCCAAACGAGCCAGTGAGTTAGGATTTTCCGGCTTGGAATATGTTAGTCAGTTTTATGCTCCCCGTATCAAGAAAGCGGAAGATCCGAAAGCTGAAATGCAACGAATACTGGACACCTTACTAGCTAAAAGCCAAAAGTACAATATGAAAAATGTACTGATAATGGTGGACGATGAAGGTGAACTTGCCTCTCCCAATGAAAATGTAAGAAATCAGGCGGTAGAAAATCATAAAAAATGGGTCGATGCTGCTAAATTTCTGGGTTGTCATGCCATTCGTGTGAATCTTTTTGGAAGTGATAGTGCTGCGGTTTGGAAACCAGCTTCAATAGACGCTCTTACAAAACTTTCAAAATATGCGGCCGATAAAAAAATTGAAGTGCTTGTGGAAAATCATGGCTATCTTTCTTCAAATTCAAAATTACTTGCCGAAGTCATGGAAGGTGTGGGAATGCCAAATTGCGGCACCCTCCCCGATTTTGGAAATTTCTGTTTAAAACGTGAAGGCGGGGAACGTTGGAATGCACCCTGTATAAAAGAATACCCTCGGTATCAGGGAATTAAAGAAATGATGCCGTATGCAAAAGCGGTAAGCGCAAAATCTTATGATTTTGATGAAAATGGTAATGAAACCCTGATGGATTATTATAAAATTATACAAATAGTGAAAGATGCCGGCTATACCGGATTTATAGGAACCGAATATGAAGGTACGCGTTTAAGCCCGGTGGAGGGCATACAGGCAACCAAAAATCTATTGATAAAAGCAGGAAATAAAGTTCAAGAAAACCAATAAATAACTATGAAAAATTTAATTCGCTTTCAACTCTCCACCATGATGTTCCTGGAATTCTTTATTTGGGGGGGCTGGTTTGTTACCCTGGGAACATTTTTAGACTATAATCTCAATGCCAGTGGCACGCAAATAGCAACGGCATTTTCTACACAATCCTGGGGGGCCATAATAGCACCTTTTATTATAGGTCTTATTGCAGACCGCTTTTTTAATGCAGAAAGAATACTTGGGATTCTTCATTTAGTGGGCGCCGTTTTAATGTACTTTATGTATATAAGCACCGACTTCAATCAGTTTTATCCTTTGGTATTAGGCTATATGATCGCTTATATGCCTACTCTTGCCCTTGTAAATTCTGTTAGTTTCAACCAAATGGAAGATCCTGCAAAAGAATTTTCATTTATCAGGGTGTTTGGAACTATCGGATGGATTGTGGCCGGACTTATTATAAGTTATCTGTTTTTCTGGGATACTCAGGAAGCACTTCAGCAGGGAATGCTTAGAAATACGTTTTTAATGGTAGGCATCGCTTCAGCAATTTTAGGTTTATTCAGTTTTACACTTCCTAAAACTCCGCCTACCATAGATCGTTCTAAAAAAGTGAGCATTACCGAAACCTTGGGATTAGATGCTTTAACCCTTTTAAAGGATAAAAACTTTTTAATGTTTTTTATTGCTTCTATTTTAATTTGTATTCCTCTCGCATTTTACTATCAAAACACCAATTTATTTCTTTCTGAAATTGGCGTTGCCAACCCCACAGGTTTAATGACAATTGGACAGGCTTCTGAAGTATTATTTATGCTCCTGTTGCCCTTTTTCTTTAAAAAATTCGGATTTAAAATGACCATTATTGCAGGCATGCTGGCGTGGACGATTCGATATCTCTTATTTGCATTTGGAGATACAGGAGATCTTTTATTTATGCTTATTATTGGTATTGCCCTTCATGGTTTATGCTATGACTTTTTCTTTGTTTCCGGGCAAATTTACACCAACTTTAAAGCAGGGCCAAAATACAAGAGTTCTGCGCAGGGCTTAATTACTTTAGCCACTTATGGCGTGGGAATGCTAATTGGCTTTTATGTGGCCGGGCTTATTACAGATGCCAACCTTTTGGGCGAAAAAATGCATGTATGGAAATCGATTTGGGTATTCCCTGCTGCCTTCGCATTTGGAGTAATGGTTCTTTTTGCCTTATTTTTCAAAAACGAGAAAATCGATAAAAAAGATATAGAAATATAAATCAAGAAAATTACTAGTAAATGAGCAAGAAAATACGACTGGGAATACTAGGTGGCGGTGGAGATTCTTTAATAGGAATTTTGCATAGAGTTGCGGCTTCCATGTACGACCAATATGAAATAGTTGGCGGAGTTTTTAATCCTGATTTTGATGATAATATCAATTTTGCGAAAGAGATTGGAATAAAAACCAATAGGATTTATAAAGATTTCGATACGCTGGTAGAAAAGGAATCCGCCCTGCCCGAGGATAAAAAAATGCAGGTACTATCGATACTTACTCCAAATTTCCTGCATTTTCCCATGGCGAAAAAATTGCTTCAAAATGGTTTTAACGTGATTTGTGAAAAACCCATGACCACTACTTATGAAGAAGCCCTAATTCTAAAAAACACCGCCGAAAAAGCTAATTCTATTTTTGCCGTTACTTATACTTATACAGGCTATCCTATGGTTCGCCAGATGCGGGAAATGATAGCACAGGGCGAATTGGGAAAGATACAGAAGGTAGATGTTCAGTATTATCAGGGATGGATTAATCCTATAATTCATAATGAAAAAGCCAGAGCCGAAACCTGGAGGCTAAATCCCGAAAAAGCCGGAATAAGTTGTTGTATTGGAGACATTGGAACTCACGCCTTTGATATGATTGAATATGTTACAGGGCTAAAAGTAAATGAGATTCTTGCCGATCTTAACTACTTATACAAAGACAATAAAATGGATATTGATGGTACGGTTTTGCTTCGATTTTCACCTTATGTAAAAGGAATTCTAAGGTCCAGCCAGATTGCAACAGGAGAAGAAAATAATTTTACTGTGAAAATATATGGCGAGAAAGCCGGGCTAAAATGGGAACAGGAAAATCCCAATTATTTATATAAACTTGAAGAAGAAAAACCGCTACAGGTTTTAAAACCGGGACATGTTTATAATAGTAAACTTTCTCTGGACGGCTCCAAACTTCCTCCCGGTCATCCCGAAGGGATTTTTGATTCCATGGGAAATATTTACAAAGGCGTGGCACGTGCTATTAAAGGAGAAAAATATAATTCTGCAGAATTTCCCACTTTAAACGACGGGCTTCGGGGAATGGATTTTATAGAAAAAGTAGTGGAATCGAATTCCCAGGGAAATGTGTGGGTGAAGCTAAACGATTAAAAAATAAATGTAGAATTACAAAAAAATATTTGATGAAAACTATAAAAGGACCGGCGGTTTTTTTAGCGCAGTTTATAGATACCCAACCTCCATTTAATACTTTAGAAGGTTTATGCCAGTGGGCTTCAGAACTTGGATATAAAGGAATACAGATCCCTACCTGGGAAACGCGCCTTATCGACTTAGAGAAAGCAGCAGAAAGCAAAGACTATTGCGATGAACTTAAAGGAAAGGTTCAATCCTACGGCTTGGAAATCACAGAACTTTCTACCCATTTACAGGGGCAGTTGGTAGCAGTACATCCCGCTTATGATATAATGTTCGATAATTTTGCTCCGGAGGCCTATAAAAATAATCCGAAAAAACGCCAGGAATGGGCGGTTTCACAATTAAAAGCTGCTGCTAAAGCCAGTCGAAATCTTGGTATAAATGTTCACGGAACCTTTAGCGGTGCCCTATTATGGCATACCTGGCATCCCTGGCCACAACGCCCTGAAGGATTGGTAGAAATGGGATTCGAAGAGCTTGCAAAACGCTGGATGCCTATACTTAATGAATTTGATGAACAGGGAGTAGATGTTTGTTATGAAATTCATCCCGGAGAAGACCTTCATGACGGCGTTACTTTTGAACGATTTTTAGAAGCAACCAATAATCATAAGAGGGTAAATATTTTGTACGATCCAAGTCATTTTGTGCTTCAGCAGCTAGATTACATAAATTACATAGATCACTACCATGATTATATAAAAATGTTTCATGTAAAAGATGCCGAATTTAATCCTACAGGAAAGAAAGGCGCTTTTGGCGGATATGGAGACTGGATAGATCGTGCAGGAAGATACCGTTCTTTGGGAGATGGGCAGGTGGATTTTAAAACTATATTTTCTAAACTAACCCAGTACGGTTGCGATGTTTGGGCAGTAATGGAATGGGAATGCTGCATAAAATCTCCGGAGCAGGGAGCAAGCGAAGGTTCAAAATTTATTAAAGATCATATTATTGAAGCCACCACTAAAAAGTTTGACGATTTTGCCGGTACCAAACCCGATAAAGAAAAACTAAAAAGAATTTTAGGAATTAACCACTAAACCCAATAAAATGAAAAAAACCAGTTTACTTTTAATCGCCATAGCTCTTTTTACACTTAGTTGTAATAATAATAATAAGAAAAACAATGAATCTTCGGAAGATATGCAGGCAAATCAGGAAATGAAGGATTCAACTGCAGGCGACTGGACAGTACTGTTCGACGGCCAAAATCTGGATAAATGGAAGGCTTATAACCAGGATTCTATTTCAGACCAATGGCAAATTAAGGATAGTACCCTTGTTTTAACGCCTTCTGAAGGAGATAGGGAGCACAGTGAAAATTTAATCACCAAAAAGGAATATACAGATTTTGTTCTGTCCCTGGAATGGAAAATTTCTCACGCTGGAAACAGTGGAATTATGTGGGCCGTGCAGGAGGATACCTCTTATAGCGAGCCTTATTTAACCGGACCTGAAATTCAGGTATTGGATAATAAAAACCACCCGGATGCTAAAGTAGGTGAACGCAGGCAGGCGGGAGCGCTATACGATATGGTACCTCCAAAAGAAGATGTAACAATGCCTGTTGGCGAATGGAATAAGGTGGAAATCACCATAAATCACGAAAAAAATCAGGGAACGGTGGTAATGAATGGTACCCAATTAGAACAATTTCCTTTACAGGGCGAAGAATGGAATAAAATGGTAGAAAATTCTAAGTTCAAGGATTGGGAAGGTTTTGGTAAGAACAAAACGGGGCATATTGCCTTGCAGGATCACGGTAACCAGGTATCTTTTCGTAACATCAAGATTAAAGAATTAAATAAGTAATTAACTACACCAACAAATAAGTTTAAAGCTGCTCTTATTGAGCAGCTTTTTTTATGCCCAAAATTCTTTTATCTTAATCTTCTTAATTCCTAAGAATATGAATTATAAAAAAATAAGTTTTAAAAATAGCGAGGGAGTAGATCTTGCCGGATACCTGGAACTCCCTTTGGATAGAAACCCGCACACCTATGTTATTTTTGCGCATTGCTTTACCTGTAATAAAAATTATTTTGCAGTAAAAAACATCAGCAGCGCACTCACTTCAAAAGGTTTTGCCGTATTAAGATTCGATTTTACCGGATTGGGTGAAAGTGAAGGGGATTTTTCAGATTCAAATTTTTCAGCAAATATCCAGGATATTCATTCAGCGGCTTTGTATTTGAAGGAAAATTATAAAGCGCCTGGTCTTTTAATAGGTCATTCTTTGGGAGGAGCGGCAGTGCTTTTTGCTTCCAAAGATCTGCCTTCTGTAAAGGCGGTAGCTACTATTGCGGCTCCTTCTTCAATTTTACATGTACAGCACTTGTTCCAGGATAAATTTAAAGAAATTGAAGAATCTGGTAAAGCCCTTGTGACTATTGAAAACCGAAGTTTTCATATTACCAAGCAATTTCTGAAAGATCTTAACGAGCGGAATTTGCTGAAAAAGATTTCAGAATTAAAAAAATCCTTTCTTTTTCTTCATTCTCCACAAGATAAAATTGTGGATATTAAGAATGCAGAAGAGTTGTATAAGGCTGCACATCATCCAAAAAGTTTTATTTCGTTAGATGGGGCGAATCATTTATTATCCCATACGGAAGATTCATTATATGCGGGGGAAGTTATAGGAAGCTGGGCTTACAGATATATAGATATTCCAAGAGTTGAAGAATTAACTTCCAAACACCAAGTAGTAGCATTTTTAGGAAAAGAAGGCTTTACAACCAGAATAAAGGCAGGAATACACAACCTTACGGCCGACGAGCCCAAAAAAGCAGGAGGAGAAAATTTTGGACCTTCTCCTTATGAATTTATTTCGGCAGGACTGGCGGCCTGTACTTCTATGACGCTTCAAATGTATGCCCGACGCAAAAAATGGCCCCTCGAGAGCGTAGAAACCCATGTAGATTATGATAAGGATTATGCGGAAGACTGCTTGCAATGTGAAAGCGAAACAGCCAAAATTGATACTTTTAAGAGAACGTTGATCTTAAAAGGCGATTTGGATAATGAACAGCAACAAAAGTTATTGGAAATAGCCAATAAATGCCCGGTGCATAAAACCCTAAAAACCCAAACACAGGTAATTACTTCGCTTAAAAACCCACAATAGCCTTTAAAAGTCGCTAAAATAACGCCTGTTTTGTTAAGCAATACTTAAATCTTTGGTGAAAAGTGAGATTCCCTGTACTTTAGATAGACAAATTTTTTTGAAAAAAACTAATCGAACAAATTATGAAACGTTTAAGCTTAACATTTTTATTCTGTAGCGCCCTTATTTTAGGAAGCTGTAAGAACAACAACAAAAATGAGGATAATAATATGAATGCTGATATGAATTCAGATAGCATATCTCAAATGGACACCAACCAGAAAATGATGGATTCCACCAAAAAAGTTACTGTAACCCTTCAGCCGGCTAGTGGAAGTAACCTTTCGGGGAATGTGGTTTTCACCCAGGAAAATGGGCAGGTTACTATGAATGCAACTATCGACGGGCTTTCTCCTGGAATGCATGGCATTCACATTCATGAAAATGCAGACTGTTCTGCAGCCGATGGTACGTCTGCCGGTGGACACTGGAACCCTACTAATGAACAACATGGAAAATGGGGCAGCGCCAGTGGATATCATAAAGGAGATATAGGAAATTTTGATGTAGACAAAGATGGCCATGGAACCCTTACTATGTCTACCGATCAATGGTGCATAGGTTGTGGAGACACTAACAAAGATATCTTAGGGCATTCTATCATAGTTCACGAAGGTGCCGATGACTTTAAATCACAACCATCGGGAGCCGCAGGCAAACGTGTAGGATGCGGTACGATTAATGAATAAATCACTTTTTTAAAATTTTAGATTAATTTAAAGAGCAGCCAATTTTGGTTGCTCTTATTTTTTGTGGTTTTATTTTTATACTTTTAATCACATTTTTTATTCTATGCAACAGGACCAGCTTATTTTAGAACTTCAATCGGGAAATGAAAAAGCCTTTGAGCGCATTTACCAGTTATATTCTGAAAGTACTTTTGGTATAATTTATAGCATTATAAGAGATGAGGCAGTTGCAGAAGAAGTGCTCCAGGATGTTTTTATGAAAATATGGAAAAACGCGGCTTCCTATAATCCTAAAAAAGGACGGTTTTTTACCTGGGTTCTAAATATTGCCCGTAACGCCTCCATAGACAAAATAAGGTCGAAAGACTTTAAAAATAAAAAATTAAACCTGAAGAGCGATAATTTCGTAGATATATTGGAGTCCCGAAACAATTTCTCCGGAAGAATGGATGCGATAGGGTTACAGAAATATATCGACATTCTGGAACCTATTTGTAAAAAAATTATAGACCTTCTCTTCTTTAAAGGTTTTACCCAAAAAGAAACTTCAGAGGAGTTGGGGATCCCGCTGGGAACGGTTAAAACCCGCAACCGCGTTTGTATAGATAAATTAAGATCAACAGTTAAAGAATAATGGATATTCAGGAATACATATCATCGGGAATTTTAGAATTGTACGTGTATGGTGCGCTTTCAGAAAAAGAAAGCGAAGAAGTAACTTCTTTTCTAAAACAATATCCTGAAGTTGAGACTGAAGTAGAGGAAATTGAAAAATCTTTACTAAATCTTTCTGCTGCTACAGCGCCTTATAATCCTGAAGAAATGCTGGGTGTTTTAAAGAAGAAATTATCCTCTGCAGAAAGTGTTATTCCCCTTAAAAGAAGAACCAATTGGCCTGCATATGTGGGATGGGCCGCTTGTATTTTGTTTTTAGTAGGTTCATTTGTGCTTTACCAAAAGAATGTCGAGTTGCGGAATAACCTTGCAGAAATGCAGGTTAAAAATGCCCAAATGGAATCTCAAATTGCAAATGCCCGGGAAGATGTTAAGAAAACCCAGGAGCTCCTGGATATGATGCGCAATAAGGATATGATAAAAGTACCTTTACAAGGCCAAAAAGCTGCGCCAGATGCTTACGCTGCTGTATATTGGGACAAACAACATAGCGTAGCCTTATGTAGACGCCAAAGAATTACCGGAACCTCCAAAAGGAATGGTTTATCAGGTATGGTCATTAAAAATGAATCCTCTTAAACCTACCAGTATAGGTTTATTGAATAAATTTGAGTCGGATAACAACAAGATCTTTCAATTACCGAATCCAAATTCTTCAGAAGCTTTTGGGATAACCCTGGAACCGGCGGGCGGTAGTAAATCTCCAACTATGGAAAGATTATATACTTTAGGTGCCGTAAATTCATAATTTCATTAAATAGATTTTATAATTTTCTATAAAAAGAGAAAGGTTTGCTCTTTTTGAGATGAACAAACCTTTCTACTAACCAACCAAAAAAATCAAAAAAGTGTGGAGAGTGATTTAAAATTTAAACCTTCGAGTTTGCTCTCCATTACTAATCTAATATATTTACGAAAAGCTACCGGAGATGGTTTTGGTGAGGTCCCGATTTAACATTAATTTTCATTCTATTCCAGCCATTCTTTAAAATCTTTTACCCTTTCGCGGGCAACTATGATTTCTTCTTCATTAAAGTGATTAAGCTTTAGTTTAAGACGGCTATTGGAATAGGCTATAATATCTGCTATTGCCGTAAGTTTTATATAATATTTACGGTTTACTCTATAAAATTGTTCGGGAGGTAAATCCTTTTCAAGGGCATCCAGCGTGCTTTCCAGTAAATAATTTCTTTTATCGCCCGTGTAAATATATGTGCCCTTGTTTTCACTGTAAATGCATTCTATTTCTTCCAGGGGAATCATTTTAATATGCTGCCCTACTTTCACCGTAAATCGCTTTTTATAATCCCGTTCTTCCGGATTTATCAGCAATTTTTTTATCGCTTCAAAATTGAATTTTTCAGATAAATTGTTTCCAGCTGTCCCGGTACGCTTCTCGTACTTCTCCACCGCGGTTTTCAATTCTTCATCATCTATGGGTTTTAATAAATAATCTACACTGTTTAGTTTAAAAGCCTGGAGGGCATATTCATCGTAAGCAGTAGTAAAAATTACCGCACTGTTGATTTCGACAGCCTGGAAAATTTCGAAAGATAACCCGTCGCTTAGCTGAATATCCAGAAAAATAAGTTCGGGATGATCGTTTTGTTGAAACCATTCCACGGCTTCCTGAACAGAGCCTAACGCAACGATAACTTCTACCTCAAGCTTTTCCAGCATTCGTTTTAAGCGCCTGGCCGAAGGATTTTCATCTTCAATAATGATTGTTTTCATTCTGAATTTTTAATTGGCTAAAATCGCCTTATTACTCCCAGCGTGTTCTTTCCTGTTTCTCTTTTTCCATGAATTCCTGGATCTTTCGTTCTTCCCATTTCTTTCCGAACATCCAGTTATGTCCAAACACGGCTAACCAATGACTGAATAATCCTATGCCCCAAAATAGCGCCGTGTAAAGATCTGAAAATTCCACTTCTTTAGCTCCAAAGAACACTGCCCGCCGGTTGTCCAGAAAAATTAAAAAGGTATTTACGAAGATGTACACGGTAAGATGAACATAGAAGCCTCTTATTCTCTTAACTCTCTTTTTTGCTTCCTCGTAGCGTAGTTTTTCTCTAGTTGGTCTCATTATTTCCAGGTGTTTTTTTGTTCTACATCTTTTTCCATAAGTTCCCGTATTTTACGTTCTTCCCAGTCTGTACCATAACCAAAAACACTAAAGCCTTTTATCACGATCCCGATTCCCCAACCAAAAAGAGGAAACCAAAACCACTGGAATCCCCAAAAGGTCATATAATTTATAAAGATTAAAAAAGGAATTACTACACAAAAGGATATTAAGCTCCCGTAAAAGTCTTTTATTTCCTTTACCCGTTTTTGTGCTTTATAGTATATTTCATCTTGGGTATTTTCATAAGTTTCCATAACTGATATTTGTTGAGTTAATATTGGTAATTTTATTCTAAATATGTTTTTGGTGTTTTCAATATAGACGGGACGTTCGGTTACCAGTGAATAACGATCTACAATATTTTGAAGTCCCACTCCTTTGCGCGAACTTAATACTTCTTTTTTCTGATAATCATTCTCTACCACCAGGTAGCCATCTTCTTCATATATACGAATACGCAAGGGTTTATTTTCGCTTACTACATTATGCTTTACCGTATTTTCCAGCAAAAGCTGAAGGGACAGGGGAACAACTTTAGCATCGGGATTGCTTATTTTTTTTGGAAGCTCGTAAAAAATACTGTTCTCAAACCTCATTTTCAGCAATCTCATATACGTGTCGGCAAACTTTAATTCTTCCTCTGCGCTTACCAATTCTTTATCTTTTTGTTCCAAAACATACCTGTAGATCTTAGAAAGTGAGGTAGTGAATTTTTGAGCATTTTCGGGGCTCTCCTCTATTAACGAGGTTAAAACATTCAGGCTATTAAAAAGAAAATGCGGATCTATCTGGTTTTTTAAACTTTCAAATTTTGCCGATGCCGTTCCAGCAATAATCTTTTGCTCCTTTACCTTGTTTTCCTGTACCTTCTTATAAAAATAAAAGGCATGAAAAGTGATAGATATAATAAGGCTTATAATGAGCGAGGTAAAGTAAAATTCAAAACTCTCATGTTCTATAAAAGCTGTATAAGTCTCTCCTTCAAACCATACATTCTGAACTACTCTAAGAAGGAATAGTATCCCTAAATTAATAACCACAGAACCTATAAATCCTATAATGATCCTGTATTTTTGATCATATTTTTCCCAATGAACATGATGGTTAAGGTAATCGAAAAAGAAAAAATTAATAAGTGTTAAAGGAAGGGTGTAAAATATATAATAAGCAATACTAAAAAATTCTTCTTTATTAAAAATTATACTTTTGCCTGCTGAAATCCGAAAGATTAAATCCAGACCATACAAAAGGAATCCCAGCAAAATCCCAATCCCTATAATTTTAAATATCTTTTTCATTTATTGAATAATCTTATTTTTCACACGCTTTAATTGCAGCTTGGGCTTGTTCTCTCCCCCATTTTGGTGAAAATTGAGTTTCAGGTTTAAAGTTATCAAAAAGCACCAAAGATTTTTTGATTCTTTCGCAAATAGGCTGAACATCTTTTCCGAAGAATTTTGCAGATCCCATCTCAAATTGGGCTTTTGAAAGTACAACTCTTGGATTTTGCGGCGCAATGGCCTCTGCCTGAGTATAAATATCCATCACTTTACCCGATAATTTTTGTCCGTTTGTCATAGGGTCATGCGCGATTAAAGCGGTATAAATCATTGCCTTCATAACGAGCAATTCCGGATTATCAGGATCTTTGTTCAGCTCGGTATTCAGGGCATTTTGAGCTTTATATACCAACGCATCTACCATTTCGGCATTTTCAGGTTTAAAAGCTTCGGTCGTATTTACCAGGGCAATGTAATAATTAGGAAGCCAGTTATCTTGTTCGGCAGAGGCTATTCTTTCAAATAATGCCGAGGCTTCATCTGGCTTTCCATTATCCCAAAGTTGAAAGGCTTTGGTCATTCCCTGTTCATAATTTGCCTGGGCGAAAATACTTTGCGCCGCTAGCAAAACAATTAATAGCATTCCTTTTTTCATAACTATCGGTTTTAAATTCTTATCAAATATCTCTCGATAATCTCATTAGCAGAAAAATGAAATCCTGAACTGTAGTATTTTAGAGACGAATTGTTTTATCCCTATAAATTCTTCAACTGATTGCTCTTTTTATCGTCGCTAATTGTCCAGAAAAAACCAACAAAGAAAAATCTGTCGGCGGTCGGGGTAACGGCTCGGCGATCAAAATTTCCATTCACATCTGCCGCAGAAGAATATTCATAATTATACACGTTTTTGGTTCCCAGAATGTTAGACACCGAGAAGTAAAGAATCTTTTGCTCACCAAGTAAATAGGCCCAGTTAAAACTTAGATTGTTGTAATTTTTAGTTTTTTCGGCCATAAATTCCGAAGTATTAGGATTATTATATGGTCTTCCGGAAGTAAAAGTGTCTGTAAAACCTATTTGAGATCTCCAGTTCGAAATCCAGTACTTGGTTACCAGTGAGGCCGTGTGATTGGCAACAAAATCGGGAGTAGCCTCTATAGGAAAATTTTTATATTTTCGTTGGGTATCTATATAAGAATAGGAAACCCAGTATTCCAGATTTTTCAAGGTCGAACCATCTCTCCAAAACAAATCAAGGCCTGTAGCATATCCTTTTCCTTTATTTCCAGGGTTTGAAAAGTAACCGTTTTCCTCGCCGGAATAGGTGATTAAATCTGCATATTTCTTATAATACCCTTCCAGTCTCAACAATTTATTTTCTTTATGAAACTGATAATTTAAAATGTAGTGCGTGGCCTTTTCTGAAGTGAGAGCGGTATTGAATTTTAAATAATCCTGGTCTGGCGCCTGAACAAAGTTTCCATACGCCATTGAGAATTGTGAAGTTTTTGAAATTTTATACGCCAGTGAAAACCGTGGTGAAAGATAGGTTTCGCCTAACAAAGCATTATAAGATCCACGTATTCCCGCTTTTAAAGCCAGGTTATTAGAGAAAAGGAGGTCTGCTTCAGAATAAAGAGCCACCAGGTTTTCCTGAAAATCGTTTTTCATACTGGGCTTTTCCAAAGGTGTATAATCTTCCCGGAAATCGGTACTAAAAAAATCCGTACCAAAAGATATTTTCACGGCTTCAGAAATTCGCTTACTTAATTTATTTTTTAAATGGAGCGCCTGTTCTGTATCCAAAATCTTATCTTCATTAAAATGAAGATCGTTTACATTGTATCCATAGCTCACGCCAGAAATTATCTGCCATTTATTACCAAAATATCCATTGTACGAAGAGTTTAAATAAAAGTTATTATTTTTCAAGTTTACTCTTTCAAGAGAAATAAAATCTAACGCCTCCCGGTTAAAATCGAATTTTGAAGCATCAAAAGCAGCATACACTTTCCAGTTTCCGTTTTTAAGCGTATTTCTATACACCGTTTCTCCGGAAAGGGATTGATAGGGAGTGTTCCAATTTATATTTTGAGGCGCGAGGGCCATATAAGGAGCCAAATTAATGTAAGAAGCGTTAACACTCAGTGACTCATGTTCCCATTTTTGAGTATTTCCAATTCCGGCCCCCACAGTCATGATGGAAATCTCTGTTTTTTCCTGGGGCACATCATCCTGGGTATTCAGCAAAAGAATTCCTGAAAGAGCATTTCCATATTCGGCACTGTACCCACCCGTAGAAAAAGAGATTCCGCTAAACAAAAAAGGCGAAAACCTTCCGCGGCTGGGTATATTTTGAACAGATGCATTATAGGGTTGTGCAACCCTTAGTCCATCCACAAATGTTTGCGTTTCACTTGCTTCTCCTCCTCTTACAAATAACCTACCGTTTTCCCCCACCGTTTGTGTTCCGGGCAAAGTTTGCAAAGCGGCTATAATATTTCCCGCACTTCCCGCTGTAGTCACTATATCGAGCGGTTTTAATACAGAAACTCTGGTTTTATCGCCAGCTTCAAAAGTTCCCGCATTCAATATAACGGCATCTAAAGAATTAAAATCTTCCTTTAAAATAATATGGAGGTTTTTCATTTCTGAAATAGGCAGTGTAATTTTCTCGGTTTTAAAGGAAAGAAAAGAAATCACAAGAATATGTTCTCCCTCTGCAGATGTGCGGAATGAAAAACTACCATCTTCAGAAGAGGTTTCCCCATCATAAGTGCCATCAATATATATATTGGCTCCCGATACTGCGTTCCCCCTCAAATCGGTTATTTTTCCGCTGACGGTAGTTTGTGCCAGAGAGATCCCACCTATTAAATAGAAAAGAATCAAGTAATAAATTTTCATAATGAATCATATTTAGGAAGTAAAATTGATTCATTTTCTCTCTTTATTTAAGTATTTCTTACTCAAGCGTGCTAAAACACAGATGAACTGTATTTCAAAAAATCGACGGGAGACGATAAAGGTTTTATTTTTAAAACATTTTTAACATCTTGTTTCTTAACTTGAAGTTCTTAATAAAAAAATTGAACTATGACTATTTTTGAAGCCTTACGGCAGGAACATGAAATACAGCGAGAACTGGCAAAAAAACTGGTGGCTACTCACGGAGATACCGAAGACAGAAAGAAAATTTTTGAAAATTTAAAACACGAATTAAAGATTCATGCAGATGCCGAAGAACGTCATTTTTATATTCCTTTAATGGAAAAAGACCTTACTCAGCAAAAAGCCCGACACAGTGTTGCAGAACATCACGATATGGATGAGCTTGTGGAACAGATGGAAAAAACGGAAATGGATGCGAGTAACTGGCTAAAACTGGCAAAGGATCTTCAGCACTTAATTCATCATCATTTAGATGAAGAAGAACAGGAAGTTTTCCAAATGGCGGGGAAAGCGCTTACCGAAAAACAAAAAACCTCGCTGGCTTCAGATTATAATAAAGAAATTAAAGAAACCCGATAACAAAAATAACCTTTCGGAAAGCTTATTTCCGGAAGGTTAAACTTTTTCGTCCATTTTAAGTTGTTTTTTATGACTTTTAAATGGCCTTATAATAAGTCTTGCCGCTTTATCGAAATTCACATAATTATAAACCCAGTTAAAAAAGGTCACCAATCGGTTCCTGAATCCGATTAAAAACCAAAGATGAATAAACATCCAAACGAACCAGGCAAAAAAGCCACCGAACCTTAATTTACCCATATCCACCACCGCTCTATTCCTTCCTACTGTAGCCATGGAGCCTTTATCGAAATATTTAAACGGTTCCAGCTTTTCTCCTTTTATAAGCCTCATTAAATTTTCGGCAAGATGTTTTCCCTGCTGGATTGCGGGTTGTGCTACCATAGGATGTCCACGAGGAAATTCTTCACTTTGCATAACAGCAATATCACCCACCGCAAAAATATTTTCGTAACCGTTTACCTGATTAAATACATTAACCTCATAACGATTTGCTTTTTCCACAATGGCAGAGGCGTTCAATCCTTTTACCGGGGCGCCCGTAACTCCTGCGCTCCAAATAAAAGTATAGGTTTTAAAAACCTCATCGGTATTGGTTAGCACCTCTTTCCCATCATAGGATTGAACCATAGTTTTTAAATGAACTTTTACGCCGAGTTCATCAAGAAACTGCGCTGCTTTTTTAGACGCATGCTCACTCATGGGGGGCAACACCCGGTCTAGACCTTCCAACAGGTGTATTTGCATTTCTGAAGCATCAAGATCGGGGTAATCCTTTGGAACTATATTATTCCGCAGCTCGGCAATGGCCCCGCTTAGCTCAACCCCGGTGGGGCCAGCTCCTGCGAGAACAAAATTCAGTAATGCTTTTCGTTCTTCAGGATCCTCGGTGATTACCGCCTGTTCAAGGTTTTCAAGAATCAGGCTCCTTATATTTAGTGCCTGAGGAACAGTTTTCATCCACATGGCATTATCTTCAATACTTTTATTTCCGAAGAAATTTGTTTTAGAACCTGTGGCAATCACCAGATAGTCGTAAAACATTTCACCAATACTGGTATGGATAGTATTATTTTCGGCATCTATGGAATATACCTCTGCCATTCTAAAAAAGGCTCTTTTACTGTCCCTGGTTATTTTTCGGAAGGGATAGGCAATAGAATCCGGTTCTAAACCTGAAGTAGAAACCTGGTATAATAAGGGTTGGAAAGTGTGATAATTATTACGGTCCAATAGAACCGTTTGTACCTCTTCTTTCAAAAGCTTTCTGGCGAGTGAGATTCCTGCAAAACCTCCTCCAATTATAACAACTCTTGGCAAATCTGATTTTGGTACGTTCATATTCGAAGTTTTTCAAAGTTATTATTTAACAGGCAGAGGACTTGCCTATTAATTACAAAAATTAGTTAAAAAATTAAAATTTAAGGAATTCACCGGTCTCACAATGGTTCTTAGCCTTTGCAAATTGGTCTTCTTTATTTTAATCATGAATTTTCACATCTTTGTAACAAATCTGGGGTTTATACTACTAACCTTTATCAAGCATTAATGTGAATAAAGATTTAGAACATCAATTTGTAAGCAATCTTGAAAAGCACCAGAATATAGTGCATAAGATTTGCCGAATCTATACGAATGATGAGGCTTCACATAAGGATTTGTTTCAGGAAATTACCATTCAATTATGGAAAGCCTATCCCAAATTCCGTGGAGATTCAAAATTTAGTACCTGGATGTACAGAGTGGCTCTAAATACGGCAATTACTCTATACCGGAAAAAGAAAAGGGGCATTCAGACCCAGGATTACGATACGGTACATTTCCGGATTTCTGCTCCGGAATATGACGACCAAATAGAGCAGCAGATAAAATTGATGTACAGTGCAGTTAAAGAGTTGAACGATATTGAAAAAGCACTTGTTTTTTTATATCTCGAGGATAAAAATTATAAAGAAATTTCTGAAACTTTAGGTATTAGTGAGGTGAATGCAAGAGTGAAAATGAACAGAATAAAAACCAAGCTCAAGAATATAATTAATCCGTGACCCCTATGGATGGACTTGAATTATTAAAGAAAGACTGGAAAAAGCAGGATGATAATTATCCCAGGCTCAGCTATGACCAGTTATATAAAATGATTTGGAAAAAATCTTCTTCCATTGTTAAATGGATTTTTATTATAAGTATCATAGAGCTTTTAGTGGGAACCTTTTTGAATATTATACTTTCCGGTGATGATTACTGGCAAACGCTGGAAAAATATAATTTAAAAGGAGTAACAGAAATCTCTTATATCTTAAGTTATGCTATTACTTTTTACTTTATATTCAGATTTTATCAAAATTACAAAAGGATTTCAGCGACTGATGATGCTGCAACCCTGATGAAAAATATCCTTCGGACCCGAAAAACAGTTAAATGTTATATTGCCTATATCTTAATTTACACCGCTATTACTGTAGTGGGGATAACTATTTATATGCTATACCTTCATATAGATTCTGAACAGTCCCAGTTTGCCAAGTACACTTTTAATGCCTGGCAGTGGTTTAAATTTATAGGGATATTTGTTATTATTCTTGCCTCTTTCTTAGGATTAATATGGCTGTTTTACAGGCTGGTCTATGGTATTTTGCTTAAAAGACTTAGAAAAAATTACGAGGAGTTGAAAAAACTGGAAGTGTAGTGCAAAAGATTTTGAAGTAAATAAAAAAACCCTTCCGAAACCATTCAGAAGGGTTTTTAAAATATTAATTTCTCTCTTATGCAAGTACTTTCTGTACCTTATCTGCAGCTTCCTGGAATTCGGTTGCACTTTCTACTGCAAGTCCGCTGTTGTCTATTAATTCTTTAGCAATATCGGCATTGGTACCCTGTAAACGCACGATAATAGGAACTTTAATAGCATCTCCCATATTTTTGTAGGCATCTACAATTCCCTGTGCCACACGGTCGCAACGCACAATTCCACCAAAAATATTGATAAGGATGGCTTTAACGTTCTTATCTTTCAGGATCAATCTAAAAGCTTCCTCTACCCTTTTCGCATCTGCAGTTCCTCCTACATCTAAAAAGTTAGCGGGCTCACCACCGGCTTGTTTAATAAGATCCATAGTTGCCATTGCAAGTCCGGCTCCGTTAACCATACATCCTACATTTCCGTCAAGATCCACGTAGTTAAGACCTACTTTTTTAGCTTCCACCTCAACAGGATTTTCTTCACGGATGTCACGCATTTCAGCATAATTTTTATGACGGAAAAGCGCATTATCATCTAAAGAAACTTTAGCGTCTACTGCCAAAATTTTATCGTCGCTGGTTTTTAAAACAGGATTGATTTCGAATAATGAAGAATCAGATTTTTGGTAAGCGTTATAAAGAGACATTACGAATTTTGTCATTTCTTTAAATGCTCCACCGCTAAGGCCAAGATTAAAGGCTATTCTTCTGGCCTGAAAAGGTAATAATCCGGTTGCCGGGTCAATTTCTTCAGTAAAGATTAAATGGGGAGTTTTATCTGCCACGGTTTCAATATCCATTCCACCTTCGGTAGAATACATTACCATATTACGTCCCGTTGCGCGATTTAAAAGAACCGACATATAATATTCTTCCGGCTCATTATCGCCCGGATAATATACATCTTCGGCAACTAATACCTGATGAACTTTTTTCCCTTCAGCAGAAGTTTGCGGAGTTACCAGGTTCATTCCTATAATTTGTCCGGCAATGTCTTCAACTTCTTTAAGATTCTTAGCAAGTTTTACTCCACCACCTTTACCACGACCACCGGCATGCACCTGTGCTTTTATCACGTGCCATCCGGTTCCTGTTTGTTCGGTAAGTTCCTTGGCGGCTTCTACAGCCTCCCTGGCATTATGTGCAACAATTCCACGTTGAACGCGAACTCCAAAGCTGCTTAAAATCTCTTTTCCCTGATATTCATGTATGTTCATAATATGCTTTTTCTTCAGTAATTAGTATGGGTAGCAAAAGTAACAAATACTAAACTATTGTACCAATCTTTTTTGAGAATGACTTTATAAGAATATAATATGCCCATAATTTTTCTGCATACGGCCAAACCCTTTAAAACATGCAGGTTTTCACCACTAAAAGGTTATCGTAGATTTTTAAAAGGAAATTCTTTTACAAGGAAATTCTCCATTATTTTTGAGATCTAACCCACAAAGCATGAAAAAAGCCATTATAGCGCTGGCGATAGGAGGATTTGGAATAGGAATGACGGAGTTTGTAATTATGGGGATTTTACCCGATGTTGCCAATGCTCTCCATATTTCTATCCCTGTTGCAGGGCACTTTATTTCGGCCTATGCACTTGGGGTAGTTGTGGGAGCCCCGCTGCTAACCGCTATTGGAGGAAAATGGCCGGCACACAAGGTACTTTTCCTGTTAATGCTCTGGTTTACCGTTTTTAATACCCTTTCGGCTTTTGCAAATTCTTATTCTTTGTTATTAATTTCCAGATTCCTTTCCGGACTGCCTCACGGAGCTTTCTTCGGAATTGGAGCTGTAGTTGCCGGAAAACTGGCGCCCGGAAAATCGGCGAAAGCCATTGCCGCCATGTTTACCGGCTTAACAGTCGCCAACGTAATTGGAGTT
The DNA here is from genome assembly GCA_963811195.1 of uncultured Flavobacteriaceae bacterium. GTDB lineage: Bacteria > Bacteroidota > Bacteroidia > Flavobacteriales > Flavobacteriaceae > Gillisia. The sequence goes on from CAWEQF010000003.1 coordinate 553,602, forward strand.
CCTTTAGGTACTTATTTAGGCCACAATTATAGCTGGCAGGTTTCCTTTATGGCGGTAGGTGTGGTTGGGCTGCTGGCAATGTTGAGTATTAAATTATGGATGCCGGTTTTATCTAAATCGTCTCCTGAAGGATTTAGAAAAGATGTAAAAGCCCTGAAAAAAACCGAATTATGGATGGTTATTCTCTTAACAACCATTGGAACCGGAGGCTTTTTTTGCTGGTACAGTTACATCGCGCCGGTAATTACCGATGTGGCAGGACATCCCGAAGCGGTAGTAAGTTATGCCATGATAGTCGCGGGAATAGGGATGGTAGTAGGTAATTTAATAGGCGCAAAACTTGCCGAAAAATTTTATCCTATTTATTCGGTCATGATTACTTTAATTGTGATGGTAGGCGTTTTAATTTTGAATACTTATTTGGCATCAGATAAAATCGGGGTACTGGTAATGACCTTTGTGGTTCCTATGGTCGCGTTCTCGATAGCAACACCAATTCAAATGGCGGTTATTAAATCGGCAAAAGGATCAGAAATGCTGGGATCGTCTTTAAACCAGAGTGCTTTTAATATGGGAAATGCGCTGGGAGCTTATCTGGCAGGACTTCCCATAGCCGATGGGTATGGGCTTACCAGTGCAGACCTGGTAGGCGCAGGAATGGCAGGAACCGGAATTTTACTGGCAATTTCTGTAATCTGGATTCGTAAACGCCATACCGAAAGTACCATTTCCCAACCGGCCTATTCAGAATAAGATAAAAAGGATAAGACAAAAGACCGCTTAGCATTGGAGAAAAGAGCAAAGATTCTATGATAATAATGGGATGAAAACCTCAATAAGGGAAATATAACAGTTTAAACAAATATGTTATATTTTACTATTCTACTCGCCTATTAAAAATTCTCAAGTATTTTTGTGCTTCAAAAGAAAGTAATTAATGAACGACCAGGATCTTTTAAAAATAGCGGAGAAATTCGGTAGCCCTGTATATGTATACGATACCGAAAAAATCTCTTCGCAATATAAGCGATTAACAAGTGCCTTTAGCAGTGTTAAAAACCTCAAAATTAACTATGCCGCTAAGGCATTATCGAATATTTCGGTGTTAAAACTCATGAATAAACTGGGAAGCGGCCTGGATACCGTTTCCATTCAGGAGGTGAAACTTGGGCTTAAAGCGGGTTTTCAGCCTCATAACATTATTTATACCCCCAATGGTGTTTCCTTAGAAGAAATTGAAGAAGTAGCCCAGCTTGGAGCGCAGATAAATATCGATAATCTTTCCATTTTAGAGCAATTTGGAACCCGGCATCCTAAAATCCCGGTGTGCATTCGTATAAACCCACATGTCATGGCAGGAGGAAATACGAATATTTCTGTGGGACATATCGATTCCAAATTCGGAATTTCCATACATCAGATTCCACATTTGTTGCGAATTGTAGAGAATACAGGAATGCACATCAACGGAATCCACATGCATACAGGCAGCGATATTCTTGATATTGAAGTGTTTTTATATGCTTCAGAAATTTTATTTGAAACCGCTCTTCACTTTAAAGAGCTTGATTTTATAGATTTTGGGAGCGGATTTAAAGTTCCTTATAAACCCGGAGATATTGAAACTAATATTGAAGAATTAGGTGAAAAATTAAGCAGTCGTTTTCATTCTTTTTGTGAACAATACGGAAGGGAATTAACGCTTGCTTTTGAACCCGGAAAATTTTTGGTGAGCGAAGCCGGGCAATTTGTGGCACGGGTAAACGTGATTAAACAAACAACCTCAACTGTTTTTGCAGGGATAGATTCAGGATTTAATCATTTAATAAGGCCTATGCTTTATGGTTCTCAACATCATATTCGCAATATTTCCCATCCCACAGGAAAAGAACGGTTTTATACCGTGGTTGGTTATATTTGCGAAACCGATACTTTCGCCAATAACCGAAGGATTGCCGAATTGAAAGAAGGAGATCTAATAAGCTTTAGCAATGCCGGGGCGTATTGTTTCACTATGGCCAGCAATTATAATTCTCGTTATCGCCCTGCTGAAGTTTTGTGGTATAAAGGAAAGGCACAGTTGATACGAAAAAGGGAGGTTTTTGAAGATCTGCTTAAAAACCAGATAGAAATAGATTTATAGTCGATATTAAATTAATAACCATTTTTTATATCTAATAAAATCATAAGTATGCCTTATTGGTGATTTAACATACGTTTAAAATTACTATTTTAGAAAACTCTCGGCAACCCTGGTTAATATTATTTAGTCGTTAAAAAATGTGAGTTTGAAAGAAGTAAACATTCCGCAAAATAGAAATAGAATAGCTGGCCTTAACAGCCTCCGTTTTTTTGCCTTTTTGGCGGTTTTTCTTTTTCATACTACTTCGGTTTTTAGACTTGGTTTCCTGGGGGTCGACTTCTTTTTTGTATTATCAAGTTTCCTTTTAACTTACCTCGCGTTTAATGAAATTGAACGTTCCGGTGGTTTTTCTCAGAAGAATTTTTTTATAAGAAGGGTACTGCGGATTTTTCCGCTGTATTTTTTAATAGTGTTCTTTAGTTTTATTGTCTTGCCATGGATAGCCACAAGCTTCGGGTTTAAGGTTACCTTGCCTGAGAACAAACTTTTTTACTGGACATTTCTCTCCAACTACGAATTTTCAAAAACCATTCTTCCCTTAAGGTTTTTATGGTCGGTGGCGGTAGAAGAACAATTTTACCTGTTATTTCTGTTGCTGAGCTTTTTCTTTGAAAATCATTTTAAATGGATACTTACAGGCTTATATTTTGGCTATTTTATTTATATGCTCCTTGCATTAAAAAATGGCTGGAACAATTATGATGCGTTAGGAGCCCATCTTATAAAATTTGCGGTAGGAATGACTGCGGGCTGGTGTTTTTTTAATCAGAAAAACTCCGCAGTGTTCAGCTATTTAGGATTTCTTATTTCCAGTATTTTACTTTTTAGCTTGAGCTGGGGCGATAGTATATGGAAACTTCTGTTCTTTAATATTTTTCTTTCCATCTGGTTTGGATTTCTAATTTTGACCAGTATCAAAATTTGCAGATTTTTTAAAAAAAAGCATCCATTCAGGCTTACCGAATATTTTGGCAAATTTACTTACGGACTTTATATCTACAGTGGATTTATAATTATTTCCGGGATTAGATTTTTTCCAGAAACTCCTAAGATATTTCTTTTACCCGCCGAATTTATTCTGCTTTTTATCGTTTCTTTTCTTTCCTATCATTTTTTTGAAAAGCGCTTTTTGAGACTTAAAAAATACTTCAGAAAAGTGGCTTAAGAATTGAAGTCGCGAAATAAATATTTCGGTTTAGTTTATATAAAAGGGATATTTCTATAAATTTAGAAGGTATTAATATATGATCCTTATATAATGAGAAATTTTTTACTCCCCTTTTTACTTTCTTTTTTTATTACATCAATAAGCTTTTTCCAAAACGACAGCTGGAATATCAGCACCACGAATCCCGATAATTACACGGGAGTAGTAGTCGCGAACGGACGATTAGGAATTTTACCTTCAAGCGAGCCCTTTACCGTAGAACAGATTATCCTGAATAACGTGTATGAAAAAGAATCTGAATTAGGGGTAAGCAAAATTCTTAAGGGAATGAATTTCGGAAACCTGGATCTGGAAATTGACGGCGAAAAAATAACTTCAGCCAACATTAGCGACTGGAAACAAACCCTAAATATGAAGGAGGCCCGCTTAACAACCCGTTTCAATTTTAAAGACAAAGCAAGTATTACTTACAGCATTTATGCTTTACGAAATTTGCCATATGCCGGTTATATAGATATTACGGTAGAAGCAAAAAAAGACATCAGTATAAGAGCCACTGGGAAAATAATTACTCCTGAAGAATTTAAAAATCCCAACAGCACCTTCAGAGTTTTAAAAGACCTGGAAACCACCATGCCTATTTTACAAACGGTTGCCGAAAGTAAATTCGGAAGGCAAAAAGTTGCCACCTCTGCCACTTTTATCTGGCACGACATTAATTCTTCCCGAGAAGATCAACGCCCCAAGCTCACCCAAAACAAGGTTTCTGATTACGATAATGAACTTTCCTTTCAGGAAGATATTCAGAAAGGAAAATCGCTTGATTTTGCCTGGGCGGCGGCAGAAACTTCCTCGCAGGATTTTTTCGATCCGCAGACAGAATCGGAGCGGTTTGTAATTTTTTGCCTTCTCAATTCAAAAGAAACCCTTTTAAATGAGCATAAAAAGCTGTGGGCGAATTTATGGAAAGGGGATATTATTATAGATGGCGACCTTCAATCTCAACAGGATGTAAGGCTGGCACTTTACCATCTTTATTCCTTCGGAAGAGGAGACTCCAATTTAAGCATTTCGCCTATGGGACTTTCCTCTCAAAATTACAATGGTCATATTTTCTGGGATACAGAATTATGGATGTTCCCTCCCCTGCTCCTGCTGAACCAGGATATTGCCAGATCGCTGGTTAATTATAGAAGTGACCGGCTGGAAATGGCGAAAAAGAAGGCGCGAAATTTTGGCTATAAAGGAGCCATGTTTCCTTGGGAAAGCGACGATACGGGAGAAGAAGCCACACCCGCCTGGGCTTTAACCGGAACTTTTGAACATCATATTACCGCCGATGTTGCAATTGCGTTCTGGAATTATTACCGGGTTACACAAAACAAAAATTGGCTGCAGGAACGCGGTTTTCCACTTTTAAAAGCCGTGGCCGATTATTGGGTAAGCCGGGTTACCAAAAATGAAGACGGTAGTTATTCTATTAACAATGTGGTAGGAGCCAATGAATTTGCCCAAAACATAAACGATAATGCTTTCACCAACGGGTCGGCTATTACGGCGCTACAATATGCCATCCAGGCCGCAAAGGAATTAAATATTCAGCCGGATCCTGAATGGAAAAAAGTAGCCAATAATATTAAAATTCATCATTTTCCTAATGGCACTACAAGAGAAAACAGCACTTACAACGGAGAAATTATTAAACAGGCAGATGCCAATTTGCTTGCATATCCGCTTAATATTGTTACAGATACCACCTCGGTTTTAAAAGATCTAAAATATTATGAACCAAAAATTTCAAAAGAAGGGCCAGCAATGGGAAAATCTGTATTTGCTATTTTATATGCCCGGCTAGGAAATCCTGAGGAAGCATACCGACTATTCAAAGATAGTTATCAGCCCAACAAGAGGCCGCCGTTTGGAGCTCTTGCAGAATCTGCCACAAGCAATAATCCTTATTTTGCAACGGGTGCCGGAGGAATGTTACAAATTCTCCTGTTTGGTTTTGGAGGCCTTCATATTACAGACCAGGGAATTGTACAAAAAGGAGCTGTACTTCCTAAGGAATGGAAATCGCTAACCATAACAGGAGTTGGGCCTGAAAATAAAACGTTTACGGCCTCACCCCAGCCCTCTCCCAAGGAGAGGGAGTAAAAGGCCTCACCCGGAACTAATAAAAATTAGTTACGACCTCTCCAAAGGAGAGGGAGCTAAATGAAATATACAATGACGGAAAACCCCTTGTATGTACTGGCTATTCTTTTTCTGCTTATTTTTGCAAGCGAATGGTTAGCTCGAAATACTTTTTTAAAACATTTAAGCAGTTCGCTTCTTGTAATTATACTGGGCGCTCTTTTTGCTAATTTCGGACTTATTCCCACTGCTTCGAATGCGGGACCTTTATACAATAACATCTTTACGTACGTTGCTCCTGCGAGTATCTTTTTTCTTTTATTGGGCGTAAATCTGAAACAGATAAGAAAGGCCGGAGGCCCAATGTTGCTGGCTTTTTTTATTGGGGCACTGGGAACGATGATAGGTGTTTTTATTGCGCTTCATATTATAGATTATAAAGAAGTTTTTGGTGATAATTATCAGGCCATTTCCGGAATGATGACCGGAACTTATATTGGGGGCAGTGCCAATTTTAATGCTGTGGCCCTGGATTATGGGATGCTGCGCGAAGGCGCCCAATATACCGGAATGGTGGTAGCAGATAATATTGTTACCGCCCTCTGGATGCTCGTTACCCTTGCCTTACCTGTAATTCTGCAAAAATTGAGACCACATAAACGGGTAATTGTTGAAAATACTGAAGAAAAAATTAAGAAGAAAAAAACTATAGATCCTTTGCAGATTTCCCTTTTACTGGGATTCGCTCTTTCCACACTTATTATGTCTGATGTTTTGTCTAAATGGTTTAGCAGCATAGGCTTTTCTATTCCTTCTATTTTAATACTTACTTCCATCGCGCTGATATTGGCTCAGTTTAAAAGTATACAGAACCTGGCAGGCGCCCATTTACTGGGAATGCTAAGTATTTATTTGTTTTTAGTGGTAGTTGGCGCTTTTTGCGAAATTGGCGCATTACAAAACGTAGGCGAAAAGGCTTTCGATATCTTACTTTTTACCTCTACCATTGTGCTGGTTCACGGGCTGTTTTTAATAGGGGTTTCCCTGTTGTTGAAACTGGACTGGGTGGTGGTAGCCATTGCTTCGCAGGCAAATATTGGCGGCTCGAGTACTGCCCTGGCATTAGCAGAAAGTTTTAAACGTGAAGATTTGGTACTGCCGGCAATTTTAGTAGGATCTTTAGGTACCGGTCTGGGTACGTATATGGGATTTTTGGTGGCAGGATTGGTATAAAATCTTCCCCCGACGAAGGATTTATTTCCCCCTTTCAGAAGGTAAAAAAATTACTTCAATTTTTAACGTTAGTGTTCTATAAATCAGTACATTCATTACAAATATAAATGTATTATAGGGAGCACATGAGCGAAATAAAACTATACCCGCTTCAGCATAGAGACAGGCCGCAAATAGCGGTTTCTTTTGCATATAATATCGAGATAAAAGAATATCTTCAAAAATTTCCGGGACTTTACTGGAGTAAAACTCACAGTGTGTTTTATACGGCGCACACTTCAGAAAATAAAAAGAAATTTTATGAATTCTTATCCAGAAAAAACTGGCTTGTTAATTATACCGAAATGCAGCCGAAACCGAGAGCTTCTGTTGCAGATAAAAGAAATAATAAATTAAACAACGAATCGAAAAAGAGTTTATGGGACTATGTAAATTATTTGAAGGGCAAGCGCTACAGTGAAAGTTCTATAAGAACCTATTATAATTTTGTGTTGAAATTTGTGAAGTTTCAAACGAAACCATTTTCTGAAATTACGAACCGGGATGTGGAATTGTTTATTGAAAAGGAGATCGCAGGCCGGAATTATTCTATTAGTACACATAGGCAGTGTATAAGCGCTTTAAAACATTTTGCAACGCTGAATAATTTTCCGGAAATAGATACGGACCAGTTCCACAGACCAAAAAAAAGCAACTTTCTACCCACGGTGTTGAGCCAGGAAGAGATGATTAGTCTGCTTCAGAACACGCGTAATTTAAAACATCGTGCGGTTTTAGCCCTTATTTATTCATCGGGACTTAGGATTGGTGAATTGCTAAAATTAAAGTTAAGCCAAATTGATGTGGACCGCCGGCAAATTTTTGTTGTGCAGAGTAAAGGCAGGAAGGATCGTTATGTGGTAATGGCGGATAGTTTTATTCCGTTGCTTTTTAATTATTTAAACACCTATAAACCGGGGATTTTTTTTGTAGAGGGCCCGGAGGGAAAGCCTTACAGCGGTTCTGGGGTAAGGAGTTTTTTAAAAGATTCGTGCCGCAGAGCAAAGATTTACAAAAGAGTTACGCCACATACCTTACGGCACTCCTATGCTACACATATGCTGGAAAACGGAATAGGTTTACGGCATATCCAGGAATTGCTAGGTCATTCCAAACCGGAAACCACGATGATATATACTCACGTTGCCCAAAAAGATTTAATGCAGATAAAAAGTCCCTTAGATATGGCGATTAAAAAATACATGGAGAGTGGTAAAGAAAAGGAAAACCTGCGTTTATCCGGTGAATAAAAGGTATAAAAGTGTATATTTGAGAGGATATAACGAGTTGTAAAAAATGGTGCCGACTATTTAAACGCGGAAACAATTGAGCTAAAAAATTCAACATTTAACCGATAATCTGACGGAAATTAATTGACAAAAATTGACATTTTGAACACTAATTGTTTTAAAAATAAATTCAACTGATTCTCACTCAGACCAATAAAAACTGATAAGAAAATGGAAAATTTTAATATGACAATTTCGATGAAATGAAACTGACTTTTACTCTGCCGAAAAAGCCAAAGAACGATGTTGAATCGTTCTATTGAAAATCCAGCAAGTTGAAAAATTGAAAAAAATAACGGATTTAAAAATGAGAACGCTGACTTAAATTATGAAAATTGATGTTTTGAATACTGATTCTTGTAAAGAAAAAATCAGCGGATTTTCACTCGGCAGAAAAAAATAAGTAAATGTGGAATCGTAAAATAGAAAATCAACAAATTTAAAAACTCACTCGAACGTGGCACCACTTATTACAACATCGGTTATCCCAAATTGCTTTGTTTTCAACAAATTTTAATAATTTAGAAACTAATTAATTATCGGTCCTTACGCTGACAAATCCGAACAAACCAATCCAGCAACTTGGGTTAACCGTAACCGTTGTGCATAATACCATATGAGTGAATCCACTTCAGAAAGATTAAACGAATTAGAATGGGAAAGTTTTAAATTTCCTCTCATCTTGACCAATATTACTTTTCAATACGGGTTATATAATTTTGATGAGAGCACTCAAATAAAAATCTGGAGAGATGATCAATATAACTTGACTGCAGAAATTGAAGGAGTTGCTAATAATCAGCTCGATTTAATCTATGATTACAGGCAAATTCTTCATCGTGGAGAAAAACCAATGTTTGAGAATTTTACGGGTAAAAATGAAAAAAATGAAATTTTCCAATTGAGAGATTGCCATATTGAAAATTTCAGTCATAAGCCTTTCCAAAATCAAATTAAGTTTAAAGCTAACCTTTCTTTGAGGAGGATTGCACATATAAGGGCTAATACCCATCAATCTACAATTATCGATTGGCATATTTGTAGTTTTAAAAAACTCTTTCCAAGAGTTACTTTGAGAAGTAATGAATTTCCATATAAATTTAGGAATGGAATAAACGAACCCAGCCCAGAGCAATCAAAGAATCTAATAAGTTTTATTAGAGATTTTTTAATTATAAAAACAGATAATTATTCAATAATTGTTCAAAAAGTAGACGAGGATTTCTTACCAGAATGGGCAGATGGAATTTCAATAGAATATAGAAGTGAAATTTCTAAAATACCTTCATTAGAAGATAGAAGAAAAATTGCCGAATTTATAAGTTTTATACTTGGTAACCATCTTTTGTTAACTGGAACAAGTTATTATAATGATCGAGGAAAATTAGATGAGTGTTCAGGTTATTCACCTGAAGAAAAAAATGTTATTGATAGTTGTAAATCAATGGCATACTCTCCAATAAACAGACTAATCGTTGACGAAATAGAACTCGGAAATTTATTATCAGAATATTTAAGGATAAGAGATAATTACGACTTGAGAGACGTGTTGTGGAAATTATGGAATGGAAGAATGCAACCTTTAGGAACAAATCTTCCAATCTTTGCGAGCGGTTTAGATACCCTCGCCTCACATTACGTCAAGAAAAATAATTTAATTAGAAAATATAGTAAATCCGAGAAGCGTAAGTTTAGAAATGAAATAAAAGAGGAGTTTGAAATACTAAAAGAGAAATTAGAAAAATATCAATTTGGTGATTTTGTACTTAATAAACTTAAAAATCCTTTCAACTTTGGTATCGGAGAAAAAATAAAAGTTTTCTTAGATCACTTAGATTTCAATTTTGATGAAGAAAGTATTGAATCTAAAGCTCTACGAGCAAGAAATGAAATGGCTCACGGTTCTATGACTAATTTAAGTGACCAAGAACATTTAAAATATTCTGCCTATACCAGAGCTTATATAACGCTCTACAACCGAATTATTTTGAAATTATTAGGCTACAATAAAAAATATGTTGATTACTATAATTTAGATTTTCCAAAAAGAAATATGGATCAAAACATTAAGATAGATGAATGATACTATGCACAACAACGGCTCATCGCAAATAACGGGCAGTTTAATGAAAATGTCTATTTTAGAGACCAATTAATAAAACAACTAAGCCGACAAATCCGTGTCCTTACTCCCGCAACTTGCGATAGCCGGGACCGTTATAAAACAATGGCTCCGACTTGAATTCTTCCGAATTGAAGTCGGAGTTGAGAATGAAAAATCTGATTGAATCTGACAAAAATCGGTCGCGGAAAATTTCGAGCTGAAAACTTTGATTTTTGTGCTTTATTTTGAGAAAAAACTGACTTGGTAAAACCTGCAACTTATTTTCTAAATCCTTTTGGTTAGAACAAACTGACAAATTCAGGATTTCATTTATGCTGAATTTCTAAAAGACTCACTCGATTGTGTCGCCACAGTTTATAACAGCGGTTATCGAAAAATGCGGTTTTTACAGAAAAAAGTTTAATTTTAGTCCTTAACCAGGCAACAGTTAATCGGATAAGTTCACGTTTTTTAATTCCGCACTTTCGTTAACCGCGGCCGTTCTACACCATTTTAAAGAAAAATTTTGCTAAACAATAAACATTCTGACGCCGAAAATTTCGCAAAAACAATCAAAAGAGTCAATTTGCGAAATAAATTATCCATAGGAAAATTTGAATTAAAAGGAAAAACTGGTGTTAAAAATGTAATCCATTATAATCAATCAGGTTTGGATTTGTTGGACAATAAACACGAATATACATTCCCATTATTAATGGGAGATTTGGAGGTTTCATTACAACTTTATGAGAACACAAATAATCATTATCGACTATTCTGCTTTACCAATTTCAAAGGAATATCAGGAATGACTTTTTCGATGAATTTGACAACAGAAAAGGAAAGTAAAAACATAATTTTCTTAACTCAAAAATTGAAATTTGCGGAAAGATATGAAGGTAGTCAAGAACTTGCAAAAGCACACAGAAGACAAAAACAAATTGTATTTAGTGAATTTTTGAATAAACTCGGAATGGACGTTACCGATTCCAATGATTTGATATTAGGAATATTTGACCCATCTAAAAAGGAATTTGTGAATACGAATGCAGAACAATTCTTAAATGACTTTATCGTCGTCTCGATTTTGAAAGGGCATTTTCAAGGCAACAAAGGATATCAACTCGAAATTTTACCCACTTATAATAATTTGGACTACATTTTTACGGGGAGAGACAAAGAAATTGAATCTTTACCCAGCAAAATAGTCCAAAATAAAACTAAACGGAATATTCCTTTAGGTATGAGATATAAAGTGTTAAGGAAAGACAATTTCCAATGCGTAGCGTGCGGACGAAAAACAGATGATGGAATTAAATTACATATTGACCATAAAGTTCCATATTCCCTTGGAGGTCTAACAGAATTAAATAATTTACAAACTCTTTGTGACCAATGTAATATAGGAAAAAGCAATAAATATATAGATTGAGAAAAAAACGGTGTAGAACATCGGTTATCCCAAATTGCTTTTTTTAAACTAATTTTAATAATTTAGAACCAAATTAATTTTCAGTCCTTACGCTGAAAATTTCGAGTAATCAACCCAGCAACTTGGGTTAACCGTAACCGTTATAAAAAAATGGCTCCGACTTGAATTCTTCCGAATTGAAGTCGAAGCTGAGATGAAAAATCTGATTGAATCTGACAAAAATCGGTCGCGGAAAATTTCGAACTGAAAACTTTGATTTTTGTGCTTTATTTTGAGAAAAAACTGACTTGGTAAAACCTGCAACTTATTTTCTAAATCCTTTGGTTAGAACAAACTGACAAATTCAGGATTTCATTTATGCTGAATTTCTAAAAGACTCACTCGGTCGTGTCGCCACAGTTTATAACAGCGGTTATCGAAAAATGCGGTTTTTACAGAAAAAAGTTTAATTTTAGTCCTTAACCAGGCAACAGTTAATCGGATAAGTTCACGTTTTTTAATTCCGCACTTTCGTTAACCGCGGCCGTTATACACAAGTGCTCCAGAACGATTTTAGCTACTAAAAACTTTAAAAAGTTAAGCTGACAACTTCAAATTTCAAAGCTTTTTATTGATAATTTTCAACAACGAACTTTTAAGTAAATCGATAATTGACAAAATTCCGTTTCACTTGAAAATTCAAAAAAAATCATCAGAAAGAAAATTTAAACTAAAGAACAAAAAAGTTCAATTGAAAGTTTACGCTAAAGAAGCTTTTGGTTTGTGCTCAAAAACAAAATTAGCTACTAAGAACTAAAAAGATTTAAAGAATGTTTAGAACAAAGAAACGGACTTTTACTCAGGCGCAATAATTGTAAAAAATGAGAAGAATTTTTTTATAAAAGAAAGTATATTCTCGACAGTGGCAAATCTTAGGTTCTCACTCGAATGTGTCGCACCAGTGTATAACAGCGGTTCATCGCAAATAACGGGCAGTTTGCTGAAAATTGCTATTTTAGAGACCAATTATTAAAATGACTAATCCGACAAGTTCGCGTCCTTAATCCCGCAACTTGCGATAACCGCAAACCGTTAGCCACAATACTAAACAATCATTGTTAATAAAAAAGAATAACAATGGAATAAAATTATATTAGAATTGGAATAATTTTTATACGTTTGTTGCGTTAGTAATTTAATACGTATAATAATGAACATTGAACAGCTCCAATTTTTCCCGACTAAAAAAAGTTTCAACTCTGCTGATTTTGAAACACCGAATGATCCTTATTTTTTTCAACAGATAACAGCAAGCGTTTATGAAGGCTTTGAATTGTTTTTGAAAGATAATCGACATTTCTATGATAAAACAAGCAAATCAAATATGCTCAATAACGCAATCGTATTTGCTATTGATAAAAACTGTACAAGTTCCAGTTTTAATTTCATTCCATCATTATCGAATACAAGACGAGCAATTGGAATCTTAGATAGTAAGTACGTTTTAATGTTCAAAAAGTCACCTGTCTCAAATGTCAAAACAAATCAAGACGATTTGATTAAATATCAAGAATTGGACAAGCACGTGCTATTCCTAACTTATGAAGTTGATGATTTTTGGAGTGAAATTAAAAAAGTAGAATTCAGATATTACTCTACACCAAAAGAAGTAATCTATACTTACGATGTTACTAACATACGTAATGCAAAAGTAAAAGAGATGGTTGTATCGACAGCCGAACAACCAATAGTAACAATCAAAAAGACAGCAAATACAAGAAAAAAAGTACAATAATATATGCTAAATGATATAAACCCAAGAATGCTAATATTAGCAAGAGAATCTCGTGGAATTTCTCAAACGGAGTTATCAAAAAGATTAAACATATCTCAAGGCAAACTATCGAAAGCAGAAAAAGGCGAGCAAACCATTAATGACGAAACTTTAACAGAGTTGGCAAAGGAATTGGATTATCCGAATCAATTCTTTTTTCAATCTACACCTAGCTCACCTGTGAGCCATTACTATTATAGAAAGAAAATCACAATACCAAAAAAAATATTGGCAAGAATGGAATCTAATATTAAGATTTTCAGAAATAATATTGACGTTTTGATGGACTCTGTTGAACTTCCAGATTATAGAATACCAATTTACGACCCATCAGAAGAAACACCAGAAGAAATTGCGCGCAAGGCAAGATATGTTTTAAAAATACCAAGCGGGCCAATTGAGAATTTGACCAATACACTTGAGAGAAACGGGATTATGATTGTCAAAACTGATCTTTTTAATGAAAAAACTGACGGTTTATCGACTATTAGTGATAAAGGAACGCATATAATTTATCTAAACGAAAGAATGCCAAACGACAGGCAAAGGTTTTCCTTGGCGCACGAATTAGGACATATGATAATGCATTTTGATATTCCAATAGATTCCCAAAAAGTAGAAGAACAAGCTGACCGGTTTGCATCTGAATTTTTAATGCCTGAAAAAGAAATAAAATCTTCTTTAAAAAATTTATCGTTTAATAAACTTGGTGATTTAAAAAGGTATTGGAAAGTTTCGATGAGGGCAATTGTTCGACGAGCGAAAGACCTTAATGTTATAAACGATTATGAATACCGAAATTTTCAAATAAATTTTTCTCGTAGAGGAATGAACAAAAGTGAACCCATACAATTACCAATAGAAAAACCCTTTATTTTAAATCATATTGTTGATCTTCATCTGAACGAATTAGATTATTCTGTCGAAGAATTAGCAAGAGTTATCAACTTAAATATGATTGAATTTCGTGAAAGATTTATTCAAAATGAATCACCAAAATTGAAAATCGCAAGAAACTTCTGAGAAAGTACTGTGGCTAACAACGTATAACGCAAATGGCGGGTTTATTAGAAAAGAACTAAATTAGGTTTCATAACAAACAAATAGTTAAGCCGACAAAGCCGCATCCAAAACTCCGCGCCACTTGTCGTTATACGAGACCGTTGCCAGCGATAGCTCACTTGTTATTTCGGTAAATAAATCAGAAATCTTTTAATTTTAATTTAGAACTTCCTCTGGGGTTACTAATTCTGCTAATTTACCAGCAACAACTTCTAAGGAGTCTTCAATAGTGCTTAAACCACTACGTGAGCCGAGCAAAGGACTGGCGTCTCGTAACTCTTCAAAAGTTGTATTATGAACAACAGGAACTAGTAAATCTCGAGCTAGAAGTGCAGAAAGCTCTTTCTCTGCGATTCCTGCACCATTTATACGTTCAATAAAAGATGGTGTCACTAATACAATCCCTACACGAGAGTTAGCTAATCCTTTATCAATTTCACGAAGTAAAGGTTGACCTAATAGAACATCTTTTTCGCTAAACCATACAGAGACACCTTTAGATTCAAGAATATCACATAATTCTTTAGCAGAATCTTTACGATCATCCCAAGCGTGACAAAGGAAAACATCACGTAAGTCTGGTATAAGGGATCGTTTCTCAAAATTTTCACGAACAGGGTTAAGAGTTCGAATTTCTGATGGTGTATAAAGTATAGTTGATCCTGCAGAAGACCATCTTGCTCGGGTTTTAGTTCCTCCGCTACTGCTTCCGCTACTTCTTGAATAAGAAGGATAAGATGGTGTATAATAAGATCCGTAACTACGATAGCTACTGCCGCCGCATGCAGGGCAGTTGGCTCGTCCACTTGCAGTGCGATGTCCATGAACTGGGGCTGTACATCTTGCCATTTTTAAATATTTTAATTAATTAGCGTAAGTTTATCATAAAATTAGAGGATATTTTAATAAAAAAGATTTTTGAACTTAATTTGTTTTGCACCACTTATTAACAATAACTGTCTAATATTGAAAATCTTAAACTAATATTACTTAATCTTCCTTTCATTAATGGAACTTTCGCTACAGCAGGCAACAACGATTAACGCAAATGCCGGGTTCTACAAAAAAGAACTAACTTAGTTTCCATAACAATTAAAAAGCTTAAGCCGACAAATCCGTGTCCCCTACTCCACGTCACTTGTCGTTAACCGCGACCGTTGCCAGCTATGGAAATTCTGAAAGAAGAATAATTGTAGTTCTGACTTAAAACCAACAATTGAAAATAATCCGACAAAATATTGAAAATGTGAATTTTTAGATATGTGTTGAAAATCAAACTTTTCGGAGCCAGAAACTGAGAAAAATAACGCAGCGGAGAAAAAGCTTAAAATGACAATTTCGAAAACAAAAAATGACAATTCCATAGCGGATCGAATTCTTAAATATGATTTTTCAACTTCAATTGACAAGAAAAACTTTCAGACAATTCCGTACGGACGAAAATGACTATTGATTAAATAAAATTCAGCTAAAAATGACAAATCACCCATAATTTCATATTGATGAAAATTGTTCTTTTCGGACCGATTTTATTTTAGGAATAATTGAGATTCTCACACTGATTAAAAAGCCGAATTGAATTTTAAAAACTGAAACAAAACCACAGCAGGCAACAGCGGTTATCGAAAAATGCGGGTTTTATAGGAAAAAGTGTAAATTTAGTTTTTAACCAGGCAAAAGTTAAGCTGAAAAGTTTGCGTTTTTAATCCCGCACTTTCGTTAACCGCGGCCGTTGGCAAGCATTTTTAACAAAATTTAAGAATTATATAAAAAGATTTCTATTTTAGCAGAAACCAAACCGATTTAATTTGAAAGAAGTTCCAGCATACTCAACTGAATTAATAAATAAAACTAAAAAAGTCCAGTACTTATTTGAAAGTAAAGGAGAAAAAAATATAATTAAAGCCATAGAATATACAGCTATAAGGAAAATTCAAGGCAGAACAATTTACAATTTAGGATTCGGCGATTATGATGAAGAAACTGGAGAAATTTCGGATGACACCAATAGTAATAATGGTGATATGTACAAGGTGTTCAGTACAGTCTTAGATACAATTCCGAAATTTTTTAAGGAAAATCCTGATGCCGCCATTTATGTGCAGGGAAGCGATAGTGCGGACGAATTTGTAGAACAGTGCAAAGAAACTTGCAGAAGAAATTGTGCCGAATCCAAATGCAGAAATGTAGATAGGAGAATAAAAACATATAGATATTATGTCGACAAAAACTTCTCAGATTTAAGTCAAGAATATTTATTCTTTGGTTCTTCAGAATCGGATTTGGTACAATATGTGCCTAAGACTGAGTATAATAGCATTTTGGTTTTTAGAAAAAAATAAACTAACTTCGCGTAGTTGATTTAATTAAATCAACTACATAACCAATTATAGATTATGAAAAGAAAAAAGCAAATATTGAAAGCTAACAAGGTGATTTCGATGTCAAAATCGACTAAAATTAAATTGGCCGATATTGCTAAAGAAATAAAAGGAAAGGAACTATTCCCTGAAAAAGTAAATTCAGCGAAGAAATCTTTGGGTAATTTAAAAAGTTTACCCTTTTAAGAGATTATTAAATATAAAATTATAATAAGCGATTCAAATTTGGATCGCTTTTTTTATACAAAAAAACGCTTGCCAACATCGCATATTCGCAATTGCGGCCATTCAGCTAAAAGGAAGTCTATAGAAACCAAGAATTAAAAACTCAATCGGACAAATCCGTATCTTCACTACCACAACTGACGAATATACGTGACCGTTGGCTACAATTTTAGAAATGAGAAAATACCTTCAAATTTTTACAATCCTATTGACTTTGTCTGCTTTAGGACAAAATAAAACTGAAATGAAAACACTTAAAAATTCCAATGAAGAGTTTTCCGGATTCATTAAAAAGAAAAAGTTCGTAGCTGATTATTCATATCCTGGCCTTGCTGAGGAAAAAATGAGACCGATTTTGACAGATAAAATTAATCAAGTTGCTTCTGACTTCAAAAGAATCTCGGAATCTGATAATCCGACCGACAAAAAATATCTAGAGAAAATTGATATTGGACTGGCAAGATTTGCAGAAGTTTATATGGAATTAGATACAGAAGACAGGGAAAGAGTTTGTACATACTTTGAGGAAATAATGGATATAGTAAGGCTAGAAAGCTCGGATGGTAAATTGAATAAATTTATGTACGGTTTTGATCCAAACCAAATCAACAATGAAAATTAAATGGTGAAATTTTTCAAAAAAATAAATTCGTGGTTTAAAAATATATTATTAGATGACGTGGACAAACAATATGATGGACCACTTCCCTATCATAAAAAATTTGGTTCAAAGAAAAATCCGGTTGATCGAATTGAGAATCGATTTGGTGTACAAAAAAAACAAAATCGTGGCTAAAACTGTAGCCAACAACGTATAACGCAAATGGCGGGTTTCCTAGAAAAGAACTAAATTAGTTTCCATAACAAACAAAATCGTTAAACTGACAAATCCGCATACATAAGTCCGCGCCACTTGTCGTTATACGAGACCGTTACCTGTAAGTTTTAATTATGATATAGTTAATCAAAATGGATAAAATCAAAGCTCAAGAATTAGAAAAAAAATTAAAGAACAAAAAGCTAAAAGGATACCGGGTTGCTGAGCTGATTAACAACGGAAAATCCGCTGCCGTTTTCAAAGCAGAAAAAAATAAAAAACTTTTCGCTCTAAAGGTTTTTGATAATGAATTGATTGAGAGGTTTGGTTATAAAATTCAGGCAACTAGAATAAAGCAAGAAATTGCACTAAAAGACCATTCTATTAAAGGATTGGTAAAAGTTTATGAAGGTGGAGATACTGACTTAGAAGACCAGAAATACTACTTCATTATAATGGAATATATTGAAGGAGATAACTTAAAAGATTACATTCAAAATAACACATATAATTTAAATTTCATTAAAAAAATTCTACAATCACTTTACTATACAACCGAGCAATTAATAAAAGATAAAAAAATAGCCCATAGAGATATTAAGCCTGAGAATATAATGATTTCTAAAGATGAGGAGGTCATTTTAATGGATTTAGGAGTTTTGAAAATAATTGGCGCTAGGTCTTTCAGTGATGAAGAAGAAAAATCATTCGTTGGAACATTAAGATATGCTGCACCCGAATTTTTATTAAGAAAGGAAAAAGATGACATTAATGGTTGGAGAGCGGTTAACCTTTACCAAATTGGTGCTACCCTGCACGACTTAATTATGAAAAAGGAAATTTTTGAAGATAAAACTCCATATTCAAATCTTGTATTAGCGATTAAAGAAGATTATCCTGAAATAAAAAATCAGGATATACCATTTAACCTTCTACAACTAACTAGAAACTTTTTGACTAAAGATCCAATTAAAAGAATTGAATTATTGGATGAAAATAAATTAAAAAAGATACTTTCTAAAAAGGACTCAGAAGATTCGCTTGAAGCAGAATTAGAACAAATTTTACATTTGCGCTCCCATAACCAATCAAAATTTGATGAAATTGATAAAATTCATCGTTCCAAGGAGGAGAATGAAAAGAAAAGAAAAGAATTTGGTGGGGAAATTATTCTTCTATTTGAGGAGATTTTTGACAGCTTAGAATCACAAGAAGTTTTCCAAACTTTTGATACCTCTTCGTGTTTCAAATTTTTTGGTGATGATTATAAAGAAAATTTAGTTCAAAATTATCTATACGAACTGAATGGTGATTTAAAAATGGGCTATCCTTCCAAGCTTTATTTTTTATTTAGATTTATAAATGACGCTAATGGTTATACTGAGATTGAAACCATAGCAATATTTCCAAAAACCAATTATATTATTAATCTGAATAGACCTCTTGGAATTTTTGAAGATATTACTAAATCAACTCAACGAGTAAGCGACATAATTGGAAAAGTCGGTCCGACACAATGCCCATTTAATTTTAATTCCATAAACCTATTCGAAGGAGTTTTAGAGTTTGATAAACCCACAAAAAACTTTTTAACTAAGAAAATACTTCGAATAATATTTAAAGCTCTTAAAACTGTAGAAAAAGAAGTAGAGGAAAAAATTACTGAAAAAGAAAGACTAGCCAAATCAAATACTAGTATGACTTTTTCAAAAGTTAGCAGTAGAAAATTTTTAATAATTGATGGTTTATAAAACCTACAGGTAACAACGGTTCATCGCCAATAAGCGGCACCGTTAGAAAGAAAATAATTAACTTGACCAACAAACCAATACTAAGCCGACAAATCCGAGTCCCTTACTCCGCCAACTGGCGATAACCGAGACCGTTGCCAGCTATGGAAATTCTACAAGAAGAAAATTTTTAGTTCTGACTTAAAAAACTAAGAATTAAAATTGTGAATTTTTAGATCAGAATTGAAAATTCCACCTTTCGGAGCCAGAAACTGAGGAAAAAAACGCAGCGGAGAAAAAGCCAAAAATGACAAATATACCGCTGATTAAAAAATAGAATATGATATTTTCAACTTCAATTGACAAGAAGAAATACTAGACGATTCAGTACGGACGAAAATGATTATTTTGATTACATAAATTCAGCTAAAAATGACAAATTCGTAATTCAATATTGATGAAAATTGTTCTTTTCTAACTCTTTTTTATTTAAAGAATAATTGAGATCTCAAACTGATTAAAAATCTGAATTGAATGTTAGAAACTGAAACAAAACCACAGCAGGCAACATCGGTTATCCCAAATTGCTTTGTTTTCAACAAATTTTAATAATTTAGAAACTAAAATAAATTCAGTCCTTACGCTGAAAAACCCGAACAAACCAAACCAGCAACTCGGGTTAACCGCGGCCGTTGTGGCTAATAGCCCAAAAAACCAAAATTCCACAAAGAATATAATTATTAAAACAATTGATAAGAACCAATATTTAGCAAATGTTGCACTGAGTTTTAAAAGACTAAAAAAAATAATTAAAATGGAGTTCATTAACTTTTACTCGAATCTAAAAGATTTGAGTTCTTATTCTGACTTTTACTCAGGATTGTTTGCTACAAAAAAATGAATGATTTTAAAGATAAATCGCTGAATTTACTCGGGCGAAATCTCAAATGAAAATGAGAATTAATGAACAATGATTAAAAAGTAGTTCGCAAACTTTTACTCGAACCGAAGATTGGGATTCTTATTTTGATTTTTACTCAGGATTGTTAGCTACAAAAAATTGAATGATTTTAAAGATAAATCGCTGAATTTGCTCGGAGTAAAAAGAGACAAAAATCTATGAAATTTTAAAATGATAAAATTTTCTTACTCGGATAAAAGCTACTAGCCACAACATCGGTTTATCGCAAATAACGGGTTTTGTAGAAAAAGTGTAATTTTGGAAACCAGGAAAGAAAATGGTTAAACAGACAAGTCCGCGTCCCTACTCCCGCAACTTGCGATAACCGTACCCGTTATACCAAATGTTTAAAAATGAGTAGTACTATAAATCTAGATTTTGAAAACGAAATTTCAACTTTCAATTCTCTAAACTGCATTTGGAACGCTTCAGAAGATGATATTACTGGTTTTTTAAAAAGCAAAATTCTAAAACAAAAATTAGAAAATTTTCCGCCAGGAAACCATTTTCACGATGTATTATTTAAAGAATTCAACAAAGAATTTGAAAATGATTTTTCCAAAAAAATTACTGCATATTGGTTTCATAATACAAGAGTTGCAGATAAGACTAATTTTAAAGAAGGAATATTGCCATTAGATAAAATGGTAAATAAGATTAATAAGGAGATGAACAACTTTATCACTGATTTAAATTTAACAACAAGTACTAAATCACTTAAAGAATCTTCAATGATTCAAGGAAAATTAAAATCAAATTACGATAAAGGTCCTTGGGGCGTTTTAATTAGAAATTCCGCTTTAGAAAAAGTAGACGGAATTCATAATTATTTATCCATACCAGAAATTGTTGAAGATATTGTAAACCACAAATATTCATTTAATCAAGCACAACAAATATTAAAAGAATACAAGAAGGTTACAGTTCCTTGTATAATTAAATTTAAAAGTTCTAAAGAAATTCATCCCGAAAGGCTTTCATCGGTTATAAATTATCTTTTTCATAAATTGAATAATGAAAAAATAGATGGAAATTGTAACTCAAATATTTCTTTAATGGGTGAAAAGATAGATTATGATTCTATCATAAAAATAGAGTTTCTAGAAAAACACTTGGTATAACAACGTATACCGCAAATGGCGGGTTTCAAAGAAAAGAACTAAATTAGTTTTCAAAACAAACAAAATCGTTAAGCCGACAAATCCGCATCCATAATTCCGCGCCACTTGTCGTTATACGAGACCGTTGTGTGTCATTATTACAAAAAACCCTACATAAGAAATGAGAATATGAAATCTGATTTAAAGAAATAGAAACAGATATTATGAAAAAAATATTTACTCTTATTGCATTAATTATAATTATTTTTTCTGGATGCAACCAATCTAAAGACAAAAAAGCTCAGAAAGAAAATAAAGAAAAATTTAAACTAGATAGTATATCATCTGTAAAAGCGGAACAGCAACAAATTGAGAAAGCAAAACAAGATAGTTTAGTAACTATTGAACAAGAGAAAGTTTTTGGGACAATAATATTTGGAATGTCTGAAAAAATAGTAGAATCAAAAATCAAAGAATTTAAGAAAGAAAGTAGAAAGCCATATAAAATAATGGATAAAACTTTCTATAAATACTACATTGGTAACTTTCAGTTTTCATTCATTCGTCCATTGTATTACCAAAACAAGATTTATAAAGTAACTTTTATAGGAAGTCCAATTCAATGGGATGATTTCGATTTTGAAGTACCGCGAGAAATAAAAGCTATATCAGATATTTTAAAAGAAAAATATGGAGATTCCGATATACATTATGATTTAAAACCTATGCATAGGATGCAAAGAAACCATACTTATCTGATTGACTTATGGAATATTGGAAATAAAGAAATAAAAGTTACAATATCAGACGAGGGTACAACTTATTGGGTTCATTTAGTAATTATGAAACCAGAAATTAAAAACAGGATTATTCAAGAGCAAAAAGAAAATGAAAATCAAGAAACTTTAAAAGGAAAAGATGTTTTTTAAAAATTTAGATATGAAATTAGAAAAAGAATTAATTAAAAAACTTACAGCTTTGCAAAAAGAAAGTGCAAATGAACACTATAAAAAAGTGGAAGAAAACAGAATATTATTTATAAAAGATGCCTTTAATTTTTCAGATGATGAAATAATTAAAAACGAGGAATTAAGAAAAATTGATTTATTTAATTGGCTTTTAAAGTATAAGAATAAGGAAAAATATATAAAACTATGTACGAACGATATTAATCTAAAGTATTTAGATTTAATAAGAGAATATCTAAATTTAGATAACGAAAGTATTTCATCATTAAATAATAAAGATTTGATTGTTTTTAAGGAAATATCAAATAAAGCAATTTCGTTAATCCCTAAAAAAATTGTTAAAGATTATAATGAAAAAGGAATCACTAAAGAGAACTATCTTTTCTTTTTACAAACCCACGAATATCTGAAACAGAGGTAAAAACTTGGGTCAGAAATAATAACGCCACACAACATCGGTTATCGCAAATTACGGGCAATTTACTAAAAACAATTATTTTAGTAACCAATTTTGGAAATAACTAAGCCGACAAGTCCGCGTCCTTGTTCCCGCCACTTGCGTTAACCGTAACCGTTGTGCGCAATATTTTGATATGAAAATTCTACTTATAATAACAATATTTCTATTTCAAACTGACACAATTCAGAATTTAAAGCAGTCATATAAAAACTTAGAAAGAGAAAATAGCAAGGAAAATCAAGTACATTTTTTGAAAGCTTTTCCAGATAACTTTTCGATATTTAATGAGGTTTTTGGATTTGATGAAAAGCCTTGTCCACTTTACGAGGAATCATATGATTATGTTCAGAAAATTTTCGATTTAGATAAAATTAGCGAAGAAGAAAAGTTTAATAAATGGATAAATATTTCAATTAATGGAAAATGGGATGCCGATGCAGTTAATTATTTCCAACATAGATTGATTGAAAAAGTGCTTCAAAATGTTGATTTAACTCATAAAATTTTAAAAGATAGAACTGATGAAAAAATTGAATCTTTCTTCATTTTTTTCTTTGATGGGCCACATCCAAACCGAGAAATTCCTAAAGAATTTGAAAGTTTCAAATCTGACAAGAAGTTTTATCAATTAATGAGAACTGCTTTAGAAAAAGTTCAAGTATAAAATACAGCGCACAACAGCGGTTAATAACAAATTGCGGGTATTGTCGAAAAAGTGTAATTTTAGAAACCAAGAAATTATAAAGGTTAATCTGACAAGTCCGCTTCCCTACTCCCACAACTTGCCATAACCGCAAACCGTTGTGCGCAAGCAAAAAAAAAATCCTATAATGAACATAAATTTAAAAACTGGAATTGCGATTCTGAAATTCGGAATGACTAGAAAAGAAATTCTTAATAAATTAGGTAATCCTAACAATATTGTTGTTGACGAAGATGAAGAAAATGAAATCATTCTAGAATACTTTGATAAAAAACTTAAACTCACATTTTACCAATCAGAGAATGATAGATTTGGATATTTCAGATCAAAAAACAAAGAATTAAGTTTTGAAGGAAAAAGAATAATCAATGAACCGATAAAAAAGGTGAAAAATGAAATACTTAAAAATATAACCGAGTGGGAATTTGATGATTATGGATCTTTTCAAACTTTCTTTAATGAAGAAAATTGGCTGACTTTGCACGTGGAATATGGTGAAGTTTATGAAATAGAGTTAGGAGTTCCAATGAATGAAGATGATCAATATCAATGGCCTTAAGAATTTTAATTTGATAAAATGCCAGCGCACAACAGCGGTTAATAGCAAATTACGGGTATTGTCGAAAAAGTGTAATTTTAGAAACCAAGAATTAAAAAGTTAATCTGACAAGTTCGCATCCCTAATCCCGCAACTTGCCATAACCGCAAACCGTTGTGTGCAATACTCTACGAAAAAAATAGTAACTTAAATTCAAATTAGAAACTAGAAATTATGAAAAAACTCTTAGCAATTGCTTTATTTATCTCATTTGGAATGATGAATGCTCAATCGAATGATAATACAACTTCAGAACCAGAATACAAAGCTGATGATTTGATTTTCAACGAAAAAGATAACTCATTACAATTAATTGGAAATGTAAATTTCAAAACTGAAATACTTGAATTTGAAAATGCGGAAAAAGTAGTTTGGAATAAAAGTTCAAACGAAATAATTGTAAGCGGATTGAAAAAGTTCTCTATTGATGGATCTATACAATATTCAGACAAATCAGATAAAAAAATATTAAGATATAAATTGGGATCAAAAGTTGCGTTTATTGAATAAGAGTTAGAAAATTGGAAAATAAAGATTAGTTAGAAAATTTGAATTTAAGAACTAATATTTTTAATTCATATTACCCTTATAAATAAACATTCTCAGAGAAAGTGCTTAAAATTTATAATCCTGCTAAGAGTAAAGCACACAACAACGGTTATCACAAATAACGGGTTTTGTCGAAAAAGTGTATTTTAGTATCCTAAGTAAGAAATAACTCAAATCGACAAGTCCGCGTCCCTACTCCCGCAACTTGTGTTAACCGAGACCGTTGCCAACAATAATTAGTGAAATCGTGCAAAAAAGACTACTTCTGATTTTAATTCTAGTTTCAATAAAAGTTAATGCTGATCCAATTGCATATAGTGACTCTTTGAGATTAGAAATAGAATCTGAAAATTACATCGTCATCCACTTTCACGATTGGACGGAACAAACCAGGGATGCTCGATTTGAAATGATTTCTACAAATCAAGATCCTTTTACGAACAAAAACAATTATGCTTATTTAGCAGTGATTGATAAATCAACGTGCGATACAGTATTTAAAAAACCGACTCCTGCTCTGACAAATATTCAAATTTCAAAGGATGAAAAATATGTTGTTGGAATTTCAAATATAATGGTCTGGAATCCTTTCCAATTAGTAGTCTTTAATATAGATGGAAAATTGGTAAAAAGTAGACATTTTAGCAGCGAAGAAGCAAAATTAGCTCAATCTGACTTCGAGTATTTTAAAAAGAATTTTCGAAAACAATATAAATTATTAAGCAATAGAAACAGAATTTACTCTTATGATGGTTTCTACTACATTGATTTTTTAAGTGCTAATATGCCTAAATATTTGGGAGATTCTACTTGGAGTTATCTTTTTGAACATATAGCATTAAATCATCTGACTAGAAATATTAGAGAATCTACAACAAATTGGGTTGATTGGTTTAATAAAGCCTCGCCAACAATTAAATTCAATTACTCAAATGAAAGCTTAAACTCGTTAACCATAATGGATCCGAAATGTGAAACAGTTCAAATAAAAATTAGAGAATAATTACTGTTGGCAACAGCGGTTATCGCAAATGCCGGGTTTTGCAAAAAAGAACTAAATTAGTTTCCATAATAAACCAAAACGTTAAGCTGACAAATCCGCTTCCATATTTCCGCGGCACTTGTCGTTAACCGCGGCCGTTGGCAACAATGCTCAAACAAATTTTATGATTCATAATAAAGCACTTCTAAACAATTATATTGAAAACTTCTACGGTTATGGAAATTTAGAGTCCGATTACTGGTTTATTGGCAAAGAAGAAGCTGGTGGAGAAACACATCAAGAAATTAATTCGAGAATAGAAAATTGGAAAAATCTAAATGAAGAAAAAGTTATTGACATATATGATTTTCATAAAAAAGTAATCAATGAAAATGGTAAAACTTTTGAATTTTTATTTGAAAATAAAGTACAAAATACTTGGCTTGGATTAATTAAAATGATTTTCAGTTTAGAAGGTAAAAACTGGAAAAGCTCCGATTTAAAAAATTTTAGAACAGAAAGTTTAGGACGAAAATATTCAAATAATTGTCTTCTAGAAATGTTTCCTTTACCTTCTCCAAAAGCCAATAAATTCAATTATTCTGAGTGGACAGATTTTAAAGACAGAGAAGGTTATAAGAACACAATCCAGAATCTTAGAATCAATAATATAAAAAATCTAATAAATGAAAACCAACCAAAATTTGTCATTTTCTATAGTACAGACAAAGAATATTGCGGTTATTGGAAAAAAATTAGTGAGATTGATTTTGATATAATACAAACTAAAATTTTTGAAAAAAGAAAAAGAAATAGTCTTGTATTTAAAATTACTAAAAAAGGAAATACAACTTTTGCCATTGTTAATCATCCAACCTCAATGGGAGTTCCTGATGAATATTATAAGACTATTGGCGAGCGAATCCGCACAGTTGCCAACAACGTATAACGCAAATGGCGGGTTTCATAGAAAAGAACTAAATTAGATTTCATAAAAAACAAAATCGTTAAGCCGACAAATCCGCATCCATTAATCCGCGCCACTTGTCGTTATACGAGACCGTTGGCAATAACCAGAAAATTTAAAATAAAGAACATATATGCCTGAATGTATACAATGTAAAGCCTACACAAAATTTGAAAATGGACTATGCTACAAATGCTATAAAAACGAAGAAAATCCAAATGACTTAATAAATAGCTCAAAGGATGATGATATTGCAGTTGCGGAACCTATAAAAAAAGTAAAGAAAAAGGAAAAGAAAGATAATCCTTGGATTACTGGAGTAATAAAAGGAAGAATTGCGGAAACTATAATTGAGGAATTATTTCGATCATTAGACTTCCAAGTTTTTAGTTATGGAATGGAAAATTCAATTCCAGGAATCAAAGATTTACTGCGAGGTGTTAGAGGAGATGTTGCAAAAAATATCAGAAAAATGCCTGATTTTGTAATATTTAAAGATAAAAAAGCTCACTTTATAGAAGTAAAATATAGAGCAAGTGGGGAATTAAAATTATCCGATATTTCAAAAAATAATGACTATCCATTTGAAAATGCTTTATTCGTTTTAGTTACTAAAAAACATATTAAATGTATTTCCTATTCCGAGTTACTTGAAGGAAAAGAGATTACAACTACTTCAAAAAACTACCTTGGAAAAAGAGATGAGTTTGAAACAGATAAGGCAAAAATTATTGAATATTGTAAATATGCAGTGAAATTCTTTGAAAATGTATAAACGGCTATTGCCAACAACGGTTATCACAAATAACGGGTAGCTTTTCAAAGAAAATAATTAAATTAACCAACAATTAAAACCTAAGCCGACAAGTCCGAGTCCCTACTCCCGCAACTTGTGTTAACCGAGACCGTTGTGGCAAATTTTTAAGGAGTTCATAAATTCTATGATAAAGAAACAAAGAACATTCATAATTAGAATATTATTGTTCATTGGAACAATTGTTTCCTTATACTTTGTTCCTTGGCCTTTAGTTAAAGCTTGGTTATCTCCATTACCTAAATCAGTTCAGGAACAAGTAAATAAAGCGACTGATTATGGTTTTGATGGAATAATAGTTTATGTAGATGAAGGAAACAAAAAGCCTGCATTTTATACATCGGGTTATAAAAACAGAGAAAATAAAATTCCAGCCGACCCTAATTCATTGTTTAAAATTGCTAGTGTCAGCAAACTCTATACGGCTGTTGCTATTACCAAATTAGTTAATGATGGACGTATATCTTTAGACAAAACCCTTTCTGATTATTTTCCAGAGCTTGCGGGACGAATTGAAAACGCCAATAAAATTACTGTGAGAATGATGGTTCAACATAGAAGTGGAATTCCAAACTATACAGACGCAAAAAATTATTGGGTACATCCTAAAGAAACTGAACAAGAAAGACTTGAATTGGTACTAGACTTACCAGCCAATTTTGAACCTGATACGAATTATGAGTATAGTAATACAAATTACTTATTACTCTCAAGACTCATTGAAAAAGTAACGGGCGATAGTAAATTTCAATATATCAAGAAGGTGATCCTAGAACCTTTAGATTTGAATGACACTTATGGTTCTATTCATAATGTAAATTTGAATGATGTAATGAGTGGATATTATGTTGGTTATGAAAATGATTTGAAGACTGATGATGCTGGTGTAATGCTTGCCACAGCAGAGGATTTAGGAAGATTTATTAGAGCTTTAAATAATGGTTCTGTTTTTAAAGATAAAAAAGAACAAGAAATATATACCTCAATTTACAAGTATGAACATACTGGTTTAATTCCGGGTTATCAAACGATTGCAAAATATCATAAAGATATAGATGCAGTTGTTACACAGTTCACAAATACAGTTGACTTTGACGGATACAACTGGAGTTTATCCGAAATTATGTATAGTCGGATTCTAAAAATCATTAGAAACAAAAACTAGCCACAACAACGGTTATCACAAATAACGGGTTT
This sequence comes from uncultured Flavobacteriaceae bacterium, assembly GCA_963811195.1. Lineage (GTDB taxonomy): Bacteria > Bacteroidota > Bacteroidia > Flavobacteriales > Flavobacteriaceae > Gillisia. The sequence continues at coordinate 582,470 of CAWEQF010000003.1, forward strand.
TATCGAAAAAGTGTATTTTAGTATCCTAAGTAAGAAATTACTTAAACCGACAAGTTCGCATCCCTACTCCCGCAACTTGTGTTAACCGAGACCGTTGTAAAAAATGGTGCCGACTATTTAAACGCGGAAACAATTGAGCTAAAAAATTCAACATTTAACCGATAATCTGACGGAAATTAATTGACAAAAATTGACATTTTAATATGACAATTTCGATGAAACGAAACTGACTTTTACTCTGCCGAAAAAGCCAAAGAACGATGTTGAATCGTTCAATTGAAAATCCAGCAAGTTGAAAAATTCCAAAAAATAACGGATTTAAAAATGAGAACGCTGCCTTAAATTATGAAAATTGATGTTTTGAATACTGATTCTTGTAAAGAAAAAATCAGCGGATTTTCACTCGGCAGAAAAAAATAAGTAAATGTGGAATCGTAAAATAGAAAATCAACAAATTGAAAAACTCACTCGAACGTGGCACCACTTATTACAACATCGGTTATCCCAAATTGCTTTGTTTTCAACTAATTTTGATAACTTGGCAACTATCAACTTTCAGTCCTTACGCTGAAAAATCCGAACAAACCAAACCAGCAACTCGGGTTAACCGCGGCCGTTGCCCACAATGGAATTTCTGCAAAATAACATAATTTTAGTGCTGAATTTAGCAATCAAAAATTGAGATTCTGTAGAACAGAATATGAAAATATGAATTTTGAATAGCATTTAAAAAACCCTTTATAACCAAATTAAAAGTTGACAAAAAACTTGACGCAGAGGTTAAGATGAAAATTGGAATTTCTGTAGAAAGATATAAAACGACAATTTTGACAAAGAAAGAATCCGATACTGAATAAAAAGTTTAAAGATAAATTTTGCTAAAAAAATCACTCAGTCGTGCGGATAAAAATGAAAATAAGAATTATCTAAAAATTGAAATGAATCCTAAATTTGAAAAAGAAAATATGCAACGCTGACTAAAAAGTCCTGAAGATAAATTTTTTAAAGAAATTAAAGATCAGAACGCAAAAAAGTGAATTTTAAAGAATTAATAAATCATTAACCACATAAATCTAAAAATCACTGCGCTGAAAAAAACACTGTGGGCAACAACGGTTATCACAAATAACGGGTATTGTTGAAAAAGTGTATTTTAGTATCCTAAGTAAGAAAATAATTAAACCGACAAGTTCGCGTCCCTACTCCCGCAACTTGTGTTAACCGAGACCGTTATGCAGCATTTAAAAACATTGAAATAAGAACTTAATTAAATCAATAATCCTTATTTTTGTTACAAATGAATTAAAGATGAATATTCAAGCTGAAAAAATAGAATTGGCGAAATTGTTATTGAACACTAACAATCCTAAGATTATTCAATCTATTAAGCAGATTTTTAAGAAAGAGAAAACTGCTGATTTCTGGGATGAACTCTCTTCGGCCCAAAAGAATGAAATTAAAACAGCTAAAAAACAAATAAAGGAAGGTAAATCTTCAGACTACGAATCATTTATGAGCAAACATAGATAATGAGTAGACGAATCATAATTTCTCAAATAGCTGAGAAAAGATTAGAAATGCTTTTTACATATCTACTTGAAGAATGGTCTTACAAAGTGAAATCTGACTTTATTAAAAAGCTCGATAAGAATGTTGAATTTATTAGACACCAGCCAGAAAGTTTTCCGGAATCTGATAAACAAAATGGATTAAGAAAATGTGTTATTACTAAACACACCACTCTTTATTATGAGTTTAATGATAATGAAATTCAAATTCTTACCTTATTTGATACACGACAGGATCCAAAAAAGTTAAAGAAAGATTTGTAGAAAAACGCAGCATAACAACGGTTATCACAAATAACGGGTTTTATCGAAAAAGTGTATTTTAGTATCCTAAGTAAGAAAATACTTAAACCGACAAGTTCGCGTCCCTACTCCCGCAACTTGTGTTAACCGAGACCGTTGTGCCCAATTAAAAATTAACATTTTTCCTTCGAATAATAATCAAATGATGTTATCTTTGATAATATCAAATGATAGTATCAAATGAAACCACCTTACAATATAACACCCAATATTTTAAGATTAATAACTTCTATTTCAGAGAAAGTTGGAGCTATTAATGCAAACTATCTTAATAAACCATCTCCCAAATTAAGAAAGGAAAATAGAATAAAAACCATTCATTCGTCTTTAAAAATTGAGGGTAACACTTTAACTGAAGAACAGATCACTGCATTGCTTGAAAATAAAAGAATAATTGGGCCAAAGAAAGACGTAAAAGAAGTTTTGAATGCAATTGAGATTTATGAACACTTAGAAAATTATAATCCATTTAATGAAAAATCATTTTTAGAATGTCATAAACATTTAATGGAGAGCCTAATTGAAGATGCTGGAAAATACAGAAAACAAGGAGTCGGGATAATGAAAGGTTCACAAGTTGAACACTATGCTCCACCTTATGAAAATGTTCCGTTTTTAATGAAAGATCTATTTGACTATTTAAAATCATCAGAAGAAATAGAATTGATCAAAAGTTGCGTCTTTCACTATGAAATGGAATTTATTCATCCGTTTTTAGATGGAAATGGTAGAATGGGCAGATTGTGGCAAACATTAATTTTAATGGAAAAATATCCCGTTTTTGAATATTTACCCTTTGAAACTTTAATAAGTAAAGACCAGGACAAATATTATAAAGCTTTATCACAAAGTGACAAGTCGGGAAATTCCACAGCTTTTATTGAATATATGCTAGGGGTAATTGATAAATCATTAGATGAGTTATTAGACTTCAATAGTCGCACATTAACTGAAAAAGATCGACTTGAATATTTCTTGTCCCTTAACAAAAGAGAATTTACACGAAAAGATTATATGGAGGTATTTAAAGATATTTCCGGTGCTACTGCAAGCCGAGATTTGAAAAAAGGAGTAGAACTAAAATTATTCAAAAAAGTAGGAGATAAAAACAAAACACGATATCTAATTTAACTGGGCACAACAACGGTTATCACAAATAACGGGTTTTATCGAAAAAGTGTAATTTAGTATCCTAAGTAAGAAAATATTTAAGCCGACAAGTTCGCATCCCTACTCCCGCAACTTGTGTTAACCGAGACCGTTATATACAATGCCTCAAAATGTGCTTTCCTGAAATAGGTTGACTAAAAATTAGACAACTTATTACAAACACTCATGAAAGAACAAAATCAACACTGTCGAAAAAACTTCCTACAAAAAAGTAGGATACGATCTCAAGCTGATCATCATCGATCAGATCCAGAATGCACAGATTTCCATAAACCATGCTTCAGAAAAATATCAGGTTTCCAGGGCTTCTATTTATTACTGGTTAAAAAAATACAGTACTTTAGAACAAAAGAAACGAGGGATGAGCAAGAAAGACGAGATCAAAAAACTCAAAGAAAAGATCGAAGAACTGGAGTTTGTAAAAGACTTCCAACAAGACATTATTGCCGATATGGAACTCATTACCGGAGTCGATATGGCAAAAAAGTCGTTGCCCAAAACATTAGCAGAAGAGATCGAGAAAAAGAAACAAAACCGTTCAAAAGAAAATGGTTGATCCAATGTTTTGGGATTTCAAAACAAGCCTTCTACAAACGCCTGAAAGCTTATAACAATAAACAGCAGCAGGATAAGATCATCGTGCAACTGGTGCGCTCCTATCGCAAAGAAGTAGGACAAAGAACTGGTGGAATAAAACTCTACAGCGAATTAAAATCTGAAATGGTAAACCTCGGAATTAAAATAGGAAGGGATAAATTCTTTCGTGTATTGCGAATGAACAACCTGCTAGTGCCCAGGACCAGACGTTTTCATATCACCACCAACTCCAAACATCAGTTCTATAAATACAAAAACCTGGTGCAGGATAAAGTTCCTGACAGGCCAGAACAACTTTGGGTAAGTGATATTACCTATATCAAAACCCAGGGCGGCCATAACTACCTGGCCATCGTTACCGATGCGTATTCAAAGCAGGTTATGGGCTATAAATTGGCCAGCCATATGAAAACCTCACTTTGTTTGGATGCGCTCAAGATGGCACTTAAAAACAGGAAATATAAAGATCAGAAACTCATCCATCACTCAGATCGTGGCCTTCAGTATTGCAATCCCGAATACACCGGGTTTGCAGAGGATAACGGGCTTACGATGAGTATGACACAACAGTATGATCCTTATGAAAATCCTGTAGCAGAACGAATTAATCAAACCCTCAAATATGAATATGCACTCAGACAAACCATAAAAAATACTACTTTAGCAAAGAAGATGGTTAAAAGAGCGGTGGACATTTACAATAACAAACGTCCACATTTAAGCCTTAAAATGAATACCCCAAATTTTGTTCATTTAAATAAAAATGTACCCTATCGTTCCTACAAAAGGAACCAACAAAATTTAGAAATATTGACCATTTAAAAATCTAAAAAGTGAACCAAAAAGGGTCAACCTATTTCAGTATAAGACAAAAAATCCTAACTTTTAACCTCTGTAAACAACTCGTTTTCTGCCGTCTTGATACTTTTTTAATTTAAACTTTAACGGATCCCAGTTATCTATTATCGGTTGTTTCAAATCTGAGCTAAAAAATAAAATTTCTTTACCAGTTCGTGCTTCATAAGCAGTATGCTTAAATGAGTATTCTTTCTTTTTGCAACCAGAATATAATTCTTGGATTTCCGGAACATTATCATAAGAAACGATCCAATGGAAATTTTTGATTTCACGAATCATATTACTAACATTTTTATGATTCTCATATTTGTAATGATTCATATAAAGTGAACTAGCCTTCAGATAGTAGGGTGGATCAAAATAAAAAATAACATTTGAATCTTCTGCTTCCTTTCTTATTTTATCTATGAGTTCAATAGCATCCAGATTGTAGAGAAAAATACTATCTTTCCTTTTAGAGATTCTGCGTATCCTTCCTATCAATTCGCTTTTATTAAAACGGCAATTAATTAAATAATTACCATCCTGATTCATTCCTCCAATAACACCTCCAGTAATTATTCCTGATCTGTTAGTTCGATTTAAGTAAAAAGTAGAAAAGCCTAACGTCAGTAAATCTATATTTTCCTTATCTTTTTGTATATCTCTTTGTTTTACCCATTCTGTAATAGTCAATTCAGCATTTTCAATAAGATTACAAAATTTATCAGTCTCATTTAAAATAGAATACCACAAAGAATAAATAGATCTGTCTTTATCATTAATCGTGATCTTTTTTACAAAATTCTCCATCAGTAAAAACAAAGCTACTGAGGCACCGCCTGCGTATGGCTCTACATAGTGGCCATTTATCTCATTATCAATACAAATTTTGCTTAAAAACCCAGACAATTTATTTTTTCCACCCGGGTATCTCAGTGGCGAGTAAATCATACTTTTTTTTTAAAATAGAACTCTAAAATATCCCCAATGATTTTTGATTGCTCTAAGATATCGTGTTCACTAGGAGTTATATTTCCGTGTGCAAACTTACCTAAAATTCCATCTAAATTTGTACTTCCTGATAACCAACTTGAGGTCAAAGAAAGAAAATTTTGCTGCGGTTTTTTATTAGGACTTTTCATATCCTTTTTGGCATCTTTTAGGAAAGTGGAATAAATCTGATCATTCGCTACTTTTGGGTCATCTTTGTAATGTACTCTGGCAGCTGTTTCTAGTAAAAGCCTCAAAGACATTCCAATTATAGGTAAGATTTTCTCGTCTGTTCTATTTCTTTCATATACACTTTTTATAGCAGAGTAAAGATTATTAACCTTGCCTGGTTCTAATGTTAAAGTGCGTCCAAAAATATATTTATTTTCTTTTACAACCGGTGTTTTTCTAGGTTTTTTAGGTGCAGGCTTAGTAACACCATCTAAAGTATAATCGCTAAGTTTCGAACTGGGTTTTTTCGCATTATATGGTCTTACAGTTTGTTCGAGATCTGGATAATAGTCTACGAGTGGTTCATGTAGTTTACCTCTATTCTTTCTGGTAGAAACAAATCCCTTTTCAACCAAATTTGTGATTCCTTCTAAGACCTTCTGCGCTTCGTCTTGACTATAATTAGTTACAAATCCATTTTTTGAATCGTAATCAAATCCAGCCTTTTTCAAATTTTCTTTTGTGAGGAATTCCTCTTTAACAAACCGCTGATTAAGTTTGGGATTATTGGTTATGAGGCCTGTACTTTCATCGAATTCAATAAACTCACTCTTTTTCTGCTTACGATGAAGATGCTTAAAGTAATCTCTTTCTAAAGGTTTCCAAGTTCCGTTGTTTACGTGTTTCCTTTCAATACTATCTAATGCCGTATCCATATCACAAACATTACACGGCATCTCATCAAGATTTCTTAATTCATGTGTATCTTCCTTAAATTTCAATTTAGTAAAGCCTTCAAAAGAAGATTCGTTTTTTAGATACTTCAAAATTGCAACTCTCCTATTCCCATCAAAAACTATATATCTTTCACCAGATTCCACAACTATGGGAAGTTCACTTATATCATAATATGACCCCATTTCCTTTGCTAGCTTAGGAAGTTGCCATTTATCATGTTTATCTTCAAGTGCCCTCGTGATTATTTCTAAGTCCGGCAATTCATTATCTAAGGGATCTCTTGGATTTTCAGTCCATAACTGAAGGTCTTCAATTTTAACATTCTTGATTTCTTGGTTGGCCATTGTAGGTTAGTTATTAACAATTAAAATGTTATAACGGATAGGGCCGTTAAAAAGATAGCACAATATAAAAATTAAATTTGTCTTAAAGAACTTTATTGAACGTCGGATAAGGAATCGGAAGTGATTTGTACAATATACAAAAATCTGGTAAAGGCACTGTATATAACAACGTATAACGCAAATGGCGGGTTTCATAGAAAAGAACTAAATTGGTTTCCATAACAAACAAAACCGTTAAACTGACAAATCCGCATCCATAATTCCGCGCCAATTGTCGTTATACGAGACCGTTGCCAACAATAATTAGTGAAATCGTGCAAAAAAGACTACTTCTGATTTTAATTCTAGTTTCAATAAAAGTTAATGCTGATCCAATTGCATATAGTGACTCTTTGAGATTAGAAATAGAATCTGAAAATTACATCGTCATCCACTTTCACGATTGGACGGAACAAACCAGGGATGCTCGATTTGAAATGATTTCTACAAATCAAGATCCTTTTACGAACAAAAACAATTATGCTTATTTAGCAGTGATTGATAAATCAACGTGCGATACAGTATTTAAAAAACCGACTCCTGCTCTGACAAATATTCAAATTTCAAAGGATGAAAAATATGTTGTTGGAATTTCAAATATAATGGTCTGGAATCCTTTCCAATTAGTAGTCTTTAATATAGATGGAAAATTGGTAAAAAGTAGACATTTTAGCAGCGAAGAAGCAAAATTAGCTCAATCTGACTTCGAGTATTTTAAAAAGAATTTTCGAAAACAATATAAATTATTAAGCAATAGAAACAGAATTTACTCTTATGATGGTTTCTACTACATTGATTTTTTAAGTGCTAATATGCCTAAATATTTGGGAGATTCTACTTGGAGTTATCTTTTTGAACATATAGCATTAAATCATCTGACTAGAAATATTAGAGAATCTACAACAAATTGGGTTGATTGGTTTAATAAAGCCTCGCCAACAATTAAATTCAATTACTCAAATGAAAGCTTAAACTCGTTAACCATAATGGATCCGAAATGTGAAACAGTTCAAATAAAAATTAGAGAATAATTACTGTTGGCAACAGCGGTTATCGCAAATGCCGGGTTTTGCAAAAAAGAACTAAATTAGTTTCCATAATAAACCAAAACGTTAAGCTGACAAATCCGCTTCCATATTTCCGCGGCACTTGTCGTTAACCGCGGCCGTTACCTGCAAGCCTTATAAATTTTTTAGATGAAAAGAATAATCGGAATTATTGCAATCTTACTTCTACTTGGATGCTCATACAACACGGATTTTTATATAATCAACACGTCGGATAAAGATGTAATAATAGAATATGAACTAAAGAATTCTGTGAAAGGAGAAATTTTTATAGCCGAGCCAAAAATCGCAAAATTTAATAAAGATCTTGATATAATTGACCCAGAATTACCCCAAAAGGTAAATAAAGTTCAAGAGAAAAAGTTTAAAATAAAATTGAAGAGTTATCAAGGTATTCTTTTAGGTTATGACATAAATTTTAATCTAAAAAACAACAAAGATTTTGAAAAACTAAATGATAATATGAAAGAGTTGAAAATTTATAAAAATGATAGATTAATTATAAAATCTGACTCAACTAATACGGCAAAACTCTTTGAAAGAATAAACAAAGACTTAGTGATAATAGATATTGCTAAGGCCAGCAGGTAACAACGCATACCGCAAATGGCGGGTTTTAGAAAAAAGAACTAAATTAGTTTCCATAACAAACAAAACTGTTAAGCCGACAAATCCGCATCCAAAACTCCGCGCCACTTGTCGTTATGCGAGACCGTTAACTATTATAGCTCCGACTGAAATTCCGCGGAATTTAAGCCGGAGCAAAAATTGAAAATTTAAATGAAGCTGACACTAATCTGTCTCTGAAAATTTCGAGCTGAAAACTTTGATTTTTATGCTTATTTTGAGAAAAAACTGACTTGGGTTAAACCTGTGACTTGGTTTCTAAATCCTTTGAGTTAAAACAAACTGACAAATTCAGGATTTCATTAATGCTGAATATTTAAAAAGACTCACTCGGTCGTGTCGCAACAATAGTTAACATCGGTTATCCCAAATTGCTAAATTAATGGCGAAATTTGTTATTTTGGTACTTTAAAAAAGTTGCTGTTAAACTGACAATTTCACCTCTTTTCCCGCAACTTGGGTTAACCGTAACCGTTGTAAACAAGGCCTCCTGACAAAAAACAGATTTTAACAAATTGATTGAAAAATTGATTAGTTTCTAATCGAAAATTGGCTTTTAAAAAAAATTATTTTAAAATGACAATTCAACTGATTCTCACTCGGCCGAAAAAAGAAATGAAAATTGTACTTTTCAAATGAAAACTTGAAAATTGATAAAATTCAGCGGATTCTCACTCGCACAAAAAAATGAAAATCTCTAAAATTGACAAATTTTGACTGATTCTCATTCTGACTAAAAATGGAAAAGCGCAAAACTGATAAAAATTTAAATCAACTTATTAATAGTGTCGGCCCAATTTACAACAGCGGTTATCGAAAAAGTGCGGGTTTTACAGGAAAAAGTGTAATTTTAGTTCTTAACCAGGAAAAAGTTAAGCTGAAAAGTTCGCGTTTTTAATCCCGCACCTTTCGTTAACCGCGGCCGTTACCAAAAATGGCTTCAACTGAAAATCTGCAATTTAAGTTGACAAGCTTGAATTGAAAAAATGTAAAACGGAGCAGATCGAAAAAATGAGAAAAATTGAATATTCTGATTCTCACTCGCACGTGAAAAAAGTAAACTGAGAAAATTCTACATCTGAGTTTTCAGAAAACTGAGTAAAAGATGAAAAAAAGAATTTTGCACAACTTTTTCTGATCATAATAAACTCTGAAAAACGAAAATAAATCTGATTTGGAACTTTCAACATAATTCAGTTTTCGCCACTTTAGGTAACAGCGGTTATCGAAAAATGCGGGTTCTCAGGAAAATGTTTAATTTTAGTTCTAAACCAGGCAAAAGTTAAGCTGAAAAGTTCGTGTTTTCAATCCCGCACTTTCGTTAACCGCGGCCGTTATAAAACAATGGCTCCGACTTGAATTCTTCCGAATTGAAGTCGGAGTTGAGAATGAAAAATCTGATTGAATCTGACAAAAATCGGTCGCGGAAAATTTCGAGCTGAAAACTTTAATTTTTGTGCTTTATTTTGAGAAAAAACTGACTTGGTAAAACCTGCAACTTATTTTCTAAATCCTTTTGGTTAGAACAAACTGACAAATTCAGGATTTCATTTATGCTGAATTTCTAAAAGACTCACTCGGTTGTGTCGCCACAGTTTATAACAGCGGTTATCGAAAAATGCGGTTTTTACAGAAAAAAGTTTAATTTTAGTCTTAACCAGGCAACAGTTAATCGGATAAGTTCACGTTTTTTAATTCCGCACTTTCGTTAACCGCGGCCGTTAGCCACAATTATAAAAAACACTCGAACTGTTAAAGAAAAATTTAAAATAATTACCTTTAGCAGAAATTATTATGAATGAAAAAATTTAGTGATTATAAAGAAGACGGAGCGAATTGGATAACCCTTGCTTCTGGAGAATATTATCCTGACATATTAATCGATGCGTGTAATCTTTATCATCCTGTTCTTGAATTATTTAGCCAATTACTAAAAAAATCAGAAAGTCCTACAAGACTATTTATGCAAATTTCTGACACCAAACAACCTTGGATGAGAATCCAACTTTGTCGAATATTCAGAAAATACGTTAGTCCAAATACACCAGTGGAAATGCTCAAAAAGAAATCCAAGGCAAAATGGATTTGCGAGCAATTCGGAAAAGAATTTAGATCAATCGTAGAGGTTCATAAAGCTTTTTTATCAAGACCAATGCCCGATGAGGCACTTTGCGCACTTTTATGGGAATATAAAAGTAGAGGTCAAAAAGGTTACGATTTGACAGAGAGAATGTTTGAACTTTTAAGAAGTAAGTTTCCTGAACTTGACATTACGGGTCCAGAACGCGCAGGAAGAGATATAAGATTGGGAGATGTATTTCAAGATTACACAAAACCTGACAGACCTGTTGACTTTATGATAAAAGAAGGTAATGATATTTTAGCAATTGGGTTTGCAAGGTATGATGGAGACAGAGGAGGTTCGCAAGAAGATGACAGAACAGGTGGATATCGAAATGCTTCCAATGAGCTTTTAGCGTATGCTTTAGGTAAAGACTTACGAACTAAAATTATTTTTGTTAATGATGGACCAGGATTACTTCTTGGTTCAATGTGGAACGACTATAGCTACATCGAAGACCATTCAGATGACATATTAGTTGTGACTTTGAGAATGATTATGGACAGATTAACCTATGAATGGCTAAAATCTTAAGACAATGGCGACAGGAATAACAAAGAAAAATTGGCAAGAAGAAACTACAATTATAACTGATGAAAGTTTTGATGGTTCATTTGATTATGAAATACAATATAAAGGTAAAACTTCAGCCACTGAACTTATAAATAAACTTCCAGAACAACTTTACAGTAAAATATTCGGTAACGGAGAAGACAATTTACTCTTTAATGGAGATAATTTAGATGTTTTAAAAAACCTAATTCACGAACGAAATTTAAAGAATAAAATTAAGTTAGTTTATATCGACCCGCCTTACGGAACGAATAGTGTATTTCATTCGAGAAATCAAAAAAGCTCATACAAAGACGATTTAGTTGGAAGTCATTTTATTGAGTATATAAGAAAAAGACTTATTCTTCTTCGAGAACTTCTATCTGATGATGGTTCTATTTATGTTCATTTAGATAATAATATGACTTTTGAGATAAAATTAATAATGGACGAAATTTTTGGAGCAAAAAATTTCAAAGGTTTTATCTCTCGTAAAAAATGCAGTAACAAAAATTACACAAAAAATACTTACGGAAACATTTCCGACTATATTTTATTCTATTCAAAAACTGAAAATTATATTTGGAATAGAGCAACATTGGTTTGGACAGAGGATAAAATTAAAAAGGAATATCCTTGCATTGATGAAAATACTGGTAGAAGATTTAAAAAAGTCCCAATTCACGCACCTGGAACAAGAAACGGAGAAACTGGAAAAATTTGGAAAGGAATGATGCCACCAAAAGGTAAACATTGGCAATACATTCCAAGCAAATTAGATGAATTTGATAAGAAAGGAGAAATCTATTGGTCTGCAACTGGAAATCCAAGAAGAAAAGTGTTTTTCGATAAAAGCAAAGGAGTTGCTGTTCAAGACATTTGGACTGATGTTCAAGATTCAGTAAATCAAAGCGTAAAAATAACAGGCTATCCAACAGAAAAGAATCCAAACTTACTTGAGCGAATTATAAACGCATCTTCCAACGAAGGCGATTATGTTTTAGATTGCTTTGCAGGCTCAGGAACGACTTTAGATGTTGCAGGACAATTGAAAAGAAAATGGATCGGAGTTGACAATAGTTCGGAATCAATGAGAAATATCTTTAAAAGATTTTTCAAAGGGTTGGAAAAAATGGGGAATTTCAATGTTAGCAAAAAGCTTAATGATGACGAATTAGACCAAATGAAACTTTTTGAGCCAGCCACAAAGTATAATTCTGACTTATCAAAAACAATGGACTTTGAATTTTATGCAGATAGCAGATTTGAAAATGATGCATTTGGTATTTATGAGGAATATCGGAAAAAATAACTGTGGCTAACAACGGTTATCACAAATAACGGGTTTTATCGAAAAAGTATAATTTAGTATCCTAAGTTAGAAAATACTTAAACCGACAAGTTTGCGTCCCTACTCCCGCAACTTGTGTTAACCGAGACCGTTGTACACAATTTTGACCCGTCCTGAATAAGAATAATTTTAGAAATTAGTAACAAGTGAAATTCTAAAAAAGAAAATAAATTATGATATTGAATTCTAAAAATAGGATTTTAAAGATTTTATTACTTTCTGTTTTATCCATCAGTTGCAATGACAAAAACACGAATCTTAATACAAATAAAAAATTTCACACTGAGGATACTTCTAAAATAAAATTAGGTTGGAATTATTTTCAAAAAAATGGACGCCAAATAAGAAGTGAACTGATAATAAATAATGGAAAACCTTTTGTAAATCAAGTTATTAGATACACTGAAAAAGGAAAAATAGATTCCGTTAATAGTTCATTTTTCAAGATCAATATAAATGACACTTTACCGCAGGGTCCTAATATAGCTTCAGCAAATCTTTACACATTCAATAAGCCTTTTGATGTAAGGTCATCATCAATAATTATTGAAAATACATATCCAGATGGAACGACCAAAAAAGATACCTTCACTGATAATTTCAAAAATTTAGAGTTTGGAATATATGGTTCTCACAAGGGTTCACTAAAAATTAATGGAAAAATTGTAGAAACGATACTTTGCAAAGATGACCCAAAAGGGTATTTTTCGGAAATTGAATTAACTTCCTATTTTGAAAAAGACGTGTATATTTCTGATAAAAAAAACAAACTTAATTCGAACTGATTATACTATTACCAAGTTAAAATGACAACTATTTGAGATAAAGTTGATAAAAAACTGTGTACAACATCGGTTAACTCAAATTGCTTGGTTTTCAACTAATTTTAATAATTTAGAAACTAATTAATATTCAGTCCTTACGCTGACAATTCCGAAGAAACCAAACCATAG